>DASYDX010000126.1:0-29383 GCA_036499345.1 Rhizomicrobium sp.
CGCTGGGGGAAATTTTTTCTTGCATGGGGGGCCGGTAAGCCCTATTTCCCGTTCGACCCCGCGAGAAGAAAAGCGGGACAAAGCGGCGACCGGGTGACCCCCGTGCGTCGCTTTCTTCTTTAAGGCGCGTCCGGAAGTCCAAAAGGCCAAGGCGCAGGTGTCAACTCCAAGACGGGTAGGTGCTTGAATGGCTCGACTTAATCTGGTGGCGGCGAACAAAGAAGCAAGGACGCCTCGCGTCCGCGCAACTGCGAGGCCCGTTCCTGTCGTTGTTCCTTCGAATGACGACCAAAAAGATCATTTCATCACGAAGAATGGCCTCTCCTATGCGGGCAGCCATCTCATCATCGACCTTTGGGAAGCCGAAGGCCTGAATGAGCGTGATCGTATCGAAGCGGCGTTGATCGATGCGGTGAAGGAAGCGAAAGCGACTCTTCTCCACATTCATCTGCACACCTTCGAAGAAGGCGGCGGAATCTCCGGCGTGGCGGTGTTGGCGGAAAGCCATATCTCTGTCCACACCTGGCCGGAAAAGGGTTATGCCGCGTTCGACGTGTTCATGTGCGGCGACGCCGAGCCCCGCAAGGCGCTCGAAGTCTTCAAGCGCGCTTTCAATCCCGGCCGCGTCGTGGTCGGCGAACACAAGCGCGGCGTCGTCTGATCGCTTAACGCATTAACCTCGCGAGAATTAACCAAGGGCGGAAACATATAGTTTCCGCCCTTTTCGCATGCGCGTATCCTGCGCGTCCCGAAGGATTTCCAGCAGGATAAAGGTTTGCGGTACGACGCGGCGATTATCGGCGCAGGCGCGGACGGACTCACCGCCGCCGCCACGCTGGCCAATGCCGGCATGAAAGTGGTCGTGCTGGAGCGCGCACCGCGCGCGGGCGGCCGCCTCGTCACCTTGGAATTTCATCCCGGTCATTTCGCGTCGCTCTATGCCGACGCCGTCGCCGAAGTGCCGGCGGCGATTGCGCGCGCGATGGGCCTTCGTCTGCGCGCTGCGGATGCGTTGCCGGGTCCCTTGCGGGCGATCCGGGACGCCGCGCTGACCCGCGCTTTCGCCCAGGCGATGGAAAAGCCGCAATCGGGCGCGCTGGCGCGCTGGCTGGCGCCGCCCGACGAGCCCTGGCCGGGTGAGGATCTCGCAACGGCAGAGCTTTCCGCCTGGCCGGCATTGCGCGAGGTGGCGCTGGCCGGGCGTGCGCTCGATCCCGGTCTGTCGGGCAGCGCACTGGCTTTGCTGTCCTTGCCGCGCGACGAGGCGGTATCGGGCGGTCTGGGCGCGCTGGCGGACAATTTCATCGAAGCCGCCGAAGCGGCGGGCGTGGAAATCCGGTTGGGCCGGGAAGTGGCTGAAGTGGTGATTGCCGAAGGCCGCGCCGCGGGCGTCGCGCTGGCGGACGGCAGCCGCATCATGGCGAACGCCGTGATCTCGACCCTGGATTTGCGCCAAAGCTTTCTCGCGCTGTTTCCCCGCGCCGCTTTGCCGGGACAGATGCCGGAAGAGGCGCGGAACTGGCGCATGACCGGCGCGACGGCGCGTCTGCTTCTGGCGCTGCGCCGGCCGCTGCGCAATGAAGCGCCTTTGTTCCTGGCGGGAAGCGATGACGCCAGAAGTGCGTTTCGCCATGGCCGCATGCCGCACCAGCCGCCGCTTCTGCTCGATCCGGTTTCCCGGCGCGATTCCGGTCTGGCGCCGGAAGGTGCCGCCACCGCCACCGTCACTTTGAGCGCGATTCCTTTTCGCCTGTTCGATGGCGGCTGGACGCAAGAACGCCGCACAAAGCTGGCGGCTCATGCTCTGGCGCGGATCGAAAAGGCGATGCCCGGAACGCTTGCCACCGTGGCGGCGGTGAAGATCGTCGCGCCGCCGGACATAGAGGATGGCTTGGCGGCGACCGGCGGCGATCTGGATGGCGGTGCCTTGGCGCCCGATCAGATGCTGGGCCTGCGTCCCGGTCCGCGCACCGCGCTCAAAAGCTTTTACCTGGGCGGTCGCTCGGCTCAGGCGGGCCCTCTGGGCACGGGCGCGGCGGGATTTGCGGCGGCGGCGGCTTTGATGGCGGATGGCGCACCATGAGCGAGCGCGCTGCGGCCCTTGTGATTGGCGCGGGAACGGGCGGCTTGTCCGCGGCCGCCTATCTGGCGCGTGGTGGTCTGCACACCTTGGTGTTGGAGGCGGCCAACGCGCCGCCGGAGCCCTGCGAAGCCCTGGTCGCGCTCGATCCCCGGATGGTGACGGAGCTGCGGCTGGCGGCGCTGGGGCTCAGCTTCTCGGCGCGCGATCTTCCTATCGCTGTCGGCGGCCAACAGCCGCTTCTTCTGGGGCGCGATCTGCATGCCGCCAGTGCCGCACTGGCCAAATTCAGCGATGCAGATGCCTTGGCGTGGCCGGTCTATCGCCGCCAACTGACGGTGGAAGCGCGTCGGCTCCGCCGTTGGTGGTGGACAGCGCCCGATGCCGCCACGCCGGATACGCCCTGGAGTGCGGGCGCGCGGCACGGCTTTCAGCGGCTTTGTCTTTCCGGCGCCGATGCCTATCTCGGTGCGCGCTTCGAGACGCCCGCGCTTTTGGCGGCGCTGTTGTGGGATGCAAGCGCGGGCGGATTTTCGGTCAGCGAGCCGGGATCGGCGCTTGCGCTGATCTGGCGCGCGGCGCAGGAAACCGCCGGACTGCAGGAAGCCGCCACGATCGCGCGTCCCGGCACGCTGGTGTCCGCGCTGACGCGCGCCTTGGGGCTAGCGCAACTGCGCACCGGGATGCGGGTGACCGGCATCCACTCGCGATCCGGTGCGGTGACCGGCGTCACCCTGGCGGATGGATCGCAGATCGAAGCCGACCATGTCGTCTCCACCTTGCCGCGCTGGGACACGCTCTCCTTGGCGGGGCTTACGCATCCGGCGCCTGCGATCGGCGAAGCACAACTATTGCTGCGGCTGGGAACGGATTTCGTGTTGGAACCGGCGCGGCATGTTTTGGATCTGCCGTCCGGCGCCTTCGCCGATGCGCATGAAGCCGCGCGCGCGGGACGCATCGCCGAGGCCTTGCCGATGGAATGGGTGATGCTGGCGCCCGACCGGATTGCGGTCATCGCGCGTCCGGTTCCTGCTGTTCTCGATGCAGAGCAGCGCGCGCGATTGGTGGCGCAGGCGGTGTTCATGCTGTCGCGCAGTCTGCCCGGTGTGGCGGCGGCCCTGACGGGATTTGAGATTCGGGTCCGGCCGCAGCGCGCCAAGCTTGCGGATCTTTTGTCGCCGCCATCCGAGCGGGTGATGACGCCGATCAAGGGGCTGGTCCTGGCGGGCGAGGATGCCGAGCCCTTGCCGGCCATTTCGGGCCGGGCCGGGCGGCTGGCGGCACGGCACATTCTCTCGCTTTGATCGGCTGAGATTGACAGCCTGGCGGGAGGAAGCTCCTCTGCGACGGAACCGGAGGGTGCCCCGCGTTCAAGCGGTCCCGCATGCACGATCCCGATGCCGAAGACGTTGCCAAAGCCGGGCGGGGCGACCGCGCCGCCGCCGCGCGCCTGATCGCGCGCCATGCGCCGAAATTGCTGACCGTGGCGCGCCGGATGGTCGGCGGCGAGGCCGAGGATGCGGTGCAGGAGGTTTTTCTGCGCCTCTGGACCCATGCCGCGCGCTGGCAGCCCGGGCAGGCGAAATTCGAGACCTGGCTGTACCGGGTGATGCTGAACCAATGCTACGACCGGCTCCGCCGCCGGGCCACCCAGCCCTTGGAGGCGGCCTCCGACGTGGCCGACGACACGCCGCCCCCGGATACGGGGCTGGACGAAAGCATCCGCGCCGGCGAAATCGCACACGCCTTGGATGGCCTGCCGGAACGGCAGAAGGCCGCGATCCTGCTCTGCCATTTCCAGGAGCGCGGCAATATCGAAGCGGCGGAGATCATGGGGATCTCCGTTGAAGCCTTGGAATCGCTTCTGGCGCGCGGCCGCCGGACCTTGCGAACGCGGCTGGCGCATCTGAAGGATTTTGCGGGAGACCGATCATGAACAACGGCATTTCCGATCAGGATTTCACCGACCGTGCGGTCCGGCGTCTGCCGCCCGCTGCGACGCCGCCCGGATTCGAAGCGGCGTTGCTGGCGGCCTATGACGCTTGGGCAGAGGCGCGGCCGCAAGGCTGGCGGGCAGCCTGGAGAGCGGGCTTGCGCCGTTTCGCCGACCTGGTCTGGCCGGGTGTCCCGGCATGGGCGCCCGTCGCGGCCTTCGCAGCGGCGCTTCTTGTGGGGATCGGTTTGGGAACGGCGCTCCCGTTCGCGATGGACGAGGACGATATCGCTTTCTCGCTAGAGCAGCCGGTCGCTTTCAATTTGGTGTCGTCAGACCAGCCGCAGGAGGATCTCTAAATGGCCGATGCAACGCCTTCGCGCGCCCGCACCATCCTTCTGGTTTTGTCGCTGTGTCTGAATGTGGGATTGATCGCTTTGATCGCGATCGGGATCGGCCGTAGCGGCGGGCGTTTCTTCGCGGGGCCGGGCGTGATGGCGCCGGGCCAGATCGCGCGCGGGTTGCCGCAAGGGCAGCGCGAGAAAATTCTCGATCTGGTGGCTGAGCATGGTGTCGCCATGCGCGACCGCCGCCGGGCTTCGCGTCACGCGCGTTCGGAAGCGTTGCGGGTTCTGGAAGCGCCCGACTATGCCGCCGCCGATTTCGGGCGGGCGTTGGACGGTGTGCGCGCCGCCGATGCCGCGCTGGAAGAAGAGGCTATATCGTTGCAACGCGATGTGATCGACACGCTGACACCGGCCCAGCGCAAGGACGTTGCCGAACGTATCCGGGCGCGTCGTGCGGGGCCCTGGTGGCGGCGAAGTGTCCGGCGGAACGCCGAGCCTTAAACATCCGTTCGTGCGTTCGGCAGGCGCAATTCCATCACGCTGCCATCGCCGGGCAGGGAGGAAAGCCGCATCGCGCCATCCATGCGGCGGGCAAGCTCCATCGCGATGGCAAGGCCAAGCCCGGCCCCTGTGACATGGCCGGTGCGATCGAAGCGTTGAAAGGGCCGGCCGGCGCGGGCGCGTTCTTCGCGCGAAAAGCCGGCGCCGCTGTCGCGCACCAGGGCGACGCCTGCGCCTTCCTCGGCACGGACATCGACCAGAACCACGCCCCCCTCTTTGGTATAGGCGAGGGCGTTTGAAATCAGATTGGAGAGGATACGGCGCACCGCCAGGGGATCGGCCTTGACCGGGGCGGACGTCATCGAGCCGGTATCGAGCTGGATGCGGCGCGAGAAAGCGCGGCCCTTATGTTCTTCGACACAAGCGGATGCCAGCACCGCCAGATCGACCCATTCGGGTTTAAGCGGATGGCGACCGGCTTCGATATTGGCGAATTCCAGAATGTCACCGATGCGAGTGTGCAGGCCGCGCCCGGCTTCGGCGATGTCATGCGCATATTCCACATATTTGGAATGGCCGGGCGGTCCAAACAGACCCTGCGCGATGACTTCTGAAAATCCGATCACGGCATTCAGCGGGGTGCGCAGTTCATGGCTCATATGCGCGATGAATTCCGCCTTGGAGCGGGCCGCCTCGAACGAAGCGCGCTCGGCATTGGCCAGACGCACCATCAATCTGGCTTCGACCGGGCGCGTTGTCTTCAGGGCGCGGATGGCATGCGCCGCTTTTTCGTGACGTTCGAAGGTGCCTACGAAAAGTGCCGCCAGCCAGCCGCCCGCGACGGCGGGTCCCAGAATGACGAAAAGATAAAAGGGTAGAAGCGCGCGCCAGCTGGCCAATGCCCCTTCGTCATCCAATTGGGTGGCGGCGATCAGCGGCCAGCCAGGGGCCGTGTGTTCTTGCCGAATGCCATCGCCGGACATCGGGTCGCCTGCCAAGAGCGCGCCATTCGCGATCAGCTCGGCGTTCCGCATCAAGGCTGGCGGAACCAAGGCGGCGGGATCGAACAAGACGGTCACGATTCTGTCGCCGTCGCGCAGCGCCAGGCCTGCCTGCGGTCCGAAGCGGAACAGGTTTCTGGAGCCGGTGACGTTCGGCTGTGGCGGCAAGGCGCTTTGCGCGTTCAGGACGGCTCTGGGCGCGCCGCCCTGGAAGACAGCGATGTTGCGGATGGCGGGGTCTGCGGCCTGGGTGCCGGGATTGTGTGCAAAGCCAAGTCCGGCGGCCGCCAATCGGTCTAAAGATGCGCCCGCGACGACAGCGAGATCGGCGGCGCGTTGCTGTTCGGAATGTGCCGCCTGATCCATGGCATGAACACGGTCGAGCCGCATGGAAAGCAGGGCCACGGCCGCGAAGCTGCCGCAGATCAGTGCGATCGAGATCGGCACCATCAGACGGACATTGCGCAGGACGCGGCGGGGCAGGGTCCGTCCTGCCAGCTCCCATGGTCCCTTCAGGGCGCCAAGATGCGCCATGATCTGCCCCCAAAACGCGAATCACCGATTCGGTCCAGGAGTACGCGAATCGGTGACTCGCTGTCCACCGCGGTTAACGACTGGTTAACGGCGCGTTAGCCAAGAATTTTGGAAGCAACTTCAAACAGATTGGGAGACAGATCCTTCTGCGCCAGGATCGTTTCCAGTTCCGCGCGCATCAGGCCCTGACGGGTTGGATCGTAACGGCGCCATGTTTCGAACGCACCCGCCAGGCGGGCGGAGACTTGCGGATTCATGGGGTCGAGTGTGCGGATCACGTCGCCCAGAAGCCGGTAACCCGCACCGGACTGATCGTGAAAGCGCAAATGATTGGCGCTGAAAGCGCCGATCAGGGCGCGCACCCGGTTGGGGTTCTTGATGTCGAAGGCGGGATGCTTCATCAGCGCGCGCACCGACGCCACCGTGTCGGGCAGGGGCGCCGTTGCCTGCAGGCTCATCCATTTGTCCAGCACCAGCGGATCGTTGCGAAAGCGGTCATGGAAATGGGTGAAAGCTTTGTCGCGCAGCGGACTTTCCATCCGTGTGAGAGACGCCAGTCCCGCGATCATGTCGGTCATATTGTCCGCGGTGCGGTAATGCGCGTCCGCCAATCCCGCCGCCGCTTCGTCATCGGCGGCGGTGAGGTAGCGCAGGCAGGCGTTGCGCAGGGCGCGGCGGCCCGCCGATTGCGCGTCGGGGCTATAATCGCCCGCATCGCGCATATGCTCATAAAGATCCGCCAGCCGGGCGCCATGGGCATGCGCCACCGCGCGGATGAGCGCGGTGCGCGCCGTGTGAATGGCTTGCGGATCGGCGGGCGCGCGTTTGGCCGCGATCTCGCTTTCGGTCGGCGGCGCCAGCATCTGGGCGGCAAAGGCGGGGTCACTGTCTGCATGGGCCAGCACCGGGCCGAGCGCTTCGACATAATCGCGATCTGTGCTACCGCCTTGCAGCATGATCTCCGCCGCCAGGGCTTGGCCCGCTTCCCAGCGATTGAAATCATCGCCGTCGCGGCCCATCAACACCGCGCGGTCCTTGGCGCTTTGCTGCACTTCGAACCGTGCGGGTGCCGAAAAGCCACGCCCCAATGACAGAAGCGGGTTTTCCGCGACGTCGACAAAGACGAAAGTCTGCCGGGCCCCGGTCAATTCCAGCACGCGACTTTCGGGGCCGGTTTCATTCTCGCCTTCGAGCGTTAGCCTGAGTGCGGCGCCACTACGGCCGACAAAGCCGATGCGCACCGGCACATGCAAAGGCGATTTGTCAGGCTGGCCGGGCGTGGCGGCGAGCGTTTGAGACAAAGTGAGCGTATAGGTGCGCGCTTTCGCGTCATAGGTGTCTTCGGCCATGATGCGCGGGGTGCCCGCTTGCCGGTACCAGAGGCGAAATTGCGATAGATCGCGGCCGCTGGTCTCTTCAAAACATTTCACCCAATCCTCGACCGTCGCGGCCTCGCCGTCATGGCGCGCGAAATAAAGATCAGTCGCTTTGCGATAGCCGTCCGGTCCTACCAGCGTTTTCAGCATGCCGATGACTTCGGAACCTTTTTCGTAGATCGTCGCAGTGTAGAAATTGTTGATCTCGATATAGCTTTGCGGCTGCACGGGATGGGCGAGCGGCCCGGCATCCTCTTGGAATTGCCGCCCGCGCAGGGCGCGCACATCCTGGATGCGCTGCACGCCATGGCTGCGCATATCGCCGGAAAAGCTTTGGTCACGAAAAACGGTGAGGCCTTCCTTCAAGGAGAGCTGGAACCAGTCGCGGCAAGTGATGCGGTCGCCGGTCCAATTGTGGAAATATTCATGAGCGACGACGCTTTCGATGCGGGCGTAATCGTCATCGGTCGCGGTTTCGGGCGAGGCCAGCAGCACCTTGTCGTTGAAGATGTTGAGGCCCTTATTTTCCATCGCGCCCATATTGAAGGCCGACACCGCGACGATCATGAAGATGTCGAGATCATATTCGCGGCCATAGGCCTCTTCGTCCCATGTCATGGCTCGCTTGAGCGCGCCCATGGCATAGGTCGCGCGTGGCTCATTGCCATGTTCGACATAGATGGCGAGCGCAACGTCGCGTCCCGACATGGTGGTGAAACGGTCATGGATCGAACCCAGATCGCCCGCCACCAGTGCGAAGAGGTAGGACGGTTTGGGGAAGGGATCGTGCCAGACCGCGAAATGCCGACCGCCAGGAAGATCGCCCGCTTCGGTCCGGTTTCCGTTCGACAGCAACACTGGATATTGTTCTTTGGCCGCCTCGATCCGTACGGTGAAGACGGAAAGATTGTCGGGGCGATCGAGAAACCAAGTGATGCGGCGAAAGCCTTCCGGTTCGCATTGCGTGCAGAACATGCCGCCGGATTGGTAGAGACCTTCCAGCGCGGTGTTGGCGGCGGGTGCGATCTCGCATTCGGTTTCCAGCACGAAGCGATCCGGCACCTGCGCGATGGTGAGGGATCTCGCATGGAGGACGTATTCACTGCCGTCCAACGCGCGGCCATCGACCGCGATGGACACAAGCTTCAATTCTTCTCCATGCAGCACCAGCGGCGCGCCCGCGCTTTTGCGGATGATTGCCAATTTCGCTTTGACCCGCGTGGCCTCGGGATCGAGCGCGAAATCGAGATGGATCGTCTGGATGCGGAAATCGGGCGCCTTATAATCGGCAAGACGGATGGTGCGGGGTTCTTCGGTGCGCATGGGAACCTCTGTCGGACGATCCAGAGGTTAGAGCGGTTTCGGGAAAAGTGTGTAGCGCTTTTCCGGCAAAGACCGCGACAAAACAGACGGCGCGGGATCTTCGTCAGGTCGTCGCTCTGGTGTGTCAGCCCTGACCCTTCACATGCGCGAGAATGTCCTGCGCATTATGGGCCAATTCGACCAAAGTGGTGGGCATTTCTTCGCCGGACTGGCGCGCCCATTCCACCAGACTGTTGGCGAAGGCCGCCAGTTGCGGCGCGCTGGAGATCAGCCGCGCCTGCATTTCGATATTCTGCGGGTTGAGATCATATTCGGCGCCCGGCACGCGCCAGCCGCCCCATTCCGCCGCGCCCGTAATGACCACAGGATAGGTGCCCGGCACGGGGTGGCGTGCGCAATCCTCTGCGGGCTGCCATTTGTTGCGGGCCCGCACCACGCGCCATCGCGGTCCGTCGGCCAGAGCGATATCGGCCATTGGTTCTTCGCTCTGCAATTCTTCGGCAGAAAATTCCCGGCCCAATCCGACGTCGTAATGCACGCGAATGGGTTCATCGATGCCCTTGGCCCAATGCGGCACCACATGCTCGATCAGCGCCCAGGTGCCGACCGGCCGCACATAGACGCGCTGGTTCTTGTGGAATTGGGCTTTGGCCATGCGACGGCTCCCGACAGGTGGTCCAACATTACGAAAGCGCTGTTAAACCCCGGTTAAGGTCATTCCCGGCCTTTGAGAAAACCGGCCGATTTTGCGGGCTTTATCCGGTCCCGCTGGTGATGGAAGATCGCGGCATGGACAGTCCTTGCGTAAAAATTTGCACGTATGAGCCGGGTGCGGGCGTGTGCTCGGGCTGCGGCCGCACCCTGGCGGAGATCGGCGGATGGATGTCGATGAGTGAAGCGGAGCGGCGCCGGATCATGGCCGAGCTTCCCGCACGGCTGGCGAAACTCAGGAAGGATTGAGCGCAGGCGCCGCATGCGCCAGCCAATCCAGTTCCTCGCGCAAGAGGACATTTCTTCCCACAACGATGATGGCAATCGCCGGGCTCTGTGCTGCCGCGTCTGTCAGCCCTGCCAGATCGGTGATGATCGTTTGCTGATCGGCGCGGGTGGCGTTGGCCAGAATCGCGACCGGCTCGTTTGCCGCTCGCCCCGCCGCCATCAGAGCCTGCGCGATGGGGCCGGCCTGTTTGCGCGCCATGTAGAAAACAAGCGTGGCGGATGCTTTCGCCACGGCCTGCCAGTCATGCGGCGGCAATTGGCCATCGGCGCCATGCCCGGTCAGGAACGTGACCGACGCGTTGGTGTCGCGATGGGTGAGTGGAATGCCGGCATAGGCGAGACCGCCAATGCCCGCGGTGATACCGGGCACCACGCGGAAGGGAATGCCGCCCCGCGCCAGTTCCTGCGCTTCTTCGCCGCCCCGTCCAAACACGAAGGGGTCGCCGCCTTTCAGGCGCAAGACGCGATGGCCCTCGCGCGCCAGATCGGCGAGCAGGGCGGAGATGTCTTCCTGGCGGCAGGTGCGCACGCCCGCACGCTTGCCGGCGAAGATCAATCCCACGCCGGGCTTGGCCAGCGCCAACAGCCTTTCTTCGACCAGGGCATCGTAAACAATGAAATCTGCCTGTGTGATCGCAGACAATCCCAGGAGCGTGATCAGCCCCGGATCGCCGGGTCCCGCGCCCACCAGCCAAACCCAGCCGGGCTTGAAATCCGGAAGATTCAGCGCGGAAACGATATCGGTGAAATTCCTGTCCATGCCGGATTATACAAAAGCCGGACGCCGAAACACACGCCCCGGCGGAACGCGAAAAGCGGGCGGACGTTGCCCAAATGCGACCCGTGGAATGAGGTTAAAATGAGCGAGAAGGTAGGCGAGACCGTGCGCGATAGCGCCGATTATCGTTGTGAAAAGTGTCACACGGTGACCCATATGACGCGCGGCGCGTTGATCCAGCCCTGTCCCCATTGTGGGTATGACACGTTCGACATCGCCAATCCGCGTTTCGAGCGGAAAGACGGTAGTCTGGGTCCGCATGAGCCGGGTTGAGGCAGAGCCGCGGGATCGGTAGAACCTTTGGTGCCCTTGTTACGGATATCTCATGATCAAGCCCCGTTCCGACCTGAAGCCCAACACCGCCGACTACGAGAATCTGCCTTTGGTTACGGCCAATGGCTTTCGCGAATATGATGCGCGCTGGCTCTTCGGCAAGGAGCTCAACCTTCTGGGCGTGCAGGCACTGGGCCTGGGTCTGGGAACCTATTTGCACCAGATCGGCGTTCAGCCCAAAGTCGTGACAGGTCACGATTTCCGTTCCTATTCGCTCTCCATCAAACAGGCGCTGACCATCGGCCTGATGCGGGCGGGGTGCGAAGTGCATGATATCGGGTTGGCGCTGTCGCCGGTCGCCTATTACGCGCAGTTCGCGCTCGATTGCCCTGCCGTGGCGATGGTGACGGCGAGCCACAATGAAAATGGCTGGACCGGTGTGAAGATGGGCGCGCAGCGGCCGCTCACCTTTGGGCCGGACGAAATCAACGCCATCAAGAAAATCGTGCTGGAAGGCTTGGGCCAGGAACGGCCCGGCGGCGCTTACGTTGCGGTGCCGGATATGCGCGAGACCTATCTGCAAGCCGTCACCAAAGGCCACAAGCTGTCGCGCCCGATCAAAGTGATCGCGGCCTGCGGCAATGGCACGGCAGGCGCCTTCGCACCGGAAGCCTTGCGCCGCATCGGCGCCGAAGTCATCGGCATGGACACCGATCTGGATTTCACCTTCCCCAAATACAATCCCAATCCGGAAGATCTGCACATGCTGCATGCCATGGGTGATGCGGTGAAGGCGCAGGGCGCCGATGTCTGTCTCGGCTTTGACGGCGACGGCGACCGCTGCGGCGTGGTCGACGATCTGGGCCGCGAGATTTTCGCCGACAAAATCGGCGTGCTGCTGGCCCGTGATCTGTCGGCGCAGCACAAGGACGCGCAATTTGTGGTGGATGTGAAATCCACCGGTCTTTACCTCACCGATCCGGTGTTGAAGGAGCGGGGCGTCAAAACTGATTACTGGAAAACCGGCCATTCCTACATCAAGCGCCGCACCGCCGAATTGAAGGCGTTGGCGGGCTTTGAAAAGTCCGGCCACTTCTTCTTCAATCCGCCGGTTGGCCATGGTTATGACGACGGCATCGTGGCCGGCATCCAAGTGTTGGAAATGATGGATCGTGCGGGCGGCAAGAAATTATCGGCCCTGTATGACGGCCTGCCCAAGACCTATGGCTCGCCCACCATGGCGCCGGAATGTCCCGACGACAAAAAATATGCGGTGGTCGATGCTCTGGTGAAGGATTACTCCGCCATGGCGGAACGGGGCGAAACGCTTCTGGGTCAGAAGATCGCGTCCGTTGTCACCGTCAATGGTGTGCGTGTGACTTTGGCCGACGGCACTTGGGGGCTGGTGCGCGCGTCATCGAACAAGCCATCGCTGGTCGTGGTGGTGGAAAGCCCGGTATCGGAAGCCAATATGCGCGCCATCTTCGCCGACATCGATGCGCGGCTGTCAAAGTTTCCCGAAGTCGGCGAATACGACCAGAAGATCTAAAGCTTCGGCAGCGCCTTCTCCAAAGCGCCGAGCAGCGCCTTGTGGAAGACCTCCGGCGCCTGGATCTGCGGCGAGTGGCCATAATCGGGAAATTCGATCAACTGACCGTGCGCCACGCGGGCGGCGGCAGCTTTTCCCATCGCGCCGAAATTGCCCAGGGTGGCGTTCACTTCGGGTGAGACTTTGTTGCTTTTTCCGGTCGTGTCCTTGTCGCCGACAATGAACAGGACAGGCATCTTCAGCCGCTCCAATTCATGGATCACCGGCTGGGTGTAGATCATCTCCGACGTCAGTGCCGCGTTCCAGGCCATCAGTTCCTTGTCCTTGCCGCGGAACATGCCGGCCTGCATTTCAACCCATTTGTCGTATTCCGGCTTCCATTCGCCGCCGTAATAGACGCTCTTTTCATAAGCGCGGATGCTGTCGGCGGTGGTTTTCAGCGAGCCCTGATAGGATTCCTCCACGCTGGTCCATGGCACACCCTTGGCGCGGCCATCCTCTAAGCCGAGCGCGTCGAGAGAGATCAGCATCTCGGTTTCCGCCGGGAAGGTGAGCGCGTAGCGTGTCGCCAGCATGCCGCCCATGGAATGACCCATGATCACGGCTTTGGTGACGCCCGCGGCGTGCAACAGCCCGCGTGTGTTCGATGCCAGCTGTTCGAAGCTGTATTGGTAATGCGCAGGTTTCGTGGATTTGCAAAAACCGATCTGGTCCGGCGCGATCACACGATAGCCAACGCCCGTCAGCGCGGCGATGGTCCCTTCCCAGGTCGCGGCGCAGAAATTCTTTCCGTGCAGGAGAACGACCGTGCGGCCATTCGGGGATGCGGGTTTCACGTCCATATAGGCCATGTCCATCGCCTGGCCCTGCGACGTGAAACGATAGTGCTGGACCGGGTAGGGATAGGCGAAGCCTTCCAGCATGGCGCCATAGGCGGGTCCGGCATTGTCCTGCGCCGCGGCGGGCAAGGTCGCAAACAGAGAGACTGTCAGGGCAAGGGTCAGACGTCTGGACATAAGGGCTCCGTCGATTCGCGTGCGCTTCCCATTCTTGACGTATGAAACGGCCTGTTCACCACCGGCTTTCACTTGCTAAGGTGCAAAAAAGACATTTTGGGGGGCGATATGCGGCGCATTCTTCCGGTTCTTCTGCTGTCTGCAATGGCAGCGGGCGCGAACGCCCAGACCAATGGACCGCAGCCGGTTCCCATGCCGCCGCCGATCCCGGCGCCGCAGGACATCCCCTATCCGGGCGGCACCATTCAATTGTCGGTCGATGCGACTCAGCCCGCTCAGGGCATCATGCGGGTGCATGAGGTCATTCCGGTCGCCAAATCTGGCCCGATGATTTTGCTTTATCCCCGTTGGCTGCCCGGCAACCACGCGCCCAATGGCCCGATCAACAAATTCGCGGGCCTGACCGTCCAGGCCGGTGGCAAGACGGTGCCATGGCAACGCGATACTGCCGATGTTTATGCCTTCCATATCGACATACCGGAAGGCGCGCGCGAAGTGGCGCTGGACTTTCAATATCTGTCGCCGGTCGAAAGCCGCGAAGGCCGTGTCGTCTCCACCGATGTGATCGTCAATCTGGAATGGAATGCGGTGGTGCTCTATCCCGCCGGTTATTATTTGCGCCAGATTCCGGTGCAGGCCGAAGTGAAGTTGCCGCCCGGTTGGCAGATCGGTACGGCGCTGGAAGGCGAGAATGGCAAATTCAAAACGACTACGCTCAATACACTGGTCGATTCTCCATTGCTGGCGGGCAAATACTTCAAGCGCGTCGATATCGATCCCGGCGCGAAAGTGCCGGTGCATCTGGACATTGTCGCGGATCGCGCCAACCAGTTGAATATCACGCCCGAGCAGGTGACGGCGCACAAAAATCTGATCCAGCAGGCTTACAAGCTCTACGGCTCGCACCATTACGATCATTACGATTTCCTGTTGGGGCTTTCGGCGCATGTTGGCGGCGAGGGATTGGAGCATCACCAATCCAGCGAAGACGTCACCACCGAGAAATATTTCACCCAATGGGACAAGACAGCGTCAGGCCGCGATCTTCTAGCGCACGAATATACGCATTCCTGGAACGGCAAATTCCGCCGCCCGGCCGATCTGTGGACGCCCAACTACAATGTGCCTATGCGCGGCAGCTTGCTCTGGGTCTATGAGGGGCAGACCCAGTTTTGGGGTTTTGTCCTCGCGGCGCGGTCGGGCTTATGGAACAAGCAACAGGCGTTGGATGCCTTCGCGGATCAAGCGGCCTATTACGGCACCATGGCGGGCCGCCAGTGGCGCCCGATGCAGGACACCACCCTCGATCCCATCATCGCCAATCGTCAGCCCATCCCCTGGCGCAATTACCAGCGCAGCGAGGACTATTACAATGAAGGCCTGCTGCTATGGCTGGATGCGGATTCCCTGATCCGGCAGAAGACCAATGGCAAGAAATCGCTGGATGATTTCGCCAAGGCGTTTTTCGGCATCAATGACGGCAGCTTTGTCACCGTGACCTATACCTTCGACGACGTCGTGAAAGCGCTGAACGATATCATGCCTTATGATTGGGCGACGTTCCTGCATGCGCACACCGATTTGGCGCCCAAGCCGCCGCTCGATGGCGTGACGCGCGGTGGTTATCGTCTGGTCTATACCGACAAGCCGTCGGAGCGGGCGCAGCAGAATGACAGCCGCCGCAAACAGGACAATTTCTCCTACTCGCTGGGCATGATCCTGGACCGGAACGGGCGCGTGATCGATGTGGCCTGGGACAGCCCGGCTTTCAAAGCGGGGGTCACCCTCAGCACCCAGATTGTGGGCGTGAATGGCGTGGATTACGACGCCGACGAACTGAAGGATGCGATCACTGAAGCCAAGAGCGATCAGGCGCCGATCCAGCTCCTGATCAAGCGGAACAATGGTTTCAGCACGGTCGCGATTCCGTACCACGACGGGTTGCGCTATCCGCATCTGGAACGGGTGGAGGGTTCGCCCGCCTTGCTGGATGCCTTGATCGCAGCAAGGAAATAATTCAGGCCGCTTCGGTTTGCGGCGACAGGTATGCCAGTGCGTCGCGCAACACCGCGATGCCGGCGCCGTCGCGCACAGCGTTTTCGCTCAAATGACGGCGGAAAGCGCGTGCGCCCGGCTTTCCGTTGAAAAGGCCCAACATGTGGCGGGTCATACTGTTCAGCCGTACGCCCTCAGCCAATTTGCGCTCCACATAATCGCACCATTTCGCCAGGGCGATGTCGATATCGCGCGGCGTATCGCCGAAAAAGCGCGTGTCGATCTCAGCCAATAAGGAAGTGTTCTGATAAGCCGCACGCCCCAGCATCACGCCATCGACGTGCGCGAGATGCGCCTCCGCCTGATCAAGAGTCTGAATGCCGCCATTGAGATGAATTTCCAATACCGGATTTTCCCGCTTGATGCGATAGACCAGCTCGTAATCCAGCGGCGGCACGTCGCGATTTTCCTTGGGCGACAAGCCTTCCAGCCAGGCCTTGCGCGCATGTACCGCGAAGCGCCGCACGCCGGCGTCCGCGCATTGGCTTATCAAGGTGCGCAGGCTTTCTTCCGGATTTTGATCATCGACCCCGATCCTGCATTTGACGGTGACGGGAATGCTCACGGATTTTCCCATGGCCGTCATGCAATCGGCGACCAGCGCTGGCTCGCGCATCAGGCAAGCGCCGAAGCGGCCGGATTGCACCCGGTCGGACGGGCAGCCCACATTGAGGTTCACTTCGTCATAACCGAAATCTTCCGCGATACGCGCGGCCTCGGCCAATGCCGCGGGGTCCGATCCGCCCAGTTGCAGTGCCACCGGATGCTCCTGGGCATCGAAGCCCAGAAGCCGCTGACGATCTCCCCGCAGAACCGCATCCGCCGTCACCATTTCGGAGTAGAGCAAAATGTGGCGGCTCAGGAGACGGTGCAGCACACGGCAATGCGTATCCGTCCAGTCCATCATAGGGGCAACGGCGAAGATAGGCGATTGTTTTTGCTGCATTATTTCGATATAGTCCAAAGGCTTAGTCGTCGGCGTGTGCACTCAATTGTATCCCAAAATTCGACCCAATTCGCCACGTTTCGACGCCTGACTGCACAGGTTTTGCACACGCAGAGTATAGCAGATGGCCACGTTCACGAGATTAAGCTCCGGGTCCTGGCGCGTCCAAGTCAGGCGCAAGGGCCGCTATGTAGCAGAGACATTCCTTCGGCACGATCATGCTCGGGAATGGGCTACCGAGGCCGAAAACCAGATTGACCGTGGTCGCAAACCTGTTGGAAAGCGTGCCAGGGGCACAAAGACTTTTGGCGATCTGATCGACCTGCACATTGACGATATGAAGGACGTGGGAAAGCCGCCGGGACGCTCCAAAAGCGCTACGCTCGAGATGCTCCACCGAGAGCTTGGGGCTTTCAAAGCATCTGAACTTGATCGCGAGAAGCTGATCAAATTTGGACGTGACCGATCCAAGCAAGGTGCGGGACCAGTGACAGTCAGTATGGATATCGGAGTCATCCGGCTTGTGGTCTCTCATGCCATTGCCGTCCATGGCCTGGACCTTTCGGCCGAGCCGGTCGAAATGGCGCGGATTGCCCTTCGGCGTTTGGGCCTCGTCGGCAAGAGCAATGAGCGAGATCGGCGGCCGACTGAGGACGAGATCGACCGTTTGTTAAAGAAGTTCGAGTTGAGGTCGAACTATCCGGAAATTCCGATGGCACGCGTAATGAAGTTCGCAATCGCGACGGCAATGCGTCAGGAGGAAATTTTCCGCGTTACTTGGGCGGACTTCAACAAGCGCACCAAGATGCTGACCATTCGAGACCGCAAAGATCCCCGACAGAAAAAAGGTAATAATCAGGAAATTCCGCTTCTCGCCGTTTCGGGCTACGACGCATTGGCTTTAATTGAAGAGCAATCGCTCCAGCGCAAGGCTGATGATGATCGGATATTCCCGTATAATCACAAGTCCGCGGGAGCGAATTTCACGCGGGCTGTCCAAGCGTTGAAGATCGAAGATCTGCATTTTCACGATTTGCGCCACGAGGGGACGAGCCGTTTGTTCGAAGCTGGTTTAGCCATTCAGCAGGTCGCGCTCGTCACGGGTCATAAAGATTGGAAAATGCTTAGGCGCTATACGCATCTGAAAGCCTCCAGCCTGCACGCGTTCTTGGAAACCAAGGTGGCGTGATAGTTCGAGCCGTTACGGTAACTTTGCCAGGGTTAGCCCATACTGAAGGCTCTTGCCCCGCTAGGCCGGGCCTGAGGCCATTCTCGCCGACTCGGATTAAGCGCCTAGCCAGCGAAACGACTTTGCGAGGAACGCATTCCCGTTCGCGTGTGGCCACTCGCCATGAGCCACAATCACGCGCCGGCAATCCCAATTGAGAGCCTTATCGCGCGCCCGGCGCGCCGGTGCTCGGTTGATAAACGATAATCGCCACTCCAGCGGCGCGCTGGCTTGGTCCAAGGTCAATCCATCCAGGCGCGCCAAGAAGCGCCACCAACCCCAATGTTCTCGCAGAAAACTGTCGCTGAACGTCTGAATTAAATCGGCAACGATGGCAGTGGCGGAGGGACGATGGAAAAAGACAATCTCGTCCATGGCAAATGAACCGCGAAACCATGCCTGGTCGATATCGGGGTGCCATTCGGGCGGCGGGCTGTCTTTCAGCGCTTGCTGAAACGAGAGGTTGGAGCATTTCTTAATTGTCGATTGCGGCCCCCATAATTTTGCCTCGGGATAAGCCTCCTTCCACTCTTTCAGATAGAGGTGGTGGAGTTTGTTAGGGCTTACCAGGTGTCGAACAGAACCCAGCAGATCTACTCGTGCGCGCAAATCCTGTGTCAGCTTGACCGGTGACCATATCCATAGATGGTCGTTCTCCAATCGGGCGATGACGGAGCGCGTCGGATAGCCAGCGCCAAAGAAGCTGACAATCTCATCCTCAGCGATCCAAAGATCATCATGTACTTGCTCGAACATTCTTTCGCCCTCGCTAGTGCAAGGTCCTACCCTATAGTCTCTTATGGACGTAAGGGCCGAAGATCGGCCGTGTTTCCCATGCTGCTTCCCATACGTGGGAACTATCAGTGCCAGCGGCATCCTGGCCTATTTCACCATCGGGCGCGTGAGGTTACTACCGAGCCCAGATGAGTTTCGCGCCCCATATCCGCCGTCGCCACCTGCTGTCGGGCCAACGATGGCGGATGCGGCTGGTTTTCTGGGGCGGCGCCCTCGCCGTGGGACTGGTCAGCGTTGCCTTTGCCTGGGCTGCCAACCGCGCCACCGAACTATTCCATCATCTCCTGATCTATCCTTGGCTGGCCTTCATCCTGACCCCTGGCACCTTTGTGTTGTCGACCTGGTTGGCGCGGCGCTTTTTTCCCGGCAGCCAGGGATCGGGGATTCCCCAGGCCATCGCGGCGCGCCGTGCCCGCCATCGCCGCGACGCCCTGCTTTCGGTCCGGCTTACGATGGGAAAGATCGCACTAACTCTCCTGGGATTGGTGGGCGGCGCTTCGATCGGTCGCGAAGGCCCTACCGTGCAAGTGGGCGCAGCAATTATGCTGAAATGCGGCCAGTGGGGTGGCATGGGCAAGGCGCGGGGCCTGATCTTGGCCGGTTCGGCGGCGGGTGTCGCCGCGGCTTTTAACACCCCGCTCGCGGGCATCGTCTTCGCCATTGAGGAAATGGGCCGCGCCTTCGAGCAACGATCCAGTGCATTAGTGCTGATCGCCGTGATCCTGGCGGGCATCGCCAGCCTCGGTTTGGTAGGTAACTACAATTACTTCGGCAGTAGCAATTCCATGTTGATCGTGACGATTGACTGGGCTGCGGTGTTCGTCTGCGGTGTCATGGGTGGCATTTTGGGTGGCTGCTTCGCCCGCGGTGTGATCTGGGGCAATGCGCGCTTGCGGGCCTGGATGACGCCCGAGCCGATGCGACGGGCTCTGATCGCGGCTTTTGCATGCGGTATGGTGGTAGCCGCGTGTGGCTTGCTTAGTGGTGGCGACAGCTACGGCACCGGCTATGAGGCCGCGCGGGGAGCCGTGGAGGGCCATGCCATGGGCTGGAGCTTTGCGCCGCTGAAGTTCCTAGCCACGCTCGCCTCGACATTGTCCGGCATCCCGGGCGGGCTGTTCGCACCATCTTTGGCTGTGGGCGCCGGGATGGGCAGCATTATTGCTCATCTCCTCGGAGTGCATGCCATAGGGGCCATCGTGCTGCTCGGCATGTGCGCCTATTTTGCCGGGGTGGTTCAGGCACCCATTACCGCCGCTGTGATTATCGGCGAAATGACGGCGGCCACCGGTATGCGTCTGCCGCTGCTGCTGGCTGCTTTGATTGCCTATGGCATCAGCCGCCTGATCCAGCGCGAGTCACTATACCACGCGCTAGCGGACAATTTTCTGAAGGAATGACGCGTGTATAGCGATGTTGGTTCGAAGCGGACCTAGATCGAGGCCCGCGCCGATCTCGAAGATGTAGCCATGGTGCATAAGGCCGGCCGGTTACTTCGGGATGCCCAGGGCGTTAGATAGGGTGCGGAGCGATGAGCGTGCGCTCTTCATGTCTTTCTCGTGCGGTACAGCGGCGCTGTAGGCGCGGTGCTCACGCATACCCCTCCAGTTCTTGCTCGCCCAACTTCTCGATGCCCATATAGACGTTGCGAGCGTCATGAAAGCTCGCCTCGGTCCAGGATGGGAACGATGGCCCGGCGGTTTCGTGTAATGAGACTTCGCTTCAGGTATGCGAAGCGGCGTTCCGTAATAGTCAAACAGCGACGTGTCCTGGACGCTGTCGCCAAAATCTCAATTATCGCGCGCGAACCTAGGCATGCCCTGGAGTTGTTCGTCGCTCACTTCAATTCTGTAACGCCCAATTCTTCGTCATAGGTGCAGCATCACCCACCACGAGCAGCTTCATGGCGAGGGCGTAACTGCTATCGCTGATGGCCAAGCCCGATACCGAGCGAGACGGCCTTGTTTCGCAACGATGCAACGGAGCGCTTCATCGTCTTGGCGATCTTTGCAACTGGCGTACGGGCCTTTGAATGTGCCTTCAGCGTCTTGACGTCTTCTTTCGTGTAGGGCTTGCGTAGAACTCGCTTGGTCTTTTTCTTTGCCGCCATTGTTAGATTGACTCCATCTTCGTTGCGTGAGGCTCCCTCCTAGAAAACTGATACCGGAGTGTAAACCCCTTCAAAGACATAAAGGGAACGCCGTGAATCGCGGCAACATACAGAAGTGTCATGACACTTCTCCGGCGCTCTGCCGTTCCGCGGCCAACTTGGCGCGCGCCATCAAGACGATTTGAACGTCATTCGGTATTGATGCCTGGCAGCACAAATATATTTTCCCCAATAACGATCTGCCCTCACTGAGTGTCCGACCGTATCACCCGGGCCATGATGTAGAGCGTGAGTCCTTATTCTTGCTCGGCTTGGCTCGGCCGCCAGAAGCTCTCACGCGTTTTGCCAGTTGAATTGTGCCGCGCACGCCGCTGTCGCGGAACATCATGAGCCGCACACGTTGCGCGTATGTGGTAGCCTCGTTCCGCGCGGATTCCGTGTCGCCGGCACGGCTTTTGATACGCGGGAACGTCCAGGGTATACGCGTCCTACCACACTCGCTGCGCGCCTAGGCGAATCTCATTAGAATTCCAGCCCGATAAAGATGCCGGCGCAGATAATGGCCAGGACGAGGGCGGC
This sequence comes from Rhizomicrobium sp., assembly GCA_036499345.1. Lineage (GTDB taxonomy): Bacteria > Pseudomonadota > Alphaproteobacteria > Micropepsales > Micropepsaceae > Rhizomicrobium. The sequence goes on from DASYDX010000126.1 coordinate 21,424, forward strand.
GACGGCACCAAAACGCTTGTCTCCAATCGATAAAAAGTAAGCAAGCATCGCGGCAACCCGGGTTACGGGCAGGGCAATGAAAAAGCCTACGCCAGCCAGTATGAAGCGAGAGCTTGCGGCATCCACCGAGGACATGACCAAGCCGGCCGCGATAAGGGCACACCCAATCCAGGTGCCGTAGCCGAGGAGATGTGCAAGCCAGATCTCCAGGCTGCGAGGTAAGGCGGTTGCTGATTTCATCCGCCGCCCTGTACGAGGTTGATTCCAAACGCGCTCAACAGCATCTGCACGGCAAGACTCACGAGTACGATTACGAACAAGATCCGTAACTTCTCATTCGACACCCGCATCAAGATGCGGGCACCCAGTGCGGCGCCAACCACCGATCCCAACGCCACTGGACCGGCGATCATCGCGGCAATGTCCCCGCGCGCGAAATACACGGCCGCGCTGGCCGCAGCGGTTACCCCGATCATAAAATTCGACGTGGCCGATGAGACCTTGATCGGAAGCCGAAGTGCGGTGTCCATCGCAGGGATCTTCAGGACGCCGCTGCCAATACCAAGCAGCGCCGATATCAGGCCCGCGCCATACATAAACGCCATCCCCATGCCCAACCGGTCAATCTCGTAAGGCATGTCGCGGCCTGATGTGCGGTCCGGATATTGCGAGCCCAGAGCTTTCCAACGATTCGTTTTTTTCAATTCAGGTAGGGGATCGCACCGACGCATCAGCATTTGCCATGCCGACGCCAACAGAATGACGGCGAACAGCACGAACAGATACAGGTTGGGTATGATGCCAGACAGCAGGACGCCCGTCAGCGCTCCAATCGTCGTTGCGACCTCCAGGACGATCGCCAAACGGATATTGGTCAGACGTTCCTTGAGGAAGGGCGCAGCGCTTCCGCATGAACAGGCGATAACGGATATGAGACTGGCGCCAATCGCCGCGTGAAGATTTACGCCGCCGTATAACAGCAATATGGGAACGATGAAGATTCCGCTCGCCATGCCCAGCATCCCACCAAGCGCGCTCGCGCCGAAGGATACCGAAAAAAGCCACAAGACGAATCCGAGTTGCATCTGCAGGTGTTAGCTGCGGGCTGCGCCGCGCCGCGCGAGGCGCGTGACGAAGCTGATCTGATCGCCACGATAATGCAGCTTCTCATAGTCCACTGGCCGATTGCCCGTCGAATAGGAGGTGCGTTCGATGAGAAAGATCGCGCTGCCGGAAGCTACACGCAACGCGTCGGCCACGTCTGGCTCTGCAGAAATTGCTTCGAGCTTGTACTCGGCCTCCAACAGAGGCGTGGCATATTTCTGTTCCAGCAGAGTAAAAATCGGATGGGCTTCGAGATCGTCGGTCATGACCTTTTCGCCCAAATCACGGGGCAAGAATGTTTCGTCAAAGGACAGGGGCATGCCGTCGGCGAGCCGGACGCGGCAGATGCGCACCACCAGTGCGCCTCGCCCGAGCGCTAACTGACGGGCAACAGTTTCATCGGCAGGCCTGATCTCTTTGCTGACCAGACGGGCGGTGGCGTTACGGCCCAGGGCATCCATGTCTTCGACAAACCCCGTCAGGGCCGTCATGTCCTGGGTGATCTTGGGCAAGGTCACATACGTGCCTTTGCCGCGCCGGATCTCCACCAAGCCTCGTTGCGCCAAGTGCTGGATAGTCGTGCGCACGGTGGTCCGACTGACCCCGAAGCGCTGCATCAGTCCATCCTCGGGCGGTAGTTGGCTCCCCGCGGGGAGACTGCCGTCTGCGATACCGGCCGCCAACGCAGCCTCGACCTGGGCATAAAGCGGCAGAGAAGCTGGATTCTGTCCATCCATGGGCGACAACATAACATAGCGACATCACGATGTCACTACCTCATCCGCGCCCAACCATCGGCTCGGATTTGGTCGTTCCTAAGCCGCTTTGCCGGCTGTCGCTCGTTTGATCAACCGGTCGATGGAAAGGGGACCAGGACCGGCAAACACCAGCGCAACAAGACATGCCAAATACAACAAATCCGTCTCATATCCCGGCTGTCCAAAGTGAGCGCCGCTGATGGTCACGGATTGCAGCTTGATCGAGCTGAATCCGTTGGGCAGATGCACGGTCACGATAGCGACCAGAAGAACAATCGCCATTGGAATGCTGGCGAGCGGCACCAGCGCGCCCAGCAAGACGGCCGCGCCACCGAAGATCTCGACTAGGATCGTCGCCCAACCGAGGAGATCCGGCATCGGGACTCCCAGCGCATGCAGAATCTGAATGAAGTTCTCCGGGCCCCGCGCGAGTTTTGCGTAGCCATGTTGCATAAAGCCAAAACCCACGATCAAGCGAAGCGGGAGAGAAACCCATCGCATCGCTTCCAAACGCGGTGCGACGTTCAACGTCGAGAGTAGGGACATCTGGACCTCCGAAGAAATGTGTCTGGCGATGACATATCCGCGAGCAAAAATTCACCCGCAGCACAAATTGGTTCGCTCGCATTGTCCACGAAGTTACACATTCGCCTCACTGATACTCCTACAGCGAGCATGGCGGCATTCAATTGATGAGGATTATGCTTTCCGAGCGGCGGTCTGGCCGAACAAAATTTTCTTACCGTCTTCCGTAACGGCTGGCCGCGCGGAAAATGGCTGTCCTTTTTCATAGGCACGTAGGGTCGCCGGACGCGCGCGGACTGCATCGAACCAGCGACGCAGGTTCGGAAAATCATCGAGCATTTGCTGCTGCTGTTTCCACGGCACGATCCACGGGTAACTCGCGATATCGGCGATTGTGTACTTCTCGCCTGCGAGAAATGGGACCTCGGCGAGGCGGCGATCCATCACGCCATAAAGGCGATTGGTCTCTTTGACGTAGCGGTCAATCGCATAGGGCAGCTTCTCAGGCGCATAGAGATTGAAATGGTGGTTCTGGCCCGCCATCGGGCCCAGGCCGCCCACCTGCCAGAACAGCCATTCCAGTACAGTTTTGCGGCCTCGCAGATCGGAAGGCAAAAACTTACCGGTTTTTTCGCCGAGATATTGCAGGATCGCGCCGGACTCGAAGACCGTAATCGGATCACCGTCATCGCTGGGCGCGCGGTCAATGGTGGCCGGCATGCGATTGTTGGGCGAAAAGGCGAGGAAGTCGGGTCTGAACTGATCGCCGGCGCTGATATCGACCGGATGGATCGCATATTCCAGCCCGCTTTCTTCTAGGAACATTGTGATCTTGTGACCATTGGGAGTCGGCCAGTAATACAGTTCGATCATCGGCGGACAGATCCTTTGATGAGGGCCAAGGCTGGCGCCACTGCGCCTTCCAGCAGCGCCCGCTCCGGACGGGTACGAGCCAGCACACGAACGCCCAACAACAGGCTGAGGAGAAGCCGTGCCAGATCGGCCGCGGGTTGAGCCTGAGAGATGCTTCCGTCCTTCTGGCCCGCTTTTACGACGCGCAGAAAGAATTGCTCTACCTCCACCAACACGCCAGCAATCATCTTTTGGAATTTGGCATCCGGTGGTGCGGCGGCGGAATTGACCAGCATGCAGCCTTTTCGTTCCTTATCGCGCAGCGACAGTCGCACGATCTCCTCGAAAAACGCCTCGATTGCTGCCAGGGGCGCGAGCGTGGATTCAAATCGCTCTGCGCGTTCGAGAAATCCGTTGGCGACATAGTGTTTAAGGGCACGGTCATAGAGACCGCGCTTGTCGCCGAAGCTGTTGTAAAGGCTGGCGCCGGCTATGCCCGCGCTGTCCGCCAACTTCCGAACCGAGGTTGCTTCGAACCCCTTCGCCCAGAAGCATTGCATCGCCGCATCCAGGACGGCGGTCTCGTCGAACTCCCGTGGCCGTGCCATGACCGTCACTCTCCACAACAGGGGCGTGCGCGATTGCAGATCGGCATTGCCCGTGCCATTTTAGAATGGCCGCTCTAAAACGCAAGGTTGCCATGATCCGCTTCTATTTTCACCCCACGCCCAATCCCGCCAAGGTCGCGCTCTTTCTGGAAGAAGCCCAGCTTGCCTATGAGCTGGTGCCTGTTGACACCAGCAAGGGTGAGCAGCATCTGCCGGCGTTTCGCGCCGTCAATCCCAACGGCAAGGTCCCAGCGATCGAAGACACGGAAGGCCCGGGCGGCAAGACCGTGCGTGTGTTCGATTCCAATGCCATCCTGCTGTACTTGGCGGACAAGACAGGCAAGTTCACTGGTGCGCCGGAAGATCGGCCGGAGCTTCTGTCGTGGCTGTTCTTCATTGCCAGTGGCCTGGGACCATTTTCTGGGCAAGCGGTTCACTTCCAGCTCGCCGCGCCCAAAGATCTGGAATACGCGCGCAACCGCTATCGCCGTGAAGCCGAACGGCATTACGAAGTGCTGGAAAAGCATCTGGAGGGTCGCGCCTACCTGGTCGGCGACGTTTTTACCATCGCTGACATCGCCGCCTGGGGCTGGATCGCACGGGCGGACCGAGTTTTACAGCGGAGGGATGATCCTTTGGCCGACTATCCCAATCTGAAGCGCTGGTTTGCCTCGATTGAGGCGCGTCCGGCTGCAGCCCGCGCCCGCCAGGTCGGAAAAGATCATGCCTTTAAGCGCGATATGGATGAAGAAGCCCGCCGGGCGCTCTTTCCCTCCAACTATCCCAAAGCGTGAGGGCATCATGGAGTTGAATAACAAGCGTGTCCTAATCACTGGGGGATCGAGCGGGATCGGTCTGGCCACGGCGCAAGCCCTTCTGGCCAAGGGCGCCCAAGTGTTCGTCACCGGACGCGATGACGCCAAGATCGCGACGGCCTTGAAAACCTTGTCGACCGGCGGCAAGGCGGCGGGCGCGGCGGCAGATGTCGCCACCGCCGAGGGGCGTCGCGAGACCCTGGAGAAGGCCATAGCCGCAATGGGCGGGCTAGACATCCTGATAAACAATGCGGGCGGCGTACGCGCCGGTCGCCTGGAGGAAACCTCCGAAGCCGACATCGACACGATGATCGCCGTCAATCTGTCCGCACCGATCCTGCTGACCCGCGCGTCATTGCCCGCCCTACGCCAAAGCGGCGATGCCTTGGTTGTGAATGTCTCTTCGGGTATCGCCCTTATCGGCATGCCTTTTTATACAACGTATGCGGCGGTGAAAGCCGCGATCGCGCATTTCGGCGAAGCTCTGCGGCGCGAACTTTACGGCGAAGGTATCGGTGTCCTCACCATTTATCCGACCGCAACTGAAACCCCAATGATGGCGACCTCCAAGGCTGGCCGCGAAACCGGACGCGAAAGCCCGGAGGATGTAGCGGCCGCAATCGTCGCCGCCATTGAGAGCGATGATCTGGAAGTAATCCGGGGCGGCGAGGCGCGACAGAAGATGCTCGCGCTCAATCGTCAAGACCCCAAGGCAGTGGACAAAAAAATGGCCGAGGCGAAATCCGGTCTCGAGCAGGCGGTGAAGGATCATTCGGCTCTTTGAGCGGTCTCTGCGACTGCTTTGGCATGATTCCACTTCTCGGCTGCCTTTTTGCCCCGGTTGCCGATTGTCGCCAGCGCTGCAGGAAGAATTAGTATGTGAGCTAACCAAAACAGCCGGAGAGCATGGTTATCTCACTTTCGCCTCTTCGTATTTCGCATGGGCGCAGTAGGATCTTGCGATATAAGGCCATATGGATCTTTTGATCGCACGACCTTTGGGGCTGATGGTGGTCGCCGTGTTGGTCGCCATTATCGCCCGGCGCTTACGGTTGCCCTATACCGTCGGTCTCGTACTTGCCGGGACCGGCCTGGCATTTAGCCAGTTGGATGTCGGCTTTCGCCTGACCCACGACGTCATATTCGACATTATCTTACCCCCGCTACTCTTCGAAGCCGCTATAAACATTCCCTGGCATGAGCTGCGCCGCGATCTCGTGCCTGTTCTTGTCTTTAGCGTTTTGGGAGTGGTCATATCTGCGGCTGTCGTGACAGGCGGCATGCTGTGGCTAGCGTCCTGGCCTCTGGCATCTGCACTGCTTTTTGGCGTTCTCATCGCCGCCACAGACCCGGTGGCTGTCATCGCCATGTTCAAGGACAGCGGCATTGTGGGGCGACTGCGACTTCTCGTGGAAAGCGAGAGCTTGTTCAATGACGGTGTGGCGGCCGTGCTGTTCGGTCTCGCTTTCGCCTGGAGCGAGGGTCACGCAGATGGATGGCTGTTTGCTGGCCAATCACTGATGAAGGTTGCTGGGGGCGGCATCGCGTTAGGGATTTTAGTTGGGGGTGTTGGTATCCTCATAGCGGGACGAACGGCTGATCACATTGTAGAGATCGCGGTCACTGGAATCGCTGCCTACGGCGCTTTTCTGGCCGCGGAGTACCTTCAGCTCTCAGGCGTACTTGCGACCGTGAGCGCCGGGCTTCTGATGGGTAGCATGGATATCCGAAGGGGGCGCCAGAGATTTGGCTTCTCTCCGCGTGGAAGGGATTTGATACTTGAATTTTGGGAATTTGCAGCATTCATCGCGAACTCTCTGGTTTTTTTACTCATCGGGCTCACGCTAGCAAAAGTTCCTTTCTCCAGCCTCGGACTGGCTCCGCTTGCCATCTCGATTGCATTGGTGCTGCTCGGGCGGGCCATAACAGTATATCCATTGAGCGCGGCGTTCGGACGGTCGCGCTGGTCCATTGATATTGGCCAGCAGCACGTCTTGTGGTGGGGCGGATTGCGGGGGGCGCTCGCGCTGGCGCTATCTCTCAGCCTGCCCGATGACATCCCGCTCCGGAATGAAATCGTCATTGCAACTTTTGCTGTCGTAGGATTCTCGGTTGTTGTGCAAGGGCTGACGATGCCTGGCTTGCTGCGGCTTCTTAAACTTCTGCCAACGACCCACTGACCACCCACATGCCGAAATTAGGTCGTCGAGCTTCCCGCTTCGTATACTCTCAGCAATTTGTTGACTATATTATGCACATCGCTCCAACGCACTGCATTTGACGTTTGCATATAAGTCGCCGCCATCGCGGGTGCTTGTTTCCCCCACAGGCGCAGCATCGCATACCGGCTTCGGCCCCCGTGCCAAAGTTGCCAAGGTTAGGGTCGACGGTTCGAATCCGTTCGCCCGCTCCAGGTTTGTCAGGAAAATCAGACGCTTATTGATCGGGCCGCGAAAGCGGCCCTTTTCATTTTTGGCAAATCTACCACCCATCTACCACCGCATGGCGCGCGATATGCTGCTTTCGATGGGGATCGGCGAGGTAGGAAAACCTGAAGCCGGTTGCCTAAGCCGGTAGGCAGAATCGGGCCGGGCCAGCCGCTGGCGCCATCTCCCTCCATCGTCGTCTTTAATCCTAAGACGGCGGCGCAAACGACACGGGCAGCGCTATGTTGAGCGGGGATGGTAGATCTTGTGGAATGTGGGGTAGCGGCTGTGCGCGCAGGACTGTTGCAACCGCTTCCTGGTCTAGGATGGGATAGCCTGACGACTGCTTAATCCAGACGCCGGTCACTATTCCATCGCGGTCCATGGCGAACATGATTTCCACCACCCCGGTCGGTCGGTCGCGCCCTACGCCTGTTGGGTAGTGCCGGTAGGGCTCGATGTGGGCGAGAAGCTGTCTCTCGAATTCCGACGCTACGTCCGTCGAACCGACCGCAATGGAAGGCGCTTCACTTGATTGGGTGGAGTCCGATGTTGATATGCCGCTCCCGACCGAGGCTGCGGCCGCTACATTCGCGCCACTTTGAAGCTGCGGGTTCCGCAGTTCTGGATACTTTGGCGTTGCTTCGACATGCGTGTCCGGAACAGACGCCGGCCCAGCGCGTTCGCCCGACGAAAGAGGTGGTTTCGACGGGCTGGTGATCGAAACATTCACAACCATGCCCATGCCCGTATCAGAAGACCCGCCCCGATGCGCGCTGGCGCCATGCAGCGACGTGAGCAACACCGCGATAACGACGGCGTGCATTAGCATGACAATCGTGATGGCGATCACTCGCTCTCCACCGAGCGAT
>DASYDX010000127.1:0-2230 GCA_036499345.1 Rhizomicrobium sp.
CTGCGGCGTGCTGCCGGGGTCCATGGTCGCACCAAAGCCTTGCTGCGCATGGCGGCGATAGATCCAGCAATTGGCGAGGCCATGGCGGCGCGCCGGAACATGATCGTGGAACAGGCTTTCGGCGGTGTGCAGGATATCGCGTTTCTCCAAGCCCAGACCGCCGATATGCCCCAGCATATAATCGAAATTTCGGTCGTCGGGCTTGTAGGAGCCGATGTCTTCCGCCGTATAGATCGCGTCGAACGCCACGCCCAGCCTGTCATTGCTGAAGGCAAAGCTGCGATTGTCGACATTCGACAGGATGATGAGTTTGTAAAAGCGCTTCAGATAGCGCAGCGCCTCGGCTGAATCCGGGAAAGCAGGCCAGTCGCGGATCGACAGGCCATACGCCTCGCACTCCGCAACGCTGGCGCCAACGCCCCACTCTTCCGCCAGCCGCTTATAGACGATGGCCAGAAGCGCGCTGTAACGCTTTGCCGGGGTCGAACGCTGCTGCGCGGATTCGTGGCGCGCATGCGCTTCCAGAATGGCATCGCGGGAGAGTGCGCGTTTGCTTTTGGCGGCCAGCCCCGCCAGCGCCTGCATCATCCCGGTTTCCCAGTCGATCAGGGTGCCGTAGCAATCGAAGGTCAGCGCTTTGAAATCCGTTACGCGCATTCAAACCCCGTCCCGCGTCCGAACAGCCGTGGCAGCTTAGCCCTTTGAGTTCCCAAATCCAGCGGCGCGGAACCCGAATTAATTGCCGAAAATCGCCGCTCCGGTGCGCTCCCGCACAGAACCAACACGCGCCCTGATGGTTATCCAGTCGGTACCTACCCCCGCAAAGGAGATTCCCATGAGCATCAAGGGCCACATCAAAGAAGCCGTCGGCACCGTGAAGGAAGAAATGAACGAACACGGCAAGACCGCCGAAAGCCAGAAGAAGGCCGCCGAGGGCCGCGAGATGCGCAACGAAGGCCGCATCGAAGACGGCAAGGCGCCCAAGACTCATACGCCCGGCACCGGCCACCCCAACCACTAAACCCAATCGTTTGCCGGATGGCCCGTGCCCAAAGCGGCGCGGGCCGTCGGCTTATCCCACCCGAGGCCGCCCCATGTGCTTCACCCAGCTCAATCCCTGCATACCGATGACGGTGGAGGGCAAAGGCAAAGGTTCCGCCATCGCAATCATCGATTACGGCCAGGAGCACAATCTGATCTGGGTGGTGGCCCTGGATGACAGCGGCGAGATCTGGTGTTCCCCCAATCCGAAGGTCCGGTTGCAGGGCAATTGGACCATGGGCCGCGTGCCTGGCCGCCCCGCCCTGGTGGCTGCGGAATAATCGCCACCAAACCCGGCTTTTTCGGCTCAGGTCCCCCGATTCCGGCGCCCCCGTACGGGAGGGGCTTTCTTAAGAATTCGCCCATAAGTTGCGGGGACACCATGTCTCCGCCCACCACATACCGGTCGCGGTCCACACGCTTGGTCGCCGGGCTCGCCGTGATCGCTGCCGCCATTCTGGGCGCCAGCGTGCTCATTATCCTGTGGGCGCTGGGCACCGCCTCGGCCGACATGGACCGGGCGCAAAAGGCGGGGCAGACCCAACTGGTCCGCGCCATTCTCAAATCCTATCAGGACAGTGTCGCTTCGGAAGTGGCGGACTATGTCTCCTGGAGCGAGCTTTACGATTACACCCGCGCCCCGCGCGACCGGGCCTTCGAAAACGACTCGCTGGGGCCCTATCTCAAACAGACATTCGGCACCGACGATGTCTTCATCATCTCGCGCACCGGCCAAGTGACCTATGCCTATCGCGCGACCAAAGGCGTCGGCGCCGATGTGCTGGCCCAATCGCCCGCGATGCAGAAGCTGGCGCGCAATGCCTTTGCGGCGGAAGACTCCGGCCAACGCCACATGATGTCCGGCATGGTCTCGCTCGATGGCGTGCCCGCAGTGGTGGCCGCATCGACCATCCTGCCGCCCTCGGTCAAGATACCGTCCCAGTTCGCACTGATCGAAGCGCAGGAACTGCACGCGGCGGACATCACGGCCATCGGAAAAGATTATGGCTTGTCAGGGCTGAAGATCGTTCCGGCCAATGGCGCGGGCATCGTGTTGATGAATCCGGAAAAGCAGCCATCGGGCTTTTCCATCACCTGGATTTCCACAGCCAGCGGCCGCCAGCTTTTCCATCAGGTTCTGCCGGTGATCCTGTTGATCGGCATCATTGCGGCCGTCGGCTTTGCCGGC
>DASYDX010000128.1:0-6348 GCA_036499345.1 Rhizomicrobium sp.
GCTGGCGGCGCTGTGGCTGCTGAACCCGCGCGAGACGGTGCTGCCGCTGTGGCGCCGCGTGCTGCCCTATATTTCTTCGGTGCAATTTCTGGTGGGGCTGGTCGGCTTCATCGCTGCGCCGATCCTGCTGCCGCGCATGTATGGCGAAGGCATCATCGTGCCGCTCATTGCCTATGTCGTGGTTGGCGGCTTGATCGGTTTTGGGGCATTGGTGATGGCGGCGACGGGCGCGCGGCTGATCGCATTCGCGCTGTCGCTGCTGGCCTTCGCGATTTTCGTGCCGACCCTGACGGCGGGCGCGGGGCCGCATCTCACCGATCTGTGGGTGAGCGAAAGACTGGCCACGCTGGTGGCGCGCGATACCCGCCCCGGCGATCCGGCGCCTGCCGCGGCAGGGTTTCAAGAACCCAGCCTGGTCTTCGCGCTGGGCGCCGATCTCAATCTCACCGATGGTCCGGGCGCGGCCAAACAGGGTGCGGACCAGGGCGGGCTGGCGCTGGTGGATGATTTCCAGCGTCCCGCTTTCCTGGCGCATCTGGCCGAGCTTCAGTCCGACGCAGTGCCGGTGGATGAGATCACGGGCTTCAATTATTCGCGCGGCAAGAAGGTGCACATCACCATCTACCGGATGCGCCGGGTGACCTATCACATGACGCCGCTGGAAGAGTGACGGCGGCTTAACGCTCTGCGCCGGATACGCGGCGGCTCTTGACAACGCCCACCACTGCTTAAATATCGCCGGGACCGTTCTGTCCGTCATGGCTGCCATTGGGGGCGGCATGCGGAGAAGAACACGGGGATCGCCGCCGACGCGCGCGACATGAGACGCCAGATGGGTCTTGAGATGGCGCGGGGCCGCGCGGTCAAAACGGCCTCTCGCTCCTTTCGCAAAAGTCCCGACGACACTGCGCGCGCTCCCGTCGCCAAACTCAATCTGCCGGGACCGAAAGCGGAGTTGCGCTTTCCCGTCGGCCAGGGCGCGCGCGCTTTCTATCGCCGTTTCTGGCCCGGCACGGGTCCCGCCGAATGGAATGACTGGCGCTGGCAGATGCGCAGCCGCATCCGCACATTGGATGAACTCGCCCGCATCTTCCGTCTGTCGGAAGACGAGTACGCCGCCGTCTCCCGCCACAAAGGCGCGCTGCCGGTGGGCATTACGCCCTATTACGCCAGCCTGATGGGGCTGGCGGATGCGCGCGAGCCGCTGCGCCGCACCCACATCATGACCGGCGACGAATATCTGCGCGGGCCGGGCGAAGACGAAGATCCGCTGGGCGAGGATCATGACACGGTGGTGCCGGGTCTGGTGCATCGCTATCCCGACCGGGTGCTGTTCCTGGCCACCGGCACTTGTTCCACCTATTGCCGCTATTGCACGCGCTCGCGCCTGGTGGGCAATCCGGGCGGCGAATATCATTTCTCGACCCGGCAATGGGAAGACGCCATCGCCTATCTGGAAGCGCATAGCGAAGTGCGCGACGTGCTGTTGTCGGGCGGCGATCCGCTGACTTTGTCCGACGACAAGTTGGACTGGTTGTTGACGCGGCTGCGCGCCATTCCCCATATCGAATTTCTGCGCATCGGCACCAAAATGCCGGTGGTGACGCCGCAGCGCGTGACGCGCGGGCTGGTGCGCGTGCTCAAGAAACATCATCCGCTCTGGATGAGCCTGCATTTCACCCATCCCGCCGAGCTGACACGCGAGACAGCGGAAGCCACCGCGCGCCTGGCGGATGCGGGCGTGCCGCTGGGCAGTCAGACGGTGCTGCTGAAAGACGTCAATGATGATCCCGCCGTGATGACGCGGCTGATGCACGGTCTGCTGAAAAGCCGGGTGAAGCCCTATTATCTGTATCAATGCGATCCCATTCGCGGTTCGGCGCATTTTCGCACCGGCGTGGACAAGGGGTTGGAGATCATCAGGGCGCTGCGCGGTCACACCACCGGCTATGCCACGCCGATCTTTGTGATCGATGCGCCGGGCGGCGGCGGCAAGATTCAACTGGCGCCCGATCCGGTGGCGGGACGCGAAGGCGATTTTCTGCTGCTGCGGAATTTCGAAGGCAAGATCTACAAATATCCCGATCCGAACGGCGCGCTCGGTCGCTGATATGCGGTTCGGGGTCACCTACGACCTGCGCAGCGATTATCGCGCCTTGGGCTATGGCGAAGAAGAAACCGCCGAATTCGATGCCGAAGAAACCATAGCCGCGATCTGCGAGGCGTTGTCGGGCCTGGGCCATCAACCCGAGCGCATCGGTGGTATCCGCGCCCTGACCGAAAAGCTGGCCGCGGGCGCACGCTGGGATGCGGTGTTCAATATCTGCGAAGGCCTGAAAGGTGTGTCACGCGAGGCGCAGGTGCCCGCGCTGCTGGAAGCCTATGACATTCCGTATGTCTTTTCCGATCCGCTGACCTTGGCGCTGTGTCTGGACAAGGCGATGACCAAGCGGGTGCTGCGCGACGCCGGCGTGCCCACTGCCGCCTTCGCACTGATCGAAAGCGAAGCGGATATCGCCAAGGTGGCGATGGAGTTTCCGCTGTTCCTCAAACCGGTGTCGGAAGGTTCGGGTAAGGGCGTGGATGCGCGCTCGCGGGTGGCGAACCGGGCGGAGATGGAAAGCGTGGCGCGCGATCTGCTGGCGCGTTTTCGCCAGCCGGTGCTGGTGGAAGAATTTCTGCCGGGCCGGGAATTCACCGTGGGCATCACGGGCACTGGGGATACCGCGTCGGTGTTGGGGGTGATCGAGATCGTGCCGACCGAGAAATATGTCGGCCATGGTTACGGCCTGGAGAACAAGTCGGACTGGGAAGGCAAGCTCGACATCGTGCCGGTGGATGATGCCGAGGCGCGCGCCGCCGCTGCCGTGGCGCTGGCGGGGTGGAAGGTCTTGCGCTGTCGCGACGGGGGCCGTGCCGATGTGCGGCTGGATCGTCACGGAAATCCGTGCTTCATCGAGGTCAATCCGCTGGCGGGCATCCGGCCCGGCTATTCGGATCTTTGCTTCATCGCGATGTTTCAGAAGATCAGCTATCAGGACTTGATCGGGAAATTTCTCGATTCTTTTCTCGCTCGATATCGGACATGAAGATTCTCGTCCTGCATTCCGACATCGCCGCCGATGCCCCGCCGGAAGAGCTGGACACGTTGATCGCTGCGGATGCGGTGGCCGGGGCGCTGACGGGGCGCGGCTATGAGGTGGAACAGGCCGCCTTTCAGGCGCAGACGCTGAAAGCGCTTCTGGCCAAGACCGCGCCGGATATCGTGTTCAATCTGGTGGAGGGCGTACACGGCCAGGGCAAGCTGGCGCCTCTTGCGCCCCAGATGCTGGCGGAATTGGGCGCGCGTTTTACCGGCGTCGATGCCCGCGCCATGACGATCACCAACGACAAGCCGCTGACCAAGACGATGCTGCGGGATGCCGGGCTTGCCACGCCGGGTTGGACGGTGCCGCCGGGCTGGACGGGGCTGGAGGAGGGCAAATGGATCGTCAAATCGGTGCTGGAAGATGCCTCGCTGGGGCTGGACGATGGCTGTGTGGTGGAAAGCCGCGGCGTGCTGGCGCGCGCGGCGGCATGCGCCGCGAAATTCGGCGGCGCTTGGTTCGCCGAACGCTATGTCGAAGGCCGCGAATTCAACATCGCCATTCTGGGTTCGCGGGACGATTGGCGCATTCTGCCGATGGCGGAAATGCGGTTCGAGCAATGGCCCGCGGGCAAGCCCCGCATCGTCGGCTATGACGCCAAATGGGAAGAAGATTCCAGCGGCTGGCGTGGGACAGTGCGCGCGTTCGGCGTGGAGCGGGACGAACCGGAATTGGCGGCGCGGCTGAAAGCGGCCTGCGACCGGGTCTGGACGCGCTTCGGGCTTGCCGGCTTCGTGCGGGTGGATTTTCGCGTCGGCGAGGATGGCGTGCCGCAAATATTGGAAATCAACGCCAATCCCTGCATCTCGCCCGATGCCGGTTTCGCGGCGGCGGCGGAAGAAGCGGGGATGGATTATGCCTCGTTGATTGAAGCGATTGTGCGGGCTGCACCGTGAGGATCGCGCTTCAGGCCTCTTATCCCTGTGCGATGGGCGGGCCGGTTCTTTCCGCCGTCGATCCGCGCATCTTCGCTTTGCGCTATTTCACCCATTGTATGGCATGCGGGTTCTGCGCCGATGCCTGCTGCGCCCATGGCGTGGACATCGATGTCGGCAATGCCGAGCGCCTTGCTGCTCTGCCGCAGGATTTTCACGACCGCATTGGTGTAAAGGTTGAAAACTGGTTCACCGCCGACGCGGTTGCCGATGCGGAATTTCCCGGTGGCGTGCATCTGCGTACCCAGGTCAGGGATGGGGCCTGCATTTTCCGCAACCAAGACGCGCGCGGCTGCGCCATTCACGCCTATTGCCTGGAGCAGGGGCTGGACTACCATCTGCTGAAACCGATGGTGAGTGTGTTGTTTCCCGTGACCTTCGAGCATGGCGTGCTGACGGCGTCGGACGAAGCGGTGGACGGCAGCTTGATCTGTAGCGGTACGGGCCCCAGCCTTTACGACGGCGCGCGGCAAGAACTTCTGTATTATTTCGGCCCCGGCCTGATCGCGGAGCTCGATGCCTTGAAAGCAAAACATGACCATTGAAATTCCCAGTTTCGCGGATGTTGTGGTGGCGGCGCATCGCATCGCGCCTTATGCCGTGCGCACGCCGCTGGTCGAGGCGCCCGCACTGGGCGCGGCGACGGGTGCGCGGGTTTTCCTCAAGCTGGAAAATCTGCAACGCACCGGCTCGTTCAAATTCCGCGGCGCCTGCAACCGCATTCTGATGATCCCGGAAGCGGACCGGGCGCGCGGCGTGGTCGCGTTCTCGTCCGGCAATCATGCCCAGGGTGTGGCGGCGGCGGCGCAGATATTCGGCATTCCCGCCTTGATCGTGATGCCGGTGGATGCGCCGCGCGCCAAGATCGAAGGCACGCGCGCCTATGGTGCGGAAATTGTGACGTACGACCGGGTCAAGGACGACCGCGAAGCCATCGCCGCGCGCATCTGCGCCGAGCGTGGCGCGACCCTGATCAAGCCCTATGACGATCCCGGCATCATGGCGGGGCAGGGCACCATCGGGCTGGAGATCGCGGAAGATGCGGCGCGGTTCGGCGTCACATTGGATGTCGTGGCGACGCCTTGTTCGGGCGGCGGGTTGGTGTCGGGCGTGGCGCTGGCACTGAAAGGCGCGGGCGTGACTGCGCCGGTGCACAGCGTGGAGCCGGAAAATTTCGACGGCATGAAACGCTCGCTTGAGACGCATGCGCGCACCAACGCGCCTGGCGGAAAACTCTCCATCGCCGATGCGCTGATGGCGCAGGTGCCGGGGCATCATGTCTTTGCGTTGGCCGATGGGCTTCTCGCGCCCGGCATCGCGGTGACCGATGCGGAATTGTCGTGCGCGGTAGCGTTCGCGGCCCTTCGCCTCAAGCTGTTGGTCGAGCCGGGTGGCGCGGCGGCGTTGGCGGCGCTGCTGAGCGGCAAGCTCAAAGGCGGGACGGTTGCGCTGGTGGTCTCGGGCGGCAATGCCGATTTCGCCAGCGTGCAAAATGCCGTTTCCGGGTATCCCGACGTTTAACGGTTAAGCTTTACGGCGGCATCCGTTCGGGGGGTGGCGGGGCGCAGGCTTACCCATGCGGCATGCGCGCTTTTGGATTTGCCGCATTGCTGGTTCTGTGTCTCGGCGCGGTTATCGGGCTTCTGGCCCGCCCGCTCCCGGAGCAGGCGCCCCCGCGCCCGTTCCAGGTCGCGCGCAATGCCTATGAACGGGTTGAGGCCGGGGTCACCCCGGTCGCGCAATTACCAGGACTGGGCTTCGATCTGTCACAAGGAGACCGGCTCTCTTATCTGGCGACGATCGAACAATTGATGCCGGAGAACAGCAACGGCTTTGACAGCCTTGCGCCGGAGATGCGCGTCTGTCTTGAAGCCCGCGACCGCTGCCAAGGTTATCGCTTCGCGATATCCGGACTCCCCGCGATGCGGGCGGTGCTGGTGATCCAGGCCGGGCTTGTCGCGCACAAGAGCCTGGAAGGATCGAGCGCGGCGGAGACCGCCGCGCTCGACTAGTATACGTCTTAGTGATGGTGGCGGTCGTCGTGGCGCCAATTGTGCCAGCCGTCACGATGCTCGCGGCTCCAGCGCTGCATGTCGGCGCGGTGTTCCCAGCGGTGCCAGTTGTGGCTGCGATCATAATAGCCGTCGCTATAGCCCATCGCGACATTGCCGAAATCGAACGTGACGCCCACCGCAGCATGCGCGGCGCCGCCCAGCAGGGTTGCGCCCGTCAGAGCAGCCAGGGCGGCTGCGATTTTGAGGTTCATT
>DASYDX010000129.1:0-2532 GCA_036499345.1 Rhizomicrobium sp.
TATCTGAAGCGCGGCGAAACCATCACCGTCGATACCGCCATCCGCGCCATCGTGATCCGGTCGGCAAACGATGTCGCCGTGGTGATCGCCGAAGCGCTGGGCGGCACCGAGCTTCATTTCGCACAGATGATGACGGAAAAGGCGCGCGCGTTGGGTATGCGCGAAACCTATTATCACAACGCGTCCGGCCTGCCCGACTCCTTGCAGATCACCACCGCGATGGATCTATCCGTGCTGGCGCGGCATCTGGCTTATGATTTCCCGCAATATTATCCTTACTTCTCTTTGCCAGGCTTCAAATATAACGGCGTCTATTATCCCACCCATGACAATCTGATCGGCCGTTATCCGGGCGCGGATGGGATCAAGACCGGCTTCACCGTCGCCAGCGGCTTCAATCTCACATCCTCGGTGGTGCGCGGCGGCGTTCATCTTATCGGCATCGTGATGGGCGGACGCACGGCGGTGCGCCGCGACATGGAAATGATGCGAATTCTCGACACCGCTTTTGCGCAGATCGAGACCAATCCCACTTTGGTCGCACGCAGACCGGTGCCGTGGACGGCGATCGCCGATGCGGGAAATTGGCAACCGGCCGTAGCGGGCTTCACACTGCCCTCCACCGTGACGGCGCCCCAGGCTGCACAGTTCGCTGCTCTTTCCGCGGTGCCGCCGCCGGTATCCGATACCGAGGATGAAGATGTCGCGGAAGCCCGCCGCGCGCCGGACGAAAATTTCCAGACGCTCAATTCCCAAGCGCCGCAATTGGCTTCCGTCGCACAGCCGCCGCACCCGGCCCCGGTTAACAGTGTTGCGCCCGCTACGCTGAATGCGGCGGACCGCCTGCTGCCGCCATCACCGCAGGCCCGTCCCGTGCAGAGCGGTGAAGTACAAGGCAAGCCGGTAAAGGTTGCGGTTCTGCCGAAGATGCGCCCCGCGATGCAAAGCGATCAGGGTGAAGGCGATCTGGACATGGCCGAAGCCGCCATGCCCGGCCGCAATTGGACGATCCAGATCGGCGCCTATGCCGACCGGGCCTTCGCGAAAGCGCAGCTCGACGCCTATGCGCAGAAATCGATGGATGTTCTGGGCCAGGCCGCGCGGCTGGTGGTGCCGTTCCAGTCCAGCGACGGTCACACCATGTATCGCGCCCGTTTCGGCCTGTTTGCGGAGCGCAAGGCGCGCGAAGTCTGCGATCGCCTGACCCAGCGCGGCCAGACCTGCTTTGCCGCCGTCGCGGCGCGCTAAAGCAGCCCCAAAGCCGCCAGCTCGCGCTTCAACGCTTCCGGCAGATTTTTTCCGCCCTTGATCTCGCCCATATCCGGAGGAGCTTCCTTCGGATCGAGATAGCGCCAGCCCTGGAAAGCGCGTTTAGGGCGTAGCCGGACCGGCACCAGGGTCTTGTCATAGACCAGCCCGCAATGGGGCACGCCATTCTTCGTCATCTCGCGCAACTCCAGCAGCGTCTGGCGCGCCGAGATCTGACCTTTGATCACCCAATAGAGTGATCCGCCCGCCAGCAATTCCTCCGCTCTTTTGGGCATCTGGCGGGTAACATGGACGAGCTCGGGCGTCTGTTTCTTGGCGCGCTTCTCTTTCAGCCGCTGCTTTTGCCAGTCCGCCAATTCCTGAAGGGAATCAACGCCGACACAAAGTTTGATCAAGTGAAGCATTGAGAAATTCTCACCCTCATTCTGGCGGCAGGAAAGGAATTCCCGCCCGCTCCGTCAATGGCGGCTATCGCAGCGGCGCTCGAAACATGGGGATGGAATGACCACTCTTCCATATCGCGCGTGCCATGCGCCTGTGAAACAATCCGGCCATTCGAAGGATGGTCGGCCTATGGACGCGTTCCGCTTTGACGGCATCGCACATCGCAGCGCGCAAATCGGCGGCGTCAACATCCACTACCAGGAAGCTGGCGACCCGGCGGCGCCGGCCCTGTTGCTCCTGCACGGCTTTCCCTCCACCGCACGGATGTGGGACCGACTGATCCCGGCGCTCGCTCCGCATTTTCATGTGATTGCGCCGGACTATCCCGGCTTCGGCCTCAGCGACGCACCGCCGCCAGATTCGTTCGAATACACGTTCGACAATCTGGCCAAGATCATGATGGCGCTGCTCGGCCATATTGGTATGGATCGCTATTCCCTGATCTTGCAGGACTATGGCGGCCCAATAGGGATGCGTATGGCGCTGGCCGATAAGGGCCGGCTTCAAACCATCGTGGCGCAGAATATGGCCGCCTATGACGAGGCCCTCGGACCTCTATGGGAGGCGCGCAAGGCTTTCTGGGCGAACCCGGAAGCCAACAAGGCGGCGCTGAAAAAGAATCTACTGTCGCTGGAGGCAGCACGCATCCGTCATATCGGCGCGTCGCCGCGCCCCGAACTCTACGATCCCAACATGTGGCACGACGAAGCTGCCATGCTGGGCAAGCCCGGCATGGACGAAATCCATACGACCCTGTTCTACGACTATCGAACCAATGTCGCGGCCTATCCGCGATGGCAGGCTTGGCTGCGCGACCGG
>DASYDX010000130.1:0-2737 GCA_036499345.1 Rhizomicrobium sp.
GCCGGACCGATGCTGCATGTGATGAAGCGCGGCGCGGTGATCGTGCTGACCGCCGGTTTTCCGGTTTTGATTCTGGCAGCAAGCACCACGTTGCTGTTCGGATTTTTCGGGCGCTGGCAGCCGCCTTTCGCGCTGTGCGCAGGTCAAGGCTTTGCGCTGCTGCTCGCCATCAATGCGTCCTATCGCGGCGGGGAAGAATGGCGCCCGCACTGGCGCCGTCGCGCGGAATTCTTGGCCGCTTTTCTGTTGCTGCCGCTGGTGGCATTTGCAGCATTGGCGTTGCAGGCGCGTGTGGCAGAGTTGGGCTTCACCGCGCCGCGTGTCATCGCCATGGCGGCGCTGTTTCTGCTGGCGGCCTATGCCCTCGCCTACGCCGGGGCCGCGCTGATTTCGCTGGGCGGCGGGCGCTGGATGGAGCGGATCGAGACCGTCAATCTGGCGATGGCCTTTGTCGTTCTCACATTGACGGGAATTTTGATGTCGCCGATGGGCGATCCCGTTCGCCTGGCTGTGGCCGAACAGAATTGGCGGGCGAGCCGCATCGCAGCCGAGAAATTCGACTTTGCCTGGCTGCATCGCGCCGGTCTGCGCTTCGGTGAAGCCGCACTGAATGCGATGGCGCGTGACGCCCGCAATCCTGGCGTCGCGCGGGGTGCGTTTCTGGCGTTAAAGGCCGGCGCTTCCACCGACCTGGCCATGCCGTCTGAGATCGGGGCCAATATCCATGTGATGACGCAAGGCGGGCTTTTGCCGTCCACGCTTCTGACCCAGGATTGGAGCCAAGCTGGAGACAATGTGCCGCCCTGTCTGACCACCGCGCAGCTGAGCTGCGACGCCTATTTCGTGGATCTGGACCGCGACGGGCTGCACGAGATCATTCTCACCTATGGCAATGACGCATCCTGGTGGGGCGCGGTGATGCATCAGACCGATCGGGGATGGGCGCTGGCCGGAACCATCGCACCCCCGCCTCACTCCGGCACCCTGGCGGCGTTGCGCGCGGGACATTTTACCTTGGCCGAACCCCTGCCCGGCTGGCGTGACCTGATGGTGAATGGCAAACGGCTGGCGGTGTCGCCGATTTCGCATGCCACCCCGGCTGAGGACGCCCAGCCATGACAAGCGGCGGATAAGAAGCTATAGAGCCCGCGATTTCGGAAAGCCAAAATGCGCGCGGCCCTGATCGATTACGGTTCCGGCAATATCGCCTCGGCGGCGAAAGCCTTGGCGCGCGCCGCCAGCCAGACCAGCGGCCATGAAATCACCGTCACCGCCGACCCCGATATCGTGCGCGCATCCGAACGCATCATTCTTCCCGGTGTGGGTGCCTTCGCCGATTGCATGCGCGGACTGAGCGCGGTGCCCGGCATGGTCGATGCGCTGAACGAGAGCGTGCTGCGCGACGGAAAACCCATATTGGGCATTTGTGTCGGCATGCAGTTGATGGCCAGCGCCGGACGCGAATTCGGAATCCACAAAGGTCTGAACTGGATCGGCGGCGAAGTCGTGCCGCTCAAGCCCGCCGATCCGCTTTTGAAGATTCCGCATATGGGTTGGAACGAAGTTTCGCTGCTTCAGAACCATCCGCTGTTCGCGGGCCTGGATGCGAAAGCCAACGCCTATTTCGTGCATAGCTTCGAGATGAAGCCGATAGACTCTGCACATCTTCTCGCCGCCACCGATTATGGCGGCCAAGTCACCGCCGCCATCGGTCGAAACAATATCGTGGGCACGCAATTTCATCCCGAGAAGAGCCAGGATGTCGGGCTCGCGATCCTCGGCAATTTTCTCACCTGGAAGCCATGATCATCTTTCCCGCCATCGATTTGAAGAACGGCCAATGCGTGCGGCTGAAGCGCGGGATCATGGAAGACGCCACCGTCTTCAACACCGATCCCGCCGCGCAGGCCCGCAGCTTCAAAGACCAGGGCTTTCATTGGCTGCATTGCGTCGATCTCAACGGCGCCTTTGAAGGCAAGAGCGCCAATGCGGATGCGATCCGCGCCATCCGCGCCGCTATCGACCTACCCATTCAACTGGGCGGCGGCATCCGCGACCGCGCGGCGGTCGAGACCTGGTTGGAGGCTGGCATCACCCGCGTGATCTTAGGGACCGCGGCTTTGACCAACCCGTCCTTTGTGAAGGAAGCCGCCCGCGCCCATCCCGGCCGCGTGGTGGTGGGGGCCGACGCCAAGGGTGGCAAGATTGCTGTACAGGGCTGGGCCGAAGTCAGCGAATTGACTCCGGTCGAACTGGGCAAGCGCTTCGAAGATGCGGGCGTCGCGGCCCTGCTCTTCACCGACATCGATGGCGACGGCTTGCTGCAAGGCGTGAATGTGAAAGCCACCGCTGCCCTTGCCCGCGAATTATCGATCCCGGTGATTGCGTCCGGCGGCGTCGGGTCCCTGGCCGATATCGAGGCGCTTATGACGGCCAATGAACCCAATATCGGAGGCGTGGTGGTGGGCCGGGCGCTTTATGACGGCCGGGTCGACCCGGCGGCGGCGCTGGCGGTCGCGGGACGGAAATAGCTTAACCCGCCGCCCTCACCCTTCGACAGTCGCTAGCGCCAGCGTGGCGCGACCAGGGTGAGGAATCCCTCATGCTGAGCCAGTCGAAGCATGAGAAGCACCGGCCTCTACCGGCGGCTGAGCCTGCGCGTGATCTCGTCCAGCTGTTCCAGGGTGGCGTAGGAAATCCGGACATCCCCACCTTTATCCCCTTTGTGGATAATTTG
>DASYDX010000131.1:0-5020 GCA_036499345.1 Rhizomicrobium sp.
CTGCCACTGCGCCATCAGTTCGGCGGTGCGTTTCACCACCTCGCCGAACCAACCGGCATAATCACCGGCGAAGGCTGGGAAATATTCGCCGATCACATGGTCGGCCAGCAGCCGCACCTGTTCGTGCTGCCCGCGATGATGGAAATGCTCGAAATGACCGAAGCGGATATGGCTGCGCGCCAGGCGGGTGAGGATGGCGCCCGGCTCAGGCTGCTCGCGCATCACGGTCTCGCCGGTGGCGACAATCGAAAGCGCCCGGCTGGTGGGAATGCCCAGACCCGCAATGGCTTCACTGCCCAGATATTCGCGGATGGTGGAGCGCATCACTGCGCGCCCATCGCCGAAGCGTGAATAAGGCGTCAGGCCCGCGCCTTTAAGTTGGATGTCCCACAGATCACCCGCCGCATCGCGCGCCTGCCCGATCAGCAATGCGCGGCCATCGCCCAACTGCCCGGCCCACGCGCCGAATTGATGCCCGGAATAGACCATCGCCAGAGGCTGAAAATCGCCCAAAGGCTTTC
Organism: Rhizomicrobium sp.; assembly: GCA_036499345.1. Lineage (GTDB taxonomy): Bacteria > Pseudomonadota > Alphaproteobacteria > Micropepsales > Micropepsaceae > Rhizomicrobium. The sequence goes on from DASYDX010000131.1 coordinate 522, forward strand.
GGCCGGAAAAGACGGAAATGAAATCGAGATTGGCGAAGACTGCCGGGTCGAGCCCGATCAACCCCGCCGCTTTGGGATTGGCATGCAGCAGCGCAAGCGCCTCGCCCACCCGTTCGGCAAGCATGCGGGTATAAAATTCGCCCGGCAGGCGTGCGTAATGATTTTCGAGACGAAGACCGAAAGTCGGATTGCGGGACATGGCGTCAGCCTGCGCGCTTCAGCGCCTGGATGCAATTTTCCAGTTCGCCCAGAAAACGGGACCGGTCCTGCTTCGAGAAACCGGCATGATAGGTCTGCCCGCCCGTGACTTCGCGCAAATGCCGGTTCAATTCCCGCATGCCAAGCGCCATGCCGACATTGTCCGGGGTGAAGGGCTTGCCGTTGGGCGCAATGACGCGCGCGCCTTTTTCAAGGCAGCGCGACGCCAGCGGAATATCGGCAGTGATAGCGATGTCCTTCGCGCCGATATGTTCGACGATCCAATCATCGGCGGCATCGGCCCCTTCGGGCACCAGCACATGGCAAATGAGCGGATTGGCCGAGGGGCGCAATCCGCCATTGCTGACGATGGTGACTTCAAGCTGATGCCGTGCGGCGACCTTTTCGACTTCGGCCTTTACCGGACAGGCATCACCGTCAACAAAGATCGCCGTCATGGTCTATCAGGCGGCATCCCGCTTGCGGTTCCAATGGGCCCGCGAGCCGTTGCGCTTCTTAGCGGGGGCACCCGGATTGCCGGGCTTTTGGCCACCAGGCTTGTGGCCGCCGAATTTGTTGCCCGGCTTGCCGTGACGATGCCCTTGGGGACGGCGCGGCTCTTCGGCGGCGGCCTTCTGGGCTTCGGTCAGTTCCGGCAGATCATGCGCCACCGGCGTGATCTTGTTACGGGTGAGCCGCTCGATGTCGCGCAGATATTCGCGCTCCGAGGAATCGCAGAACGAGATCGCGATGCCCTCGCCGCCCGCACGCGCGGTGCGGCCGATACGGTGGACATAGCTTTCCGGCTCGTTGGGCAGTTCGAAATTGACCACATGCGAAATGTCGTCGATGTCGATACCGCGCGCGGCGATATCGGTGGCGACCAGAACCCGCGCCTTGCCGGTGCGGAACAACTCCAGCGCCCGCTGACGGGCATTCTGGCTTTTGTTGCCGTGAATGGCTTCCGCCACAACACCGGTCTTGCTCAGATGCTCGGCGACGCGGTTGGCGCCATGCTTGGTGCGGGTGAAGACGATGACGCGGTTCATCGCTTCATCCTTCAACAGCGCGCTCAAGAGCTGACGCTTCTGTGGCATCGGCACATAATAAAGCTTCTGCTCGATGCGGTCGGCAGTGCGCCCTTGCGGCGTCACTTCGATCCGCTCCGGCGATTTCAGCATGTCGCCCACCAGCTTGACGATGTCGTCGGGCATGGTGGCGGAGAACAGCATCGACTGCCGTTCCTTGGGCAGATGCGCCACGATTTTGCGCACGTCGCGGATGAAGCCCATGTCGAGCATGCGGTCGGCTTCATCGACGATGAAGACCTGCACCGCGTCGAGACGGATATGCTTCTGCTGCACCAGGTCGAGCAAACGGCCCGGTGTCGATACCAGAATATCGACGCCATTCTTGGTGGCATTGATCTGGGCGTTCTGGCTGACGCCGCCCAGAATGACGGCGCGCTTGAGGTTGAGGAATTTGCCATAGGTGCGCAGGCTGTCTTCGATCTGCACCGCCAGTTCGCGGGTCGGCGCCAGGATCAAGGCCTTGGCTTCACGCGGACGGGGCGGCACATGGCCGATGGAAAGCTTTTGCAGCAGCGGCAGGCCGAACGCGGCGGTCTTGCCGGTGCCGGTCTGGGCAATACCCAAAAGATCGCGGCCCGCCAGCAGCGCCGGAATGGCGCGCGCCTGGATGGGGGTGGGGTGGGTGTAGTTCTCCACCGCGAGAGCGCGGAGAATCGGCTCGGCTACGCCAAGCGCGGCAAACGTTACGTCAGTCACAAAAATCCTTAAAACCGGAAGACCGCGCGCAAACGCGCACGGGGAACGGCGGTTGCCGTCTTCCACGCACACTGGAGGGAACGGAGGTTCAAAATAGTCCCGGCGATGAGGCCCGAAGCCTTTGTGCGGTCGCACAGGGATGGCGGCTGTATCGGTGACAAGCCCCTAAAAGTCAAGCAGATTTCGCAATGCAGCAAAAAACGCCAGGCTTTCCGCCTCGCAACCTTCTCTTAACCTCGCTTGCAGGTCGCGTGTTTCTGTAGTCATCATGCGGTATTGCGCCCTGCTCGCAGCCGGACGTGGGGGCGTTCTGTTATCAACCGGCTTGGGTGTGGCGTCGGTTCAAATGGCTCATTACGAGAACGAAGGGTACAAGCCCCTCGCGCAGACTTCTGCGACGGGCAAAGTGAAATGGTTCAACGCGACCAAGGGTTATGGCTTTATAACCCTGAACGATGGCGGGGATGCTTTCTGTCACGCTTCGGCGTTGCAGGCGGTCGGCCATAGCGAGGTGCCGCAAGGCGCCACGATCATCTGTGATCTTGCCGATTCGCAGCGCGGCCTTCAGGTGGTTGCCGTGCACAGCATCGATCTTTCCACCGCAGAAGCCTCTTCTCCGCGTGGACCCCGCCGGGAGTTTGGCGGCGGCGACCGGTTCGGGGGCGGTGATCGCTTCGGTGGCGGCGACCGTTTTGGCGGTGGTGACCGGTTCGGCGGCGGTGGCCGCGGTTATCGCGACCACAATGCGCCGTCCGGCCCGATGGTCGAAGGCAAGGTCAAATTCTTCAACGACCAGAAAGGCTTCGGCTTTGTGATGCCGGATTCCGGTGCGGGCGACATTTACCTCCATGCCAGCGCGCTTCGGCGCTCAGGCGTGCAGGCCGTCGAACCCGACCAGCGCATCCGCTATTCCACGCGCCAGGGCAATAAGGGCGTCGAAGTCGATCGGGTCGAGATCATCTGATCGCACGGATCTTTTGACGCCTGGCGTCGTCGCGCGTGCTCACGTGCTATACGCACGCTCCGCGCGACGCTCCTAGCCAGACGCCAAAATCTCTCGTGCTTGCAGGATGAGTGTGCGGCTAAGCCGGCACCGCTTTGGCGATACTTGGCGCGACGTCGGGATCGTTCTCTACTTCTTTCAGCTTCTCGCGGGCGGCGGCGGCTTCGCGCTGCTTGTTCCACATCGAGGCGTAATGGCCATTCAGGGCCAGAAGCTCGGAATGACGGCCGCGCTCGATGATCCTGCCCTGGTCCAACACCAGGATTTCGTCGGCATCGATTACCGTGGAAAGCCGGTGCGCGATGACCAGCGCCGTGCGCCCGCGCGACACATCGGCGAGCGCGCCCTGAATTTCGCGCTCGGTGCCGGTGTCCAGCGCGCTAGTGGCTTCATCCAGCAGCAGGATCGGCGGGTTCTTGAGAATGGTGCGGGCGATGGCAACGCGCTGCTTCTCGCCACCCGACAATTTCAGGCCGCGCTCGCCCACCATCGCGTTATAGCCTTGCGGCAGGTTGACGATGAATTTGTCGATCTGGGCCAGGCGCGCGGCTTCACGGATATCGGCTTCGTCCGCACCGATGCGGCCATAGGCGATGTTGTAGCGCACCGTGTCGTTGAACAGCACCGTGTCCTGGGGAACGATGCCGATGGCGGCGCGCAGCGACTGTTGGGTGATATCGCGGATATCCTGACCGTCGATGGTCACCCGGCCTTCGCGGATATCGTAAAAGCGATAGAGAATGCGACTGATGGTGGATTTTCCCGCGCCGGACGGCCCCACAACCGCCACGGTCTTGCCGGCAGGCACGGTGAAGCTGACGCCCTTCAGCACCGTGCGTTCGGGATCGTAATTGAACACGACATTCTCGAAGCGAATCTCGCCGCCGGTCACGATCAGCGGCTCGGCGTCGGGCTTGTCCTGCACTTCGCGCGGCTGGTTGAGCAGACGGAACATGGCTTCCATGTCCACCAGCCCTTGCGTGATTTCGCGATAGACCGTGCCCAGAAGATTGAGCGGTTGATAAAGCTGAATCAGGATGGCGTTGCCCGCCACGAACAGACCGACCGAAAATTGGCCTTGCGAGATGCCGATGGCGGTCAGCGCCATCACCGCGCCCAGCCCCGCCGCCATGATCGCGGCCTGGCCGGTGTTCAGCACCGACAGCGAAATCTGCGATTGGATGGACGCCTTGGAGAATTTCTCCATCGAGACGTCGTAGCGCTTGGTCTCGTGTGTTTCATTGTTGAAATATTTGACGGTCTCGAAATTCAACAGACTGTCCACCGCCTTCGTGTTGGCGTCGGTGTCCGACTGGTTCATCTCGCGGCGATATTGAATGCGCCAACGGGTGATCCAGAAGGTGAACCAAACATAGGCGATCACCATCACGATGGTGGAAGCCGCCACCCAGACATTGAGATCGATCAGGAGAATGGCGCTGTAGAAACCCAGCAGCAGCACGGTCGGGAAAATGCTGAACAAGGCGAAGGACAAAAGCGTGTCGATGCCT
>DASYDX010000132.1:0-3548 GCA_036499345.1 Rhizomicrobium sp.
GTCATTGGGCTGAAAGCCGTCATAGAACACGCCCTGCAGATTGGCGCCGTCCTGTTTGATGTCGAGGCGGAAGGGAATATCGACGCCGTTTCGCGTCAACACCGCATCCCATTGCCCGGTCACGCTGTTGGCGCTGTCCGCCGCAATGGCCGCGCCGCTGCTGGCGAGGAGTGCGGCCATCGCCGCCGTCTTCAGAAAAGTCTTCATGTCTGTTTCCCTTTTGGTTGAGCAGTAAAAAAACTAGCGGCTGGCGGTGGCTTGATGGACCAGCTTCAGATGATTGGCGCGGGCATAGTCGGCCCAGGCCGCGGGCAGGCCCGGCTTGGTTTCCAGCAGGATGGAAAGAATGGCGCGGCGGGTTTTGGCGGATAGACCGGCGAAATCCGCACTCTTATCTTCGCCGCTCAGAATTTCGAGCAAGCGGCGATAGACGTAACTCTTGGCAGGTTCCGGTATCGCGTCGAAAGCGGTGGAATAGATCAGGTAGCTGCACGGATATTGAAAGATGCGGTCATGCAGATCGAAATCGCGCAAGGAACGGCCTTGGGAATCCCGCGCGCCCCTGCCCGCAAATTCCCGCGCAAAGCCCGATGCGGCGATCGTCTGCTTGGCATCTAGCCCGCCCAGCGGCGTTTCGCCCACGAACAGCAGATAGCGCAGCAATTGCTCGGCGGGTTTGGTGATCTGAAGCCGCGCCGCTTCCGGCAAGGTTTCCAGCGCGGGCGCATCGCTCACATCCTGGCCACTCTGCTTCAGCGCATAGAGCGCCAGCCGCGTCTGATAATTGGTAAGCGTGATCAGATTGTGCATCTGGGTCTGATGCGCCAAGACCAGTAACGCCACCTGATCGCTGCTGCCCGCATTCAGATATTGCGCGGCATCGAAGGCAGGCGGCAGCGGATCGAGCTGCGGCACCGGGGGCGCGGCGTCATCGTCACTGTCGGGTGGCGGCGTATTGACCAGGGCATTGGCCATCGACGCTTTCGCCAACCCGCCGGTGACATACCAGCCGCCCCAGCGATCTTTCAGCGGGCTGGTCTGATCGGTGATGTGCGACGGCGCGCGTGGGGTCAGCGTGCCCGGCTTCAAGGGGTACACCGAGCGCAACAGCACGCCCGGAATGCCGCGCGTTCCCGCCGCGATATGGCATTGAGTGCAATCCAGCTCGGCCCGCTGGAACACCGGCTTGTCCACCTTATGCTCGTCCAGCAGATAGAAGATCGCGCCCTGCATGGGGTCGAACGACACGATCTCGACCGCCTTGCCGCCATGCACGGAGCCGACATAGACATCGTCGTTATAATAAAGCGCGCGCGGATGCTCGGGCGCGATCTTGGAATATTGGAAGCTGGTCTTGGAGAAGACCAGGGTCTGGGAATCGACCGGCACTTTCAACAGCGCCAGCACCGATTTCAGATAACCGTGATCCACGTCATAAGAGAGCGTGGCGCTGCCCTGATCGAGTTGCTTCTGCAATTCCGCCACCGGATCGCTGAGATCGAGCGAGCGGTAATGGATCGGCGCATCGCTGTACGGCACATAACCTTGATTGCGCACGGCGATCTGTGCCGCCGCCGGAAAACCCAGGCAGCCCGCGCCCAGCGCCAGAAGGGACGCACCCGCAATCCAAACGCGGGTGGAGAAAAATTCGCGCAAGCGGCCCGCCATGATGTCAGCCACCCGCTTGAACATTCACGGATGCGCTCAGATGCACCGTCTTGGGCGGCTGGCAGATGCGGTCGTTGCAGGTCTGGAACCGCACACTGAGCGGAACCGTCTGCACGCCCGCCGCCGCGCCCGCCGCGATCCGCACCGGCATCGTCAGCGCGAAAGCGCTCGAATAATATTCCACATCCAGATCGAAGCCGCGGTCATGCACCTTGGTCGTCGCGCTGCCGCCGGCTGCGCCATCGGACACGGCGGCCGGGTTCGCATCCACCCCCAGCTTCAGTGGCGTCGGTCCATTGGGAAGTTGCTTCAGGCCATAGACATGCCAGCCCTCCAGCACCTTGCCCTGCACGGTCAAGGTCACGGGCGCGCCGGGTTTCACGGCAGCGGACGGCGCGGCGGCAGTCCAGGAAACCGTCTCGCCCCGCGCGGCATCGTCGGAATTCGCCGATGCAGCCTGCATCGTCAGAGCAAGAAACGCAGCGGCAAGAGGAGAGAATTTGGTGTTCGGCATCGGCGGCTTCCAACAGGCTTCGCCGATTCATTACATCCTTTACTCTATCGAGTCACTAGAGTATTTAATCGCCACCACGTCTCCGTGGTAATCTCCCTGAACTTGGCGGGCCGGTCCCCGAAACCGGCCCGCATCTTTCCTCTTAGAAATACAGAAGCCACGCTGGAGTTCGCGCCCATTCACAAGCCCGGCGCGTTTGCATTCGGCCCTGCAACTCCCTATGTAGAGTGTGCCGTAAAGACCAGCGTTTGGCGGGTCGTGTTACAGAACGGCTGTTTCTTCAAAAGATGATCGAATAACCGGCGCCGTCATCGGCGCGCGGCCTGCGCATTCGCGGTTTCAGCGCGAATAGGGCGGCGGCGTGCCTGTTTCATCGGTCCGGCATTCCCTCGTCGCTGGGAAGGCCCGCTTCATGATCGCCTATTTTCTGCTGGTTCATCGCTATCCGGAACAATTCAAACGCCTGTTCCGCGCCATACACGATCCCAAGAATCTCTATCTCATCCATATCGACAAGAATTCCGGCCCGGAACTGGACGCGAACATCCGCGATTTTCTGTCCGCCTATCCCAACGCCGCCATTCTGAAGAGCGAAAGAGCGCTTTGGGGCGGCTACAGCCTGGTCGATGCCGCTTTGCGGGGCATGGCGGAACTTTTGCGGATGAGCCCCGATTGGGATTATTTCGTCAATCTCAGCGGCCAGGATTTTCCGCTGAAAAGCCAAAGCGAGATCGCGCAGTTCCTGGCCGAAAATCGCGGCACCGAATTCATCCGGACTTTGAACCAGCAGACCGATCGCCCCGAAACCATGTCACGCGTGCGCCGATACGCGGTCGAGTCGGCGGATGGCATTGTTCAAACCGATGTCAGCCGCCCGTTCCTGGAAGGCGCCACGCCCTATATCGGAAACCAGTGGATGGTGGTCAGCCGCCGCTTCTGCCGGTTCGTCACGCAGGACGCGCAAGCCGACCGCTACAAGGCCTTCTACAAAAACACCTTCATCGCCGACGAGGGCTTCTTCCAGACCGTCATGATGAACACAAGCGAGCACGGGCTTATCTATAATGACGATCTGCGCGCCATCGATTGGGTGCCGGACGGCATCATCAAGCTGCGCCCGCGCACCTTCACCATCGCCGACGCACCGATGCTGACCGCAAGCCCGGCCCTCTTCGCCCGCAAATTCGACGAATCCACCGACAGCGAGATTTTCACGGCGCTGGAACATCATATCGGGCGCGCGAAACGCCCGCCCCTGGAACCCCGGCGCGGCTCTGCGGCCCAGCCGAAAACCCTTGTTGCCGCTTAACGGCATCAACCCGGCATGCCGCCGGTCAACCTGGAGTGTCTGACATGGGCAAAGGCA
>DASYDX010000133.1:0-2532 GCA_036499345.1 Rhizomicrobium sp.
TCCCTGCGCCTGCTGGTGGCGAAGGCCAAAGGAGACAGAAACGGCGCCTTTAAACAATCGCACGGCCTGACCTACGACATGGCCGCAATCGAGCAGGCGATCAGCCTGTCCTGGAAGCAGGCCTTCCGCGGAAAGCCGCGCGCATGAGCGAGCCCCAGAAAATATCCAGGAAAATATCCGTCCTGATGGCCACCCATAACGGGACCGATACAATCGAGCGCACCTTGGCGGCCATGAGCGAGATGGATTCGCCTCCCGGCGGCTGGGAACTGATCCTGGTCAACAATGGCAGCACCGACGACACCGAAACGCGCGTGCTGAAATGGCGGGACCGGCTCCCGCTCGAATATCTGGTCGAGCCGCGTCTGGGCAAATCCAAGGCGATGAATCTGGCGCTCTCCAAAGCCGAAGGCGATCTGATCATCATGACGGATGACGATGTCCTGCCCGACCGGGACTGGCTGGTGCAATGGCGCCGCACGGTGGATTCGCTGCCGCAATGCTCGGTCTTCGGCGGCGCCATCATCCCGGAATTCGGTTCCAATCCGCCGAACTGGGCCATGCCCATCACGTGGCTCACCGTTCTCTACGCCCAGACGCCCGATTACGCGGAAGGCGAAATCGAACCCTTCAACGTATCAGGCCCCAATATGGCGATCCGCAAATCGGTCTGGGACCAGGGCGAACGCATGGACGAAAAATTCCTCGTCGGAAAATATGGCTTGATGGGCGAAGACGCCGAATTCGTCCGGCGCGCCAGCGAGCATGGCCATAAAGTGGGTTTCGCACCCCGCGCCCGCGTTCGTCATATCGTGCAAAAAGATCAGATGTCCTTGCGCTGGATGCATCACCGTTTCTTCCGGCACGGCCGCACCATGTTCATGCTGGAAGAAGTGCAAGAGGATCCGGTGACGAAAAAGCTGGATTTCACCTTTCCGCGCTGGCGCATCCGCCGCGTGATGACCACGGCCCTCAAACTCCTGGCCTCGATGCCGCTCGCGAACAAGGCGCGGATTCTGGGTCATACGCGGGCGCTGGCTTACGATCTGGGCGCTCTGCGCCAGGCCAGCCTGATTTCCAAACAGCCGCGTTAATTCCCCCTCCGCCTTCGCTGGCTCAAGAGCCGTCCGCACGCTACCGCTACGGACGGCATCTCCACCCATCGGCGTGCCGCGCACGCATGGGGAGCCGGGCCTGATGCTTGGAGAAGTTCGTGCCGGCTAGGCCAGCTCTTCCATAAGGCCCAATTCGCGCAAGGCCTGGCCTGCATGACGCCGCCAGACCATGCCGGTGAACGCGCCCATATACTGATTGTAGCCCACATCGCCGCGATCCGGCGGCGCCAGGAAATGATAGCGCGGCGCCAGACGAAAACGCTCGGCCGTCACATCGAAAGGCGCGAAGACCTCGGCCTGGGTGACATGGCAGGCGAACATCTGACGCTTGGAATCCTGCTGCACGGGGGAAAGCGCGAACACGGTTTCGGGGCCTGCATCGTCATGCGGCAGGAATTTGCTGTGCTGAAACCGCCCATTCGGCGCGTTGTAAAGCGGCGCTTCCACAATGGCGGGCGGTGTTGCCCCGGATTTCGCGATCAAGGCCGCAGCGGCATGAACACAGAAGGCCGTGGAGTCGTGATCGGGATGGCCGCCCTCATAGGCATGCGTAATCACATGGGTGAAACCAGTTTGCATCGCGCGGGCCAGAAAACGCGCCGCCGGCGCAAGATGGAGCGCCGCTTCCTGATCGCCGATGCCCAGATTGCGGAAGGGTGCGATTTCGCGTTGCAAAAGCGCCAGCGCGGCTTCCGCTTCCAGGCGCCGCGCCCCGGCATAATCCATCCAATTGTCGAACCCCGCCTCGCGCACCCAACTGCCGGTGCGCGGCGCGCCATCGGTGATGCACACCACACCCAGCCGCGGCACACGCGCCATCAGCGCACCCGCCGCGATGGCTTCGTCGTCGGGATGCGCCATCACCACCAGCACGGCACAATCGGCAAGACCTTCCAGCGTGGGCGCTGTGCGCGGCGGGCGCGGCTCTGCGCCCGGCACATCGCCGCGCCGGCGCGCGGCGTTGTTGTCCATGATCCGCTTGGCGCGGCGCAAGATCCGGTGGGGAAGGCTCATGCCATCCGCCCCATCACCAATTCGTCTGGGTGCCGAAGCCGGATGGCCTGGTCCGCAAGCGCCAGGAGCGTGTCGATTTGGGCGGACGGACAGATATCGGAACGATCCGAATGGCGCAGTGCCGCTGCCGACAATTCCGCATAATAGGCCCGGTCGTCCCACATCCGGCGCAAGGCTGCGACCCAATCTTCGATCGGCGCATCGGGATCGAGCAGCACACCGCCCGGCCCCACAGCTTCGGGCAACGCACCGCGGCTCGAGGCCAGAACCGGAATGCCGTTATATTGGGCTTCTGACGCCACACGGCCCCAGCCTTCCTCCAAACGGCTCGGCGCCAGGAGTATTTTTGTCCGGCGATAAACCTCTTTCATATCGGAGGTGCGGGCCTGAAAAGACAGGTTGG
>DASYDX010000134.1:0-3622 GCA_036499345.1 Rhizomicrobium sp.
TTGACGGGCCGCATGCGGAATAGTCTTGTCAATGTGCTCCAAAGCGGAGGGCCGAGTGAGCGATAAACAGCCAGACCATGGCGTGGCGACATGCCAGTGCGGCAAAGTCCGGCTCGCCGCAATGGGCTCACCCATTCTGACCGCAGCCTGTCATTGCACCGATTGCCGGGAGGCCGCAGCCCAGCTCGAACAATTGGCGTCCGCGCCGCCGCTGCGCGATCCCGATGGTGGCACCAGCATGGTCCTGTATCGAAAAGATCGCGTGCAATGCCTGACCGGCAGCGAATATCTCAAAGAACACCGGCTCAAATCGGACTCACCGACCCGACGCGTCTTCGCCGCTTGCTGCAATTCGGCGATGTTTCTGGATTTCGCTAAGGGCCATTGGTTGTCCCTCTACCGCAACCGCTTTCCCGCCGGCGCACCGCCGCTTCAGATGCGGATCATGACCAAGGAGAGGCAGCCGGGCGTCGAATTTTCCGACAGATTGCCCAGCTATGCCGGTCATTCCGGAAAATTCATGCGCAAGCTGATCGGCGCCTGGATCGCCATGGGCTTTCGCAGACCCGAGATCACGTTGGGAAAGACCTGATTTACCAGGGATGAAACAGGGTCGCTGCGGCGATCACCAGTTCCGCCAGGATCAGGATCACGATCAAGAGCTCCAGCCGCGCCGAGCGCGCCGTGTCCATCATATCGGTGAAGGTTTCTGCCGCGCTGGCGATCACGCGCATCTTGCCGTTCAGAAGCGTGCCGCGCTCCACGATCTCATATTCGTCTTCCAACCGGGCATAGAGACGCTCCAGCTCCGGATGCTCCCAAAGGATATCGGGCTTCTCGGCGAAAGCGATGCGGCCCGAAACACGATGCTGTGTGAGAAGCGCGGAGCCGACCAGTTTCAGCAATTCGGTGCGGCCGCTGGGCGTGCGCCCGGTGGTAGCCAACCGGTTAGCCGCCGGCTCAATCGTGTCAAAGACCAAGGCTATTTCTTTTTCGTAATGCGCCAGGGCGACGCTCTTGCCGAGAATATCGGCCAGCACCAGCGCATGCTGCGGCGTGAGTTCGCGCAACTGCAAGGCGCCCGAAGCGGAAAGACCTTCTTCCGCGCCAAGCTCCAAGGTGATGCGCTCTTCCTCACGGCCCGCTTGCGGTGTGGCGGCCCCGGCCAGACGCGTCAGGCTTTCTTCTTCTTCCGTCCGCGACAGCCCGATCAGGACCGCGGCGCCATAGCGAAACGCCACGACATAACCATCGCCCTTGCGAAAACTGAAAGGCGCAGTCGAAACCAGACGCGCTTCCGATGTGCGGTCCAGGATCAAACGGTCGCCGAGAAGAACGGCGCGGGCGCGCAAACTCATATAATCTCTATCATTGCGCCGCGGATCGGGCTGGCCAAGTATAGACGCAATCCAGCCCGCGCCATACTTCGACACAATCGCCATCCTCGCTGAGGCTGCGGGCGCGCCGCACGGCGGCGTGATCGCTAGCTTGGGCACAGGCATATATCATCGAAGCACGGGTCGATTTTTTGACAATGCGGATTTCATAGGCGTCCAAAGGAATCTCCTTTCATCGCTCCCCGCATGAGAGGAATGAAAGACGCGGCCTACCAGCTTGTCCAATGAAATTGGGAGAAGAATTCGTGTCGAACTTTCGCGGGCGCAACATTTCCCCGCCGCCGGGTACGGGATTGCCCCTTGGAAAGCTTCGGCCCTCCTGCCTAAGATGCTGCCAGAAAAGACTCTCGGGGATGGGGAAAACATGTCGAACATCGTGAAACGGGTTCTACTTGGCGTTGCGGTTGTAGCAGTCACGGGCCTCACACAAGCGCAAGCCCAGCGCGCAGAAACACCGTTGCAGCCCGACCCCAGCACCCTGGACGAATCCGCCCCTCCCGGCGCCAATTATGACAAGGCCGATTTCCGCTTCTGGGCGCCCGACGGCGCGGGCAAGCTGGAGGGCATTCTGGTGCTCAATCCCGGTTCCAATGGCGAAGGCCGTCAGATGGCCTCCGATCCGGTCTGGCGGCAATGGGCGGCGGGGCACAAATTCGCCATCGTCGCCACCCATTTCACTGACAAGACCCCGTCCTTCGTCGAAGATTATGCCGATGTGAGCAAGGGCAGCGGTCAGGCGCTGCTGAGCGCCATCGACACCTTCGCCAAACGCTCCAAGCATCTGGAGCTTTCCACTGCGCCGTTGGTGCTGTGGGGCATGTCGGCGGGCGGCGAAGTCAATTACGAGATCGCGGCCTGGAAGCCGGAACGCGTCGCCGCCTTCATCGTGAACAAGGGCAATTTCTATTATACCGGCACCGCGTCCAAGGCGATGCGCGGCGTGCCCGCTTTGCTGTTCGTGGGCAATGACGATCTGCAATATCGCATCACCGCGGTGACCGGCATCTTCTCCATGAACCGTCGTCCCGGCGCGGTTTGGGCGCTGGTGCAGGAACCCAACACGCCGCACGCGGTGGGCCGTTCCGACGAGATGTCGCGCATGTTCTTCGACGATGTGCTGCCGATGCGCTTGAATGGCGGCGGCGCGCTGAAGCCGCTGGATGCTTCCAAAGGCTGGCAGGGCGATCTGGCCAAGCATACCGTGGCGGCGGTGGTCCCCGGCGCCAAGATGCCGGAAGAACCCACCGTCTGGCTGCCGACCGAACGCATGGCCAAGGCCTGGGTCGCGGTCGAGAATGGCGCGCCTTTCGAAAAATAGTCCGGGAGCGTCATGCTCGATCTGATCCTGGCCATCGCGCACCATCTGCTGATCTTCGGACTGTTCGCGGTCCTTCTGATCGAGTTCATCCTGGTGCGCCCCGGCATGGATCGGGCGGCGGTGCAGCGTGTTGCGGGTGTCGATCTATCGTATGGCGTCATGGCGGGGCTGATCCTGGTGATCGGCTTCGCCCGCGCCATCTTCGCCGCCAAAGGCTGGGACTATTACGCGCATAACGGATTCTTCTGGGCGAAGATCATCACCTTCGCGCTGATCGGGCTGCTTTCCGTGACGCCCACCTTGCGGTATCTGCGCTGGCGCAAAAGCGGCGCCCTCCCCGGCGCGGCGGAGATCGCCTCCGTCCGCCGCCTGCTGCATGCACAGCTTGGCCTGTTCCCGCTGCTGCTGGTCTTCGCCGCCGCGATGGCGCGCGGCTATGGCGACTTCGCCTGACGCTTAGGTTTCGCATCGCGGATAAGAAAGAACGCACACAGAGCCCCGATCAGCGCTGCGACGGCGCAAGCGATCATCGCGATGTCGAAGCCGCGCATCAGCGCCTGCCCGGATTTGCCCAACACGCCACCCAGAAGCGCGACCGCCACCATTCCGGCGACACGCGCCACCGCACTGTTCAAACCCGACGCCGATCCGGTATGCGCCTTGTCCACCGACGACAGAACCGCCGCAGTCAAAGGCGCGACCGCACCCGACATGCCGATGGCGATCACCAGAATGCCCGGCAACACATTGGTCCAGTAATGCGCCTGCGCATCCATGCGCAGTAGCAGTAGAAAGCCGCCAGCCGTCACCAGGGCCCCGATGCCCAAAGGCAGACGCGGCCCCATGCGCCCGGCGATGCCGCCCATCGAGGGCGATGTCACGGTCAACACAAGCGCGAACGGCACCA
>DASYDX010000135.1:0-2519 GCA_036499345.1 Rhizomicrobium sp.
GCACGAACAGGTGCGGCTGCTGGCCGACCATGTGATCGGCGAATATTTCCCAGCCTTCGCCGGTGATTATGCCGGTTGGTTCGGCGAGGTGGTGAAACGCACCGCCGAACTGATGGCGCAGTGGCAGGCGGTCGGGTTCGCGCATGGTGTGATGAATACCGACAATATGTCTATCCTGGGCATCACCCTGGATTACGGCCCTTACGGCTTTCTCGATGCCTATGATCCCGATTTCATCTGCAATCACACGGACGAGGGCGGGCGCTATTCCTTCTCCAATCAGCCCGGCATCGGGCATTGGAATCTACGCGCGTTGGCGCTGGCGCTTTCCAGTCTGATCGGCAGCGACACGCTGGTGGAAAAGCTGGACACTTATGAGGCCGTCTATGTGAACCGCTTCCGCGCTCTGATGCGCGCCAAGATCGGGCTGGTGCGCCAGGATGCGGGCGATGACGATCTGATCCGCGGGCTGCTGCAACTGATGGCCAAGACCCGCGCCGATTATACCCAGAGCTTCCGTGGCCTGACCCGCACGGACGAAGACTGGCTCTTCCTGTTTGGTCTGGCCCGCGAGGAGGCGCTGTCCTGGCGCGAACGCTATCGCGCCCGCATGGAGGGGGAGGGTGACCAGGCCTCCGCGATGGACGCGGTCAATCCCAAATATGTCCTGCGCAACTGGGTGGCGGAAACCGCCATCCGGGCGGTAGAAGACCGGGGCGATACGGGGCCGTTGGACCGGATTTTGCGGCTGGTGCAGAACCCCACCGCCGATCATCCCGGCGAGGACGCCCTGTCCGAGCCCCCGGCCCCGGAATTCGCGGGCCTGTCGGTCTCCTGCTCCTCATAAAAACGCGCATTTGCCCCGCGAAAAACGGGTGGCAGGACCAGGATCAAATGAGTATGGTCCCGCCGCCATGGAACCCTTCAAAAAGCTGGACGGCATCGCCGCCCCCCTCAACATGATCAATGTCGACACCGACATGATCATCCCCAAGCAATTCCTGAAAACCATCCGCCGCACCGGCCTGGGCAAAGCCCTGTTCGATGAGATGCGCTACAAGCCCGACGGCAGCGAGATCCCGGATTTCGTGCTGAACAAGCCGGCTTATCGCAAGGCGCAGATCCTGGTGACGGGCGAGAATTTCGGCTGCGGCTCCAGTCGCGAGCATGCGCCCTGGGCGCTGTTGGATTTCGGTATCCGCTGCGTCATCTCCACCAGCTTCGCCGATATTTTCTACAACAATTGCTTCAAGAACGGCATTCTGCCGATCAAGCTGCCGCAAGAGCAGGTGGACAAGCTGATGGACGATGCCGAGCGCGGCGCCAATGCCCGCATCTCGGTCGATCTGGAAGCGCTGGAAATCCGCGGTCCCGATGGCGGCGTGATCAAATTCGAAGTCGATGCCTTCCGCCGCCAGTGCCTGCTGAACGGCTGGGACGATATCGGCCTTACCTTGCGCGACGAAGACAAGATCACGTCGTATGAAGCGCGGCACAAAGCCGACGCGCCCTGGCTGTAAGAGGACGACATGCACAATATTCTTCTGACGCCGGGCGATGGCATCGGCCCCGAAGTGATGGACGCGACCCAGCGGGTGCTGTCCTGGTACGGCAAGAACCGCAATTTCGGTTACACGACCGAAGAGGGCCTGATCGGCGGCACCGCGTTTGAAAAGACCGGCCGTTCCGATCCCGACGACACGATTGAAAAAGCCAAGAAGGCCGATGCCGTGCTGTTCGGCGCGGTGGGCGGCCCGCAATGGGATAGCCTGCCTTTCACGCAGAAGCCGGAACGGGGCCTCCTGCGCCTGCGCAAGGATTTGGAGCTGTTCGCCAATCTGCGCCCCGCGCTCTGCTTCGATGCGCTGAAGGATGCCTCGACCCTCAAGCCCGAAATCGTGGCGGGCCTCGATATTCTGATCGTGCGCGAGCTGACCGGCGGCGTCTATTTCGGCGAGCCCAAGGAAACCACCACCCTTCCCGACGGCCAGAAGCGCGCCGTCGATACTCAGGTCTATACGACCTCGGAAATCGCCCGCATCGCCCGCGTCGCGTTCGAACTGGCGCGTCTGCGCGGCAACCGCGTCGCCTCCGCCGAAAAGTCGAATGTGATGGTGACCGGCGTCCTTTGGCGCGAAGTCGTCAGCAAGGTGCACAAGGAAGAATTCTCCGATGTGCAGCTTTCCCATGTGCTGGCGGACAATTGCGCCATGCAGTTGGTGCGCAATCCCAAACAATATGACGTGATCGTCACCGACAATCTCTTCGGCGATGTGCTGTCGGACGAAGCGGCGCAGCTCACTGGCTCCATCGGCATGCTGCCTTCCGCGTCTCTGGGCGCGAAAGTGAACGGCAAGCAGGCGGCGCTTTATGAGCCTATCCATGGCAGCGCGCCCGACATCGCGGGCAAGGGCCTGGCCAATCCCATCGCGTCGATCCTCTCCTTCGCCATGTGCCTGCGCTATTCCTTCGGCCGCGTCGAAGACGCCAAGCTGCTCGACAAGGCGGTGGAGCAGGTG
>DASYDX010000136.1:0-2851 GCA_036499345.1 Rhizomicrobium sp.
CATCAGCATGTTGGCGTGGCTGGGGCCGATCACTTTCAGGCCGCGCTTTTTCAGGAACACTTCCGTCATGCCGCGTACTTCGACCAGCTCCTTGCGGCGTTGATCGATCAGTTCGCGCGCCGTCAGGCTGGCGATGGCACAGGCCGCGGCGGGCACCGGGATCTGATACGACATCTGGCCGCCGTCATGCGCCTTCAGCTTGGCAATGAGATCGGGACGGCCCATCGCAAAGCCCATGCGCATGCCCGCCATGCCGAACACTTTGGAGAAGGTGCGCATGATCAGCACTTCCTTGCCCGCCTTCACCAGATGGGTGGCGCTGTTGTTCGGGTAATCCGGCGTCCAATGAATATAGGCTTCGTCCACCACCACGATGGCGCCTTGCGGCTTGTTCGCCACCAGCCATTCGATATCGGCCATCGGCGTCATGGTGCCGGTGGGATTGTTGGGCGAGCAGATGTAATAGATGCCCGCATTCGGGTTGGCGGCCAGCATCGCCTTGACGTCGTGACGATAATCTTCGGTCAACGGTACGCCCCTGATCGGCGCGCCCAGGAATTTGGCGGCGGTCACCGCGGTCTCGTAAGACGGATCGGCCGTTACCAACCCCTTTTGCGGCGAGCAGAACACCAGCACCGAACGGGCCAGCGCCTCGTTCGAGCCTGGCCAGGTGGAGATGTGATCCTCCGGCACGCCTTCGATGCCCGCGATGGTCTGCACCAGCCGGTCGTGGATATTCTCCGGCGTGTAGCGATTGCATTGAGACAGAATGTCGGTGGTGGCCTTGATGCCCGGCGCCATCGGGCCCGCCCAGCATTCATTCAGACTGAGCCGGATACGGCCCGGCGCATCGGCCGCGCGCGCCAGTTCGGGGTGGAGCCCCAAAGCCGCCGCGCCGCCGCCCACCAGCATCGCCGCCCGCATCATCTGCCGCCGCGAATAGCCGCGGCTCAACAGATCGTCTTTCCCCGCTTCACAAATCTCGATTTTCACGCCCCTGCTCCTTTTGTTTATGGGCCACCATAACCCAAGCCATGAGGCCGCCAAGCCGCATTCGCCCATGGCGGAGGCCGGGATTTGCTGCTTTCCTGTGGACATGGATGTGCCCCGAGCCCGACCGTTATCGCGCCGTCAATATCTGGCTTTAACCGCCGGAGCGAGCCTTGGGCTTGCCATGAGCGGACCCGCGTGCGCGGCCGATATCAGCACACCGCTCCAGCGCGACCGCGAGTGGATCGACGCCGTCGCCCAATACACACCCGAACGCACACGGCTTCTGAAACTGGTCGCGGACGAGCGAATGAACGGTCCGTTCCGGCCCGATTGGGCCTCACTTCAAACCCACAAGACGCCGGATTGGTATGCCGACGCCAAGTTCGGAATCTTTGTGCATTGGGGGCTTTATTCCATCCCCGCTTTCGGCAGCGAATGGTATTCGCGCAACATGTATATCCAGGGCAGCCCCGAATTCGCCCATCATGTCGCGACCTTTGGCCCGCATGAGAAGTTCGGCTACAAAGATTTCATTCCCCGCTTCAAGGCTGAGCATTTCGATCCAGCTGCCTGGGCCGCGCTCTTTCGCCAAGCGGGCGCGCGCTATGTCGTGCCGGTGGCCGAGCATCATGACGGCTTCTCGATGTACGACACGCATCTGTCCGACTACAGCACGGTCAAGATGGGCCCGCGCCGCGATGTGCTGGGTGATCTGAAGACGGCGATCAAAGCAGCGGGACTGCATTTCTGCCTGTCGTCGCACCGCGCCGAACATGATTGGTTCTTCGATGGCGGCCGCACTTTCCCGTCCGATGTTTCCGATCCCCAATATGCTGCGCTGTATGGCCCGGCACAGACCCGCATTCCGGGACCCGACAGCGACGATCTGTTCGGCGATTACACATACGTTTCGCAAGCTTGGTTGGACGATTGGCTGGCGCGTCAGGCCGAGCTGGTGTCGCGCTACGATCCCGATCTGGTCTATTTCGATTGGTGGATCGGTCAACCGTCTTTCCGCAACACGCTGCCCTCATTCCTGGCCTATTATTACAACCGCGCCGCGCGCGCGGGCACATCGGCCATCGTCAATTACAAGCTGGGCGAATTCGCCGAAGGCGCGGGCACGCTCGATATCGAACGCGGTCAGGCGCCCGGCATCCGCAAGGATGTCTGGCAGACCTGCACATCCATCAGCGACAAGTCCTGGGGTTTTGTCGAGAACGACACCTATAAGAGCGTCGCGCAGATCGTGCATCTCCTGGCCGATGTCGTGTCGAAGAACGGCAACCTCTTGCTCAATGTCGGCCCACACGCCGATGGCCGCATTCCCGATGCGGCGCGCGATACGCTGCTGGCGGTGGGCGCCTGGCTCAAGACCAACGGCGAAGCCATTCACGGCACGCGGCCCTGGACCCGGTTCGGCGAAGGCCCGACGGAAACCGCCAACGGCACCTTCGCGGAGAGCAAAGCCAAGCCTTATACCGCGCGGGATTTCCGCTTCACCACCAAGCCGGGCCGGATCTACGCCATTCAACTGGCGCAGCCGGACGGCGGGCAGGCCGTCATCACCGCTATCGGCGCCGGATTGGACATAAAACGCGTCACGCTGTTGGGCCAGGATACGCCGCTGTGTTTCGCGCGCTCGGACGAAGGTCTGGTTCTGTCCCTGCCCGCCTCGGTCCCGTCTCAGCCCGCCAGTGTCTACCGCATCGAGATCTAGATCGGCAGGCATGCGCGGCCCGCAAAGCCGGGGCCCCGCGATTGGCGCTCGGCGGCGGGGCCTTCACGCGGCATAGTGCGAGCAACAACGGAGCAGCAGCATGGATCATCCCGTTCTGGTCTTGTTCGGTATTCTGAC
>DASYDX010000137.1:0-7104 GCA_036499345.1 Rhizomicrobium sp.
TTGGCCAAGCGCGGAATCCTGAATTACTTCGGGCGTGCCGTTCACATTGGTCGCCGCCACCGGCGTGCCGCAGGCCATCGCTTCCAGAAGTACATTCGCCCAGCCTTCACGCGAAGACGCGAGCACGAACATATCGGCGGCGCGATAAGCATCGGTGAGATCGTCATGCGCGATCTCGCCCAAAAAGCGCACGCGCCCCGCAACGCCTTTTTCCTGCGCGATGCGTTCCAGCTCCGCGCGCATGGGGCCGGAGCCCGCGATCATCAGACCGGCATCGGGAAGCGCGGTGAGGGCTTCGATGATCAGCTCATGACCTTTGCGGGGAATAAGACTTCCCACAGACAGAAGCGTGAAACCATCAAGGCCAAGCCGCGCCCGGGATTGATTGCGGTCGCCCGGCGAGAAACGTTTGAGATCCACGCCATTGCGCAAAGAGACGATGCGCGACGGTGCTTCGCCCAGCCCGATCAGCTTCTGCCGCAGATCCTCGCAGACCGTGATCAGGCCGCTGGCCTGTTTGCTGGCCCATTGAATTTGAGACCGTTCGGGTTCGGTCTGCGGGATGAGGGTCAGGTCGGTGCCGCGTCCGGTGATCAGGAGCGGGATCTGCATTTCGCTGGCCAGCCGCGCCGCCGCCACCCCATCGGGATAAAAATAATGCGCGTCGATCAAGTCGAAATGCGCACCGTCCCGGAGGAGCCGGTCCAGCACCCGCCGGGCCGCGCGATAGAGGAAGCCGGGGGTGAAGCGGGCGCCGATGCGGGGGATGACCGGATAGCGGGGATGGTAAATTTCCAGCCCGTTCCGGGTTTCGTGGCGCGGCACCCGGGCATAGACGGCGTAGCGGCCAAAGGCGGGGTTTGCGACCGGGAAATAGGGCACAGGCGCCAGGACCGTCGCCGCGATGCCGCCCTGTGCCAAAGTGTGACGCAGCCGGTTTTCGACGAAGACGCCGTGGTTGGGCTGGGCGGCGTTGGGATAGAGGGTCGAGAACACCAATACGCGCAGCAAAAACGCCTCCAACCGGTCGCCGCCGCCAGTGTGGCAGTGGAATTGCTAAGGGGTCCTGAAGTTCCCTGTGTATGGCGGCAAACTATTGTCACAATTGCACAATTGTTCGCCGTATAACCTCTGTCTTCGCGTTCGTTAACGTGCCGGATTGGTTCATACCGCAACTTCGATGCTTGGCATATGAGTTGCAGCGTCCTCATCAGGACGGATCGGGTTAACGCCCTCCGGCCGGCGAAACACGAACGCATGGGCTTGGGGACCAGTGAAGCTTTTCGGTCATTATGTGGCGGCGCCCTCGGTGGTGCTGGCTGGGCTCGATGGAGCCCTGTTCCTGGCGGGGCTTCGCTTCCTCAGCCTCGAACAGCATTGCTCCATTTGCTATTTCAACAGCCTGGTTTCGCTCGATCTGCTGCGCGCGACCACGCTGACCTGTGTCTTCATTCTTCTGTGCGCTTCGGTCGGCATCTACAATGCCGATGCGCTGCGCAGTTTCCGGGTTTTCGCCAAGCGCTTTGCCCTGGCCTGGCAATTCATCTTCGTGCTGGCCGTGATTTTTTTCGCCATCAGCAAGATCGCGCTGGGCATGCCGTTCGGCTGGTTCATCGGCATTCTGTCCATCGCCATCAGCCTGTTCATGCTGCTGCTTTTGGCGGTGCGTTTCTTCTTCCATCTGTATTACCGCAGCCCCTATCTGAAGAAGCGGGTGCTGGTGCTGGGTCAGGGCGCGACCGCCAAAGCGGCCATCGCCTATATGGAAGGTCCCGGCCGCAATCATCTCAAACATGTCCACACCGTCGCCAATTGCCGGATGGCGGACAGCCGCACCGTGCGCGGTGTGGAAGGCAATCTCGCCATGGGCGAGACGGTCTCTCCGCTACCGGCGCCGCTGGTGCAGGTCGCGCAGGATCTGCGCGTGGACGAAATCATCGTCGCCGTCGAAGACAAGCGCGGGTTGGCGGTGTGGGACCTGCTCGAATGCCGTCTCAACGGCATCGATGTGATCGATTACCTGAATTTCTGGGAGCGGGAGCATGCCCAGATCGATGTCTCGGTTATCGGGCCGGGCACGCTCGCTTTTACGGGCGGCTTTCAGTTCAGCCGCCGCCGCCGTGTCTTGAAGCGCGTGGCCGACTTTAGCGTCAGCCTGTTGTTCCTGGCCGCCGTTCTTCCCGTCACCATTCTGGTCGCGCTCGCGATCAAGCTGGAGAGCAGGGGGCCGGTCTTTTATCGCCAGGAGCGTGTCGGCCTGAACGGACGCATCTTCCGCGTCTGGAAATTCCGCAGCATGCGCATCGATGCCGAAAAGGATGGCGTGCCGCGTTGGGCCAGCGCCCAGGACAATCGCGTCACGCGCGTGGGCAAGTTCATCCGCGCCACCCGGATCGACGAGATTCCCCAGATCATTAACGTGCTGGAAGGGGATATGAGCTTTATTGGGCCCCGGCCCGAACGGCCGTATTTCGTCGAACAATTGCGCCGCGAGATGCCCTATTATGACCTTCGTCATCGCGTCAAACCGGGGATCACAGGATGGGCGCAGGTGAATTACCGCTATGGCGAATCGATCGAGGATGCGCGCCAGAAGCTGGCTTTCGACCTATATTATGTGAAGAACAACGATTTCGTTCTGGATCTGACAATCCTGGTTCAGACCGTGCGGGTGGTTTTGTTCGCGCATGGCGCGCAATGATGCCCGCTTGATCCGGCCGGCGCCGGATCGGGATCGGACAGAGATCGGCCAGGACATTTGACCCGCGCGCTTCACATTCTGCACATCTTCCCCGGCTTTCGGATCGGCGGCGCGCAGATGCGCTTCGTCGAACTCGCCAAAGGTTTCGGTGACGCCTTCACGCATACGATCATAGCGTTGGATGGCAGCTATACGGCGGCGCGGTTTCTGCCGCCCGGCCTTCCCATCACGCTGGGGGAAGATGCGCCCGACAAAAGCGGTTCACTGCCCGCGCGCCTTCGGCGCTATCGCAAAGAGATTGCCGCAAAAGCGCCCGATCTGCTGGTGACCTATAATTGGGGTTCGATCGAATGGGCGATGGCGAATTTCATCGGCGGCGTGCCGCACATTCATATTGAGGATGGCTTCGGCCCCGAGGAAGCGGTGCGCCAGTTTCGCCGCCGCGTGCTGACGCGCCGCCTGACCTTGTCGCGCAGTCAGGTGATTGTCCCGTCTCTGACCTTGCGCGATCTGGCGCTTAGGGTCTGGCGTCTCAATTCCCAGAATCTGCATTACATTCCCAACGGCATTCCCAGCCACGAACCGGCACCCGTGCCGCCCGGTCTGGCGGATATTCCGCACGACAAGCCGCGTATCGTCTGGGCGGGCGCGGTGCGGCGGGAGAAAAATCTTCCCCGGTTGCTCGATGCTTTCGCGCCGCTGCGCGATCAGGCGGTTCTTATCGTGGCGGGCGATGGCTCGGAACTGGACGCGGCGCGGCGGCAGGCGGAAGCTTTGTCGCTGAACGGTTCCGTCTTCTTTCTGGGCCGGCGGGAAGATGTCCGCGATATTATTCCTCAATGCGATCTCATGGCGCTTTCAAGCGATACCGAACAAATGCCGCTTGTCGTCCTGGAAGCGATGGCGGCGGGGCTTCCCATTGCGGGAACACGGGTCGGCGATGTCGCCAATATGGTCGCCGAGGAAAACCGGCCCGCTATCGTTAATATTTCCGATACGGCCCTCAGCGAGGCGATGCGGTCTCTGGTGGCCGATGCCGCCGCGCGCCAGGCTATCGGGGCGGCCAATCGTCAGCGCTGGCTTCAAGATTACCAAGCGGAAAGTATGATCGCGGCCTATGCCGCGCTTTTCCGCCAAACGGCCGCTCGCAAGGCGCGGCGGCCTTAACGGTTTCGATGGCAATCTGCCTCTAGAACAGACACCCGGAACGCGCCGAAATCCGGGTTTTCGAATGGAAAATCTCGTTTACTACCCTGCGCAAGAGAGGTTGTAGTCTTCATGTTCCCAAGACTAGTTTCCCGGAAATTCTCCAAGGGAAAAGCTCGCGCATTGCGGGATCAGACATGACATCCAAAACCGCATCCGCACATACCGCCGAAGTCGTCATCATCAAACCCAGCAAAGGGCTGGTGGACATCGACTTCAAGGCGATGTGGCAATTCCGCGATCTTCTGTTCGCTTTCGCCGACCGCGACATCCGGCTGCGCTATCGCCAGACCGTGCTGGGCAGCGTGTGGGTGATTCTGCAGCCGCTGCTCAGCGCGTTGATCTTCGCGGTGGTGTTCGGCTTCATCGCCAAAATGCCAAGCCAGGGCATGCCGTACTTTCTGATCGCGTTCTCGGGCATGCTGGGATGGACGCTTTTCCAAGGCAATCTCACGCGCGTCACCCCGTCCTTGATCGGTAACGGGCCGCTGATCCGCAAAGTCTATTTTCCCCGCCTGCTGGCGCCGCTCGGCGTGGTGCCCAGCGTGCTGCTGGATTTCATGGTCAGCGTGGCTGTGATGATCGTGCTTCTGTTCGTCTATCATGTGACGCCGAATTGGGGCTTGGTGCTGTTTCCGTTCTGTGTGCTGTCCATTCTGATGCTGTCCTTGGGCATGGGGCTGATCGGCGCCAGCCTGTCGGTCAAATATCGCGACATTCAGCATATCGTGCCCTTCGCGACGCAGCTTTTGATGTATGCGAGCCCGGTGGGTTATTCGATCGCGGTGGTCCCGGAACGTATCCGGTCCTATTATCTGCTCAATCCGCTGGCGGAACCGATCGACGCCATTCGCTGGTCGATCCTGGGCGTCGGCACGCCGAATTTCGCCTATCTCGCCTATGCCTTTGTGGCGTCCTTCGGGATTCTCTGGCTGGGTCTTATCGTGTTCAGAAGTTGCGAGCGAGAGTTTGCCGATGTCATCTGAGTTTGCAATTTCCGCGCGCGGCATCGGCAAGTCCTATCGCATTGCGCACAAAAGACAGCATGCGACGATGGCGGAAGCGATGCTGCACAAGCTGCGCCATCCGTTCGAGAAGACTCCCAGCGAAGAGATGTGGGCGCTGAACGATGTCAGCTTCGACATTCCGCATGGCGAAATTGTCGGTCTTTTGGGCCGCAATGGCGCGGGCAAAAGCACTTTGCTGAAAATCCTCAGCCGCATCACCGAGCCGACCACGGGCGAGGCGCGCTTGTCGGGCCGTATCGGCAGCCTGATCGAAGTGGGTACGGGCTTTCAGCCTGAATTGACCGGCCGGGAGAACATCTTCCTGAATGGTGCGATTCTGGGCATGCGCCGGCACGAGATCGCCAAGCGCTTCGACGAGATCGTGGATTTCTCGGGCGTCGAGAAATTCCTCGACACGCCGGTCAAGCATTATTCCAGCGGCATGTATGTGCGGCTCGCCTTTGCGGTGGCGGCACATCTGGATACCGACATTCTTCTGGTCGACGAAGTGCTGTCGGTCGGCGATGCCGATTTCCAGAAGAAGTCGCTGGGCAAGATGGACGATGTCGCCAATTCCGGCCGCACCGTCATCTTCGTCAGCCACAATGTTGCGGCGATGGAAACGCTGTGCCGTCAGGGCCTGTTCTTCCGGGGCGGCAAGCTGGTCTATTCCGGTTCCATCACCGATACGCTGGCGGAATATCACAAATCCCTGAAGAGCTATTCCGACGGCCCGATTCAGCCCACGCCGATTCCGAACGGCAAATATCTGCGCACCATGGATGTGGTGGACGACACCGGCGAATCCGTCCGCGTCATTCCCATGGGCACGCCGCTGCGGATTCAGATCCAGGCCCAATTCCCGGATCAGATCGATTATCCGGTCTTCACGGCCTATATCGACAATTCCTCGGGTCAGCAGGTTCTCAGCGTGGCGTCGCCCAAGACCGAACGCGGCATTCCCGGCGTGTTCGGCACGAGCGAAATCTCCTGCGTCATCGAGCATCTGCCCTTGCCGCCGGGCGAATATTTCCTGCGCCTGGGGCTCATCCGCGGGACCGAATATCTGGACGATACGGTGCCCGCGATCATGTTCACCGTGAGCAACGCCGATACGTTCAAGGATGGCTGGGGCGCGCGCCGGGGCGTTTGCGTGGCGGGATCGCGCTGGAAAGCGGTCAGCGTTTTCGCCGATACCGAGGAAGTGGCGTAAAAGAGCGGCAGCCGGGACCCGGTCGGCCCTTGTATACAGTGTAAGGTGGTGCCGATGGCGCCCCACGCATGACTTTTGTTTTGGAAGTTAACTGTCCTTAGAAGCCGCCATCCTACAAATTGGCCCGTCCGAACCGATGGCGCGCATGAAATTCCTCTTCGTTTCCGGGTTCCAGCATCTGCCCCAGGCCTATGGTGGGATCATGGCGAACACCCATGAGATCGCGCTCGAACTTCAGCAGCGCGGCCATGAGGCCGTGGTTGCGGCGAACATGCAGCCCAAGGATCGCACCGGCCTGCGCACGCGCCTGATGGGCAAGATCATGGGCAAGAACAAGGTTCATGACGCGCTCATGGGCTACCCCACCTATCGGCGCTGGGATGTCCGTGAAGCGCTGCCCGATATTGTGGACCAGGTCCGGCCCGACATCGCCATCGTCCAGCCGCTGTATCAGGTGGCGCTCGGCGAAATTCTGGACCGCCTCTCCATTCCCATGATCGTCTATTTCCACGATGTGCTGTTCGATCTGATCGACGGCGATCCCAGTCAATTGAAGAACGCGCTGTTTCTTTCGAACTCCCAATTCACGGCCCAGGCCTATAAGCAGAAATACGGCTTCGACAGCGCCGTCCTGCCGCCTTTGTTCCGTGCGGATCTCTATCGCACCGCGCTCACGCCTGCGCATGTCACATTGATCAATCCGCAGACCTTCAAGGGCAGCGATCTGGCGCTCGAGCTGGTCGCGCGCTGCCCCGACATTCCCTTTCACTTTGTGGAATCCTGGAAGCTGGCGCCCGAACAGGAAGCGGAATTGCACGCGCAGACGCAGAATTTTTCCAACCTGTCTTTTCAGGCCCGCACCTCCGATATGAAAGAGGTTTATCGCCGGACAAAAATACTCCTGGCGCCGAGCCGTTTGGAGGAAGGCTGGGGCCGTGTGGCGTCAGAAGCCCAATATAACGGCATTCCGGTTCTGG
>DASYDX010000138.1:0-10809 GCA_036499345.1 Rhizomicrobium sp.
CCGCATGTGGCGTATCGCGTGCGCGAGGCCGCCACCGGTTGGCCGACGCCGCTTCACATTCTGGAAAGCGAGAGTGACAAATACGCCGCCTTCAACGCGGCCGATGTGGCGCTGGCGGCATCGGGCACGGTGACGGCGGAACTGGCTCTGGCCCGCACGCCGATGGTGGTGGCCTATCGCGTCGGCGGGCTGACATTCGCGCTGGCGAACCGGCTGATGACGGTGCCTTACATGACCCTGGTCAACATCCTGCTGGAGCGGAAGGCGATACCGGAATTCAAGCAGTATGACGCCACGCCGGAAATTCTCGCGGCCGAAGTCGAACAGCTTTTCCGGGATGAAAGCGCGCGCGCGGCGCAGCGGGATGCCATGAACGAATTCGGGCGGCGCCTGGGTGAGGGGGAAGAAACCCCATCCCTGCGCGCCGCCCGTGTTCTGCTCGACTTTATAAACTGATACTTATTTCCGTGCCGACACGGGAACGTATTTGCGTTCCGTCGGGCCGGTATAGATCTGGCGCGGACGCCCGATCTTCTGGTGCGGATCTTCCAGCATTTCCTTCCACTGCGCGATCCAGCCCACGGTGCGGGCCAGGGCGAACAGCACCGTGAACATGGAGCTGGGGAAGCCCAACGCCTTCAGAGTGATGCCGGAGTAAAAATCGATGTTGGGATAGAGCTTCTTCTCGATGAAATACTCATCGCTGAGTGCGATTTTCTCCAGCTCGATCGCCACCTTCAACAGCGGATCGTCATGCAGGCCCAGCTCGTCCAACACGGCGTGGGCCTGGACCTGCATCGCCTTGGCGCGCGGATCGTAATTCTTATAGACGCGATGACCGAAGCCCATCAGGCGGAAGCTGTCATTCTTGTCCTTGGCGCGCTTCACATATTCGGGAATGCGATCGACGGTGCCGATTTCTTCCAGCATCTTGAGCGCCGCTTCGTTGGCGCCGCCATGGGCGGGGCCCCAAAGGCAGGCGATGCCGGCCGCGATGCAAGCGAAGGGATTGGCGCCCGACGAACCGGCCAGACGAACCGTTGAGGTCGAGGCATTCTGCTCGTGATCGGCGTGCAGAATGAAGATCGTGTCCAGCGCCTTGGCCAGCACTTTGTTGACCTTGTAGTCCTCGGCCGGAACCGAGAAGCACATGCGCAGGAAGTTTTCGGTGTAGCCCAGATCGTTGCTCGGATACACGAAAGGCTGACCGACATGATATTTAAACGCCATCGCCGCGATAGTCGGCATCTTGGCGATCAGGCGATAGCTGGCGATCTCGCGCTGACGCGGATCGGTGATGTCGGTGGAGTCGTGATAGAAGGCCGACAGGGCGCCGACCACGCCGCACATCACCGCCATCGGGTGCGCGTCGCGGCGGAAACCACGGAAAAAGGTGGCCAGCTGCTCATGCACCATGGTGTGCCGAGTGATGGACGTGTCGAACTTCGCCATCTGGTCCTTGTTCGGCAGCTCGCCGTTCAAGAGCAGATAGCAAGTTTCGAGGAAGGTTGAGTGTTCCGCGAGATCCGCGATGGGATAGCCGCGATATTGCAGCACGCCCTTATCACCATCGATGAAGGTGATGTTGGATTCGGTCGACGCCGTTGACGTGAAGCCGGGGTCGTAGGTGAAAATGTCCGCCTGGTCGTACAGCTTGCGGATGTCCACAACGTTGGGACCTTGCGTGCCTGCAAACACGGGCAGCTCGTAATCCTTGCCGTCGTAATTCAGGCTGGCTTTGCCCGCCGGTTTGATCTTGCTCTCACGCATCCTCAACTCCCCAAAATTCCCGGTTATCTTGCGCTGCAATATAAACGGGGTTTTTCCTTCCCGTCACTTAATTTACGGCCCTCGGTAAGCGAATTTTCGTTAAGCCGCATAAGCCCTTAATCGAATAAGGGATTCTTCCCGGCCTAACAGCGCCAACATCTCGAAGAGCGGCGGCGAAGCCGACTTTCCGGTCAGTGCGGCGCGCAAAGGCTGGGCGATATCGCCCAGTTTGAGCCCGTTCTCCTCTGCGAAAACCCGCGCAGCCGCTTCCAGGGCGGGGCCGCTCCATTCCGTTGCTTCCAAAGCGGGTAAGGCGCGGCCCATCACGGCCCGGGCTTCCAGGGTGAGGATTTTGGCTGCGCCAGCGTCCAGGTCGCGCACTCCGTCCGTATACAGAAATTCTGCACCCTGATCGAGTTGCACCAAAGTCTTGGCCCGTTCCTTGAGGGACGGCATCGCGGCCAACAGGCGATCGCGCGCCATTGCGGACAGGATGCGGGGCGGGGTTTCGCGCGCCGCGAATGCGGTGATTTCGGCCACCATCACGGCATCGCCGGCGTCGCGAATATAATGGCCGTTCAGATTGTCGAGCTTCTTGTAATCCATCCGTGCGGGGCTTTTGCCCACGGCAGAGAAGTCGAACCATTCGATCGCCTTGGCGGTCGGAATGATCTCGTCATCGCCATGGCTCCAGCCCAGACGCAGCAGATAGTTGCGCATGGTCTCGGACAGATAGCCCATGTCGCGATAAGCCTCGACCGCCAGTGCGCCATGGCGCTTGGACAGCTTCTGCCCGTCGGAGCCGTTGATCAGGGGCAAATGGCCATAGACCGGCACCGGCCAGCCCATGGCTTCGATGATCTGAAGCTGGCGGGCCGCATTGTTGAGATGATCGGCGCCGCGGATGACATGGGTTACGCCCATGTCGAAATCATCCACCACCACCGCCAACATATAGGTGGGGTTGCCGTCGGAACGCAGCAGAACCATGTCGTCCAACTGGTCGTTGGCGAAACGGACATCGCCCATCACCAAGTCATGCACGATGGTCTCGCCTTCGGTACGGGATTTCAGCCGGATCACGAACGGCGCGCCCGCCGGGGCTTCCGACGCATCGCGATCGCGCCAGCGGCCGTCATAGCGAATGGGCTTTCCCGCGGCGCGCTGGGCTTCGCGCATCTGCGTCAGTTCTTCCGCCGTGGCGTAGCAGCGATAGGCCTTGCCTTGCGCCAGCAATTGTTGGGCGACGGCGCGGTGCCGCTCAGCGCGGGCGAATTGGTAGACGGCCTCGCCATCCCAGGTAAGGCCCATCCATTCCATGCCGTTCAGGATCGCCGCCACCGCTTCGGGGGTGGAGCGTTCGCGGTCGGTGTCTTCGATGCGAAGCAGGAAGGTGCCGCCGGTGTGGCGGGCATACAGCCAATTGAACAGCGCCGTGCGGGCGCCGCCGATGTGCAGCATGCCTGTGGGAGAGGGCGCGAAGCGCAGGACAGGCTTGGGGTTTTGCGTCATGGTGGCGACCGTTTAGCAAACGGTTCTCGGTGAGAATAGGCCCGCATCTCTTGTTGCGGCGTGGGGAAGTGCCCGGCGTGTTCTGGCCGGGTTTTTTGGGCTTTTTGCACGGCATTCCGGCCGCCGCGCTCCAGGAACGGCATCGCTGGCCGCTCTGGCTGCCGGTGACGTTGGGCGCCGGTGCCGCCCTCTATTTTGCCAGCCCCGTCGAGCCGCCGCTCTGGTCTGGCTGGTTCATGGCCGGCCTGTCCTTAAGCGCGGTGCTGGGTCTGTTGCGCCGGGGCGGGACCTGGGTGCGGGCCGGCCTGGCTCTGGTCGCGGCCTTGGCGCTGGGTTTCGCGCTGGCCAAGTTTCGAGAAACGCGGGTAGCGGCTCCTGTCCTGGACAAGCCTATGGTGGCGCATCTGACGGGCCGGATCGTTGCGCTGGATTGGGGCCGAAGTGGCATCCGGATCATCCTCGATCAGGTGCGGACGGGGCGCTTGCCCGACCCACCCGTGCGGGTGCGGCTTCTGGTGAAGACCGGGGCGCAGAATTTGCGCGTGGGGCAGGGGGTGAGCCTCACCGCGCAATTGCTGCCGCCACCGGGACCGGCTTCGCCCGGCGACAATGATTTTGGACGCGCCGCTTTCTTTGCCCGCATCGGTGCGACCGGATTTGCCTATGGCGCCCCATCGCCCGCGCCTTTGGCCCGGCCGCTGGGCTTTTGGGAGCACGTGCCGATTTTCGTGGAAGATTTGCGCAGTCATCTGACGCGGCGGATCCGGGCTGAGCTTCCCGAAAGCCAGGGCGCCATCGCCAGCGCCATCATCACGGGCGAGCGCGGTGGCATCGATCCCGAAGACGAAGCGGCGCTGCGCGATGCGGGGCTCGCGCATGTGCTGGCCATTGCCGGGCTGCACATGGCGCTGGTCGGTGCGGGTCTGTTCTGGCTGATCAGAGCGCTTCTGGCGGCGGTGCCGGTCCTGGCGCTGAATTATCCGATCAAGAAATGGGCCGCGCTTTGCGCGCTGTTTGGAGCAGCGTTCTACATCGTGATCAGTGGCGCGGCGTCTTCGGCGATGCGCGCCTTTGTGATGATGGCCATGATGCTGTTGGCCATTCTGTTGGACCGCCCGGCTTTGTCGATGCGGTCACTGGGATTGGCGGCGGTCATTCTGCTTGTGGCCCGGCCGGAAGCCGTGACAGAGCCCGGGTTCCAGATGTCCTTCGCCGCGGTGGCCAGTTTGGTCGCGGTGGCGGAATGGGAAGCGGCGCGTGCGCGGGTCGGCCGGCGAAGCTGGCTCTTCCGGCATGCCCGCGCCATTGCGCTGACCAGCCTGGTCGCCAGCCTCGCCACTCTACCTTTCGCGATATTCTATTTCGGGCGCGCCACGCATTACGCAGTGCTGGGCAATCTTCTGGCCATGCCGGTGATGGGACTGGTGACGATGCCGTCAGCGGCTTTGAGCGTCGCGGCGATGCCTTTGGGGCTGGAGCATTTTCCGCTGCAGATCATGGGCTGGAGTATCGGGCTGATGCTGCGGCTGGGGCGCTTTGTTTCGGGGCTGCCCGGTGCGGTGACGGTGACGCCGGCTTTTCCGCTTTCGGCCTTGGTGCTGATCGCGCTGGGCGGCTTGTGGCTGCTGTTATGGCGCCGAACTTGGCGCTGGCTCGGTTTGTTGCCTGCGCTGGTGGGCGTGGTGCTGGCCGTGAATGCGCATCAGCCGGACCTTCTGATCGCGTCCGATGCGCGGACCGTCGCGCTCAGAGGTACCGACGGATTGTTGCATTTCCCTTTGCCGCCAAAAGATCGTTTTGCCGCCTCGCGCTGGCTGCTGCGGGATGGCGATGGCCGGGATTGGCGCGCGGCGGTGGGCGAGCCCAGTCTGCGCTGCGATGGTTGGGGCTGCATTGCCGATGCAAAGGGGCGGGTGCTCGCACTCGCTTTGCGCCCGGAAGCTTTGAACGATGATTGCAGCAGGGCCGATATCGTCATCAGCCCATGGCCGGTGATGACTTGCGAACGACCGCAATTGACGCTGGACGCAAATGAGATCGCAGCGGAAGGCGGTTACGCCGTGACCTTGACGCCGCTGCGCGCTTTCGGCGTCAACAGCGCGCGGGGCGCAAGGCCTTGGGTGCACGCCGCGCAGCGATTGCGTCAGTAACGGCGGATCAATCCCACCAGCTTGCCCTGAACCTTGACGCGGTCCGCGCCATAAAGCCGGGTTTCATAAGCCGGGTTCGCTGCTTCCAGCGCGATGGAATCGCCACGGCGGCGAAGCCGCTTCAAGGTGGCTTCATTGTCATCCACCAGTGCTACCACGATCTCGCCGGTATTGGCGCTGTCGGCTTCCTGGATGATGACGGTATCGCCATCCAGAATGCCGGCATTGATCATGGAATCGCCGGTCACTTCGAGCGCGTAG
This sequence comes from Rhizomicrobium sp., assembly GCA_036499345.1. GTDB lineage: Bacteria > Pseudomonadota > Alphaproteobacteria > Micropepsales > Micropepsaceae > Rhizomicrobium. The sequence continues at coordinate 5,694 of DASYDX010000138.1, forward strand.
TGATCGCCGCGCCCGATCATGCCGCTCGGCACCGGCACATCGGCGATGCGGTTCTGCAAGGCTTCGATCGGCGTACCGGCGGCGATGCGGCCCACCATGGGTACATTGACGGCGTGTTCGCTGTCGCCCATCGCGCGGCGCGGCGCGTTGGCGCGCGGATCGGCTCCGCGGGATTCCGGCCGGCCATGCCGCGCCATCGGCAGAATACGTTGCGCCTGACTGCGCGTGGTCGCGGGGCGCGCGGTCTCCGCCATGTTGTCGGGAAGTTTCACCACTTCGAGCGCACGGGCGCGCTTTTCCATGCGGCGCAGAAAGCCGCGTTCCTCCAGCGCCGTGATCAGGCGGTGGATGCCGGACTTGGATTTCAGATCCAGGGCTTCCTTCATCTCGTCGAAGGAGGGCGGCACGCCCGACTCGCGAATGCGCTCATGGATGAAGAGCAGAAGCTCGTATTGTTTGCGGGTCAGCATCGGCCATGTCCCTTTCGACGCCGGAACCCCGGCAAGGCGTTTTTCCAGGTTCGGCCTCGCAAATCAGGGCGAACAAACCCGAAACATGGAGAATCGTTCTAGTTTAGTTCCGGAATCCCGTCAACGGCCGCATTTGCCACAAAAAGGCCCCGGAACAGCGGCGGGGGATTCGGTGTTTCAAACCCGGAGGCGGCTCTAAGAGCCCTCAATGGAGACAGAGATGAAAAAACTGATGATCCAAAGTGCGGTTGCTGCGGTGATCGGGTTTGCGGCTTTGGCTGGCACCGCCACAACGGCTTCGGCCTATGTGGTTTGCAATCGGGGCGGCGATTGCTGGCATACAAACGAGCGATACAGCTATCGCCCCCATTTCGGCGTCACCGTCCATGACGACAATTGGCGCTGGCGCGAACGCGACCGCCATTATCGCTGGCGCGAACATTCGGGCCGCGGTTATTGGCGCAATGGCATCTGGCTGAGTTTCTAAGCCAGAACAAATTGGAGGAAAGAGCGGTTCTTGAGGAACCGCTCTTTTCATTCCAGCATCAACAGATCGATATCCGCGCCTTCCGCAAGCACTGACGCATACGGCGCGCGAACGATCAATGCATCGGCTTCACTGAACGCCTTCAGCATCGACGAATCTTGCTTCGGCAAGGGGTGTGCCCACCGCTCTCCATCGCGCCATTCGCTACGCGCCCGCAGATAATCCTGTCGCTGGTCATTGGCCTTGAGAGCGCCCCCGAGGCGGCCACGCAGCAACGGCGTATCCGTTGCCGCGCCCAGCATCGCGGCGATGGCGGGACGCAGGAAGAGTGTGGCGCACACCAAAGTCGAAACCGGATTGCCCGGCAGACCGAGAAACGGTGTTTCTCCCAGCCGCCCGAAGATCAAAGGCTTGCCGGGGCGCATCGCGATTTTCCAGAAATCGAGCGCCAGACCGCGCGATCCCAACGCAGTCTGTATCAGGTCATGATCGCCGACCGAGGCACCGCCCAGAGTGACAAGCAGGTCGCATTTTTCTTCGGCCAGTTGCGCGATGACTTCGGCCCGGTCGGGCAGAATGCCGAGATCGCGCGGAATCCCGCCCCATTGCGCGATCAGGGCAGAAAGACCGTATACGGACGAAGAGACTATGCCGCCCGGCTTGCGCGGTTCGCCGGGCCTGGACAATTCATCGCCGGTAGCGGCGAACGCAATCACCGGACGACGGACCACATCCACCGTGGCGAGATCGCCCGCAGCCAAAAGCGCGAGATCGCGCGCTGCCAGCCGCCTGCCTTTTGGCAGAAGCGTTTCGCCGGCACGAAAATCGAGCCCCTTGAGGCGGATGAATTTTCCCGGATGCGGCGTCTCGGTGAAGCGAACCACATCGCCTTCCGCTATCGCATCTTCCTGCGCGAGAACGGCGTCGGAGCCGTCCGGCACCACGCTGCCGGTAAACAGACGCACGGTTTCACCGGCACCAAGCGCTCCTACAAATGGGCGGCCCGCCGGCGCGCTGCCGATCAAGCGGCGCGGTCCGGTATCGGCGCTGCGCACCGCATAACCGTCCATCATGGAAACGGGATAGGGGGGCTGATCGGCGGCGGCATGGGCATCGGCGGCCAGGATGCACCCCGCAGCATTTTCAAGCGCAATGCGTTCGCCGGAGAGAGGCGCGAAGACTGACAGAATGCGCCGCGAAGCCTCCTCGACCGAAATCATGCAAACATATCGTCAATCTGCGCCCGCGCCGCGCGCGCCAGCTTTTCTGCGACTTCCTGCGAGAAACCGCGCGATCGGCCCGTGAGGAAGCCCAATATCTCGCCGCTCGATACGCCCGCCTGCTTGGCCCACAGCGTGGGACGCAACCGGCGCGAAGTCATGAAGGCGCGGAAGGCTTGGCGGCGTTTCTCGATGTCATTGCCCTGCGAACGCACGCGCGGCGCGGCCACTTCACCCATCAACGCGGTGGGCTTTACGCGGGTATTGGTTTTTGCGGTGGTTGGCCGGGACGGCGGCGCGGCAACAGGCGCTTTGTAATCGCCGCTCTTGCCGCCGGACTTGGCCAGCAGGCGAATATTTTCGATCACCGCGGATTTATCGACGGCTTTGATCATGTCGTAAAAGGCCAGCGCCGCCACCGATGCGGCGGTCAACGCTTCCATTTCCACACCGGTCTGGCCGCTGGTGGCCACAGTTGCCTGGATGCGGAACGCGTTCCGTTCGGCATCGGGTTCGATCTCGATCGCGGCCTTGGCGATGGCGAGTGGATGACAAAGCGGAATGAGGTCAGGCACTTTCTTCGCCGCCATGATTCCGGCGATGCGCGCCACCGCCAGGACGTCGCCCTTGGGCGATGCGCCATCCCTGACGGCGGCAAAGGCTTCGGCGGAAAGAATAATGGTCGCTTCGGCGATGGCCTCTCGCGCCGTGACGGCTTTGGCCGAGACGTCCACCATATGGGCGGCGCCTTTTTCATCCAGGTGTGAGAGTTTGCTCATCGCCGGAAGCCATCCCCCAGAAGCAGACGCGTCGCGGCCTCGACATCCTTCTGCCGCATCAGGCTTTCGCCGATCAGAACCGAAGTGACATGCATTCCCGCCAAGCGCTTCAGATCGGCGGGAGCTGACAAGCCGCTTTCCGAAACCAGATGGGCTGCGCGCGGCGCATGTGGCGCCAGTCTTTGGGTTACGCTCAGATCGGTGACAAAGGTCTTGAGATTGCGGTTGTTGATGCCGACCAACCGCGCGTCCAACTTGTCTGCACGTTCCATTTCGGCTTCGTCATGGACTTCCACCAGCGCGTCCATATCAAAGCGCGCGGCTTCTTCCATCAATGCGCGTGCGGTGCCGTCATCGATCATGGCGAGAATGATCAGGATGGCATCGGCGCCCCAGCTACGTGCTTCCGCGACCTGATAGGCTTCCAGCATAAAGTCTTTGCGCAGGACCGGTAAGCGGGTGGCATCTCGCGCTTCGATGAGAAATTCCGGCGCGCCCTGGAAGGAGGGCGTGTCGGTGAGAACCGATAAGCAAGCCGCGCCGCCCGCTTCATACGCCGCCGCGATGGCGGAGGGATCGAATTCGGCGCGGATCAGGCCTTTGGACGGGCTGGCCTTCTTCACTTCGGCGATCAGGCCGAATTCGCCCGATACTTTCTTGGCTTCCAGCGCGGCGCGAAACCCGCGCACCGGATCGGCGTCCCTGGCGCGCGCTTCGATCTCGGCGGGCTTCAGCCGTTCTTTGGCGGCGGCGACTTCTTCTTTTTTGTAGGCGAAAATCTTATCCAGAATGCTCATGGCCGGTTCGATACGTGAATGAGTTGCTCAAGTTTGGCGCGCGCGGCACCGCTGTCCAATGCATGTCGCGCCAGTTCCATGCCCGCCATTATATCGACTGCAAGCCCGGCGACCATCAGGGCGGCGGCGGCATTCAGCAATACAATGTCGCGATAAGCCCCGATCTTGCCGGAAAAAAGCGCGATCAGGGCCTGGGCGTTCTCGGTGGCGACCCCGCCCTGAATATCTTTGAGACTGGCGCGTTTCAGTCCGGCATCTTCCGGGGTGATTTCGAAGCGGGTGACGACCCCATTTTCCAGACTGGCGACATAGGTAATGTCGGTGGTGGTGAGTTCGTCCAAGCCGTCGCGGCCATGCACCACCATCGCCCGCTCGCAGCCCAGCGCCGCCAGCGCTTCGGCGTAAGGCGTCACCCATTCCTCGGCGAAAACGCCAACCAGCTGCCGCTTGACGCGGGCAGGGCTCGCCATCGGTCCCAGCAGATTGAAGATGGTGCGTTTGCCGATGGCCCGGCGTGCGGCGGCGACATGCCGCCAGGCCGGATGATGCTTCTGGGCGAAGAGGAAGACGATGCCCGCTTCGCCGAGCACGCGTTCGGCGGTCTCCGGCTCCAGATCGATGCGCACGCCCAGCGCTTCCAGAATATCGGCGGCGCCGCTTTTGGATGACATGGAGCGGTTGCCATGCTTGGCGACGGGAACTCCCGCCGCGGCCACCAGGAAAGACACCGCGGTCGAAATGTTGAGCGTGCCGAGGCCATCGCCGCCGGTGCCGCACAGATCGATGGCGCGCGGCGGCGCGGTAATGGCTTTCATCTGGGCGCGGATAGCTGTGACCGCGCCCACAAATTCCGAGGTTGCGGGCTTGCGTCCAGAAAGCGCTATGAGGAAATCGCGGACTTCCTCATCTGAAGCCTGGCCACTCAGCAGCATGTCGAAGACGCGCGCGGCTTCTTCGGCGGTCAGGGCTTGCTGCGCCACGCGTTGGAGGTCGACGAAATTCGTCATCGTGTCAGGGCAAGGAAATTGGCGAGCAGGGCATGGCCATTTTCCGACGCGATGCTTTCGGGGTGAAACTGCACGCCATGGACCGGATGGGATTTGTGCATCACGCCCTGGATCACGCCGTCCTCGCTGGTGGCGGTGATTTCCAGATCGCCCGGCATGCTGTCCGGCGCGATGGTGAGGGAATGATAGCGGGTCGCGTTGAAATCGTTGTTGAGGCCTCGGAACACCGACTTGCCGGTATGATGCACGCGCGACACCTTGCCATGCATGGGTTCGGGCGCGCGCACGATGCGCCCGCCATAGACCTGGCCGATGGCCTGATGGCCCAGGCACACGCCCAGGATCGGCATCTGGCC
>DASYDX010000139.1:0-1914 GCA_036499345.1 Rhizomicrobium sp.
GTCCAGCGCCACCAGCCGATAACCCGGCGTCACATACAAAATGCGCGCCTCTTTGCCGTCGCTCCAATAAGACAGGCCGCGGCCCGAAAGCTGGCGCGGCGCCGCGCCACCGCGTGCGCCTTCTTTCTCGCCATGCACCCAGAGAAGCTCGCCCGTCACACCATCCAACGCGACCACGCCGCGCCGCGAACCGGCAGTGGTGTAGATCACTCCGCCAATCGCCAGCGGCGTGCCTTCCAGCTTAAATTCGGGACGGTTGCCGATATTGTCGGTCTTGAAGCGCCATACCACTTCCAGTTTGGAGAAGTTGGACGCATTGATCTGATCCAGCGGCAGAAAATGGCTGGCCGCCAGATCGGCGCCGTAATCGGTCCAGTCTTTGTTGGCGCCGGTCTGTGCCGCCGCGCCGCCTGCCAGAAGTGCGGCCAAAGCCGCGCCGCCGAACCAGGATAAGATTTTATTTTTTGTCATGTGGAATCCCCCTGTCGGCATCATGCCCAATTGCGGACAGAAAAAAACAGCTATTCCGATGCTGCATATGCGAGGCCTTTTCGCATCCACCGGCCTGGCCTATCGTGACAAAATATCCGCGAGATCCGAACACGCATGTCCAGCGATACCTTCATTCCGGCGAGCGCCCCGGTGCATCGCCGCCGCTTGTCCCGCCTGGAAACCGCCTTCATCGCGCGGCGCAATGTGCTGGAGATCATTCCCAGTTTCGCCTACCGCCAACCCATCGTCTCCGGCGACATTCTGGTGCGCTGGCACATGCTGGCGGATCCCGCGGGCATGAAGCGGGTGATGCTCGACAATCTCGCCAATTATCCCAAATCCGAAATCATGCGCCGCATGCTGCGTCCCGCCATCGGCGAAAGCCTGTTCAATGCCGATGGCGCGGATTGGAAATGGCAACGCCAGGCCGTGGCGCCCGTCTTCACCCATCGCAATGTCGTCGCCCTGGCCCCGGCGATGAGCGCCACCGCCAAACGCGCCGCCACGCGGCTGGCGCAAAGCGGCGGGCGTGCGGAGCTGGTCAAGGAAATGCTGACCGCCACCTTCGATGTGATCTGCGATGTCGCGCTGTCGGGGCGCGAACATTTCGACAGCGAAACTTTCAGCAAAGCCATCACCCAATATTTCCAGACCGCGGGCCGCGCTTCGCTGCTGGATTTTCTCGGCTTCCCCGAATGGTTTCCCCGTCCCGGCGAATTGCTGGCGGGATCATCGGTCCGCACCATGCATTCCATGGTCGCAACCGCGATCGACGCGCGCCGCAAGCAGGCGACAGGCCAGGCGGACGATCTTCTCGACCATATGCTGGCGGCGCAGGACCCGGAAACCGGCCAGCGCATGAGCGCCGAAGATCTGATTCACAATATGCAATTCTTCATCGTAGCGGGTCACGAGACCACGGCGCTGGCATTGGCCTGGGCGCTGTATCTTCTGGCCAATTCGCCGGAGCATCAGGAACAAGCCCGTGCGCAGGTGACGGCGCAACTGGGCGGGCGCACCGCCACCGCCGAAGATTTGCCCGCCATGCCGTTCATCCAGCAGGTGCTGGAAGAATCCATGCGGCTTTATCCGCCGGTCGGATTGTTGGCGCGCACCGTTCTGAAGGACGATGAATTGTGCGGACGCCAGATTCACCCCAACGACATTCTCTTTCTGCCCATCTGGGCGCTGCACCGCCACGAATTGCTGTGGGAAAAACCCGAACTGTTCGATCCCGGCCGGTTCGATGCGGAAACCGGGCCTCGGCGCGACAAATATCAGTACCTGCCCTTCGGCGCGGGCCCCCGTGTCTGCGTCGGTGCCAATTTCGCCATGATGCAAGCGGGCATCATTCTTTCCACCCTGGTGCAGCGCTTCCGCTTTACGCCCAGCCAACCTGCCCCGCACCCCGTCATGACCATG
>DASYDX010000140.1:0-3183 GCA_036499345.1 Rhizomicrobium sp.
GCGGGTGCCCGCGCCATCGCCGCCATGCAGTAGTCGAGCAGCGCCTGCCAGGATGACAAAGCAGGTTTTCCGATCACCCGGCTTTGGGCGAGGCGTGCCGCCGCGGCTTCGACGATTTTCAGGTGACTGACCACGCTGTCGCCCACGCCGGGAATTTCCCGCAAGCGTTCGCGCGGCGCGGCGATGACTTCGGCGAAGCTGCCGAAACGCGCCAGCAATTGCTTGGCCAGCGGTTTGGTGTCCTTGCGCGGCACCGCCGCGAACAAGGTCAGTTCCAGCAATTCGTAATCGGGCAATGCCGCCGCGCCGCCTTTGAGAAAGCGTGCGCGCAAACGCTCGCGATGGCCCGCATTGGGGTCGGGCGTGGCGTCGGTCTCTTCAGATATTGTAGGGAGGTTTATGGAGGCCTTTGGGGGAGAGGGTGAATATTTCGACGCCATTCTCCGTCACCCCCACCGAATGCTCGAATTGCGCCGACAGCGAGCGGTCGCGCGTCACCGCTGTCCAGCCGTCGCTCAGCACCTTCACGCCGTAATTGCCCAGATTGATCATGGGTTCGACCGTGAAGAACATGCCGGGCTTCATCGTCATGCCGTGACCGGGTTTGCCGTAATGCACGATGTTGGGCAGGGCATGGAAAATCCGCCCCAGGCCATGGCCACAGAAATCGCGCACCACGGCGCAGCGTTCCTCGCCTTCGGCATAGGATTGAATGGCGTGGCCGATATCGCCGGTGGTGGAGCCGGGCTTGATGGTGGCGATGCCGCGCATCATCGATTCATAGGTGATGTCGATCAGCCGCATCGGCTTCAGCTTCACATCGCCCACCGGATACATCCGGCTGGTGTCGCCATGCCAGCCGTCCAGAATGACAGTGACGTCGATGTTCACAATGTCGCCATCGCGCAGCGGCCTGTCATCGGGAATGCCGTGACAGACGACATGGTTGATCGAGGTGCAGACCGTGTGGCGATAGCCGCGATAGCCCAGGCAGGCCGGTATCGCGCCATGCGCAACGACATAATCGTAAGCGACCTTGTCCAGCGCCGCGGTGGTCACGCCGGGCTTCACCAGCGGCACCATCAGGTCCAGCACTTCGGCGGCCAGGCGTCCGGCCCGGCGCATGCCCTCGAAATCCGCGGCATTGTGCACGGTGACGGCAAAATGCGCCTTGCGGGCGGCTTCGAAAGTGTCGGCGTCGGGAATAAGGGTCATGGCTCTTGAATATAAGCAAAAGCTGGGGTTTTTCTAGGCCCGATCCGGATAGGAACCTTGATATGACCGTCACCACTGCCGCGATGCTGGTAATCGGGGACGAAATTCTGTCGGGCCGCACCCAGGACACCAACAGCAATTATGTCGCCCGCCAGCTCACCGGCCTGGGGATCGACCTGAAAGAAGTCCGCGTGGTCGGCGACGAAGAGGGGGAAATCGTCGCGGCGCTGAACGCTTTACGCGCGCGTTACGATTTCGTCTTCACCACGGGAGGGATCGGCCCGACCCATGACGACATCACCGCCGATGCGGTGGCTAAGGCGTTCGGTGTCGGTATCGGTTATCACCCGGAAGCCTATGCCGCGCTGGAAGCGCGGTACGAAAAAGGCCAGTTCAACGAGGCCCGAAAGCGCATGGCACGCGTGCCGGACGGCGCGGGGCTGATCAAGAACAGCGCTTCGGTCGCGCCCGGTTTTCACATCGGGAATGTTTTTGTGATGGCGGGCGTGCCGATGGTGATGCGGGCGATGATGGAAGCCATCGTGCCGCAATTGCCGCAGGGTGTGCCGGTTATGTCGGCCACGGTCTCCGCTGCCTTGCCGGAAGGCGCGCTGGCGGCAGGGCTGGCGGAAATTCAAAAACGCTATCCGCAGACTGTGATCGGCTCTTATCCCTGGATGAAGGACGGGCAGTTCGGCGCGCAGCTGGTGGCGCGCTCGCGGGATGCGGCGGCAGTGGAAGCGGCGGCCCGGGATATCGAAGCGATGATCGTGACCTTGGGCGGTACGCCAGAGCGCGTATAAGCCCCGCTGTCATGGCCCGCCGGAGTGCGGGCCATCCAGGTCACGATTGTGCCGGTCTCGAAAAAGTCTTCAAAATGTTTGCCGGAGCGCTGGCGGCAGCTGGATGGCCCGGATCCCCGGGCCATGACATTCTGAATTATTCCAGTTTCAATTCTTTCGCCTGCGCATCGAACTGGGAAAGCAACTCGGTCTTGCCCGCAAAGGTCTTGCGCGCAGCGGCGAGTGCTTCTTGCGCTTCGGCGCGCTGACCCAGCACGCTGTAGGCGCGGATCAGGCGCTGCCAGCCTTGCGCATCTTGCGGATTTTCTTTCAGCCGCGCCGCCAGCGCCGCCACCATGGCTTTGGGATCGGGCGCGCCGCCGCCCGATTGCGCCGTCAAAAGCGCGATGCGGTCCACCAGAACCTGATGCAGCGGCGAATTGGCGGGCGTGGTTGCCAGCAATTCATTCCACAAATTCAGCGCGCCGGTCTTGTCACCGCGCGTCGCCAAGGCCTGCCCGATGAAGAAGCGCGGCGCTTCGGCTTTGGGATCGAGTTTCAACGCAGCCTGGAAGGCGGCTTCGGCTTCCGGGCCGACCGTACCGCCGGACTGGGCCACCAGCGCTTCGCCATACAGCGTGTCCAGGCCCGCATCGGGATGGCCGTTGAGATTGGCGATCGCCACCGCGCGGCCATAGGCCTTGGCGGCGTCACCGGCATCACCCGCGCTCATGTAACCGCGACCGAGATAGACCCAGGCCTGAAGATCGCCCGGCGCCACACGCACACGCTTCACCAGAAGGGCGATCAAACCGTTGACGTCGCGGGTGTTGACGCCCTGCGCATTGCGCCAGGCGAGATAAGGCTGGCCCAGCATGAAATAGGTGCCGCCGCCAATGCCGAGCAGGAACAGCGCAATCGCGCCCACGAGCAACCCCTTCGCCTTGATGGATTTCGCGCGCAGCAGAGGCAGGATGGCAAAGCCAAGCGCAGCCAGAACCACCAGCGCCAGCACAAGGAAAAGCACAATGATCACGGCGTGCCTCGAAATTTGTTCCTGACCAGCGCCACGATCATGCCGCGAATGGTGCGGGTTTCCTGATCGCTGAGATGCGAGCGCAGGATCATGGCGCGGATATTGCGCACCATCGCCTCTTTCTTCTCAGGGGGATAGAAGAACTTGGCT
>DASYDX010000141.1:0-1746 GCA_036499345.1 Rhizomicrobium sp.
GGAGAACATCATGGCCTATGTCGACGGTTTCATCCTTGCAGTCCCCAAAGACAAGCTCGATGCCTACAAGGCGATGGCCGCGGAATGCGCGCCGATCTGGAAGGAATTCGGCGCTCTCGATTATGTCGAGTGCGTGGGCGACGATGTGCCTTACGGCACGCTGACCTCATTTCCCCGCGCGGTGCAAGCGACCGACGATGAAGTCGTGATCTTTTCCTGGATCGTCTACGAAAGCCGCGAAGCCCGCGACACGGTCAACAAAAAGGTGATGGAAGATCCGCGCCTGAAGAAATACGAGAACAATGTACCGTTCGACGGCAAGCGCATGATCTATGGCGGCTTTAAGCCCTTCCTTGGGCGCTAGGGTCGCGCGGCATCCAGGCGGCGGTACAGCGCGCGAGCCACGACAAAGGACAATAGCGCGATAATCGCGCCGGCGATCATGTCGCTGAGATAGTGATCGCCCTGATACGGCACGGCCGTTAGCATGCCGATATTGAGCACCAGTATCGGCAAAAGCGTGAAGCGGTTGCCCCGATGCGCAATCGTATAAAGAAGCGCCATCGCCGTATGGAATGATGGAAACGCGACGATTCCAAAATATGCGAAAGGTCCTTCGGCGCCGCTCCGCAAAGCCTGAATGACGGCGCCCGTTTGAGCCTTCATACCAAAAAAATCGGCAGGGCCGAGCGTAGGAAGCAATGTGTATATGGCGATGGTGGCCAGCAGTGCCAGAAGGATCGCGGTAAGAAGCTCGCCATTACGGCTCCGCGGCCCCCAAAATGCCAAGATCGGAACCGTCAACAGCGGTTGCCAGAAACTGCTGTCGTAAGCAAAATTCTGTAACGGCATGATGGTGGGATAGCGGCCGATAAAATGCACCCACTCGATCCATTGAAATCCCATCGCGGCATCGGCGGTGGCGAACACAGAATCCCGTAGCGGCAAGCCCATGCACGTTGCGATATAACTGAGCTTGGCCGCGAAGACCGGAAAGAACAGCCAAAGTCCCAAATAAAGCCCGATTTCGCGAATTTTTGGTTCGGAACGGATGACAGAATAGTAGGCCGCTAAGGCCCAGAAAAAGCCTGCAGGCCATATCAGCCGATAGACGGATAAATTCCAGCGCAGCGGAACCACCTGCTCCAGCACCAGAACCAGACCGGTCATCGCCCCGATAATCACCAAGGGAGGGATTATCGCCGGATCGATTCCAGACATACGCGTTGATGGCGGCGCCAGAACGGCATCCATATCCGACATGTGAGCATCGTTCCCACGAACCGGATCTATTGTGCGGCGGCGGGGTTACCGGCGGATGAACCGAAGGCCACGTGGGCTAGGCGATCCGCTTGTCCAGCTGTTCCAGCTTGGCCAATTCGACATGCGCACGCAATTCGATCTGATCGAGCACGTCTTGGAGCTTGGGATCGGCGAAGACATCGTGGCGGCGCGTCACGGCGACGGCCAGCTTGTTCAAGGTGGTGCGGGGAATGCCGCCCGCGAGCAATCCGTCACGCACGGAATCCAAAATGTCGAGCAACTGTTCGCCATGCGCCAGGCCCTTGGAGCGGCCGTCCGAGGCATCGCCCATATCCTGCAACGCCAGGATGGAATCCAACGCCGCTATCGGCCCCGGACCGGAAACGATCTGGGCATGGCTTTCGGCGGTATCGGAAACCGAAAAGCTGCTGCCCGAATTGCCAGCAGCGGTCTTGCGCCGGATGGCGCCCGATTCAACACGGC
>DASYDX010000142.1:0-1980 GCA_036499345.1 Rhizomicrobium sp.
GGCGACAGATCGCAAATCTGGCAACGCGCTTCCTTGCCGTCGGCGGGGGTGAACAAACGTCCCGGCAGATCGACGGGCACGCGGCGAAAGCGCCGCCGCTCGGCTTGAGCCAGAGTGAACGCAACCTCGCTGTCAGTCATCATGCGCGCTCAGCCAAGGGAGATCCGTCTTCGGATCGGGAATTCTCGGCGCGATTCTAGGATGTTGTCGTCAACAGAGTGTTACCGGCGGTTCATCTGTGGAAAGGAATAAGGCCAATTAGGCGGCTTCAATGTCTTAACGGCGAGGAAAGAGCGCGGTATATGTCCCAATCTGCGTTGAAGCGGCCATCCGGCTCTGGGGACTATTCCATGCGTCTTTCTTCCTGTTTCCGCGGCTCGCGCCGCCTTGCCTCGCTCACCCTGTTCTGCGCCGGCCTGGTCCTGGCAGGCTGCGCCGGGGACGGGGATATGGTCGCATCGGGCTCGCCCTTCAGCCAGGCGCTTTTCCGCGATTACACCGATCTGGCCACCCAGGCCGAGGCCGCACCGGCGCCCCAGTCCCTGGACAGCGACAGCGGCTTCTTCAGCAGCCTGTTCGGCGATAGCGGGCCCGAAAATCCGGCCATTGCCGTGGCGGAAGCCTTGCGTGCCAAGGCCAATCGCGCCGCCATCGGCGAAGAACCGGCTCCCGAGCCCAGCCCGAACGATGCCGCCGCGCAGGGCCTGCGTGCCCGTCTGGTGCGGGCAATCGCCCAGGGCAAAGACGGATTTCCCGATCAAGCCGCCCGGGCCCAGGCCGATTTCGATTGCTGGGTGATGGACAGCCGCGCCTCCAATTTGATCAGCGAAGCCCAGGCTTGCCGCACCGCGCTCAACACCTCGCTGCTGGCCCTGGAAAATGCCGGTCGGCCCACCCCGCCCCGGCCCGCGCCGGTCGTGACTGCCCCCGTGGCCGCGCCGCCGCCCGCCGATTACACGGTCTATTTCGACTTTGATTCCTGGACCCTCACCGCCGAGGATCTGGCCGTCCTCACCAATGTGATCAACACCGCCCGTACCGGCGGTCAGTCGCGCATCACCATTGTCGGGCACACTGATACCTCCGGTTCCGCCGCCTACAATCAGAGCCTGTCGGTGCACCGGGCCAATGTTGTGGTCGAAGCGCTGGTCGATATGGGCGCGCGCCGCGCCGCCATCCAGGCCAGCGGCGTCGGCGAAAACGATTTGGCAGTCCAGACCGCTGACAATGTCAAAGAAGCCAAGAACCGCCGCGCTGTCATAAATCTTCAGCCCTAACGCTATTGAAGCATACCAAGACCCGCCCTCCCCCGTGCGCGCGTAGCGCGCTGACGGGGGAGGTGGTCGTAGCAGCGCTTATTGCGGGCCGGCATCAGCCGACTCGCAAAAGTAAGCTGCGAAGACCGGAGGGGGTATTTTAGAAAGACCAAACCTCCTAAGCTGCGATTTATGACAACGATGATCTCCATGCGCAGCTTGGCCTTGGGCGCCTTTCTGACAGCCGCATTTGTTTCCGCGGCATCAGCGCAGGCCAATTACAACGTCAAGACGATGAATTTCGATCTCTGGTGCCAGGAACAGGCGCATCTGCCCGCCGCGCGATGCGACAAGCGCTCACCCGAAGACGAAAAAACCTTCGAGGCCTATCGCGCGCAGATCGAGCGTTACGAGGTGCCGTATCTGCAGCGCCAGCAGCATGAATTGTCGATCAATCGCGACATCATGCACAATGATCAGATCGACAATCCGGTGCACCAGAACCCGCAGGCCCAGTCGCAGGATCCCAACCGCCAGCCTCAGGCGCCCGCGCCTTAAGCCGCGATACGCTGGGGATCAGGAACGGGTGCGTACGCCCACGCCGCGCCCGACAATCGTGTCGAACATTTTCTGCAAGAGATCGCCGGAACCGAAGGCCGAAAGGCCCGGATGCTCCTGATTGACCACAAGCCGCAAATAGGGCGCGCGGGAATGTGCGCGTGCG
>DASYDX010000143.1:0-2610 GCA_036499345.1 Rhizomicrobium sp.
TCATGTGCGGCGGAATCGATACCGCGCGCCAATCCCGATGCGATCACCAGACCGGCTTCGCCCAACTCGCGGCTGAGGATCTGCGCGAATTTCCGCGCCAACGCCGAAGCGTTGCGGGCGCCAACAATCGCGATCATATCCCGGCGGAGCAGATGCGGTTGTCCGAGCATGGAAATCATCGGCGGCGGTGGATCAAGCGCGGCAAGGCCAGCCGGAAAATCGGGCTCGCAACTGGCGATGAGACGCGCGCCCAGCGCTTCGGTCTGCTGCAACTCCCGCATCGCATCGGCTTCGGGAGTAGCGACAAAAGGCTTTCCGCCGCGAAGGGCCAGGCGTGGTGCTTCCTTCAACGCGGCTGAGGCACTGCCGAACCGGCGGATCAATTGCGCGAATGTCACCGGCCCGACGGAGGGGCTGCGCGTGAGGCGCAGCCATGCCAGCTTCTCCGCGGCGTCGAGAATACGGTTCATGACGCTTTGGCGCTTTTGGATCCGATACGCGGTTCTTCGCCCCGCAACATGCGCCGGATATTGGCCCGATGCATGACGATGACCAGAACCGCGATGACGGCGGTGACGGCCGCATACTCGGTCTGATGAAACAGATACATGTAGACAGGCGCCGCCACAGCGGTAACGAGCGCCGCCAACGATGAGATGCGCGTCAAGATCGCCACCAGCAGCCATGTCGCTGCGGCGATCAGAGCGGCGGGCCAATATAGCGTCAGCAGAACACCGAACGCTGTCGCAACGCCTTTGCCGCCCTTGAATCCCAACCAGACGGGAAAGAGATGCCCAAAAATGGCGCCCAGCGCGGCGAACAGACCGGCAAACTCACCCCAAAAATACCGCGCGATCAGGATCGCGGCGGCGCCCTTTGCGGCATCGAAGATCAACGTCGCTGCCGCCGCCCATTTCTTGCCGGTGCGCAGGACATTGGTGGCGCCGATACCGCCCGATCCGATTTTCCGCACATCCCCGCCGCCCGAAATGATGGCGAAGAACAGGCCGAATGGGATCGATCCCAGAAGATAGCCGAGGCCAAGCGCTTCGGCGGCGGAAAGAAGGGAGAGCGGACCGATCATGGAGCGAGACGATAAGCAGCTTCGGTGCGCAAATCCATCGGGACCGCGCTAATCGGCGCGGGAGAAGACGCAGGCTCCGCCGACAAAGGTCATGCGCGCGCGGCCCTGGAATTTGCGGCCCTCGAAAGCGGTGTTGCGGGCGCGCGAATGCAGCATGCGCTCGTCCACGACAAAGGGTTCGTCTATATCCAGAAGCACCAGGTCGGCGGGCGCGCCTTTGGCCAGACTGCCGCCCGGAAGACCGAACAAGCGCGCCGGGGTAGAGGTCAAGGCCGCCAGGATTTGCAAAAGCGCGGCGTCGCCATCGTGATGGAGCGTCAGTGCGGCAGGCAACAGCGTCTCCAGCCCCACCGCGCCGAAAGCGGCCGATGCGAAGGTCTGGCGTTTGGTGTCGGCGCCCTGCGGTTCATGGCTGGAAACGACCACATCGATGGTGCCGTTGGCGACGCCTTCCACCATGGCGGCACGGTCGGCTTCGGAACGCAGTGGCGGCTTCACTTTTCGGAACGTATAATAGCCGCCCACATCCAATTCATTGAGCAGCAGATGATGCGCGGAAACTCCGCAAGTGATGGGAAGGCCTCTGCGCTTGGCGGCGGCAACAGCCTCCAACGCGGCGCGCGTGGAAATCTGTCCAAAATGGTAGCGGGCGCCGGTCAGTTCGACCAGCCGGATGTCGCGTTCCACGATAATGACTTCAGCCAGGGCAGGGGCCGCCGGCAGCCCCAACCGGGTCGCGAATTCGCTTTCGGTGATCGCCGCGCCTTCGACCAGCTCGGGATCTTCGGCATGGCCGACGGCCAGCGCGTCGAACGTGGCGGCATAGGACAGCGCGCGGCGCATGACACGCGCATTGGCGACCGTGCGGTCGCCATCGGTGAAGGCAACCGCGCCCGCTTCTTTCAGCAGACCGATCTCGGTCATGATCTCGCCCGCCAGCCCTTGTGTCAGGGCGGCCATCGGCGCGACGCGAACCTTTGCGGTGGCCTGGGCGCGGCGCTTGATGAAATCCACCAGCGAAGGTTCGTCGATCACCGGATTGGTGTTGGGCATGGTGACCATGGTGGTGACCCCGCCTGCCGCCGCTGCTTCGCTGGCGGAGGCAAACGATTCCCGGTGCTCGCTGCCGGGTTCACCAGTGAATACGCGGCAATCGATCAGGCCCGGCGCCAGCACCAGGCCGTGGCAGTCGATGATTTCGGGATCGTGCGGCTCGGCGCCGTTGAACAGGCGCGGCCCGATATCGGCAATCTTGCCATTCTCGACCAGAAGACCGCCTTTGACGTCCAGACCCGAAGCCGGATCGATCAGGCGCGCGTTGCGGAAAGCCAGGCGGCCATTTTTTCCATCAGACGCGGTCATGACAATCCCCGCGGCTCTGCCGAATTGCGCGCGAGTCCGCGCGCGAGGGCATCAAGTACGGCCATGCGGATGGCGACGCCCATTTCCACTTGCTCGGCAATGACACTGACCGCCAGATCGTCGGCGATATCGGACGCGATCTCTACGCCCCGGTTCATGGGGCC
>DASYDX010000144.1:0-4622 GCA_036499345.1 Rhizomicrobium sp.
GCATCGACGCGGTTGATGCCGACATCGATCACGACCGCGCCAGGCTTGATCCAATCGGCTTTCACCAATTCCGGCTTGCCGATGGCGGCGACCAGAATATCGGCGCGGCGTGCGATGGCGGGCAGATCGCGCGAACGCGAATGCGCCATGGTGACGGTGGCGTTGGCGGCCAGCAGCAATTGCGCCGCAGGTTTGCCGAACAGAAGCGAGCGGCCGATCACCAACACATCCTTGCCTGCGATATCGCCGACATATTCCTTGAGCAGCAGCATCACACCCGCAGGCGTGCAGGAGACAAGATGCGCGCGGCCCGACAAAAGAAGGCCCGCATTGGTGGGGGTCAGCGCATCGACATCCTTGGCGGGATCGAGCGCATCCAACACCGTCGCTTCGTCCAGATGCTTGGGCAACGGTAACTGCACCAGAATGCCATGCACCGTTTTGTCGGCGGACAACTCGCGCACCTTGGCCAGCAATGTTTCCTGGCTGGTGTCGGCGGGCAGCGCGATATGCAGGGATTTGAAGCCCAGCGCTTCGGCGGTCTTGCCTTTGTTGCGGACATAGACTTCCGACGCCGGATCATTGCCGACCAGCACTGTCGCCAGACCCGGCTGCAAACCGTGTTCGGATTTCAGCCGTGCCGTTTCGGCACCAATCTTTTCGCGCAGCCGCGCGGCGGACGCTTTGCCGTCAATGATGGTCGCTGTCATGGGATCAGAGGCCGTAGCGCACGCTGACCCAGCTGATCGTGTACTGGAGCGTGATGATGATGACGAAGACGATGATGGGCGACAGATCGAGCCCGCCCATCGGAGGCAGGAATTTGCGTATCCGGCGGAAGACCGGCTCGGTCAGCGCACTCAGCATGTGCAGCAGCGAGCGCACAAAGCCGTTATAGGTGTTGATCACATTGAAGACGATCAGCCAGCTCACGATCACCGCGGCGATGACAATCCACTTGTAGATTTCCAGCAATTCGACGAGCAGGAAAAAAATCGGGTTCATGCTGCTGTTGTAACGACCCCCGCCCTTCGCCCGCAAGCCGGGCCCACCCGCGGAAAGCCTGAATTTTTTCCGCGCCTTGACGGCCACCTTGGGCCTTCCTAAAACCCCCGTCCCTGCCGGGCATCTGACCGGCAAACCGGTTCGGGGCTGTAGCTCAGTTGGGAGAGCGCCTCGTTCGCAATGAGGAGGCCAGCGGTTCGATTCCGCTCAGCTCCACCATTCCCCCTTGCGGGCGGAATGACCGAACCGGCCCTCTATTAAAAATCCATTTACCAATCCGTGGCTTAGCTAAAGCATGCGGTCATGGCTTTTGTCCCTTTGCCTCGCACTCCTGACCCTTTCGCCTCTGGCGGCGCGGGCGGCGGAGGAGCATGGCGAACCGGCGCCCAAGGCGGGCGAGCATAAGCTCACCCAATCCAAAAGCTTTCTGCCGCTCGAGCCTTTCTACACCACCATCGTGGACGACAATCGCGCCCAGGGCATGCTGATGGTGGGCGCGGGCCTCGACATCCCCGACGAGGCGCTGCGCGAGGTCGCCAACCGGTCGATGCCGATCCTGCGCGATGCCTATCTGCGCAATCTGATGGCTTTCACCGCGACGGCAGTTCGCACCAATGCCCAGCCGGACGCAGCCCAGATCGCCGACCGCTTACAGGCGGTCACCGACAGGGCTCTGGGTAAGAAGGGCGCGAAGATCCTGCTTGCCCAAGTGGCGATCCGCGTCACCACCCGCTGACAGCCCAATCCGTCCCTACGGTTTGGATAGTCGCGGTTTCGCGCTAAACCGAAGACGCGGCCGAATCATGGACCAAGGGACATGACGGTTCCCAAGCCGATCACCCTGCTGATCCTGACCCTGGCGATATGGACGCTGGGGTTGATAGCGCTGGCTTTCGACTGGCCGGTGATGACCGCCCTGGCGGATTTCCAAAACAGCGCCCTGAACGGCCATGGCCTGCCTGCCCCGGCCTGGGCGGCAACCGTGGAACTGGGCTTTCTGGCCATAGCCGGTGGCGGCGAAATTCTTTTTCTGCTGCGGGGAAAGATCGCCTGGGCTGGCTTGCTGGCGGCGGGCGCGCTGGCGGGTAGCTTCTATGCCGCGCTGATGCTGACCCAGGCCGTCGGCATCGCCCCCAATCTGCTGGGGCCGGTTCTTGTTCTGCTGGCGATTTTCGCCGCTGGGGTGGCGGCGCATCTGACACAAATCCGCGATCTGAAGCGGGCGTTGCGGCAGGCCTTCGCGGATTCCCTGCCGCCCGCCGCCATCGACCGGATTGTCCGCGACCCTTCGCTGCTGACGTTGGACGGCAGCACCCGCACCGTCACCGTGCTGGCCTGCGGTGTGCGCAGCCTGCCGGAACTGGCAGCGCTTTTCCGCGACAATCCGAAAAGCTTCACGCGGCTGTTGGAAGAAATCCTCACACCGTTGATGGCGCAAATATTACGGCATGGCGGCGTGATCGACCGGCTCACCGCCGATGGCTTCACCGCTTATTGGAATGCACCGCTGGACGATCCGGATCACGCCGCACATGCCTGCGACGCGGCTCGCGGCATGATGGCGGCGATGAGCGAGGCCAATCGCACGCTCGCGCGCCGCTATGATCTGCCCGCGCTGGAGATCGGCGTCGGTGTCGCCACCGGGCCAGTGATCGCTGGCGGTTTCAGCGGTCATGGCCGTTTGAGCTACGGCATTTCCGGTGACGCCGTGCAGGTGGCGGCGCGGTTGCAGATCCTGTCGCGCGTCTATGGACCCGCCGTCATCGCAGCCGAGGAAACGCTGCACCGGGCCGGAAAGGATTTCGCGTTCCTGGAAATCGATTATGTCGCCCAGAACCGGGACGATGCGCCGCTTCGCCTTTATGCCTTGCTGGACGACAAAACCGCGAAGACCTCACCCAAGGCGCGCGCGCTCGCTACCTTTCACGAGCACATCTTCGAATCCTTCAAGGCACAGCGCTGGGACCAAGCACGGACGCTGGTGGAGCAATGCGCGCGGCTGTCGGGCGCCTGCCACACGCTTTACGATCTGTATCTGGCACGCATCCGCTATTTCGAAGCCAACCCGCCCGGACCGGAATGGGATGGCGCGTTCCGGCCGGTGTTGAAATAGCGCGCTAGATTTCTTCGGCCAGACCGTAATGCGCAGTGTCCGCGCCGGTGAGCGCGGCCCACATCTGATCGCCCCAGGAAAAATGCCACCATTCGTCGGGATGTCCGGCAAAACCTTCTTCCGCCATCAGCCAATGCAGCAAGCGGCGGTTGGCCTGCGCTTCACGGTAGGAAAAAGAAAAATTCTCGGCATCCAGAAATTCAAACCGGTCGCGCGCCGCAAGCTGGGTCACATCGTCGAACAATGACCCCATCCACAAAGCGTCGCCATCTTTCCAGCGCAAAGTCAGATCGACAGCGCCGCCGGTCGCATGCGGCGCGGGCGATTCCGCGCTTTGACTGGGCGCGGACCAATAACGCTCTACTTCTTCCTGAAGGCGTGCACCGGTAAGGCCGGGATCACGGCGCTGCAATTCGCGCGGCATCCACACATCATGGAAATAGGCCTGCACGGCGCGCGGCCGCCAGGCGTCGAACAGAAACAGCTCCAGACCTGCCGCGCCTGCGCGCGCATTGACGGCATGAAGCTTGGCAGCCACCGACCGGCGGACCAGAAGCTTGTCCGTCGCGCCATCGACCCGGTGCCAATAGGGCGGATTGCGGTCGCTGGCATAGAAATTCTCGCCCCGAAAACCGTCCTTGCAGGCATCGACCATCGCCTCGCCGTAAAGGCTATTGTCGCGGGCGATGGCAATGCGGGTGCGGAAACCCTTGCGCGCGTTGCGTGCGGCGGCCAGATCGCCGATGGGGCGGTTGCGCAATTCTTCCAAAGCGGCAAACCGCGTCATTCTTCAACTTTCCAAAGACCAGCGTTAGACTAGCGGCAATGTCTTCCAATTCCGAAACACCATTTCCGCCCGACTATCGTGCGGCGCGCAAGGCCTTCATCGCGGCCTGCACCAAGGCACGCGCCGATACTATTTCCCGGGCCCATATGGGCCGGCAGGGACCGGACGGCAAACCGGTGTTCATCGATTCCGTGGCCCTGGGGCCGCGCGACGCCGCGCACGCCATGCTGATGATCGTGAATGACGCCAATGCCTCGCATGCCGTCACCACTTTATTGCAGGACGGGTTGAGCGCGCCCAAGGGCATGCGGTTGGTTGTGGTGCACACGCCGGACCCGTTCGCTTTCCTGCATGCGCCGGGCGATCCGGCCTGGTCGCAGGCGATGCTGAAGGCAATTGCGACCGAGGATTTGTCGAAGGTGACGGAGCTGACGGTTCTCGGCTTCGGCATTGCCGAAGGTGAACTTCCTGCAATCTTCCCGCCAGATCGGAAAATCAGACTGACTTGCAAGTTCGAGAATGCGCCAACCGATGCCGCAAAAATGCGCGAAATGGTGGAGGCGGAATTCGCGCGCATCCAGCGCGCAAGTTGAAGCGCAAAATTTTTGCGAAAGCGGCGCCGCGATCTTGTTCCGCTCGCGAAACAGGCGGAAACTTTGGCCCGTACCGAACCGGGGAGATCCACTTGCGCACGAAACTCGCACTCGCTCTTGTCAC
>DASYDX010000145.1:0-113145 GCA_036499345.1 Rhizomicrobium sp.
GGCGCTGAGTTCGGTGACCGAGAATTCGGGCAGGTTGGACAGGGATTTTGCGGCTTCGCTCATGGTCCGGGGAATGATACAGCTTCGCCGTACTTCAGGGCGAGGCTTTGGTGAAGGTTCTTTTGGTGGGTTCGGGCGGCCGCGAACATGCGCTGGCCTGGGCATTGGCGTCCAGCCCCCTGCTGACGCGGCTTTATTGCGCCCCCGGCAATGCCGGAATCGCCGCGGTGGCCGAATGCGTGCCGATCCCGGCCACGGATTTCCCCGCCCTGGTGGCCTTCGCCCGCCAGGCCGGCATCGACTTTGCCGTGATCGGCGCCGATGCCCAGCTGGTCGCAGGCCTGTGGGACGCCTTCGAAGCGGCGGGCATCCGCGCCTCGGGGCCCTCGAAAGCCGCTGCCGTGCTGGAAGGCTCCAAGGGCTTTGTCAAAGACCTTTGCGCCGAAGCGGGCATTCCCACCGCCGCCTATCGCCGTTTCCGCGAAGCCGCGCCCGCCAAGCTGTTCGCCGATTCGCTGGGCCTGCCGGTGGTGATCAAGGCGGACGGGCTGGCCGCCGGCAAGGGCGTCATCATCGCCACGACCAAGGATGAAAGCTATCAGGCCATCGACTTCATGTTCGAAGGCGGCTTCGGCAGCAGCGGCGCCGAAATCGTGGTCGAGGAATTCATGGAAGGCGAAGAGGCCAGCTTCTTCGCTTTGTCCGATGGCACCCACGCCATCGCGCTGGCCGGTGCGCAGGATCACAAGCGCGTGGGCGATGGCGACACCGGCCCCAACACCGGCGGCATGGGCGCTTATTCGCCTGCACCCGTTCTGACGCCGGTGCTGGAACGCGAAGCGATGGAAAAATTCATCAACCCCACCATCGCAGCCTTCGCGCAAAAGGGCCTCAGCTATACGGGCATCCTGTATCTGGGGCTGATGATCACCAAGAGCGGCCCCAGGCTGGTCGAATATAATTGCCGCTTCGGCGATCCGGAGGCGCAAGTGCTGATGCCCCGGTTGAAGGGCGATCTTCTCACCGCACTCATCGCCGCGCGCGACGGCGTGTTGTCGGGTTTCGATCTGCGTTGGAAAGACGAAGCGTCCTTGACCGTGGTGATGGCTTCGCGCGGCTATCCCGGTTCGTATGAAAAGGGGCACGAGATTTTCGGGCTGGACGCCGCAGCCTCCCTTCCCGGGATCACACTTTTCCATGCCGGTACCGAGCGGCAGGACGGAAAGATCGTGGCGGTCGGCGGGCGTGTTCTCAACGTCACGGCCACGGGCCGCGATGTCGCCGAAGCGCAGGCTCGCGCCTATGACGCGGTATCGCGCATCCATTGGGAAGGCAGTTTCCACCGCAACGATATCGGCTGGCGGGCGCTGAAGCGCTGATAATTCAAGCTTTCCCACCGCGCGCCTGAGACGCTTGCTTGACTTGGCCGCGCCGTCATAGCAACCAAAGCCCATGTTGTTCGACAAGTCCGTGCTTTTCAATGTCGGGTTGGGCCTGATCGTTCTGGGCCTTGCGGCGCTGCCTTTCGACCGGCGCGCGGCCCATTTCATCTATGACCATGTGAACGCGCGGGCGCACAAATTCCTGGACGGAATTACCCATTACGCCAAAGCCGGTCACTGGCTGGTGGTGGCGGTTCTGGCTCTGGTCGGCACGGCATTGGCGCGCCATTTCGGGGCGCGCGGCGCCGATCTGGAATTGGTGATCACTTACAGCCTTGCCTTCATCGCCAGCCTGACTTTGGGCAGCGTGGTGCTGCACACCATCAAGCTGGTTCTGGGACGCAGACGCCCACGCGACGATATGGAAATGGGTCTTTACGGCTTCATGCCGCTGGCCTTCAATCTGGAATATAATTCCTTCCCGTCGGGCCATGCGCTGACCATCTGCTGCGTGGCGGTGATCTTCACCTGCGTCTGGCCGTTTCTGTGGCCACTCTGGTTCGCCATTGCCGCCATCCTCGCCGTGACGCGCGCACTTTTGACGGCGCATTTTCTCAGCGATGTTTTGATCGGCGCCGGTATCGGCCTGATCGCGGCGCGTGAAGTCCTGCTGCTGGGCTTTCCGGGCTATGCGCCGGGCTGGTTCTAGACCGGGCTTTGGCGGCGGGCGCGAAAGAACGATTTCAGCATTTCTCCCGCGGCATCGGGATCGCCGGCACGGCCGACCCGTGGCCGGTGATGGCAGGTAGGTTGCTCGAAATAGCGCGGACCATGGAGCACCGCGCCGCCTTTGGCGTCTTCGGCCGCGAAAACCAGCCGACCCACCCGCGCCAGCGAAATCGCGCCCGCGCACATGGCGCAAGGCTCCAGCGAAACGAACAGGCTGGTCCCGGTCAGTCTTTCGTTGCCGAGCACGGCGGCTCCGGCGCGCAAAACCAGTATTTCCGCATGCGCGGTGGGATCGTGCCGCTCCACGATCCGGTTGCCGCCCTGTGCCAAAAGCGTGCCATCGGGCGCCAACAGGACTGCCCCCACCGGGACCTCGCCACGCGCGGCACAGGATTGGGCTTCGGCCAGCGCCAATGCTATGGCTTCATCGTCGGTCATGTCGGAGAGCCTTTTGACGGAGAATAAGCCGGAAGGGGAACGCATAGCAAAAGCCATTGCGCGCGCGGGTATCTGTTCGCGGCGCGACGCCGAGCGCATGATCGCCGAAGGCCGGGTGCTGATCGATGGCGAGATTGTCACCAGCCCCGCGCGCAATGTTACCGAAAACAATGTCATCCAAGTGGACGGCAAAGCGCTGGGCGTGCGCGAACCGGCGCGGCTGTGGCGCTATCACAAGCCGTCCGGGCTGGTCACCACGCATAAGGACGAGAAAAACCGCCCGACGGTCTTTGCCAGCCTGCCTTCCTTGCTGGGCCGGGTCGTGTCGGTGGGTCGGCTCGATTACAATTCCGAAGGGCTGTTGCTTCTGACCAATGACGGCGACATCGCGCGGCGGCTGGAAATTCCCTCGGCGGGATGGGTGCGCAAATACCGCGCGCGGCTCTTCGGCAAAGTGACTCAGGCCGATCTCGATACGCTGGCGACGGGCGTGACCATCGCGGGCGTCGCTTATGGCCCCATCGTCGCCGATATCGAACGCAGCAAGGGCGTCTATTCCTGGGTCACGGTTTCACTGAAGGAAGGCAAGAACCGAGAAGTGAAGCGAGTGATGGAATCGCTGGGCCTGAAAGTGGCGCGGCTGATCCGCATCTCCTACGGCCCCTTCCAGCTCGGCCATCTCGCCGAAGGCCAGACCGAGGAAATCCCGGCCCGGATATGGCGCGAGCAGCTGGGCATTGGCCGCAAGAAGCGCGAGCCGGAAGCCCACGAAGCCCCTTGGAAAAAGCCCGAAAAAGCGCCTGCCCGCGGCGCAAAAGCCGGTTTGGCAAAACCCAAAAGAAGCTGATAGAAGCCCCGCAAGAATCCCGCGAGGCCAGAAAATGAGAAACAAACAGCCCAAGCTGGCGCCGCCCTATGCCGCCGAAACCCGGGATGTGCGCCTGGCGGGAACCTTCGAAGTGCTGATCCCGGTCCCCGATCGCAACAAGCCGCACAAGGTGCCGCTGCAATTCGCCAGCCTGAACGAAGCGGAAGCCTGGCTGCACAGCGCCGAAGGCAAAGAGACGGTCGCCGAAGTCCTCGACGACGCGCGCAAGGCGAAATAGGCCCGTTTCAGGGCAGAATGCGAAACCGCCGCAGCACGATATAGCTGAGGCCGATCAGAAAAACGCAGAAACCGAGTACCAGCCAGAAACCTTCCTTGTCCTGTGCCCAGGGCAGGCCGCCCACATTCATACCGAAGGCGCCCGCTACGAAGGTCGGCGGCAGCAGCAAGGTCGAAATCACGGTGAGCGCGGACAGGCTGCGATTGGTGGTGGCCGCAATGCGGGTGTTGACCTCTTCATAAAGAAGCCGCGCGCGATCCTGCAGTGCGCCCGCATCGCGTTCGAAATCCTCTGCATCCTGATGCATCGTTGGCAGATGACGGCTCAGCGGCGTCTCGCCCGTCAGCCGCGCGAAACCCGCCCGGTGGATGGCGCCGCGCAAGGCAGCGAATTCGCGATGATGGCGCGACAATTCGCGCCGGAGCGGGCCGAGCGGCAAGTGGTCCAACCCGGCACGGTCGGCCAGGACCTTGTCCTCGATTTGGTCCAGATCGGCGCCCAGCTTGATCAGCCGCGCTTCCACAAGTTCGGCATAGGCGGTCTGCAAGCGCGCCAGCGCCGCGGCTGGATCTTCCAGGGTGAGGCCCGCGCTCAGCGCTTCCTGCAGGCCCTGAGCGGCCCGCACAGGCTTGCGCCGGGTGGTGACAAGGATGCGCCCGTTGAGCCAGAAGGCCAGCCGCCCCGGCTCCAGCGACTGATCGTCGAAATCCTTTTCGATGTCGGGCAACACGCCCGCGGCATGGTCTTGCGAGAGATGGATCTGGATGCGGGTTTCGCCGCCCAGAAGCAACGTCCGGCCCGCCTCGGGCAATTCCGGAAAATCGTTGAGAAAGCGGCGGGCACGGTGATCGCTGAGACCCAGATGCAGCCACACCCAATCCGCGCCCTCATCCAGTGCAGCGTGCAGGGTTTCGTCGCGCACCAGATGTCCCTCGCCACCGCGAAAGACAAAACCGAAAACCAGTCCGGTGCAGTTGTGCAAATTCTCCATCGGTCTTCCCTCCGTAGACCTTGGCCCTATGTAAGAAATGTTTCGATTTGACGACAGTGCGGGTTGGACCGTGCATCGCCAGCCCCTATCATCGGGCGATCTCTGTTCGGGTCTGGATGCACAGCCAAAGCCTTACCGCCCTCGCCCTGGTTCTCGCCGCCGCGGTCACGCTCGGCCTTTTCATGAGCCGCATGCGCATGCCCGCTGCCGCGGGGTTCATTCTGGTGGGTGTCGCGCTGGGTCCGTCGGGCCTGGAATTGATCGACACGTCCGACTCCATTCAGACCTTGGCGGATCTGGGCGTGCTGATGCTTCTCTTCATCATCGGCATGGAGATGCGGCTGCAATCTTTCCGCAAATCTCTGCCTCTGGCACTGACCGTCACGATCCTCACCATTCTCGTCACAGTGACGTCCGTGACGGCCTTCACCGCGCTGGTGCATGGCGAAGTGTTGGGCGGCGCAGTCATCGGCGGCATGTTGTCGATATCTTCGACTGCCGTCGCCATGAAGATGATGGAAGAGACGGGCGAGAAGGACAGTTCCGCCGGGCGACTGGCGCTGGCCATTCTGGTGGCGCAGGACCTAGCGGTGGTGCCGCTGCTTCTGATCACCGGCGCCCTCGGCGCGCCGATGACATCGCAGGGTCTGGTCCTGATCGTGGGCAAGCTGGTTCTGGCGCTGGCGGTTTTGGGCGGCTTCGTCGCCCTTCTGGGAAAGGTCAAAAGCTTCCGCTTTCCCTGGTCGGAAATTCTGCTGAAGGATTTCGATATCGGGACGTTGGGCGTGCTGGGCATCTGCTTCACCGCCGCCGCCATTTCGGGCCTGCTGGGCCTGTCACCTGCGCTGGGCGCATTTCTTGGCGGCCTGGCGGTGGGCCATTCCACACTCCGGCGCGGCGCACTCACCATGGCGCAGCCGGTGCAGAGCATCCTGCTGTTCGTATTCTTTCTGTCCGTCGGATTGTTGATCGATCTGCGCTATTTGCTGGCGCAGGCGTGGCTCATCGTCTTTGCGCTTTTGGTTGTGACGGGCGGCAAGACCTTCCTCAATTGGCTGCTGCTGATGCTGGCCGGCGAACGCTTCGGCACCGCCGTGGAAGCCGCGCTGTTTCTATCGCCGGTGGGAGAATTCTCCTTCGTCATCGCCAGCGCGGGACTCGCCGTCGGCGTTCTGACCGAAGCCGGTTACAAACTCGCGCTGGCCGTGATCGCCATGTCGCTGCTGGTCAGCCCGCTCTGGTTTCTGCTCGCGCGCATCTTTCACGTCCTGGTGCAAAATCAGGCATCGCGCACCATGGGGATCGATCTCAGGAATTTCCGCCTGTGGCGGACACCCCTTGTCCCTCTTCCAGCCCCGCCGGGTCCTGGTGAATGATGATTTCGGCCTTGTCGAAGGCGGCGCAAAGTTCGCGTTCCACCGCATCGCTGATGGTGTGGGCTTCAGCCAGGGGCATGGCAGGATCGAGTTCGATATGGAGCTGGATAAACGTATAGAGGCCAGCGGCGCGGGTACGCAGATCGTGAAGGCCGGTCACGCCGGGATGGGCCCGCACGATGGATTTGATCCGTTCGCGATCCGCATCCGGCAATTCGCGGTCCATCAACTGATCCAGACAGCCGCGAAACACCAGCCAGGCGCTGCCCGCCATCACGCACGCAACCAGAAGTGCGATGGCCGGATCGGCCCGCAGCCAGCCCAACCCCGATGCCAACAGAATGGCAATGACCACGCCGATATTGGTGGCGAGGTCGCCGATGTAATGCGTCTGGTCCGCTGCCACCGCGAGCGAGCCGGTGCGCCGAACCACGCTGCGCTCGTAAAGGATCAAGCCGATCGCCAATGCGATTGAGATCAGCATCACCACCAACGCCGCCAGCCCATGTTCGACGGGCTTGGGATCGATAAGCCCCTGCACCGCCTGGATCGCAAGAAACAACGCCGAAGCGGTGATGAAAGCGCCTTGCGCCAGCCCCGCCAGCGGCTCGGCCTTGCCATGACCGAAACGATGTTCCTTATCCGCGGGCGTCAAAGCCTCGCGGATGGCGAACATGTTGATACCCGCCGTGAAGAGATCCAGCGCCGAGTCAGCAAGGCTCGCCAGCATCGCGACAGAATGGGATGCGAAATAGGCGAAGGTTTTGATCGCCACCAGCACCAGCGAAACGCTGACCGAGGCGATGGCGGCGCGGCGCATATGAACGCCGCTTTCGGCGATACCACTCACGGGAACAGCCGCTCCGTGCGCCAGGGCCCCTCGCCGTCGCGGCGATAAACCAGCCGGTCATGCAAACGGAAAGGCCGGTCACGCCAGAATTCGATTTCGAACGGTGTGATGCGAAAGCCGGTCCAATAGTCCGGGCGCGGCACTTTGGAGAGGGCATATTTCGCGGCGTATTTCGCGATCTCTTTCTCGAACGCCCAGCGCCCTTCCATCGGGCGCGATTGCGCCGATGCCCAGGCGCCGATCTGGCTGTCCTTGGCGCGGCTGGCGAAATAGGCATCGGCTTCGGCAGCACTGACCTCACGCACGGTTCCGCGCAGACGGACGGCGCGGCGCAAACTCTTCCAATGGAAATTGGCGGCCGCGACCGCATGGCCGGAAATTTCTCCGCCCTTGGCGCTTTCCCGGTTCGAGTAAAAAACGAACCCGTTTTGATCCGCCTGCTTGAGAAGCACCATGCGGACGTTCGGGCGCCCTTCATTGTCCACTGTCGCCAGCGACATGGCAGTGGGATCGTTGGGTTCGCTGGCCTCGGCCTCTTTCAGCCAGCCTGCGAACAGCGCAAACGGATCGTGGCCGGTCGTGATGCCGCCATCGTCCAAAGGTCCGCCGATATCGCCCATCATCGCTCCGCCGTAGCATCCCGGCGGGGGACAGGCTAGCCTTGGACCCGAAGGGAAGCCATGCACAAACTGCCGCCAATTCTGGTGTTGTCACTGGGCCTTATCGTGGGCGGCTGCGCCACCGCAGAGACCAGCGCCAACCTGAAAAGCAGTTTCGATTCCGGGGTCGCAGCCTATGACGCTGGCGACTATCCCAAGGCCTATAAGATCTGGTCGGCCATCGATGACGAAGACATCGCGGCCATGCGCAATGTCGCCATGATGCGCCGTCAGGGGCTTGGGACTGCCAAAGACCCCAAAGGGGCTGAGGAAATGTATCTGCGGGCCGCCGAAGCGGGCCTGCCCACGGCCCAGGCCGATCTGGCGGACATGCTGATTCGAGGCGAAGCGGGACCGCCCGATCCCAAGCGGGCTCTGCCGCTGCTTGAGGTGGCGGCCGCCGCCAACCATCCCCTCGCCCAATATGAACTGGCCCAGTTCTACGAGGCCGGGCAATTGGTGCCCCAGAATTTGACCAAAGCGCGCAGTCTGTACGCCGCAGCCGCCAGCCATGGCATGAAAGAGGCCCAGTCCCGGCTCGATCAGCTGGGACCCGCGCCGGATGCCTCGCAGACAGCACCTGCCACCCCGCCGCCGCCGTTGCGGACCAGTCCAGACTAGAACCACGCCCACGGGCCCTTATATTGCCCGTGGCTGCGAATCCGGCAGCCTGGAGAATGCATGCGCGATCCTTATCAAGTCCTGGGTGTGGCCAAATCCGCCAGCGAAGCGGAGATCAAGAAAGCCTTCCGCAATCTGGCCAAGAAACATCACCCCGATACCCATGCGGGTGACGAGACGGCCAAGAAGCGTTTCCAGGAAATCTCCGCCGCCTATGACATTGTGGGCGACAAGGAAAAGCGCGCCAAATTCGATGGCGGCGAAATTGATGCGAGCGGCAACCCGCGCGGCTTCGACCCTCGCGCCGGCGGCTTTCGCGGCAATCCCTTCGGTGGCGGCGGCGCCCCGGGCGGCGAACGCGAATTTCATTTCAGCTGGGACGATGAGGGCGGCGGTGCGCAAGGCTTTTCGGCGGAAGACATATTTTCGGAAATGATGGGCGGCGGACGCGGGCGCGGACGGCGTGCGAACCAGCCCGCGCGCGGCGAGGATTTTGCCGTCGCCATTACCGCCAGCTTCGCCGAAAGCGTGATGGGCGGCACCCGCCGCATCGTGCTCGCCAATGGCGAACAGATCGATGTGAAAATTCCACTGGGCTTGAAGGACGGCCAGCAGATCCGCATCAAGGGCCGCGGCGGCGCGGGCCGTCATGGCGGACCCAATGGCGATGTCCTGATTCAGGTCACCGTGGCGCCGCATCCTTATCTCAGCCGCGACGGCAACGATCTGAGAATGGACCTGCCGGTGACGTTGAAGGAAGCGGTGCTGGGCGCAAAGGTCCCCGTTCCGACCTTGAGCGGAACCCTCAACCTCTCCATTCCTCCCAATTCCAATTCCGGCGCGGTCCTGCGGCTGAAGGGCAAGGGCGTCCCGGCCCATGGCGCGGGCAAAAACGACCCGGCCGGCGATCTCTATGTACGCTTGGTGGTGGCCCTGCCCGATCCGCCGGATGCGGCGCTCAAACAGTTCGCCGAAAGCTGGCACTCGAATTTCGACCCGCGCGCCCGGATGAAGTAATCCTCATGTAGGGGCCTTTTTGTTGGGCTTTTGCAGATGCAATCCCGGCATCCAGGTGGTATCTGCTGGCTGGTGATTCCGGTACAAATGACTAGAATCCCACACCGGATAGAGGGGAATACCGCATGGCGTTCGACGGCCTTATGAAAGGCAAAAAAGGCCTGATCATGGGCGTCGCCAACCAGCATTCGATTGCCTGGGGTATTGCCCAGGCTCTGCATGCCGCCGGCGCCGAATTGGCCTTTTCCTATCAGGGAGACCTTTTCAAGAAGCGGGTCCTGCCGCTGGTCGAGCCGCTGAAACCTGCCGCCATGATCGATTGCGATGTCTCCGATCAGGCCTCGATCGATGCCGCCTTCGCCGAGCTGAAGCAGGTCTGGGGCACGCTGGATTTCGTGGTCCATGCCATCGGCTTTTCCGACAAGGAGCAGCTCAAGGGCCGTTATGTCGATACCACGCCGGACAATTTCCGGATGACGATGGACATCTCCTGCTACTCCTTCACCGCCGTGGCGCAGCGCGCCGAGAAGATGATGCCCAACGGCGGAAATCTTCTCACCCTCTCCTATTACGGCGCCGAAAAAGTCACGCCGCATTACAACGTGATGGGCGTGGCCAAGGCGGCACTGGAAGCCAGCGTGCGTTATATGGCCGAAGATCTGGGCAAGAAGAATATTCGCGTCAACGCGATTTCCGCGGGCCCGATCAAGACTTTGGCGTTCGCCGGCATTGCGGACTCCCGCTACATCCTGAAATGGAACGAATATAATTCGCCGCTACGCCGGACCGTGACGCAGAGCGAAGTGGGCAACTCCGCCCTCTTCCTGCTGTCCGATCTGGGCAGCGCGGTGACCGGCGAATGCCTGCATGTCGATGCCGGCTATCATGTGGTGGGCATGAAAGCGGAAGACGCGCCGGATATCGCCGTCAAGAATGAAGCCTGAACTCAAGCCCGGCGTTACGCTTTACCTTGCCCGTCATGGTGAAACGCAAGCCAATCGCGAGAAGCGTTTCTCGGGCCGCCTCGACACACCGTTGACGGATAAGGGCCGCGAACAGGCCCGCGCCCTGGGCGATATTCTGAAACGCGCATTGGGCGCACGTCCCGCCCTGGCGTTCGTTTCGAGCCCGCTGCAACGCGCCCGCACCACCATGGAGATCGCGCGCGAGCAACTGGATTTGCCGCCAGACGGCTATGCCATCGAGCCCCGCATCGCGGAGATCGATCTGGGCCTTTGGGATCAACTTACAGACAAAGAAGCGCGCGCTCTCGACCCCGCAGCGTTCGACGCCCGTGCCGCGGACAAATGGCATGTGTGCGTCCCCGGTGGAGAGAATTATGCGCAGGTCGCCGCCCGCGCCACGGCATGGACGGACAGCCTGACCACCGACACCTTTGCAGTCAGCCATGGCGCCTTGACCCGCGTATTGCGCGGGCTGTTCATGGGCCTGGATTGGCGCGCCATGAGCGATCTGGACGAGCCCCAGGGCGTAGTCTTCCGGATACGGGACCAGGCCGTGGAACGGCTGGATTAGAGGCCGTTTTTGGGCTATCGGGGAAGCGTCGGCCCCGCGAAGTGTTCCTAGCGACAGCGTAGGAACGCGGTTCGCGCCAGGCCGCGCGCCAAATCAAAGAGTTTCCATGTCTCATAATACCTTCGGGCATCTGTTTCGCGTCACCACCTTCGGCGAAAGCCATGGGCCCGCGATCGGTTGCGTGGTCGATGGCTGCCCGCCGGGCATCGCGCTGACCGAAGCCGGTATCCAGCGTGACCTTGAGCGACGCCGCCCCGGACAATCCAAATTCGTTACCCAGCGCCAGGAACCGGACGCAGTCAAAATCCTGTCGGGTGTCTTTCAGGACGAACGCATGGCGGAACCGCTGACCACCGGCGCGCCCATCGGCCTCTTGATCGAGAATGTAGATCAGCGCTCCAAGGATTATTCCGACATCCGAGACAAATATCGTCCCGGTCATGCCGACTATACCTACGACGCCAAATACGGCGTGCGCGACTATCGCGGCGGCGGGCGTCAATCGGCGCGCGAAACCGCCATGCGTGTGGCCGCGGGCGCGATCGCGCGGAAGGTTCTCGACCAGCTCTATGGCAAGGTGATCATCCGCGGCGCGCTGGTGCAGATGGGCACGCAGACCATCGACCGCGCACGCTGGGATTGGGCCGAGACCGCCAACAATCCCTTTTTCTGCCCCGATTCCGGCGCAATTGCTCCGTGGACGGAATATCTTGAAGGCGTGCGCAAACAGGGCTCCTCCGTCGGCGCCATTGTCGAAGTGGTGGCCGAAGGCATTCCTGCCGGTCTGGGCGCGCCGATCTATGCCAAGCTCGATAATGAACTGGCCAGCGCGATGATGAGCATCAATGCCGTCAAGGGCGTGGAAATCGGCGACGGTTTCGCCACCGCCGCCATGACCGGCGAGGCCAATGCCGACGAGATGCGCATGGGCAATGACGGCAAACCTGTTTTTCTGTCGAACCATGCTGGTGGGATTTTGGGCGGCATTTCGACCGGTCAGCCCGTGGTGGCGCGTTTCGCGGTCAAGCCCACCTCATCGATCCTCGCCCCTCGCCGTACCATCGACCGCGCGGGCGCCGAGACCGACATCATCACCAAAGGCCGCCACGATCCCTGCGTCGGCATTCGCGCCGTGCCGGTGGGCGAAGCCATGATGGCGCTGGTCCTGGCCGATCAGGCCCTGCGCCACAGGGCGCAGGTAGGCTAATTCAAACAAGCTCAGGCCCGCCTCCCCTGCGCGCGCGTTAGCGCGCTGATGGGGGAGGTGGCCGTAGCACCGATCAGGTGCGAAGGCCGGAGGGGGGGGACTAACGCGTAAAACTTCCGACCAGTTCGATATGGTCGGAGTACAGAAATTGATCGACAGGCAGAACAGAGCCCGCGCGGAAACCGGCCTTGACCAGGATCGCGGCGTCACGGGCGAAACTTCCCGCATCGCAAGAGACATAGGCGACACGCTTCAATTTTGACCCCGCCACGCTCCGTATCTGCGCCTCGGCCCCTGCGCGTGGCGGGTCCAACACCACGGCATCGAAGCGATTGAGCTCCAGCGGCGTCAGCGGAATTTTGAACAGGTCCCGCGTCTCGGTCGTGACCGGTTTCAGGCCCTTAGTCTTTCGCGCGCCATCGGCCAGGGCCGCCAAGGCCTGCGCATCCTGTTCGACGGCATGCACGCGCGCGCGCCGCGCCAGCGGCAAGGTGAAGGTGCCAAGCCCCGCAAAGAGATCCGCGACCGTCTTGGCGCCTTCCAGCGCGGCCTGTACCCGCTCGGCCAACACCGCTTCGCCACTTACCGTCGCCTGGAGAAAAGCGTGCGGCGGGAGTGCCACAACGGCCTCGCCAAAGCGCACCGCCGGTGCCGCTTGCCCGAACAGCATTTCGCCGTTGAAGACGATCCGCGCCACACCCGCGCCGGAAAATGCTTTCGCCAATGCCGCCGTCAAAGCAGGCGCCAGCTTTCGCGGCGAGCGGAATGCCAGATCGAAGCCGGTCTCCGTCTCCGTGACATGGACCTCGCCCTTTTCGCCATCCGACTGAATGGCAACAAGCCCATCACGAAGTCGCTGCGCCAGGCCAAAGAGCGCAGGTGTCAGCACCCGGCATTCGCGCATATCGACAATGGCGTGGCTCTTGGCGGCGTGAAAGCCGATAACGATCCGCCCTTTCTCCTTGCCGAATTTGAACACGGCGCGCCTGCGGCTATGCTCCGCGACCACAAAGGGCCCTTCCACCTCCACCTCGGAAAGATTTGCCCGCACCAGCGCAGCACACACACCATCTTGCTTACGCTGACGATATTCCTCGGAAGACAGCCCTTGCAGACTGCACCCGCCGCAGGTTCCGAAATGTGTGCAGACAGAATTCATGGCACAGCGCTCCTGCGGGCCGCCACCAGAAACTCCCGGTTGCCGTCCCCACCCGCAATCGGACTGTCGATATAGCCAGGCTCAAGCGTGCGCCAGCCTTCCGCCGCATTCATCCATTGCAGGAAATTGTGCAAGGCTTCGCTGCGCGCGGCATCGTCTTTGACGATACCGCCCTTGGCGATATTGTCCCGCCCGACTTCGAATTGCGGCTTGAACAGCGCGACCAGCCAGGCACCCGGCGCGGCCATACGCATGGCAGGGGGTAACGCCAGTTTCAGGCTGATGAAACTCAAATCCGCGACGATGGCTTGGGGTGCCGGGACGATCTCATCCGGCTGAAGATCACGTGCATTGCGATGTTCCAGCGTGGTCACCCGCGCATCCTGCGCCAAATCCATGTCCAATTGGCCATGCCCGACATCGACGGCGAATACCTTCTCGGCATCGCGCTGAAGCAGCACCTGGGTGAAACCGCCGGTCGATGCGCCCAAATCCAAACAGGTGAGCCCTGCAGGCGAAAGTCCAAACCCATCCAGCGCCGCGGCCAGCTTCACGGCACCACGTGAGACATACGGGTGGGCCGGACTGTATTCGATCCGCGCCGCATCCGTCAGCGTCTGCGAGGGTTTTGTGACGGGCTTGCCATCGGCCAGGACGCATCCAGCCGCAATCGCAGCCTGCGCCTCGCTGCGGCTTTTGGCGTAACCCTGTTCGACCAGAAAAACGTCAGCGCGCATCGCGCCT
This sequence comes from Rhizomicrobium sp., assembly GCA_036499345.1. Lineage (GTDB taxonomy): Bacteria > Pseudomonadota > Alphaproteobacteria > Micropepsales > Micropepsaceae > Rhizomicrobium. The sequence continues at coordinate 13,816 of DASYDX010000145.1, forward strand.
TAAGCGATCCTGCCCACGGCGGTCGGGACTTCGTTGGACCGTCCAAGCGCGGAGAGCGCCACCTTGACGATGCCATCCGCATCCAGACCGGCTTGCGCATATTGACGCTCGGGCGTGTCGTGATCCTGGAAGATATCCGGCAGGGTCATGGGCCGCACTTTCAAGCCCTTGTCCATCAAGCCTTCCCAGGCCAGGAACTGCATCACATGACTGCCGAAGCCGCCCGCAGCGCCTTCCTCGATGGTGATGAGGACTTCGTGCTCGCGCGCCAGCTTGGTGATCAGATCGGTATCGAGCGGCTTGGCGAAACGCGCATCGGCGATGGTGGGTGACAGGCCATAGGCCTGCAAGCGATCCGCCGCCAGCAGCACTTCTTGCAAGCGCGTGCCGAATGACAGGATAGCGATGGAGCTGCCTTCCTTGATCATGCGGCCCTTGCCGATGGGCAATGGCTGTCCCACCGCCGGACGCTCTACGCCGGTGCCTTCGCCGCGCGGATAACGGATGGCGCTGGGCCGGTCGTTAATCTGAACCGCGGTGGCGACCATGTTGGTCAACTCCGCTTCGTCCGCCGCCGCCATGATGACGAAGTTTGGCAAGGTGGCGAGATAGGCGATATCGAACGATCCCGCATGGGTGCAGCCATCGGCGCCGACAAGGCCGGCACGATCCATGGCAAAGCGCACCGGCAGCGACTGGATCGCCACGTCATGCACCACCTGGTCGTAAGCGCGTTGCAGGAAGGTGGAATAGATCGCGCAGAATGGCTTCATGCCTTCGGCTGCAAGGCCTGCAGCGAACGTCACCGCATGCTGCTCGGCAATGCCGACATCGAAGCTGCGTTCCGGAAACGCTTTTTCAAACAGATCGACGCCCGTGCCGGACGGCATCGCCGCCGTGATCGCCACGATGCGGCTGTCTTTCTTGGCTTCCTCGATCAGGCTTTCACCGAAGACTTTCTGATAGGTCGGCGCCTTGGCGACGGTCTTTTTCTGTTCGCCGGTCAGAACCGTGAATTTCGACACGGCGTGATATTTGTCGGCGCTGGCTTCCGCTGGCGCATAGCCATGACCTTTCTTGGTCACGACATGAATCAGGACCGGTCCGGTCATGGTGTCGCGCACATTCTCCAGAACCGGAATCAGGTGATCGAGATTGTGGCCGTCGATGGGCCCCACATAGAAAAAGCCCATCTCTTCGAACAGGGTGCCGCCCATCGCCATGCCCCGGGCATATTCCTCGGTGCGGCGCGCGACATTGAACAGCATGCGCGGCAGAAGCCGCTTGGCGGTGCGCTTGGCCCAGTTGCGCAGGCCCGTATAGGGCCGGCTGGAAACCAGGCGCGCCAGATAGGCGCTCATCGCGCCCACCGGCGGCGCAATCGACATGTCATTGTCGTTGAGGATGACGATCAACCGGTTCTTGTTGGCGCCGGCATTGTTCATGGCCTCATACGCCATGCCCGCGCTCATCGAACCATCGCCGATCACCGCGATGACATTGTTGTGCTCGCCCTTGAGATCGCGCGCCACCGCCATGCCCAAACCGGCGGAAATCGATGTCGAAGAATGCGCCGCACCGAACGGGTCGTATTCGCTTTCGCTGCGCTTGGTGAAACCGGAAAGGCCGTTCCCCTGGCGCAGTGAGCGCATACGGTCGCGCCGACCGGTGAGTATCTTGTGCGGATAGGCTTGATGGCCCACGTCCCAGATGATGCGATCATCCGGCGTGTTGAAAACATAATGCAGCGCGACCGTGAGCTCGACCACGCCCAGTCCGGCGCCGAAATGACCGCCCGTCACTGAAACGATATCGATCAGATCGTTGCGCAATTCCGACGCGAACTGGCGCAGCGAACTTTTCGGCAGCTTGCGCAGATCGGCGGGAATTTGGACTTGGTCCAGAAGCGGCGTTTTCGTCGGTAAGCTCATGGGGAAACCGGATTGGAATAGAGGGAGAAATGCGCGCGCCGCCCGGGACGCAAGCGATCATGACAATTTGGAATTCCGAAGGCACAAATCAAGTTCATGCCACATCGAGCCTTTCGCCGACCGCCGGGCCGGAGGCGCCCTGGACGATCTTTTCCAGCCGGCTCTCGGCCGATTTGAGCTTGGCTTCGCAATGGCTCTTCAAGGCCTGGCCGCGCTCATACAATGCAATGGAATCTTCCAGATCGACCTCCCCCTGCTCCAAACGGCTCACAATGGTTTCGAGCTCTTTCAAGGCGGCCTCGAAACTCATATCGCGAACAGGCTGCGCCTCGCTCTGTGATTTTGCCGATGCGGGAATGGCAGGTCTCCAAAAAAAGCGCTCGCGGATGTCCTAAGGGCCCTGCCGCGAACGCATACCGTCACAATTTCGCAGGTTTGGCAGGCCGGCGCCATCCGCGAATCTAAGCGCAATTATATGTCTCAACCCATGGAATAAAAAGACTTTATCATGCCCCTACGGAAGCGCGGATTCCCGAGGCAGATTGACGGCCCGAAGTTCCACCCGCCCCCGCGGCGCAGTGGCCAAAGCATCCAGGGCGAGATGGACCCCCGGAAGCGCCATCAGGGTCTGAATTCCCTCCAGCGCCTTCATGCTCGCCTGGCTTCGCCCCATCAGATTGCTCAAGCCCTCCAACAGGCCTTTGCGCCGGGGATAGATTTTGATCGCGATCTGACCTGTGGGTATCTTGCCCAGACCCGCCGCCATATCCGCCGCGGTCCAGAAGCCGCCCAGGCCGTCCACCAGTCCCTTGTCCTTGGCGTCCGCGCCCGTCCAGACCCTGCCTCTGGCCACAGCCTGAACCTGCTCGAAGGGCAATTTGCGGCCGCTGGCAACCTTGTGCAGGAAGTCCTCATAGATGACATCGGCTTCATGATTGAGCAGCGCCCATTGCTCCGGCGTGTAGGGCTCCGTCGATGAGTCCATCAAGGTATTCTTGCCGGATGCCACCTGGTCCAGCGCAACGCCCGCAAGGGCAAGCGACTTGCCCACCGCCACCTTGCCGGTCAGCACGCCGATCGATCCCGTCAAGGTGCCGGGCTGCGCCACGATCTTGTCGGCGCTGGCGGAGATGTAATAGCCGCCGGACGCACCCAGTCCGCCCATGCTCACTACCACCGGCTTGCCCTTGGCCTGTGCCTTCTTCACCGCATCGAGAATCTGATCCGAGGCCGTGACCGAGCCGCCAGGCGAATCCACGCGCAGAATAATCGCCTTGATGCCCGGTTCGCGCGCCGCCTGCCGGATCGCTTCCGACAGATCGTCGCTGGCAATGCCCGCCTGGGAGTTGAAAATATCGCCCTTCGCGGTGCCATCGACGATCTCGCCCGCCGCTTCGATCACCGCCAGATTGGCGCCATAGCCAGCGCTGAAATCCAGATCCTTGATGTAGTCGGTCATCTTGACCGGCTTGGCGCCCTTGCCCGCACGGCCCAGCCCCGCACCCAGCGCGTCGTCGTCATAACCGATCCGGTCCACCAAGCCTTTGGCCTTGGCGTCTTCGGCGAATTGCGGACTGTCGTCGAAAGCCGCGTTGATCTTTGCAGGATCGAGGCGCCGGTCCTTGGCGACTTGCGCGATCGCCGCATCGCGCCAAGATTTCGTCAACGCGGTGAGTTGCTCCTTATCCGCGTCGGTCATGGATTTCTCCATGTACATGTCGGCGGCGCTTTTATATTCGGCGCGTTTGGCCATTTGCGGCACGGCTTCGATCTTGTCGAACAGGCCTTTCAGGAAAAGCCCCCCCGCCGCCCCGCCCGACACTTTGAAATCGCTGCGCGGCTGCACCCAGATCTGATCGGCGGCGGCAGCGGCGACGTAATCGCCGAGCCCTGAAGAGAGGAAGCCGGTGGCCTGGGCGATAACGAATTTCTTAGCGTCGCGGAAGCGATGCAGTGCGCCGGAAAGCTCTTCGGCCTCGGCCAACGACAGAGCGCCATTGCCCAGACGCATCACTACGCCCTTGATACGGCCATCGCGTGAGGCTTTGTCGAGCGCAAAAACCAGATTCATCACAGTCTGCTGCTGGCCGCTGATCGAGAGACCGGAACTGGCGGAATCCGGCACCGACGTCCGAAGGTCCAGGGTCAGCACGGTGTTGGCAGGCAGCCCGTCACCTTGCGCCAACCCGATCACAATTAGGACCGCGACAATCAAGATCAGCAAAAAAGCGAATTTCGCGATGCCGTTCAGCACCGACGCCATGATCGAGCGAAGCCATCTCAGAAAGCCAATCATGGAAAGATCCCTTGCGCGTGAGTTCCCTTATATCGCGCCGGAAGGCGGCAAGACAGCGGGCATGCAAAAAGCCCGGCCTCCATCGGAAGCCGGGCTTTCTCCATGTAGGCGAATTATTGATCGGTTGCGTCGCGCAGCGCATCCTTCGCGCCGCCCACGGCATTTTGCACCTTGCCCTTGGCCTTGTCGGCGGCGCCTTCGGCTTGAAGCTTGGCGTCACCCGTGATCTTGCCGGCGGCCTCTTTGAGCGCGCCCTTGGCCTGGTTGGCGGAACCCGCGATCCTGTCCTTGTCCATGCTGGTATCTCCGTTTTGAGGAAGCAGGGAGATAACGGCAGGGGGACAAGCCCGTTCCCGTAACTTTTTAAACATCCGGAGCGAAGTGAATGACGTATAATCCCTAGACATCGGGGGCGATGGAGAGACGGATGCACAGACGCGATCTTCTGGCTTTGCTGCTGACGGCAAGTGCGGGTGTTTTGGTAGGAAGCCCGGCGGCGTGGGCCGATTATCCCGTCACACGCACGGATGCGGAGTGGAAAAAGCTGCTTTCGCCCGCGGCGTACACGGTGTTGCGCCATCAAGGGACAGAGATGCCCTATTCCAGCCCGCTCGACATGAACACCAAGAAAGGCGTCTATTCCTGCGCCGGGTGCGATACCGCGCTGTTTTCCTCAGACACCAAATATGACAGCCAAACCGGCTGGCCTAGCTTCTGGAAGCCTTTGTCCAAGGCGGTCGCGACCCGCACCGACACCAACGAAATGATGATCCGCACGGAAGTTCTTTGCAGCGGGTGCGGCGGCCATCTGGGCCATGTCTTCACCGATGGCCCCAAGCCCACGGGCTTGCGCTATTGCATGAATGGCGTGGCGATGCGTTTCAAAGCCGCCTGAGACAGACAGGCCCAAAACAAGAAAGCCGCCGGACGACCGGCGGCTTTCTTTATATAGTCCGTAGCCGGATTATTGCGCGGGCGGCGTCGCCGGCGGCGCCTTGGCCTTCTGCTTTGCCTCCGCTTCCATGGCGTCATGCGCACCCGAGAAGCCGTTCAGCGACAATTTCAGATCGTAATTCTTGCCGTCATCGGCCTTGATCTTCACCATCGCGCTATCACCGGCATGGGCAAGCTGATCGATGACGGAATTGTCGATCAACGTCTCGACATAGCAGCCGCCGCGGTCGCAGCGGCGATACGGCATAGGTTTGCCCTGAAAACTGGCGGCGTGCAGCGTCACGCCCTGCGGAATCGCCACGCCCAGCGGCACGGAAATCTGGACCGCATGACGGTCGAGATGCGGGATATAGGCGATGGACAAAGCAACGACGCGCTGCTGGCTGTCCTTGTCATTCTGCTGCTGAAACATGTCGCAGGGCGAAGCGCTCTGCATCGGGAAGCAGCGCACCGTCCAGTCGCCGACCTGCTTGATTTCAGGCTGACCGGCTTGCGGTGCTGCGGCAGGAGCCTGCGCCAGCGCCGCGCCCGAAACGAGCGCCGTCAGCGCCAATCCGCTCAACAGATGCGAAAACTTCATGACCACATTCTCCAGAACCAGGAACTGCGCTTGGCTTCACTGTTGTTGTAGGCGCGCTTGGCAGCGCCATAGCCTTTCAGCGAAAGCGGGATCGCGATCGGCTTGGTGTCATTGGCGCTGACAAACACCAGACGTCCGTCCTTGTCGCCATCCAGCTGCGACTGCAGCTTGTCGTCGATGGGAATATCCACGACGCAACCCTGCTGGGTGCAGGTGCGGTACTTCGCGGTGATCATCGCGTCCTTCGCGGCTTTCTGATCCTTCGGATCTTTGGAGTCGGTATCGGCCTGGAAGGTCAGACCCACGCCCGGCTCCAGCGCCACGCCCAGGGGCATGGTCAGGTTCAAGGTCAGCTTGCCGCCCACCGGATGGACGATCGCGATACGCGTGATCTCCGAATGGCTCTGGCTGTCGAGCACGTCCTGGATCATCTCGCAATTGACGTCTTTCTGGTTCGCCGCCGGACAGGCAACGCGCCAGGATTCATAGCTGGTCATGGCTTGGGTGGCGGTATTGTAGGTCGCCGTCCCGCGAACGGCCCAGCCTAGGACCAGGCCTACGGCCAGAGAGGCCGCGCCCAGAGCCAGCTTTTGGGTCAGATTTGTCATGGAAACTCTCGCCTCGGAAAACCGGGCAGGCACCGCTTGCAGCGCTGCTTCGCCCTAAATCGGGGCACGAGTTAGCAGATCGCCTGCGCAAAGGAAACCGGCGTCCCCCCCTCTTCCGGGCCAGAATGACGGCTTTTTAAGCTTCAGCGGCTCGCCAGCCGGACGGGGTCGGGCCGGTAGAATTCCGGCCAGACGCGCTCCAGCGCCGCCAGCTTGGGCAGGTCGTTGATCACGATATAGGGCTGGGTCGAATTATGGATCAGATAGTCCTGGTGATAGGCCTCGGCGGCATAAAAGCCTTTGAGCGCACCGACCTTGGTCACGATGGGCTGGCGGAAGATATTGGCGGCGCTTAGTTGACCGATATAGGCGCGCGCCGTCTTTTCCTGCGCGGGCGTGGCGAAGAAGATTTCCGAACGGTAGCTCGAGCCCTCGTCCGGCCCCTGATAATTCAGCTGGGTGGGATCGTGCGCCACGGAAAAGTAAACCTGCAGCAATCGCCCGAAACTGACGATGCGCGGATCGAATGTGATCTGAACCGCTTCGGCATGACCGGTGGTCTCGGTAATGACCTGAGGATAGGTCGCCGTTTCCTTCGCGCCGCCTGAATAGCCGGCCACGACTTTGGTTACACCTTTGACATGTTCGAAGACTGCCTGCTGTCCCCAGAAACAGCCACCGGCGAGAACCACTGTCTCGCTCGCTGCCGTTTCCGTGGGATCGAGCGCGGGCGCCGGTATCTTCGCGCCAAGGTCTTCACTGCGGGCGCTGGCGGAAAGTACCAGCAAGGCGGAGGCGGCAATCAGGATGGTGGACTTCATGGGCTGGGTCCTTTCCGCGCGAATATAGACCAATGTGGTCTAATTCGCGCGGGGGACAAGCCTGTTACGACTCGATTTCCGTTGGAACCCGTTCAGATGAACTGGCGCAGCAGGAAGTAAAGGCAACCCGCCAGAGCCATAGCGGCGGGCAAAGTTATGACCCAGGCCAGCGCAATGGACCGCACGGTGCTCCATTGCAGCCCGGAACCGTTGGCAGCCATCGTACCGGCCACGCCACTGGACAGGATATGGGTGGTCGACACCGGCAGACCGATGAACTGCGCGCCCATGATGGTACCGGCGGCGACCAGTTCGGCGGACGCGCCCTGCGCATAGGTCAGGTGTGTCTTGCCGATCTTCTCGCCCACCGTCACCACGATGCGCTTCCAGCCCACCATGGTGCCCAAGCCCAGCGCAATGGCGACGCAGACTTTCACCCAGAGCGGAATGAAGCGCGTGCCCTTCTCAAGGCTGGTGCCGAATTCCTTGAGCGTGGCCGTTTCGGTGGCGGAGAAAGTTGCGCCTTGTTTTGGCAGGAGGCGCACCGCGTCGCTCGCCAGGTACATTTCGTTGCGCAGATTGGGCGTCGCCGCCGCAGGAACATGGCTGATGGCGCCATAGCTCTTGAGATTGGTGACGATGTCGGTGGACAGGACCGACAGGCTGGCGAAGATTTCGGGCCGGTTGAGCGACTTATCGCGCAATGCGTCGCCGACCATCTTGCGTGCGGCGGCGGGCGACGGCATTGCAGCGTTTCCGGCATGGGCCTGGAACACTTGGCCTGCCGAAGCGGTGCTCGAAATGAACGCCGGTGTCGCGCTTTCCGGCATGGTGCGATTGAGCGCATAGGCGGTCGGAGCGGCACCGATCAGGATAAGCATGATCAAGCCCATGCCCTTCTGCCCGTCATTGCCGCCATGGGCAAAAGAGACGCCGGTGCAGGTCAGGATCAGAAGGCCACGGATCCACCACGGCGGCGGCTCCTTGGTCTTGGGCGCTTCGTACAGAGCCGGCTTGCGGATCAGAACCTTCATGATCAGGAGCAGTGCCGCGGCGCAGACGAAACCCATCAACGGGCTCCAGAACAGCGCGCTGAAAACGGTACCGGCCTGGCTCCAATCCACACCGGAGGTCGCCTGACCGGCGGGCGCCATCAGCTGATTGGCAAGGCCCACGCCCATGATCGAACCGATCAAAGCGTGCGAGGAGGAATTGGGAATACCCATTGCCCAGGTCGCGAGATTCCAAACGATCGCGGCGATAAGAAGCGCGAAGATCATTGCATAACCGGCACCGCTGCCGACCTGGAGGATCAATTCCACCGGCAACAGCGTGATCACGCTGTAGGCAACCGCACCGGTCGAAACCAGCACGCCCAACAGATTCCAGCAGCCGGACCAGACCACGGCGGCCATCGGCGCCATGGAATGGGTATAAATCACGGTCGCGACCGCGTTGGCGGTGTCGTGGAAGCCATTGACGAATTCGAAACCCAGCGCAATCAGAAGCGCCAGACCGAGCAAGGCGAACACGCCCAAGGCAAGCGGCTCATGCACGCTCTGAATATCGTCGAGAAGGCCATGAATGCCGTAGCCGATGCCCGCCGCGAGCATGCAAAAGAAGACTATGGCTCCGATCGGGCCGGATTTGTGGTCGAGCGTTGGCGCGCCACGCCCGTGATAGGCTTCGGTCTGAACTGCAACATCGGCCATGATAGATCCCACCATTGATTGTGGGGCCTATAAAGTCTGTGCTTGCGACAGTTTGATGAAGCTTATGATTTAATATGAAGAGAGTGTGTGGATGGTGCCGGCAGCAATCTGCCAGCACCCCCAACATAGGTGGCCTCTATCAACGATTTGAGTGGTAGGCCGTCTCGCCATGCGAGGAGAAGTCCAAGCCCTGGATTTCATGTTCACGGTCCACGCGCAGGCCAACGACCAGATCTGCGAATTTTGTAATCGCAATCGTGGCAAGTGCCGACCAGATCGCGGTGACCGCAACGGCCTCAGCCTGCACCAGGAATTGCGCACCGACCGCAAGATGCAGCGGCGACCCGCCTGTTCCCAGATTCGCCAGGAATGGCAGCAGCAATGTTCCCAGCGCGCCGCCGACACCATGCACACCCAGAACGTCCAGCGCGTCGTCGACCACCATGACGCGTTTGACCACATGCACCGCGCCATAACAGACCAGGCTGGCGGACGATCCGATCACCACAGCGCCCAGCGGGCCGACCGTGCCCGCCGCCGGGGTGATGGTGGCCAATCCGGCGATGGTGCCAGTGACCGCGCCGACCAGGCTGGGCTTACCGAACGAGATCCATTCAATCGCTATCCACACCAAGGTCGCAGCCGCCGCGGAAAGGTGCGTGGTGAGCATTGCCATTCCGGCATCGGCATTGGCGGCCAGCGCGCTGCCGGCATTGAAGCCGAACCAGCCCACCCAAAGAAGCGAGGCGCCCACCATCACCATCCAAGGCGCGTGCGGCGGGCGGATCGATTTGGGGAAATCCGAGCGCGGCTTCAACATCCAGGCGATGACCAGCGCCGAAATACCGGCGGTGACATGGACCACAATGCCGCCCGCGAAATCGATCACACCGGCCTTCGCCAGCCAGCCGCCGCCCCAAACCCAATGCGCCACCGGCACGTAAACGATCAGAAGCCACAAGGCCGAAACCAGAAGCACGGCGCTGAACCGAATGCGTTCGACATAGGCGCCAATGATCAGCGCGGGCGTGATGATGGCGAACGTCATCTGGAACATCACATAGACGCTTTCGGGAAGACCGGTGCCCGGATGCACCATGCCGCGCCCGCCATTCTGCAGAAAGACCGCGGAGAGATTCCCGAGCCAGGCGCCGTCGCCCGAATAAGTGAGGCTGTAACCGCACGCCAGCCAGAGCAGCGAAGAGACGCAGGCCACCGCGCAACATTGCACGAGCACCGACAGAATATTCTTGGCTTGAACCAGGCCGCCATAAAACAGCGCCAGCGCCGGCAAGGTCATCAGCAGCACCAGCACAGTGGCGACCATTATCCACGCCGTATCGGGTCCATTTATCACGCGTATTGCCCCATCTGTTGCCATTCCAGCGGGCCGCTTCACCCACCACTGCCCGGAAGATTGGCGATGCTCCAAATTCGAGGCAACGCGGCGCTCCGACGCGCAGCGGCGCAAACAGTGAATCCAGCGTCACACGTCATATTCTGGGTCACACCTAATGCAGGACTCTTCTCCGGGCGTGGCCGATTTTGCTGATTATTCCGGTACTTGCGATTTGGAATGTCACGCCGCCCCTGCCCGGAAGCGCGAATTTGAGACGCGAAGCGTCCAACCGGCCGCGCCGGGCGCGTATTGCGCGCCTGATGCATGTTTCAGCGAGCCGCCTATAAAAGAGGCGATATGGCGGAAAAACACCCGGATACCGCATCCGCCCCCGCATTCCGGCGAGTCGCCGCGGCTCAAGGCAAAGCATGCGGGAGACAAAAGGAAGACGGCCTAAAAGCTTTCCCGGTCGAAGCCGTGAATACGGCATACGCGGGCGGCGATCCGCTCGAATTCGGTATTGTGATGGCTGCGGCTGCAGCTTCCACTCTCATGCTGATAGAGATGGATCATCTCATGCGCCATCGTCGCCATCAGCAGGTCCGTGGATTTCACCACCCGGATCGAGACACCGATCTCGTTCAATTCCGGCTTGGTTTTGATGCGCCCGCGAAAATGTCCGAAACGGTCGCGCGCGCCCATGACGCGGAAAACAAGATTATCCGCATGCGGAAGGTTCATCCGGCGAAAGGGCAAAGTGGCGCGCAGATATTCGTAAGCCATCTCAAGGCTTTCCGGGGTCAGGTGCAGCCTCCCCCCGGCGCCGTCCACGGCGTGCCCATCTGTCGTCCGCTTGCGCATGGGCAAATTTAGGCACAGCCAACCGCCCCCCGCCAAGCGCCTTTGTGAGCAAAATTTATAAAGTTTTTGTTGGGCAACCCTTTGGGAAAAACCCCGTTTAAGCTAGGATTTCCGCGGAAACCGAGGTGTTTATGGTTACCTTCCGTCGTTTACTGCCCCTGCTTCTTCTGGTGCCCCTGGCGGGGTGCTTTTCCGACCAGAAACAGCAACTGGCCCAGTGCGCGGTGGCCGCCCCCCGGACAGGCGAAGGCCAACCCTTCAAGTCAATCCAGGGTTGCATGGAAACGGCCGGTTATCGCTTTATTGGCTGGGACAGTGGCGTGGTCTGCAACATGCCCGCCGTCGTCAAAGGCCAGACTCTAAAAGATGGAACCGACGCGCTTTGCTTCGAACCCAAGGGTTGGCTGGCGCTCAAGCTCTATCGCATCGAAGTACCGAGCCGGCATCCACCGCAACCCGCCAGCTGATCGTGTTTTCGCGGTCGCAGATTTGCGGGCGGCCGGGCTAGATTGCCAGCTGCATGTGGCTGCTTCTCGCTTTCATTGGGCCGGTCTGCTGGGCCGTCTCCACCCATATCGATAAATATCTGGTTGATCGCTATTTCCAGGATAGCGACACCGCGGTCCTGATGCTCTTCACCGCGCTGACCGGCGTATTGCTGCTGCCCTTCATCTGGTGGATCGAACCCGGCATTCTCGATCCCGCGCCCGCATCGATCCTGGTCATGAGTGTTTGCGGCATCCTCTATATGGGCGCGATGCTGTTCTATCTTCGCGCCATCCAGAGCGAGGAAGCCTCTGTCGTCGCGCCCCTCTTCCAGGCTTCGACGCTTTTCACATTTCTGCTGGGTTATCTTTTCCTGGGCGAAAAATTGGGACCGGCGCAGCTTGCGGGCGGAGCTCTCGTGGTGGGCGGGGCGCTGGGCCTGTCGCTGGGAAGCGGCATGAACTTCCGCCAACTCAAATTACGCCTGCTGCTGTTGATGCTGGGCGCGACCTTCATCCTGGCGCTCTCCGCCGTCCTGTTCAAATATTTTGCCATCCGCGACGATTTCTGGACCACGATCTTCTGGACATTCGCAGGCCAAGGCCTGTTCGGCGCAGCCTTGCTGTTGCGCAGCGCTTACCGGCGCCAGTTCCTGGTCTTGTTTCGCAGCAATCCCGGCGCCGTGGCGGGGATCAACGCCACCAATGAGTTGATCAATGTCGGCGCCGGACTCGGCGTGCGCTATGCGGCCCTGCTGGCGCCGGTGGCCCTGGTATCGGCAATCACCTCGACCACGACGTTTTTTGTTTTCGCCATCGGCATTTTTCTCACCCTCTTTTTCCCCCGTTACGCGCGCGAAGATCTTTCCGCCGGAAATCTCCTGCGCAAAGGCTTGGGCGCCGCACTGATCATGGCCGGCGTGATCCTGATCGAAGGCTTATAAAAAATCCCCGGCCTCTTGCGAGACCGGGGAAGGATACTCAGGGGAGTTTCGTCTTAGTAATTGAAGCGGACGCCGACGCGGAACTGGCGGCCGATGGCGTCATAAACGTCGCCACGCACCGCGGCGAAGTAATAGGCGTTCTGGCCCTGCGCCTGGGTCGAGGGAATGTTCGGCGGCGGCACGTTGGTGAGATTGTCTATCGCCGCATAGAGCTGCAGATTGTCATCCCATTTGTACGAACCGCGCAGATCCAGATAGCCGACGGCCGGAACACTGTTGTCGTCCACCTGCAGCGGACCCCAGGCATTGTTGAGCTTGCCCGAGCCGATGAAGCGGCCCTGAATCGTGCCCGACCAAGGACCCTCGCTATAAGTCGAAGCCAGAGTGGTCCGGAACTTCGGCGTACCGGTGATCGACGAAGACTGGCTGAGGCTTCCGGCATAGTCGAAATTGATGCCGAGCGCGTTCTGGGTCTGCTCGTCGGTATAGTTGCCGACCAGATGCCAGTTCAGCATGCCGGTAAAGAACGGCATCGAGTAATCGGCCTGGAAATCGAGGCCGGACACCGTCTGGGACGCCGAGTTCTGCGGGAAGGTCTGGATCGTGGACAGAGCGGGTCCCTGTGCTCCCACCGGACCATTGAAGATCAGCTGAGAACAATAGGGTGACGAAGGATTGGCGTTGCACTGCGCCAGCACTTGCGTCGAACTGGTGGTGAAGATCGCGCCCTTGATCAGGATCGAGTACCAGTCGGCCGAGACTGTCAGGCCATCAATCCAGTGCGGCGTCAACACGATACCGCCAGACACGGTCGTCGCGATTTCCGGTTTGAGGTTCGGGTTACCCGACGCCAAAGTGAAGATCGGTGTATTGACTCCAGTCCTGGGATCGATCGCCGAACTGAGGGTCGAGACGCCCGAATTGTACAATTCGCTCAGATTGGGCGCGCGAATATCCAGCGACCAGGTGGTGCGCAGCTTGATGTCGTCATTCACCTGACTGGTGAAGCCCAGCTTATAGGTTTCGACCAGACCCGAGGTCGAATAGCTGGTCAGACGGCCGGCAGCGTTGAAGTTCAAATCCTGAACAATGCTGTCCTTGAGGATCGGCGCTTCGACTTCGAGGAAACCTTCCTCGACATGATATTGGCCGGCGAAATTGTTGAAATTGCCGACGGAATATTGCACGGCAACCGCGCCCGGATCGGCGGTGGTACGTCCGCCTTCCTTGCGATATTCCGCGCCGAACGATACGGCGACAGGACCGGCCGGCAACGACCAGGGCAAAACGCCCTGCATCGAGCCCGCCAGCACATCTTCGTTCAGGACAATGGTCTCATAGTCCTTGTCCGTGGTGATGTAATTGATCGCGGCCTGGGAGGCGACACCGACACCGAACACATTCAGCGGCTGACAGCCATTGGACGGATTGGTCAAAGTCGAGCGGCACGCGATCGAACCGACCGCCAGACCGGAATTTGCGACATTACCGGTGGTGACACGCACCGCATCGACTGCGTTGGTGTAGTTCTGGTTGATGACGTTGTTCAGGACGTGCAGATGCACCCGCACATTGCCGTGCTGATAATAGCTGTTCCAGGACCAGTCATCACCCAACGTGCCTTCCAAGGTAAAGACACCGCGCATCAACTGCCGCGTGGTCGTCGCCACCGGCACGCCCAGGGTCTGTGCCTCTTTCTTCAGGCTGAGATCGTTGAAATCTGAAGGCATCAGATTGTTGGTGTTGATCGAACCAAAATTCACCGCGGTCAATCCCAACGCGGTCATTTGCCCCGCGACGCTGGAAGGCAGGAAAGCATTGTCGGCATTTATCACCTGATTGCCGAGTTTGACCGCAGGGACCGAATTGTTTTGCGATGAAGATTTGCCGTAATTGAGTTGCAAGGACGCCTGGATATTCGGGGTGATCTTGTAGCGGCCATACCCGAACAGAGTGGCGGTATGATAGGCCACCGTCAGATTGTTGAGCATGCCTTCATAATTTTCCGCATCGCCGCCATTCGAGAGCGGACCGGAAACATTGCCGAAATTGAACGGTGCCGGTGTTCCATTCGGGCCGACGAACTGGATGCCCTTCAGGATATCCTTGGTGCCAGGCAGATAGGGGCCTTTGGCATAGGTGCCACCCGGCGCCACCACACCATTCGTGCCCGTGATCAAACCGCCAATGGTGGCCTGCGAAAGCCCAACATTGTTGGCGTGGATGAATTGGGGTTGGCCACTGACGGCGGGATAGGCCGGATTGTTGACCAGAGCCTGCGCCTTGTACCAGGAACGCTGACCGGAAAAGATCGTATCGGGGCTGTCGGTATATTGGCCGCTGACGATGAAATGGCCGCGATTGCCGTCAAAATCCTGGCCGTAAGAGGCTTCGGCCTTCCAGCTGCGCAGATCGTCCTTGGTGGTATCGCCGAACTGGACGTTGCCCTTCAGGCCCTCGAAATTCTTGTTGATGATGAGGTTGACCACACCGGCCACGGCATCGGAACCCCAAGCTGCGGAGGCACCGCCGGTCACAACATCGATACGCTGAACCAGGGAAGACGGCACCGTCGAAAGGTCGATGCCGCCGGTGATGTTGGACTGAACCACGCGCTGGCCGTCGAACAGCACGAGAGTGCGCGTAATACCCAGATTGCGCAGATTGACGGTATCGACGCCGGTGATGGCCGAGACGATGTTGCCCGCGCCGCCGCCATTGGTCGGCGAAGACGCATTGCCCACCGCCGGAAGTTCGCGGATTACGTCGCCGATGCTGGTCTTGGAGTCACGCTGGATCTGTTCGGAACCCACAACTGTTACGGGTGTCGGTGCCTGATAACCCGCGATCGAAATGCGCGACGCGGAAACAACCACTTGCTCGCCAACCGCTGCGGCCGAGTCTGGCGCTGCTGTTTCCTGTTGCGCGGGGGCTGCGGCATCTTGTGCAAGCGCACTGCCCATGGAGAGAGCAAAAATACCAACGCTGCACACCAAACGTGCACGAACATGCTTCAAATTCAACCTGGACATCGTCCCTCCTGAGGAGCGGCTTGTGATCACAGCCGCTTGATCCTCACAGACGGACGCGGGCGAAAATTCCTCACCCAAATCGCGCAAAAAAATTGCGCGCGAACATGAAACTTATGTAGGGAATTTTCCGGGCACCGCGGAACGCGTCTCGCAGAGATCGTGACAGGCGTTACATTTCGGAATTTTCAGAAAGCGAAACGAACGCCAACGCGATATTGCCGGCCGATCGCATCATAAATGTCGTCACGAACAGGTGCGTCATAAGGTGTCGTGGCAAATGTTGTGCCCGTCACGACCGGAGGTGCGGCATTCAGGACATTGTCCATCGCCGCGTAGAGTTCCAAACCATTCGCCCAGCGATAGGATGACCGCAAATCGAGATAAGCCATCGCGGGCACATCATTGTCATCGACATTGAGCGGCCCCCACGCGTCGTTCAATTTCGCCGTACCGATGAAACGGCCCTGGATCGTTCCCTGCCAGCTCTCCCGGCTGTACGTGGCCGAGAGTGTGCTCTTGAATTTCGGCACACCGCGCACAGGGGAATCCGGGCCGATCGAACCAGCATATTGAACTGTCTGGCCCTGAGCCGTCTGTGTCTGCGTATCGGTGTAATTGGCGATGAGATGCAGATCGAGCGTTCCGTTCGAAACCGGCATGCGGTAATCGGTCTGAAAATCCAGGCCGGAAACCGCCTGACGATTGGCATTGATGGGTTGGGTGTTGATCTGCGACAGCGCGCCGCCGGGGCCACCGAAAACCAGCTGACCGCAGAATAGCTGATTGCCGGCGGCGCATTGGGCCACGACATTGTTGACGCTGATGGTCGCGATCGCTTTTTTTATACTGATCGAATACCAGTCCGCCGAAATACTGAGCCCTTCGGCCCAATGCGGTGTGAGAATGACGCCACCCGAAAGCGTGGTCGATTGCTCCGGCTTCAAATTCGGATTGGCCTGGGACAGATTGTAGATCTGAACATTCGCGCCGGTGCGCGGATCGGTGGCGTTGCCAAGCACCGAAAAGCCGCCGCTATAAAGCTCCTGAAGGTCCGGCGCGCGGATATCGAACGACCAGGTGGCGCGAAGCCGGATATCTTCATTGACTTGGCTGGTGAGGCCTAGCTTCCAAGTTTCCACCAGTCCGCTGGTGGAATAACTGGTGATGCGCCCCGCGGAATTGATTTCCAGCGATTGCACGAACCCGTCGCGGATAAGAGGCGCCTCCACTTCGACGAACCCCTCCTCGACATTATATTGGCCGGAAAAGCCCGAGAAATTTCCCACGGAAAACAATTTGGCTTGCGCCAGAGGATCGACCGTTACGCGCGCGCCCTCCTTGCGATACTCGCCGCCGAACGCCAGCGAAACCGGCCCGGCCCCCAGCGACCAGGGCAAATGCCCCTGCATCGCAGCGGATGCGACATCTTCATTGAGGACCGCAAGCTGATAGTCATGCCCCGCCCGCGCCGGGCCGTTTATGTAGGCAACCGCATCGGCCGACGCCACGCCGGTGCCGAAGACATTTAATGGCCGGCAGCCATTCGACGGATCGCTCAAAGTCGAACGGCAGGCGATGGAACCGAGTTTGAGTCCGGAATTGCCAACATCGGCTGCGGTGACCTGTACCGCATCGACCGCGCGGGTATAATTCGGGTTGAACACATTGTTGATGACCAACGTCATCACGCGCGACGTGCCGTGCTGGTAATAGGCGCTCCAGGACCAATTCTCGCCCAGGCCGCCCTCGAAATTGACGACACCCCGAAAAAGTTGACGGCGATTGGTCGAGACGGGCACACCCAAGCTCTGTGTTTCCGCAACCAGACTGTTGCCGATGAGATGCGCGCCGTTGGTGGCAATATTGTTCAGGTTGGTGGTGCCCAGCGAAAAGCTGGAAATGCCGAGCGCATCCATGCGCGCCCCGATCGAAGGATCGAGATAGGCATTGTCGCGATTGATCGTCACCGTGCCGAATTTGTTGGCCGCGAAGCTGTTATTCTTCGAAAAGGATTTTCCGTAATTCAGCTCCAGCGAGGCCGTGACGTTGCTGCTCAAGGCATAGCGGCCATAGCCGAAGAAGGTGAAGGTCTGGATCGGAATTGTGAG
Organism: Rhizomicrobium sp.; assembly: GCA_036499345.1. Classification (GTDB taxonomy): domain Bacteria; phylum Pseudomonadota; class Alphaproteobacteria; order Micropepsales; family Micropepsaceae; genus Rhizomicrobium. The sequence goes on from DASYDX010000145.1 coordinate 31,487, forward strand.
GTGATCGATATCGCCTTCGGCCCCCTCTCCGCTCCCGCCGGTCGAATAAACACCGGAGATATTGCCGAAATTGAAGGGCGCGGGCGTTCCCTTCGGGCCGACAAACTGAATCCCGCGCAACGCATCCGCATTGGCGCCCGCGGCATTGGCCGGGCTTGCCGTGATCAACCCGCCCTGCGTCGCCTGCGACAGGCCGAAATTGTCGGCATGGATATATTGCGGCTGGCCATTGCCCGGTGCGTAAGCGGGATTGTTCACCAGTCTGGAATTTTTGTACCAGGAGCGTTGATTGACGAAGAGCGCATCCGGGCTGTTGGTATAGGAAACGCTGCCGATCACATGGCCGCGCTCGCCATCGAAATTCGTGCCGTAAGATAGCTCGCCCTTATAGAAGCGCTGATCGTTCCACCAGGAATTGCCGCCTTCCATATTGGCGGTCAGTCCGTCGAAATTCCGGTTGAGAACGACATTGACGACGCCCGCCACGGCATCGGAGCCCCAGGCCGCCGAGGCGCCGCCGGTTACCACATCGACCCGTTGCACCAGACTGGTCGGCATCGTGGAAAGGTCCACGCCGCCGCTGAGCGCCGAGGCCACGACACGTTGGCCGTTGAACAAGACCAGCGTGCGCAACACACCCAGATTGCGCAGATTGACCACATCGATCCCAGGCGTGCCGCTGACGATGAAGTTCGCGGCGATGGAATTGTTCGGGCTGGAAGAGGCGCCGAACGCGGGCATCTGGCGGATCGCGTCGCCGAGATTGCTGTAGGCATCGCGCCGCAACTGCTCGCCGCTGAGAACCGTGACCGGCGTCGGCTGTTGATATCCCCCGATCGAAATGCGGGATGCACTGACGATGACCTGTTCGATCAAGTTTTCGGTCGGGCGCAATGGCACCGATTGGGTCGGTTGCAGGATGGGGCGGGCCGGCACCGAGGGCGCCTCGATGGGCGCGGCGGGCGCGGGCGTTCCGGGCACCGAAGATGGCGGCGACACGCGCCCCGGCGTTCCGATCGCATGAATGATCAGGCCACCATTGCCGTCCAGATCGGCCCGAAGACCGGTACCGGCCAGCAGCGCGTTCACCGCATCGCGCCCCGACATCCGGCCCTGCAATTCCGGCGCAGTGAAGCCAGCCACAGCTTGAGGCGTGAAGAGGATGTTCTGCCCAGTCTGCTGGGCAACGGCCTTAAGAGAATCGGATAGCGGCTGTGCTGGAAGCGAAAAAACCGCAGCCTGCGCCGAGGCCGATCCCGCCGTCAGAATCAGGATCGCCATGCTGCGAAGAAACTTCGCGCGGATATCCCTCAAACCGGGCATCCTGCCCCTCTTGTACGGCGGTCATGCATCCCCACGTCTTTAAAAATCGCGAGATGTCCCCGGCTCTCTCTACCCCTGCAGAATACGGGTGTCATCACCCACAAGCTGAATACGGTCATCCACGACATGTATCTCCACCGGCAGCAGGCGCGATAGCGAGCGGGCGAAATTTGCATTGTCGCCGACCCGGTACACGCCGCTCACCTTCATGCGGGCGATGCGGGCATCGTCCACTTCGAGCTTGATCGTGGAATAGCGGTTCATTTCCAGCACCACATCGACCAACGGAGAATTCTCGAAGATCGCCTGGCCCGAATGCCAGGCCAGAAGCGGAAGCAGATTGGGCTTGTCGAATTTGGGCAATTGGCCGGAAACAAAGCTCAACCGTTCCCCGTCGCTCAAAAGCCGCCCGGCATCGATATCGGCGGTGCTTTTGACCGTGGCGCGCCCATGAATCAGCAAGATCGAAACATCGTCGCCATAACGGCGCACATCGAAGGTCGAGCGGGTGCCGATCACCAGCTTGTGCGCCGCCTCGACCGCGAAGCTGCGCTTGGCATCCTGCGCGACCCGGAAATTGGCACGGCCATAGCGCAGATCGACCTTGCGCGCGGTATCCGTGAAATCGACGGTCAGCTTGGTGTCGGTATCCAGGAATATCCCGGTGCCGTCGGCAAGCGTGACATGCTTCTGCTCGCCGACATCGGTTTTATAGACCTTCGCGGCGGCCGATTGGACAAAGGCGAACGTGCCACCGGCCGCCACCGCCAGTCCAACCCCGCCGCCCAACAATGCGCGGCGGCTAAAGCGAGGTTCCGGCGCAACTCTGCCGCTGCGCATATCGCGCGACAGAGCGCCGACACTGTCCCAGACGCCATTCACGGCCTCAAAAGCCGTAGCATGACGCGCATCGGCCAACAGCCAGGCGCGAAACGCGCGCTCGTCTTCGGGCGAACGATCTTCGGCACGCAAGCGCGCCAGCCAGATTGCGGCTTCCCTGACCTGGGGCCCGCCGGGAGAAAGTTGCTTCATCTCACCAGCCTTCAGTCCATTCCGTCAGGAAAAGTACAGCCTTAGCGATGTGTTTCTCAACAGCGCTTTGGCTGATTCCGAGCCGATTCGCGATTTCGTGATATTTAAGGTTATCCAACCGATGCATCAGAAACACTTCACGTGTCCGGGGCGTCAGTTCATCAAGACCCGCCCTCACCCTGGCAAGACGAGCACGGGCGGCGATTACCTCATCCTGGAGAGGCGCGCTATCTTCGAGTTCGGGCGCTTCAGCGCTATCTTGCTGAATTCTGGCATGGCGATAATTGTCGATGCTGATATTGAACGCCGTGCGCACCAGGAACGCGGCGGGGTCGTTGACGGTATTCTGGGTCCGGTAGCGCTCAAGGCGCAGATAGGCAGAATGCAAAAGATCTTCGGCATCGTGCCGGTTACGAGTACGGCGAACGATCTGACGCAACAGATCGCTCCAAAGCTCTCGACCGACTGGGATGTCGGTCATCTTTCCGTGCCCGTCATCTTTCCCCCTGTAGATGACACCTTAAAGACCTCACTGATCCCCGCCACAAAAATATTTTCCAAGATTGAGGTGGGGAAGCGAGCCTACGAAACGTCACAACCGTCTAAGGCTGCCGTTGCGGCAATAAACGGCCCGTTTCGAAGGCGCAGTGAGACTGCTGCGGGAACTTATATTCCGCGCACCGTTCTGATCTGCCTTCTTTTTGGGCTGGCCGCCTGTTCTGTCGGCAAGCATCAGGTCGAGGCCACGCAATCGTCGGCTTCCCCATCTCAGACTCGTTCAGCCACAACGCCTGCTTCTGTTCCGGCCGAGCTTTCGCATGACGAGATGGTGCGCGAGCAGGAACGGCGCGACCGCGAAGCCGAAGACGAACGCGACCGGGATGATCTGTGACGGGCTTCAGACCGTCACATGGTGATGGACTTCCGTCTTGCCGGTAACCCGCTTTTCCAGAGTACGCAGCAGAACATAGAAGACGGGTGTGAGGAACAGACCGAAGAAGGTCACACCCAGCATTCCGAAGAACACCGCGATACCCATGGCGTGGCGCATCTCGGCCCCCGCTCCTGAAGAGGTCACCAGCGGCACCACACCCATGATGAACGCGAAGCTGGTCATCAGGATGGGACGCAGCCTGAGCCGCGCCGCCTCAATCGCCGCCGCCACCGTGGCACGGCCCTCGATTTCCAGCTCGCGCGCAAACTCCACGATCAGGATCGCGTTCTTGCAGGCAAGGCCGATCAGCACGAACAGGCCGATCTGGGTGAAGATGTTGTTGTCGCCGCCGGTCAGCCAGACACCGGTGATCGCAGAGAACAAGCACATCGGAACGATCAGGATGATCGCGAGCGGCAGGAACAAGCTTTCATATTGCGCCGCCAGAACCAGGAAGACCAAAAGCACGCAGATCGGAAACACGAGCATTGCGGTGTTACCAGCCAGGATCTGCTGATAAGTCAGATCGGTCCACTCATAGCTCATGCCTTTGGGCAGAGTTTCGTCCAGGATCTTGATCATCTCGTCCTGGGCCTGACCGGTCGAATAGCCGGGGGCCGGACCGCCATTGAGATCGGCGGCGCGAAATCCATTATATTTGCTGGCGCTGTCGGGACCGGTGATTTCTTTCACACTCACCATCGCCCCCAGCGGCACCATTTCGCCGGCCTGGTTACGCACCTGCAAGCGCAGAATATCGTCGGGTTTGGTGCGGAACGGCGTATCGGCCTGGGCGATCACTTCATAGGTGCGGCCGAACCGGTTGAAGTCGTTGACATAGGTCGAGCCCAGATACGTCTGCATCGTGTCGAACACGTCCTGCACATTGACGCCCAGCTGCATCGCCTTGGTGCGGTCGAGATGGGCGAAAAGTTGCGGCATGCCGGTGTTGAAATTTGAGAAGACGCCCTGCAAGGCAGGGTTTTTCGCCGCCTTGGCCTGAATCTGCGCCATCACCTGATTGAGTACGACATCGCCTTGATCGGTGCGGTCTTCCACTTCCAGCTTAAAGCCGCCGATGGTGCCCAGCCCCTGCACCGGCGGTGGCGGGAAGATCGCGATGATGGCGTCATTGATGCCCGCGAATTTGGCTTGCAGCCGCTGCGCGATGGCATTGCCCGACAGATCGGCGGACCGCCGCTCCTCGAACGGCTTCAAGGTCACGAAGACAATGCCTGCCGAAGGGCTGTTGATGAAGCCGTTAATCGACAGGCCAGGAAACGCAACGGAGTGATCGACACCGGGTTCTTTGGCGGCGATCTCCGACATTTTCCGGATCACTGCTTCGGTGCGGTCCAAGGTTGCGCCCTGCGGAAGCTGAGCGAAACTCACCAGATACATCTTGTCCTGGAGCGGCACGAACCCCGGCGGCACGGCTTTGAAGCCGACCACGGTCGCCACCAACAGAACGCCATAGACGATCACCGCGCGCGATTTGCGCACCAGAATGCCGCCCACGCCTTTGCCATAATGGCGCGACCCGGAATGGAAGAGCTGGTTGAAGCGAGCGAAGAAGGGCCCCAGCACTTTCTCCATGCCGCGGGCCACCGCGTCCTTGGGCGCACCATGGCCCCGCAGCAACAGCGCCGCCAAGGCCGGCGACAAGGTCAGAGAGTTGAACGCCGAGATGATGGTCGAGAAGGCAATGGTGAGCGCGAATTGTCGATAAAATTCGCCGGTCAATCCGGTGATGAAGGCAATCGGCACAAACACCGCGCACAAGACCAACGCGATGGCAATGATCGGGCCAGTCACTTCGCGCATCGCCTTCAAGGTGGCGTCGCGCGGCGAAAGTCCGGCTTCGATATTGCGCTCGACATTCTCCACCACCACGATGGCGTCGTCGACCACGATGCCGATGGCCAGCACCAGGCCGAACAGCGATAGATCGTTGACGGAGAAGCCGCAGGCCAGCATCGCCGCGAAGGTGCCGACAATGGAAACCGGCACCGCCAGAAGCGGGATGATGGAAGCGCGCCAGGTCTGCAGGAACAGGATCACCACCAGGACCACCAGCAGAACCGCTTCAAGCAAGGTGTGAACGACCGCGGTGATCGAATCCCGTACAAAGCTGGTCGGGTCATAGACGATCCGGTAATCCAGCCCTTGCGGGAAATTCTTTTTCAGCTCCGCCATCTTGGCATGCACCTGATCGGAGATCTGAAGCGCGTTGGAGCCGGGGGACTGGAAGATCGGCAGCGCTATCGCCTGCTGGTTGTCGAGCAGCGCACGCAGGCCATATTGCGACGCGTCCATTTCCACGCGCGAAACATCGCCCAGCCGCGTGATCACGCCATTGTCGCGTTTGATTACGATCTGTGCGAATTGCTCGGGGTCCGACAACCGCCCTTCCACGGTAATCGGCAGTTGCAGGGTGCCTTTCTGGCTGTAGGGCGGACCATTGATCACACCCGCCGCGACCTGGACATTCTGTTGGCGCACGGCGGCGACGACTTCGTCCGCCGTCATGTTGCGCTCTGCGATCTTCTGCGGATTAAGCCAGATGCGCATGGCATAATCGCCCGAACCGAACATCTGGACACTGCCCACGCCTTCGATCTTGGCGAGCTGATCCTTGACGTTGAGGGTGGCGTAGTTGCGCAGATAAAGCGTGTCGTAGCGATTGTCCGGCGAAATCAGATGCACCACGACCGCAAAATCGGGCGACGCCTTGACCGTAGTAACACCCAGATTGCGCGTGACTTCGGGCAAGCGCGGCAGTGCTTGATTGACGCGGTTCTGCACCAATTGCTGCGCCAGATTGGCGTCGGTGCCCAACTTGAACGTGACCGTCAATGTCAGCGTGCCGTCGCTGGCGGCCTGCGAGGACATGTACAACATGTTCTCGGTGCCGTTGATCTGCTCTTCCAGCGGTGTCGCCACCGTGTCGGCAATCGTTCCCGGGTTGGCGCCCGGAAACTGCGCTGTGACCACGACCGAAGGCGGCACCACCTCGGGATATTCCGAGATCGGCAGTTGCAGCATCGCGATCAGGCCCGCCAGGAAAATGGCGACCGAAATCACACCGGCGAAGATCGGCCGGTCGATAAAGAATTTCGACAGGTTCACGTTATTTTCTCCCCGGGCCAACCCGGCGTTTTCGTTTAGTTGCTGGCGGTCTGTTGGTTCGTTTTGCGAACTGCGACCGCAACGCCCGGTCCCAGCCGTTGCAGGCCGTCCAGGATCACGCGGTCTCCCGCCTTCACACCCTTGGTAACGACACGAGCGCCATCCACTTCCGCGCCCAATCCGACTTCGCGATATTCCGCCTTAGAATCATGATCGACGATGAACACAAAGCGCTTGCTTTGGTCGTTGCCGATGGCGCTATCAGGCACCAGGATCGCGTTGGCGAGCGTGCCCGCCCCCATGCGAACGGACACGAACATGCCTGGCACCAGACTATTGTCGGTATTGGCGAAGCGGGCGCGGGCGCGAATAGTGCCCGACCCGGTATCGATGTGATTGTCGAAGCTTTCGACAGTGCCGTGATAAACATGGCCGCTATCGCCTTCGACCTGCAGGTCTACGGAAATCTTCTGCTGCTGATCCTGGGTCTGGGCGTGACTGCGTACATTGTTCAGATAGGTCTGCTCATCGACCTCGAAATCGGCATAGACCCCATTGTCGGAAACGATGGACGCCAGCAGCGGCGGCACCGAAGCCGTGCCGCCCACCAAATTGCCCAATGTGATTTCGGCGCGGCTGATGCGGCCGGAAATCGGGGCTTTGACATAGGCATAATCGACATTCACTTGCGCCGCAGCCAACGCGGCGCGGGCCGATTGAACCGAGGCCTGCGCAACGCCATCGGCATTGACACGCTGGTCGTAGGATTCGCGCGCCAGCGCGCCCGCCGTCATCAGGCGGTCGCCGCGGTCATGTTCGATTTTCGCCAGCTTGGCATTGTTGATGGCGCTGGCGAGATCGCCCTCGGCCTTGCTCACCGCAGCCTGATAGGGGCGCGGATCGATCACAAAGAGAGTGTCGCCCGCGTTGACTTTTTGGCCGTCCTTGAAACGGATTTCGGTAATGCGTCCGGCAACCTGAGGGCGGATCTCGGCATAATCGACCGCCGTGATGCGGCCCGAAAACTGCGCAAAAGGCCGGACTGTGCTGGGTTCCAGGGCTGCAACCGACACCGGCAGAGCCGGGGCGGCAACCACGGCGGCGTCACCGCTTTTGGCGTGCAGGAAGAAAAAGCCGCCGCCCGCCAGGATCGCCAAGGCCGCAGCACCAAGAAAAGCGTGCTTCTTCAGATGCTTGTTTGAGCCCAGGGGTTGGCCGATGAACTTATCGGTACGGGCCAGGTCCGCAATATTGGTCATGAAGGTCCCCTATTTCTGTAACGCTTGGCACAGATATGGGTCTGGACCCGGGGCTTCAAGGTACTTATGTAATAAACGATACAATAATTTCGGGAGGCACCCATGCGGACGGGACGTCCCAGGGGTTTCTGTGTAGAGGACACGCTCGACAGGGCGATGACGGTTTTCTGGCGCCTCGGTTACGAGGGCGCCTCGATGAGCGAGTTGACCGCCGCCATGGGCATCAACTCGCCCAGCCTTTACGCCTGTTTCGGCAGCAAGGAAGGTCTCTTCCGCGCCGTGCTTGAACGCTATGACGACCGGCGCAAAATTTTCATGGATCATGTGTTGTCCGCGCCGACCGCCGCCAAGGTGGCCGAGAACTACCTATTGGGCGCTGCGGAATTTGCGGTCGATACCGGCGGCCAAAATCCTCCCGGCTGCCTTTTGCTGCAAAGCGGACTTTCCTGCGGCGACACAGATATACCGGACGAACTGGCCCGCCATCGTGCCGAGAAGGAAGCGGCTTTGCGCAAACGTTTTGAAGACGCGCGAGCGCAAAGCGACCTGCCGGAAAGTGCGGACCCAGCCGCCCTCGCCCGCTATCTGATGACGGTTTCCAACGGCATCTGCGTCCAGGCTGCCTCCGGCGCGTCCGCGCAGGACTTGCGGGACGTTGCCACGATGGCCCTGAAAGCCTGGCCGACCGCTGACCGCAAAGTTGGAAAAGCCAAAACCGAAGCTCCGGCTTGATCCCGTCAGAGATCGACGATTAGCCGCGTCTCCAGCAAGCGGCCGCTTCTGCCATAGATATTGTAAGCGCCCGCGCCGGCCAGATCGTAGCTGCGCACGTTAAAGATGTTGGTCGCCGAGAAGCGAAGCGACGCCGGCTGATTGTGCAGGTTGAAGCGGTAGCGTGCGCCCAGATCCACCATGGTGCGATCGGGGATCGAGACCAGATTGTTACGGGTGGAGACGACATTGCCGGAATGGCGCACGCCCATATCCAGCGAACCATCGTCGAAACCCGGCGGCCGCCATTCCAGATGCAGATCGATCTTACGGCCTGCGATGCCGACCGGACGCTTGCCCACCACACCGAGATCGACAGCCTCGCCCGTCACTTCCGGTTGCGAAAAGACCGCACCGGCGACAATATCCAATCGCGGCGTGATGTTTCCGGATAGCGAGAATTCGACACCCCGGTTCTGAGTATCGCCCAGCGGCCCGAACCGGTTTGCGGCATCGAGATTGAAATAGGGTTTCTGAATATCGAACAGCGCAACCACCAACTTGGCGCCGTCATACAGATTGTAGCGGATGCCCAAATCTTTCTGGCTGGTCTTGATCGCGGGTAACGCTTCATTGCGGTTGGCCGCGTTCTGCGGCGCGACACCGCTTTCTTCCAGTCCGCGGGTGAAACTTCCGAAGACAGCCAAATCGTCGGAAACAAATCCCGTCACCGCGGCATTGAACAGCCAAGGATCATCCTTGGAGGTAACGGCGGTCTGGCCGGGAATGACAGTCTTCTTATTGTATCGGGTCTTTTGAATGCCGAGCCCGAGCTGGCCGACATTGCGCCACAGGCCTTCATAGGCCAGACCGATGGTGGTCTGGGTGACATGATCCGTCGTTTGCGGCCCATAATGAAAATCCGGCCTGGAGCCGCGAAGCCGCTGATCGATGGCGACAGGCCCCAGATCGACAAAATCGAAGCCGTCATACAGGCTGTTGCGATCGCGCATACGCAGCGACAGGATCGCACGATGCGAGCGCGCGCCTTCGCTAAAGGCGCGTTCCAGGCGAATTTCACCGCTTGTCGAACGGCGGCTGGTCGGTGGATCGGAGTAGATCATCATATCACCGAGGCCCTGCGGATTCAGATCGGTCAGCAAGGTGTAATATTGCGCGAGCTTTCTTTCCTCGGATCGGAAGAGGCCCATGTTCAAATCCAGCCCTGCAGAAAGCTGGGCCCGAACGATGCCGCCGTAATTGACCAGGAAGCGGCGATTGAGCGCCCAGTCGGGTCCGGTAAACCGCCCATTTGGAAATGGCGCAGGCAGGAACGAACCGTTGGGAACATAAGACGGCCAGCTTTTTCCGACATACACATCCGACCGCGACCAGAAGGGCATGATTTCGACACCGGATGCCGGTCGCCAGCGCGCCGTCACGCCTTCATTGTGCTCATAATTGCTGCCGCCGCCGACAAAGATATTCCGGTTGAGGCCGATACCAGCACCGACACTGAGCTCTTCGCCAATCAAAGGCGCTGCGCCGTCCAGTTCCAGTGTCACCGCGCCGTGATTGCTGACATTGGTCAGGCTGGTCAGCTGCACCGTGTCGCCGGGTTTGCGCAGCACATAATCGACCACGCCCGTCGGCGCGGGAAAGGCATAGCCCTGCCCGGCGATCCCGACACGAATTCTGGAGGATTCCTGCAAGCGCGGATTGAGTTCCGCAACTTGATCGAAATAAAGCCCTTCGATGCGGACATTGCCCGCGTCGGTCGGCGAAAAACCGCGCACATTGGAAGAAGAATAAAGTCCGATCTCTTCATTGCCGACGCTGGTGCCGAACGCATCGTCAGCCTGCGCGACCGCATTCTCACTTGCGCGCTGTGCCAGGGCCGGTGTTCCCGCCGCCAACGCCAAAAAAAAGGCCAATGCCGCATGCGAAATACCGAGCCTTGTGCTCTTCATGAACGCAGATGCCCCAATGCGTTGACGGTGGAATGGAAAAGACCGGCACTCCCCGATCTCGCCAGACGGTGACGATGAAAAAGCTTTCATGTCAAGACAGACAACATTGCTGATTGTCCGTCAGTGTTCCATCGCGATGAAACCGCACCGCCCGGAGGTACGGACGTTTCAGTCCGCAGAAACCTCAGGCCACTGTGCGCTGCTTGCTTTACGAAGCCTTCTTCTGCTGATCGAGCCAGGTATCGAGCTTCTTGAAATCCATAATGCCCGTCAGGTTCGTCACCTTGCCGTCGCGCCCGATCAGAAGCGTGTAAGGCATCTCGCCACGCCAGCGCGGGTCGATCTCAAAGCGCAGCCGCTCTTCAAAGCTGTCGGAGAAGAGCCAATTTTCCTGGCTCACCAGCCCCGCTTTCTTCAACGCCGCCGTCACCTCGCCTGGCTCATCGCCAAAGGGGCTGGCATCGACCAGAACCAGGTTGAGGTCCGCGCGTTTCTTGAGCGCGGTCGTCCAATTCGGCAATTCCGCCAGACAAGGCCCGCACGTCAGGCCCCAGAAATGAACCACGATGGGTTTTCCCGCATGGGTCTGACGCAGTGTTTTCCAACTGCCGCGCACAAAAGGATGAAGCGCGGGATTGGCAGCCATGGCTGCACCGTTAGAAACCATCAGCAAGGCGATAGCTGCCGCCAGGATTGTCGTTTTCATGATTTGTCCTCAAGCGGAATGAAACGGTAGCCGTCCGTCTTGGTCATCCAAGACAGATACGCTTTGTGCCCGTCATTGACGAGCATGGGATGGTCTGACGCATCTTCGGTCTTGGCGGCGGTGCGGACCGGAGACCAGGTCGCGCCATCGTCATGCGAAACCCGCGCATTCACGACCGAATTTTCGCCATCGAATTCCTTCCAGACGATCCAGACCGCACCCGGCACGGCCGTCACATAGGGCCGCGACCGCTCATGATCCTGATTCCCCAATGTCATGGGTTCCGAAAAATGCACCCCCTTGTCGGTTGAGCGGGCATAGAACAGGCCTTTGCGCGCATCGCCCTGGGTGGACCAAACCACATGATAAGCACCCGTCGCTGCAATCGACAGGCTGGGCCCCTGGTGCGGACAGCCATTCAAATGCCAATTGTCCACCGCGACCCGCCGCATCGGCCCGGGCGTATCCGCATCGCGGAAGCTCAGAATGGCGTGATCGCGCACGGTGCCGCCGAAGACATTGCGGAACACCACCACGGGTTGATCCGGGCCGTTGAAGCCAACGCCAATGCGGCAGCATTCGCAGGTATTGTCGAGCGCGATGCGGGACGGTGTGAAATGCGCCCCGCCATCTTTCGACCAGGCATAACCCAATGCAGCGCCCGCATAAGTCTTGCCTTGCTTGGCCGCGGCTACCACACCGCGCTTGTCGAGCCAGGTGGCAAAAAGATCGCCATTGGGACTGACTGCCAGCGCCGCGAAACGCTGGCTGGCGGTATTGTCCACCAGCGGCGTCGGTGCGCTGAAACTCCGGCCTTTATCGGTCGAACGGCTGAAAAAGACTTCGGCGTTGTAGTTGTTGTCCTTGAAGATCGCATAACTCACAAAGATGCGGCCCTGACCATCGAGCGTGATGGAGGAACGCGCATCCGGACCATTGTCCAGATGCACTTTCTCGGGCGTGATCGCGACCGGCGTGGAGAAATTGCGGCCCCGGTCCGTCGAGTGCGTAACATAGACCTTGTTGTCGACATCGAATGCCAGCCAAAGGCTTCCATCCGCCGCCAAGGTGGGTGTGACCGTGCTGGCGCAGGCCAGCTTCGCATCCTTACAAGCACCACCGGTGCCATGAGACATGCCGGCCATCGGCATGCCGCCCATGGCGGCTTCGGGTGCGGCGGCGCTTGCATGGACACCAAGTCCCATGGCTGCCGCAGCCAATGCAATCCGCAACGATGAATGTCTTGCCGGCATCATGTCTCCTTTGACGGTTCTCATAGTGCGACCCTCACACCGGCCGTAACGTTGAAGGGAATGCCCAGTGCGGGAATGGTTGCGCCGGAAATGGCGGACCCGTTGGTCGTGGTCAGAGCCAGGCCCTGGTCGTAATAATTCCGCCCGAAGATGTTCTGCGCCACGAAATACAGGTCGTAGCCCCCTTTGAAGCGATATGTCCCGCCCAGATCGAACAGGGTTGCTGCGTCGTTGAACTGGGTGTGCGAAGTGTTGTTCCAGAAGCCGGGAAAACTTTTTCCCGTGAGCGAGAAGGTCAAATCCGGCGTCGCGCGCCAGTCGAGTCCGCCGGTTATGGTCCAGCGCGGCACCTGCCCTAGTTGCTGACGCACCGGATCGGGAATGACCCCGGCCGAAGGTGTGGTGTAGTTCGAACTGGTGAGATAGGCGTCCGTCATCGAGACACCGCCATTGAACGACAGGCTGTCCAGGATCGCCCAATCACCCAGAATTTCGAAGCCCTTCAAAGTGGCGTCGCCCGCATTCACATATTGGCGGAGCGAACCACCCGCGATACCGATAATGCCGGTGCCGCAATAATTGTTCGACGCGGCGCACCCGCTTTGCACCGTGGCGTAATCGATAAAGCGCTTGAGGCTGTTGGCATAGGCCGTCACCGAGACATGGAAATTGTCCTGGTTCCAGTCGATGCCCACTTCGCGCCCAAAATTGGTCTGAGGCTTCAGATTGGCGCTAAAGGTCGTATAGCTCGTGCCCGATATGAAGCTGCGATACATCTGATTCATGCCGGGCGCGGCGAAATTGCTGTAAACCGCCGCGCGCAAATTGAAGCCGCCCGGCAGGAAGTATTTCACGCCCAGGCGCGGCGAGAAATGATCGTAATCCGCATCCGGCACGACAGCCCCAATCGGCGAGCCGCGGAAATTGCCGGTGATGGAGCCGTTCACGGCCTGCCAGAAATCTTCGCGCACGCCGGCTGTGACCTGCACCGGAATACTGTCGGGCTTCCAACTCGCCTGGGCATAAAGGCCCTGGAATTGATGCTTGGCGTCCGCCACCAGAACGCCTGTCTGCGCGGTGGCCGAGAACAGATTGAGCGGATCATGCGCCCAGACATCGCGGGCATCGACACCGATATTGATATCCTTGAACGCGCCCCAATCGGCCTGAAGGAACACGGACCCGCCCATATGGTGGTACGTCACTTTCTCAGTCTGCGAGACGAAGGGCGTGCCGGCTTGCGGATTGAAGATGGTGTAGGCCGGGTTGGAGGCGTTCTGAGTGTACATCTGCCCCTGCCCGTACCAGCCGGTGAAGTTCAGGCTGGCATCTTCGGACAATGTGTGCGACCCGCCGCCCGCGATGCGGTCTGTTTCCCAGGCATTGCGCGTATTCTCCCACACCAGCCCGTGCTCGCCGATCCGGTGATGGGTCATAGACAGATAGAAAGCGGTTTCGCTGTCGGGCGTATAGACCGCCGATAACCGGTAATTCTCGTTCTGCGACGCGGTCGGCGTCATATGCGGATTGCGATATTGCACGGGGGTCTGAAAGTAACCGTCGGTGCGATTGAAGCTGACATCGGCGCCCACCACCAAACCGCCGCCCACATCCTTACCCGCCGTCGCCTGCCCGTTGAACGTACCGAACGAGCCGCCGCTGAGGTCCAGCGTCACGCCGTCGCCGGGTTGCCTGGTGACAACGTCGACAATGCCGCCCATCGCCAGATTACCCCAGGAGCTGGACGCCCCGCCGCCGCGAATGACTTGCAGCGACTGAACCGAGCCTTTGGGCACCTGCGCCCAATCCACGGTGCGGAAAAAGGGATCGTTGGCGGGAATGCCGTCGATCAGGAGCAAGGTGTTGATGTTGGTCGAGGTGCCAAAGCCGCGAATGGAAAAAGGCTGGCCCGTGGGATGAAGCTGAGAACCCGGCTGCTGCGAGGTGAAGATGCCCGGAATCTTGTTGACCACCTGGTCGATGGAAATCTGCGGTGCCTGGAGCAGCTGGTCGCTGGAAAGAACCGTGGAGCTGACATCGAGATTTTCCTGAGCCGTGCCGCGGGTGGCGGTGACGGTTACGAATTCGACGTTGCGGGCGATTTCTTGCGCTTCAGCCGCTGTGAGCAAGGACGGCGCGACCAAAAGCGCCGCCGCAAGGGAAAAAGACGCGGCCCCGCCGCGCGAAATACACGAATAACTGGACATGATATCCTCTGAAAGATCTGAAGAACCGCGGGCGGCGTCAGCCGCACGGTTTTGCGAATAAGCAGGTCAGATCACAGAGTGCGGCGGCGCGCGGGGGGATTGCGGCTGATAGCGCGCGACAACTAGGACCGCCTGTTCCCCCGAAGGCGGCTGGATAAGTTGAACGGTAAGCGAAGGCGTGACCGGCGTGGATTCCACAGCCGGCGTACCGCCATGCGCAGCGGCGGCGTACGGACATTCCTGATTTGTGTGCCCGCTCGCGGGCGCCTTGCCGTCCGCATCGGTGCCATGGTGCATGGACGACATGTCCATGCCCGGCATCATCATGGCCATGTCCGCGTCCGACATGACCCCGTCGCAAGGGATCAGCGCGGTATTGCCGAAGCCCTCGGGATTGGGCATCCAGCCCAATGGCAGCAGGGCCCGGAAAACCATCGCAGCGACGGCCAGGCTCAGCGCGGCTTTGCGTGCCACCGAGAACATGCGGCCAAACTCCACCCGATTTTAAGTCAGGTCAAGTTCCCGGCCGGAAAGAAGCACCCGGCACCGGCACGGCCGAACACGGCCCACTCCCCGGCTAAGATCAGGTTTCCGAATAGAAATCCGGCGCGGCGGCGGCCGATTGCGCAGCGCCGCCCTCAATTTCCGTGGCGCCCGGTCGCACTTTCCCACAACCGGGCCCGAAAAGAACGGCCCTCAGATCAAATACATTTTCCGCAACTGAGCGACCTTTTCATCCGTCAGCCCGAAGCGCGCCTTGGCCAGTTCGACCGGGCCGCCATATTTGCGATCCATCTCCGCCAAAGCCATTTCCATCACGGCCGGATCGGACCCCATCAGAACCTGAAGGACATCCTTGGGCATCCGCGAAAATGCCTCGGCCTGTTCGGGCGTCAGGCCCGGTGTCTTTCCGGTTTTGGCGATCTGATTCATGTAGAGGGACGGCGGCGTATAAACCTGCGTCAGCGCATAATCGGCAACGATGGAAGCGCGAGGCACGCCCAACACCGACAGGATCAACGCCGCGCCGACGCCGGTACGGTCCTTGCCCGCGGAGCAATTGAAGGCGAGCGGGGTTTGATGCCGCACCAGACGCGCGAACATGTCGGTATATTGAGGCGTCAGGAATTCGGTGAAGCTGATATAGCCAGCCGCGAAAGCCGCGATGGCCTCGTCGCGGGTTTTGGCGTTCTGCATGTCCGACAGCGCCGGCATTTCATAATCCGTGCCGATGACCGCAGTGGTTTCGGTCTTGAGGAACGGATTGGGCTGCTCGGCACGCTCGCCAATGCTGCGCAGATCGCAGATTACCGTCAGTCCGATTGCGGTCAGATATTCCATATCTGCAGAGGTAAGCCCGTTCATCACGCCGGAGCGGTAAAGTTGGCCCCAGCGCACCTGGCGCCCATCTGGAACGCGATAGCCGCCCAGATCGCGGAAATTCCGCCCGCCCTGGAGCGGCAGCAATCGTTCCGCCACCCGGTATTGCATTCCGTCCGTGGCCCGAAGCAGAAGATAGGGCCTGGGACTGACGGGCAGCGGCAGTTCGACAGCGGTCCCCGTCACGCTCTTACGGATTTCGCGCATTACGGCAGGCGTGCCGGCGGGATCGGAAGAAACAAACACCGACAGCGGCGCATGACCGGCATCCAAGGTCAGCGTCATTGCTTTTGGCGATACGCGTACGGCCTGGGCCTCTATCGGGCTGCCGGCGAAAGCTGCCGGTGTGAATGCGAGGCTGCTGCTTGCCAAACCGGCCTTCAGAAAGAAACGGCGGTCCATGATGAAATCCTCTCAACCGGGTTTGTCAGAATTTGAACTTGGCTTCGACGCCATAGGTGCGAGGCTCGTTGAAGATGCCGTAGGTTCCCAGGGACGCATTGAAATTCCTCAGGAAGGCGTGCCGCTCATCGAACAGATTGCGCGACCAGAATGCCAGCTGCATCGTTGCACCCGTTGCGGTCATCGGAATCTCGCTGAGCGCTATGCGGCCATTCACGATGAAGGAAGAATCGCTCAACGTCGGATCGGTGGTGCTGGTGTATTGCCCATCGCTATAGCTTCCATCCAGGTGAACGCCGAGCACGAGATTTTCGATGGGTTGTTCATAATCCACGCCGACACTCGCGGCATTTTCCGGCGTATAGAGCGGATAGACCGTCGACAAAGCGTCGATGAAGGGATTGAACGCCTGCGACAGGTTGATCTTCGTATAGGCATAGCTGGCGGAGAAAGTCAGGCCGTCGATCGGCTGGACGGTGAAATCGGCTTCGACGCCCTTGGTCTTGCCCTTCGCGGCATTGGTGGTCTCCAGAGTGCCGCGATTGTTGTTGAGGATGATGACGTTGAAATCGACTTGAACGTCCTTGAGGTCGCCGTAATAGGCCGCGACATTCAACCGTGCGCGTTGATCCCAAAATTCACTCTTGGCCCCGACTTCAAACATCGAGACCGTTTCGGGATCGAAAGCCCGGTAAGTCAGCGAGCGGGAATTTGCGCCGCCCGCCTTATAACCCGTGCTCCATTTGCCATACAGGTTCACATCTGGGGCGACATCCACGGCCAGATTGACCAGCGGGTCGAACCGGTTCCAATGCTTGTCGAGCGGAATGGCGCCCGTGACCGTCTGCTTATTGGCGTCGATATAGCTGGGAACCGCGCCATTGACGGTATCGAGCGCGCCCGCCTTTGCGTCATGCGTCAAGCGCCCGCCCAATGTCAGATGCGCGATGTCGCCGGCAAAATCCGGCGTCCACACGGCCTGGCCGAAAACGCCATAGCTTTCCGTGGTGACGTGACTGGCCCGATCAAACGGGACTTTGTTCAGGTCCAGAGATAGGAATGTGTAATCCGTTCCCGTCGCATTCCATTGCAGGGAATTCGGCGTCTGCGCGTTATCGTGGACCGATTCATTGTAGTAGAAAGCGCCCGCCACATACTGCAATTCCGAGGTTTTTCCGATCAACTGCAGTTCCTGGCTGTATTGATGCTGATAGACATTCGCCAGGCTATAGCGGCTGAAGGGGCCATTCGGCGCATAAACCGACAAAGCCGCCTCGCCATTGTCGAACTGCGATTGGCTGAGATGACGGAACGAGCTGATCGACTTGATCTCGATATCGTCGTTGACAGTCCAATCCAAATTCAGCCGATGGCCACTGGTGGTCCCAATGCTGGGTTGCAGCGGCACGCCGACATTGGCGCGGTCGGCGGCTTCCGGTTGCACCGGCGCCAGCGGCGCGAGTGGCAAGGAGCCCTTCTTCAGGGTTTGAACATAGAAAGGCGTCGTGCCGTCATAGGACGCATCGAATGCATATTCCGCTGTAAAATCTTCGGTCGGACGCCATTGCATGGTCGCAGCAAAACCGCGCTTGTCATAGGAATCGAAGTCGGGTTGACCAGACGTAGTCGGATTGACCACCGTGCCGTCCCGCTTGCTGAGCAACCCATCAATCTTGATGCTGACATCGTGGAAAGCCGGCAGGTTGATGTGCGCCGCCGCCGTGTAGCCATCGTAGCTGCCATAACCCAATGTGGTGTCGATGCCGAATTGGCCCGTCGGCGCTTTGGTCACAATGCTGATCGCGCCACCTTCGGTGTTGCGGCCAAACAAAGTGCCTTGCGGCCCTTTCAACACTTCGATGCGCGAGACATCATAAAGCGCCGAACCCAATCCCTGGGCGCGTCCGAGATAGATGCCATCAACATAAACACCGACCGCCTGGTCGCGCGCAGGCTGGTTAGCGTCACCCAGCGCACCGATGCCGCGCATCCCGATGGTAAGCGCCGAGTTGCGCGCGAAAAAAGGCGCCACGCGTAGCGACGGGATCGAGCCATCGCCCAGATCGTCGAGCGAGAGAACATGGCGGTCGGCCAGATCTTCGCTGCCCAACACGGAAATCGCGATCGGTGTATCTTGCAAATTTGTTTCGCGCTTCTGTGCGCTCACCACCACTTCTTCGAGCCCCATGGCTCCATCGGCGGCAGCCGCGATAACGGTTTGCGCGGCAGCCGGTGTCTGAGAAACGAGAAAAGCGGCACTCGCGAGCAAGCTCAGCGACAGGCCACGCAAACAATTGCGCTTCAAACTCATAACACCTCCCCAAGATTCCCAACCCAACGCCGGGCCTGGAGGTGGTTAAGAGGTGCCTATGAAGAACGGGCGACTTTCATGTCTCGCTTTTGCGAAACACGAAGCCGCCCGTTTGGAAAGTTGCGTATGCTTTTCAGATTGGCGCGATGCGCCGCGAAATGCCTATTTTGGCGTCACGCGGAACAATGCGCCGGGGTTGGCATCTTCGATCAACCAGACCGCACCATCGGGCGCGATCTCCACGTCGCGGATGCGGTGTCCCATATCCCAGCGTTCGGCAGGCTTGGCCCCGCCTTTTCCGTCAAAGGTGATGCGCAGCAACGCTTTGCTGTCCAACCCGCTGATCAGTCCTGAGCCTTGCCATTGCGCGAACATCGCGCCTTTGTAGAAGGCCAGATTGCCGGGCGCGATCACGGGGTTCCAATAGATCAGTGGCTTGACCAGATCGGCGCGCGTGTCGGGGCTGGCGATCGGCACACCATTATAGTTGGTGCCATAGACCGTCAGCGGCCAGCCGTAATTCTTGCCAGGCTCGATGAGATTCAACTCATCGCCACCGCGCGGACCATGCTCGACTTCCCACAAGCGCCCATCCGGCGCAAAGGCCAGACCATAGGGCGTGCGAAATCCGGTGGCCCAGGTTTCGGACGGCGTCAGATTCGGACCCGGAAACGTATAATTGCGCAGCACGGGTGCGGTCTTGGCCACTTCGGTATCGCGCGGCGGATCGATGACGGGGATGCTGGCAGCCCCTGTTTTTCCGGCTTGCGGGTTGCCGGGTGCGGGCTTGCCGTCCAGCGTCAGATGCAAAATCTTGCCCAGCGGCGAATTGGGGTCCTGTGCCGGCGTCATACGCTGGCGTTCGCCCACCGTGAGAAACAGCGACCGACCGTCGGGCGCGAACGCCACCGCAGCTCCGAATTGTCCGCCTTTGCCGCCCGCGCCATCACGCCAGATCACTTGCAGACCTTCGAGCTTGGCCGTGGCGCCATCGAGCGCCAGACGCGCGCGTGCCAGCGCGAGACTGGAGCCGCCTTCATGCGGCTCTGAATAAGTCAGATAAATATTATGATCGGTCGCATAATGCGGCGAGACATAAACGCCGAGCATGCCGCCCTGCCCGCCATAGACCACCGTCGGTACATTGGCGACCGGCGTCTTGGCGCCTTGTTGCGTCACCAGCCAGAGCGCCCCGACCTTCTCGGTGATCAGCATGCGCGCGTCCGGCAGGAACGCGATGCGCCAGGGCAAATTGAAACTCGCCACCTGCTTCATGGCGAAGGGCAAATTCGAATCGGATTTTTGATCGCCGGCGCTGATCTGCGCCTGTGCACCTGTCGAAAGGAGAACGGTCAGCAATGCCGCCGTTGCAAATTTCATCATCACTCGTCTCCAATGAAAAATCGTTTCTGAACAGCCTGCGCACACTCCATCTTTAAGCAGGACCGCCGTCAATATCCTTCCTCATAGGGAAATGAACGTCCGTCAGCGCGACCGCTTGGGCGGGAAATATTGGTATTTCAGGGTGCCGTCCGGGCCCGGCGCCAGCGCATAAACGCCTTTCTCCTCCCCTGCGCCGGTCTCTTTCGGCACGGCTGGCCCGTTTGTCGAGCCCGCGTCCTTCCCAGGATCGGCGGGAAAATAACGGGACGTCATCGTCCCGTCAGGACCAGGAACCATTGCGTAAAATCCGCCCGCATTGTTATCGGCGGGTTTTACGGCCGCGGGCAAACGCGAACGCTGATCCGGTTTGGGCAAGACGGTCGGCGGTGCATCCTGCGTCACCGGCGCGTTCGCGCCCGCGATAGGATCTGGTTGGGCCGGCACTGGCGCTGTCGGCTCCGGCGGCGCGACCGGCACCGGCGCCTCTGTGGCAAGCGATGGTGCGAGCGCGGGGGTATCCATAACAGGCGCCGTGCGAACGGGTTTCGCAGGTGAATCAACCGCGATCTTCGCGGCCACGAATTGCGCGGTCCAGAAATTCGCCGTCAGACTTTGCGGGAATGCATACAGTAAGAGAGCGACACCTCCGACCGTGGCGACCAGCGCAAGCAGGAGAGATTTTCCGCTTCGATCATGTTGCTCTGGTATCGAAAACGCGCGCTGTGGCCGGAAGTCACCATGATCGGCAACCGCGACTTCGGTTGCGAGCTCTTCCGCTTCATCCACGCAATCGATTTCCGTATCGGCCGATACCGGTTCTGCAGATAGCGTCTCGACCGCTTCGGTTTCACCCAAAGCCGCTTCAACGGGCTCTGCTTCGAACAAATCCGGCTCGGCGATGCCGGTATCAAATGTTTCAGCGGCCTCGGAAACATCGCGCGCGCGCCAGGCTTCGTCGCGAGGCGCAAAATATCCAAGACGCGCGGCTTCCCGCTCACGCCAGGACTGGTCTTCTTCCGACGGCAGATAACCATTTTGTTCAGGCTGACCGAAAAGGGGTGTGAAGCTGTCGCGCGCGGGCCGCGCGTCCGGCTCTTCATCATCCCAATTCATCTCTACACGCTTCTGAACCACGCGATCACAATCCGCTCGAGGGGAGCGCAATTGATATCATGTGAGGCGCGCTTCGAAACAGAAGAGTGTGGCTGCACGAAAGTTCCCAAAACTAGGGAACTTTCGTGCACACAAAAAAGCCTAAATTCACCCAGCGAATTGGCAGACCCGTCCAAGGATCACGTCAAATCATCCAGCCTGTTTGCGGGCAGAATGCGCTTTGCCCAGCACGCGCAAAGCATTACCGCTCCAGAAATTGCCAAGCTGCGCTTCGGTGTAACCCGCTTTGACAAGCCGCTCCGTGATTTTCGGAATGGACGTAACATCGTTCATGCCGGTGACACCGCCGCCGCCGTCCCAATCGGCGCCGACACCGACATGATCGGGGCCAACCAGATCCAGAGCATGCGTGACATGCTTCATATATTCCTCGAAATCGGCACGCGGGCTGGGATACTGCTTGTCGATGGCGCGAAGTTCGGCTGCGACCTGACGGACGATGGCGGTGGCCTGCTCGCCCGGCATATTGCCGAGATTGCGCATCTTGCTTCTGGCGTCGCGCCGCGCCTTGTCCCGATCCGGATTGGGCGGCACCGTGACCAGATACTCATTATAGGAATTGATCTGGATCGTGCTGCCGGAAGCCGCCAAACGCTTGATCCGGGCATCATCCAGATTGCGAGGATGGTCGTGAATAGCGCGGCATCCCGAATGGGAACAGATGATAGCCGTGCGCGACAGATCCATCATCTGATCGAAGACATCATCAGAGGAATGGCTGGCATCCAGAACGATGCCCAGATCATTTGCCTCTTTCACAAATTCCTTGCCCAGCGGCGAAAGCCCACCCCATTGCTTCTTATCGGTGGCGGAATCCCCCAGCTGATTGTTCAAGAAGTGGATCGGCCCCGCCATGCGCACGCCCAGCTTGTAGAAACCGCGCAGCAAGGTGACGTCATTGCCCAGAATGCCCGAATTCTCGATCGACTGGAAAACGATGATCTTTCCCTTGGCGGCGATGCGGGCGGCGTCTTCGGGCACAAAGGCCAGCTCGAATTTGTCAGGATGCGCCGCCACCATCTCCCGGATTTCGGCGGCACGCAGCAGGCCCGCGTCTCGCATGGCGCTCATGCCTTCCGGGGTCACCGGCGCCTGCGGCGTATAGATGGAAAAGAAGCCGCCATCCAATCCGCCCTCGATCATGCGCGGATAATCGACCTGGGTAAAATCCTCGTCATAGCTGTGCCGCTGCATCACATCCCAGCCCGGCCGCGCCAGATTGGCGGGCATGTCCAGATGTGTGTCGATGCAGATCAACCGTTTGTGCAAGGCGCGGGCATCCGTCTGTGCCCGCGCCATCCCTGTGCCTGCCGCCAGCGCCGCAGCGCCGCTGGCGATCATGGCCCGCCGCGATAAGTTCATCCTTATCTCTCTTTCAAATCAGAAATTGAACGTGACGCGGGCATAATAATAGCCGCCATTGGGGTCCCAGACGGTGGCGTTGGGGTCTCCAATGATATTGCTGTTATCGATAAGCGGTGTCTGGCCGTTCACAGGCGTCAACGACTTATACGGGTGCGTACCCGGGTGGATATTGAAGACGTTGCTGCTGCCGATCGTAAATTGCAGCGCCTCGGTGACATTGTACCGGGCTTCGATATCCGTGAGACCGACATCGGACTGGCTGGTGTTGTAGTAAGGCAACCCGCCATCGGGCGACGCCAGATTGTGCATCGGCCCGTAATAGGTCTCTCGCAGCGTGAAACCAAAGGCATCGAGAGACCAGTTCGCCGTCAGGCCCACCTTCATGTTGGGCGTGGAGTGCCTGAAATTGTAAAGCGTCAGCGGTGTGAAGAAGGTCGCGCCCTTGTTGGCCGCGAGCAAAACATCCGGCGGCGGTGCGACGGATGAGATCGACGTCGTGTTGAAGTTTCCAGCCAGCGTCCAGTTGACCAAGCCATAATCACCGAAATCCGTCGGATAATTGGCCGTCACATCGACGCCCTGGGTCAAGGTATCCAAACCGTTCAGGAAGGCCGTAACGCCGTTCTGAACCGAGGTCGGATCGAGCGTATTGCCCGCCACGCGAATAGCGTCATTGACCAACGTGGTATTGATCGCGCCGCCCTGGCTGTAAACGCGGCCGGACGCGACGATGCGGTCGCCCAAGGTGATGCTATAGGCATCGACCGTTACGCTGAGATCGTCCAAGGGATGCGCGACAAGGCCCAGGCTGTAGCTTGTCGATATTTCCGGTTTCAGATTGGGCAGCCCCAACACCTTGGCCGCCGCAGAGTTTGCTGGAAGCTGCACGATGGCTGTGCTGGGGGAAACGTTGGTGGCGGTATAATATTCTTCCGCCGGCGTGGGCGCGCGGAAGCCTGTGGCGATGGTGCCGCGTATGGCCAATTGCGGCATGATATCGTAGCGCGCCGTGATCTTTCCGATCTGGGCATCGCCAAAGTCGGTGTAGTGCTCGACCCGGCCTGCCACATCGATCTGCAATTCCTCGATTGGGGCGACGGCGAGATCGATATAGCCCGCATAATTC
This sequence comes from Rhizomicrobium sp., assembly GCA_036499345.1. Taxonomy (GTDB): domain Bacteria; phylum Pseudomonadota; class Alphaproteobacteria; order Micropepsales; family Micropepsaceae; genus Rhizomicrobium. The sequence continues at coordinate 55,151 of DASYDX010000145.1, forward strand.
TTGCGGCTATGGCTTCCGGCATCGCTGGGCGTGAAGCCGGGGAAGGATTGCGGACCTTCCTTGTAATAAGAAGCAGGCTCACCGTGATCGAGCCGGTACGTGTCTTCGCGTGCTTCCGCGCCGATGGCCACGGTCAGAGGCGATGCCAGCCCCACATTATATGTGTGGGTCGCATCAACCGTTGCGGTCAATTGCGACGCCGTGAACTTGCCGTCATAGAAATTGGCGGGTGTGGTATGGGTATCCAGATACAGGGTCTTAACGGCGGATCCCCAGGTATAGATGTTATCCATATCCTTGCCGTATCCGATATTGGTATCGACGTTCCAACCCATAACGGCAAACCGCATGCCGGCATTGTACTGATAATCGTCCTGCTTGATCACTTCCGATGTGATCTGGCCGTTGGGATAGAAGATCAGCTCGCCGGGCGTGAAGACCGTTCCCGCCAGGCCGCTCGATATCACCTGGCCATCATTGTTCAGGCCCAGCGGCAAACCGGCGCGGTAATTGTTGTTCGCACCCGGCGCGTTGATCGCAGTCACGCCGGGCAGCGCATGAGCGGGAACGCTCGAGGCTTCACCCGAAAAACGGCCACTCGCATTCGAGAAGCCGATGGCGCACGCGGGCGTAAGGCCGTCTTGAGCAAGAGCCGTGTTGTAGCCTTGCGGATTGGTGGCGCTGCAAGGCTGATTGGAACCCGGCGTCGCGAGCGTCTGGTTGGGCAGACGATTGCCTTCATGCGTGATGGCAAAACGGTGCGCCAAACTGCCGAACGCATAAAATTGAACATCATCGCTGAAGTCATATCCCGCATTCACCACACCCATCGTGGTCTGCAGTTCGGCATTGCCGTAATTCGCGTTGCTACGGGGATAACGGTAGAGATTGCCGACCAGGCTGGGATCAAGGCAGTTGCCGCCGGAACACGGCACAACGCCTGTCAAGGGACTGATGGGGCCGACTGTGCCGGTCGGCACGGTGTCGCCGGTCGCCGTTTTCAACCGGCTGTCGGCGCCGCCCCGTTGCGTCCAGCCGTTGAATTTTTTGTCGAGCGTAATGTTCGCGAAGCCTTTGTCGAACAGAGGCAGCCCGATATTGAAGGACAGATCGTAGGTCTGGCCATCACCCGCATCATATTGCCCGATATCGGCTTCGGCGATTCCGCCCGAAGACTTCTTCTTGAGGATGATGTTCACAACGCCGCCGATGGCATCGGTGCCATATTGCGCGGCTGCGCCGTCGAGCAGAACTTCGACATGGTCGATGGCGTTCTGCGGAATCAGCGAAATATCGGGCGACGCGCCGCCACCCGTGAAGCCGTTTGCCGACACCTGCAAATTCGCGGTGCCATGGCGGCGGTGGCCATTTACCAGAACCAGCGTGTCGTTGGGAGAAAGGCCGCGCAATGCCGCCGACAATGTCATGTTGCCAAGGTCGCCGCCGCGTTGCTGCGCGGTGAAAGACGGCACCATCTGGGCCACCGCGTTGCGCAGGTCGGAAGAACCCGTGCCTTGCTTCAACGCGTCGCTGCCAAGCACCATCACGGGTGCGGCGCTGTCTGCAGCGGTCATGCCCTGAACGCGGGTGCCGGTGACGATGACAGTCTCGGAACTGTCCTTGTTCGCGTTCTGCGCAAAAGCCGGACTGGCCGCGATGGACAGCGACAAGGCCGACGCGCCGACGAGCAAGGATTTCTGGAATTTGATCATGTGACTTCCCCTCTTTTGTGTGCCGGCGCGCATGCCTGCCGGCCTTTTGACGTCCGGACACAAACCTCCCGCTGCGTGCCGCAGATGCGGCCGCATACCCTCAAAGGGCGAAGCGATGAGCTGGGTTCCGGAAAATTGCGGCGGACCGCGAAGAACTAGTTCGACTCTGGATTCATTCACGCGCCTTTCCTATTTGGACTGCTGCCCAAATGGTTGAGTTCAGCTCAACTGGCGCCTCATCTGTATTTCTGCCTGAGAGCATGACCCCTTCGGCGGATTCCCATCGTCTAAGCGGAATCTCTTTCCAGATTCAGAGAAGCTTGCATGGTCCGTTTGCCTGAGAGTTTCCGAGGCGGTTGCTCCTTCGGCGTTGGCGAACCAATCTCTCCCATGCAAACCCATTCTACGATGACAAATTGATCATCCGTCATTTGTCGAGTCAACGGAGGAGTGTCATGGATTTATCGGTTTGCGATATTTTGATACCAATCTTGGTCCGCAGAGATGACGGTGCAAACAAATGGTGCCGTAATGAAACGCGACCGCCGGTCACATTACGGACAAGACATGATTTGGAGAGTGACCTTCAGAGATAGGCGCGCCGCAGACGAACTGCGATCTGGTCCAGACCAAGCACCAGAATAAAAATCGCCACCAGAATTGTTCCGACATGGCCGTAATTGAACAGGTCATAACGCCCCTTCAATTCCTGACCGATACCGCCGGCGCCAACCAGGCCGATCACGGTCGCCATGCGGACATTGCGGTCCAGTATATAGAGTGTGTAGGCGATATATTGCGGCATCACCTGCGGCAGGATGGCGAAGCGAAAGACCTTCAGCTTGTTGGTGCCAATCGCTTCCAGCGCTTCCTGTGCTTTGGGATCGGTGTTCTCGATATCTTCCGCATAGAATTTTCCCAGAAATCCGGTCGAATGGATTGCCAGCGCCAACACACCCGCGATGGGACCAAAACCATAGGCCAGCACCAGGAACAGTGCGGAAATCAATTCCGGCACCGCCCGGAACAGACTGACGACGGTCCGGCAGGCCAGATTGATCCAGCGGTTTGCGATCAGATTGCGCGCGCTCAGAAACGCGAGGGGAAGTCCCACCAAAATCGCCAGCACCGTACCCCATAACGCGATCTCGATGGTTTCAACCAGCTTCCACAAAACGGTGAACACATAACCGAACCGCTGCACCAGCACCTGTTTGCGTTGAACAACCGTATCGAGCTTGAACGTCTGAGGATTGAGGGTCTGCGTGCGCGTCGTTTCGGTTTCGATATGCGCCAGAAACGGCAGACGATTGAGATCGAGATTCTGGATACGGCTCGCATCCATCCGCTCATCAATTTGCAGCGGAAAAAGTTTGGTTGCGATAGAGGATAGCCCCGTCGCGACCTGGCTTTGGCCGCCCATTCCGGTCGCCGCGGCGACGGCCTGGCCGGTGAGAATAGCGGCCCGGTCCATTTCGACCCGGTGGCCGGTGACGATCAGCAACAAGAATGCCAGGGCAGCGATCAGCACCGCGCGCCAGCCAAAGGGCTTGGGGAATTGCCACTCTGCAACAGGCTGCCGCGCCGGCTCGACCACCGAGAAACTCACGACCGGGCTCCAGACGGAAGCGGGCTGGGAAATCTGGTGATGTTGCCGGACCCATAAATGCTTTCGATGGCTTCGGGCGTGAGCGCCTGGGGCGGTCCATCAAAGACCAGACGTCCCGCGCGCACAGCAACGATCCGGTCGGCAAAGGCTGTCGCCAACTCGATCTGGTGAAGGCTGCACAGCACCGTGGTTCCGCGCATGCGTGCCTCGCGTGCCAGCAAAGCCAGAATATCCGCACTGGTCTGCGGATCGAGACTCGCCACCGGTTCGTCAGCCAGAACGATCCGCGGATCGAGCATGAAAGCGCGGGCAATTCCGACGCGCTGCTGCTGGCCGCCGGATAGTTCGCTCACCCGTTTTTTGAGATGAAGTTCCGACAGGCCAACCTGCCCGATCAGCTCGCATGCTTTTCTTTTATAGATTTTGGGAAAAATGCCGAACAAAGCCGGCAGTGCCGCCACGCGCGGCAGCGCTCCGGCGATCACATTCGTCGCGACGGAGGAACGCGCCACCAGATTGAAGCTCTGATGGATCATGCCCACGGACGAACGGATATTCCTGAGCGACAGCCGATCGACGGGCACGCCATCGATGCGGACCAGACCTGCGCTGGGCTGTGCAAGTCCGTTGACACAGCGCAGCAGCGTAGATTTTCCGGCGCCGGAAGGCCCAAGGATCACGCACAATTGGCCCTTAGGCACCTTGAAAGTCACATTTGCCAGCGCGACGGTCCCATCCGGGTATCGCTTCTCGACGGCTTCTAACGTCAGCATTACCGTTGCGATGCCTTCGCCAGCAATTCGCTCTGAAGCGCGGGCGTAAGCCGCGCCATCTGCCCGGCGGCGATGTTGAACTTGGCGGCCGGGAAAGCCGTGTCATAGCGGTCGAGCTTTTCGCCGCCATAGCCTCGGATCATCTCCGGCGTGACGCCCGGCGCTTTGTGCACCTCCGCAAAGGCCTTCTTCAATTCCGCCTTGAGCGCGGGCGACAGATGGGTGCTCATGATGATCGGCGGATACGGTATGGCCATGCTCTTGGCGACCACCTGGATGGTGGTGGGATCGACAGCTTTCTGCGCAATCGCCTTGTCGAAACTGTCGAAAGACAGCGCCGAGGCATCGACCTGCCCCTGCACCAGCGCGGCCAAGCTGTTGGCGTGGCTGCCGGTAAGACGGACGGCAGCAAGATCGCGAACGGGATCGAGCCCTGCGTCCATGATCATGGTGACGGGAAAGACAAAAGACGATGTGGAGTTTACATCGCCAAAGGCAACCCTTTTGTCCTTCAGATCCTTGATGCCATGAATGGGTGCATCCTTCCTGGCGAAGATCCCCGCATAATAGATGGACTGCCCCTTCTGCACGCCCACCGCCAATAGTTCTGCGCAATGCCGTTGATTGGCCTGGATATAGGAAACGGGGCCGACAAAGGCGATGTCCGCCGCGCCGCTGCACATCGCTTCGACCACCGCGCTGTAGGATTGACCGACGCGAATATCGAACAGCAGGCCGGTCATCTTGGAAACGGCACTGAAGATCGGCTGATAATCGGCTTTGGTGCCGTCTTCCGTGCCCCCGTCCGCCGGGATCAGAACGACGCGCAGCGGCCGCTCTGCCGACGCGGCTTGCGATGGTGCCGCTGCCACGCCGGCAAACAGGACAAAACACAACACGAAAAGGAGACGACCCATTTCACAACATCCCGAGGCTTGCCGCAGGACCTTTATTCGAGGTTTGTGACAGGTCCGTGAGGCATCTTCATTTTTGTGCACTTAATTTCTGAGTATAATGCACTTTCAGGTACGCAGCAGCGGATCGCTGTAGCTGTGCTCGCCATCCTCCAGGCGGCCGGCGAAACCGAGCACCAATCCCTCCGCTTCCACGACGAAATCATACCAGCCATGATTTTGCGCCGCGGCCCAACGCGCTGCACCACGCCCGCCCGGATGCGCGGAGAGATTATGGGTCTGATTTTCTCCGTAGGGATCCTTGCCGACCGTGAGACTGATCGGCAGTGCGCCTGCATTCTCCAGCACAAGGTCGAGCATCTTCTGTTTGGCATCATAGCGGGCAACAAGGGCTGGCAGCGAAACGCCGGGGGCGGCAACAAAAGACCGCATGAACCCATTGGGGCCAAGAACCAGAAGGTCGATGCCGCTCTCATGTTCCATGGCCCATAAATCGTCCAGGCTCATTCCCGCCTCCACCGCATAGCGGCGCGGTATACGTTCGAGATGGTGTTTGTCATAGACATGGAAGGTCGCGCCGGACGTGCCGTCATTCACGAAATGAAGCTTTACTCCGCCCTCCTGCATGCGGGCATCGACATGGAGCGCATAAGGCAGCGCACGCGAAGGACGTACGCCCGCTTCCTGATACAAGTCTTTTTGCGCCGCCAGCGGCTGGACATGGCTTTGAGTCAGGAGCTTGGCGAGCACCGCTTTTGAATCTTTGACATCGGGCAACGCAGGAAAGTCTTTTTGCCGGTCCCCGCTAAAGTCGAAACAGGATGTCAGATCACCACACATTTTGCGGTGCCAAGGGCTGATAGTGGGAATCTCTATATCGAAGCGTTTTTCGAGAAAGCGCCCAAACGAAGTGTGGTCAAATATTTCGCTGTTGACCCAACCGCCCTTGCTCCAGGGCGAGATCGCATACAGGGGAACGCGCGGCCCCAGACCCCAGGCGCGGGTCGCGGTGGTCACCTCGGCAACTTCCGGATGCCTCGCGTCATAGCTCCCGGCATATTTGCCTTCATGATCGTCGAAATACTCGCCGGCAAGATCGAACGTCGCCTTTCCCGCCAATGTGCCGTCCTTATTATAGGACGGTAAAGCCGGCGGCGGCACATGATCGAAAAATCCGTCATTCTCATCGAATGTGAGAATGAAAACCGTACTCTCCCAGACATCAGGTTCCGCGGTCAGCGCATCCAGAACACGCGATGTAAAATCGGCCCCTTCAATCGGCGTAGACGGCCCGGGATGCTCGGACCCATCGCCAGGGGGAAGAATCCAAGAAACTGTCGGAAGCGTCTTCTGCTTCACATCCTGTGCGAATTGCTCCAGCGACCACTGCCGCATGCCTTTCTCATAAAGGACATCGCCAGGCTTGCTCTCGCGAAAATTCTTGAAGGCGAGGCAGGCGTGAAACAAGCCATTGGCATTGTCATTGGGGTCCTGATAGATGCGCCAGCCTATGCCGTGCTGCTCCAGAAGTTCGGGGATCGTCTGCCACTCCAGGCCATTGCTTTTGTAGGTATATCCGGGCTCGGGGAAATGCCCCCTGACCGAACACCGTATGTTCGTCGGCTCGGATTTGTCGTCGCGGCAATTGACGCCCCGCGCCCGTTCACTGGGATCGAAATTGGTGCCCGACCAGAACACGATACGATTGGGGTCGGTGCACCCCGTGACCGAGCAATGATACGCATCGCAGATCGTAAAGGCTTCAGCCAAAGCGAACTGGAACGGTATGTCGGCCCGCTTAAAATGGCCCATCGAATAATCGGTCTTGAACAAAGGCCAATTTCCGAAGCGTCCCTGGCTCCAGGCCGCCTGGGCATCGCCGAAATTGTGCGGCGTGCCCGGCACCTTCATGGCGCTCGTGTTCTTGGTATCGAGATGGAATGGCGGCTGCACCCGCGAGGCGTTTTTCTGCTCCCAGATACTTCTGCCATCGGGCAACGGCACGGTATGGCGGTCCCCAAATCCCCGCACACCATTCATCGTCCCGAAGTAATGATCGAAGGATCGGTTTTCCTGCATCAGGATGACGATGTGCTTCACATCCTTGATCGTTCCGGTGACGCGCCGGGCGGGCACGGCCAATGCGCGCTGGATACTCGCAGGTAGAGCCGCCGCTGCGCCCAACACACTCATGGTCTTCAGAAAATCACGCCTGTTGTTCGACGTCATGAATACAATCTTTCACGAAGGGAATTGATCGGGGGCAGCTTTCAACGATTCAAACATCGCCCGATGGCAGAACGGTAACAGGACCGGAAGCCATAATGGCGGACCGAACTACGGTCATCCGTTAGAATTTGGCCGTAATGCCCCCATGGAAGAAGCGGCCGGTCAGATCGTACAGATCGCCATAATTGTAGGTTTGGGCCCGTTGCGGCGGCGCAAAATCGAAGAGATTGTTGATGCCCACAAAGCCGGACAGATTGTCGTTGATGGTGTAATGCACCGTGGCATCGGTATAGATGATCGAGGGAACGGTATTCGACACGCGGGCTTCGGGCAGCGCGGCCCGGTCGATAATGGAGCTGCTGACGAACCGGTTCGTAACGCTCCCACCCCAATTTTGCTCTTCGTAAGATACGGTCGCGTTGAGGCGCACCCGCGGATTGGTATAAGCTCCGCCGTATACGGCCGTTGTGGAAGGATCATTGGCCTGGGCGAGCGTCTCCAAACCCATCAAGTAGGTTCCAGTGAGATTCAGGCCGACCGTGTCCGCCCCCCAGACTTGGAAACGATAATCGGCAGAGAAATCCACGCCCTGCGTCGTGAGCTTGGCAGCATTGATAAGCGAGCGGTCTTCAGTGAGCAGAACGCCACCGGACGAGAACGTCATGCGGTTGCAAAACGCATTCCCCTGCATGTTGGCGGCATCGAGGCAGCCATTTTCAACATTGGGGGTCGTGACCGCACCACTGATCGCGATGTTGAAGAAATCGATAGAGCTCTGAAAGCCGGGAAGAAAACTCGGCGTCAGGACGGTACCGAGCGTCCAACTGTTCGACAATTCCTGCTTCAAGTCAGCATTGCCGCCGGTGATGGATTCGATCTGAGGCGCGGTGTTGACACTGCCGGCCGCCGGCGCGCCGAGGGCGATGCAGTTGGCTTTCCGGTTCGCAGTCGTGTTGATGGCGCTTGAACCGCAGGGGTTCGGAGCACTCGTCAGCGTCACGGTGACGGGTCCGTACAATTCAAGAAGATTGGGCGCACGAACACTCTGAGAAAGCGTAAAGCGCATCCTCACATCATCATTGACGGTCCAGTTCACGCCGCCAGCCCAGGCGATGGTGGATCCGATAGTGTTGTAGTCCGACGCGCGGATCGCGCCATCCACGTTCAGCGCCTGGACAAACGGTATGTCCCGAACGACCGGGGCCAGAATTTCGGCATATTCTTCCGTGACTGTGAACTTCTTATCCAAATTCGGCCGGGCATTCGCGGTCGTGCCGACGCCCCACCGGATATCGCCGCTCAACATTCCCGAATCGTCCCGAGTGTGCAGCCCCTCTTCCCGATGCTCCACGCCCGCCGCAATCGCCAGCGAGCCCGCAGGCAACTCGAAAAGATCGCCATTCAGATGCGCACCGACGATTCCTTGCGTGTTTTCGGTGTTTTGAACGCGCGTCGCCACGAAATAATCCCGCTGCGCCTGGGAGAGTGGACCGCGCACGAAGATATTGTACGGAACACAACCAGCAGCGCGAGCCGTGGCGCTGCGGCATTCCGGCAGCCCCGATGCTGGGTCCGCGATTACGTCGAGGGCGTTCTTGAAATTCTGCCCCCGCAGCAAATTTGGGGTTTCGATATCGTCTCTCTCCTGCCCGTACTGATAGGAGACATCCCATTTCCAATTGTCGAAAAGTATGCCTTCGAAGCCGGTAACGATCGAATAGGTGTTGCGGTTGTGATAATCCGTGATGATGCCAAGTTCGTCGACCATGTCCTTGGCCACGGGAAGCGTGGTCATTCCGGACGACGCCATCAGAGCCTTTACGGACGCAGGCAGGTAGTAATTGTCGGGCTGGATGATCGGACCGCCGGTCGCATTGAACCAAAGAGCGCGGCTATCGAACCGGTAATATTGATCGGGGACCGGCGTATTGGTCTGTGTGAATTCTCCTTCGGCGAAGAATTTGATTCCGTCGAAAACCTTATAGGACAGGTCGCTGCGCATGGAGGTGACCTGGTTGCCCAACCGCGCATTCAACATCGATTGTTCAAATTCGCCAGGCGAGCCCACACCGTTTCCGGTCGGGCCAGTGGCGAATGACGTCGTCGGAGTTACATTCAACAGACCATTCGCGCCGTATGTGTAAGGCACGTTCTTGGCGAAGAACAACACGTTCGGCGAATATGCCAATGACTGAACATTTTGGTATGTCAGCCTGTCCGGTATGCCATCTGTCGGAGTTTTGCTGGCCGGATTGGATTGCTCGGCAAGATGCGTGTTCAGATACGATCTGTCGCTATAGTTCAGCGGATTTTCTTTGCTGTAGCTTACGGCAAAACCGACGAAGCCGCGATTGTTGGAGAAGCTGGTGCCGCCAAAGGCGCTGAGTGCATAATTTTCGGAATCTCCCCGCTGGCTGATACCGCCCTGGGCGGTCATTTCCAGGCCCTCAAAATTTTTCTTGGTAATGAGGTTGAGAACGCCGCTGACCGCGTCGGCGCCATAAATTGCGGATGCGCCACCGGTGGTGATTTCCGCATGATCGATCATGGCGGCGGGAATGGTGTTCAGGTCCACCGCGGAAGATGTGGATGAGCCCGAAACGCGCCGGCGGCCATTGACCAGTACCAGGCTTCGGTTGGTGCCAAGGCCGCGCAAATTGATGAAGGATGCGCCGCCGTCCGTCGTGTTCGCACCATTGTTGGCGTCTTGGCCCGCCGCGATTGCGGGCATTTTGAGCAAGGTATCGATGACGTTGGTCACGCCGGAATTGCGGATCTGGGCCTGATCGACGACCGTCACGGGTGTCGGCGCGGTGTAACCGGCCTGGCTGATATGCGTGCCCGTGACCACGACTTCTTCGGTGGCGATTCCAGCATCGCCTGCGTTCGACGCTTCCTCGGCCTGGGCCGGCGAAGCGAGCAACATCGAGGCAGCCAATGGCAGAGCAAAAGCCGCGCTGGCCGCAATGGCGATGACAGCGCTGCTGGCAAAGAACGCACTCTTCTTCATTGGGTATCCCCGTTAGACGCCACCACCCGGACAGAGCGCAGCCGTTTCGATCGGGGGCTTGATATCCACGCAATATGACACCGTTATGAAATCAACTCAGTTGAAATCATCAGAACAGTGAGTTTATATTTTCGTGATGGCAGGGAGACGGATTGTTGAACGTGAAATCTCGAAACAGCGCGAATTATCAGCCTCAAGTGGAATTCAACCCCAGGAGCCAAGTGGAACAAGCATCCGGCATTCTGGTGGATTGGGACGGCTGCATTGCCCTTGGCGACCGGCCGATGCCAGCAGCCATCCAGTTCATCCGCGAAAATCTGGAAAGAACTGCAATCGTTTCAAACAATTCCACGCACTTGCCTGAAGATTTCGCGGAGATCCTGCGCAAGTCCGAGATTGCCATTCCTGTTGAGCGCATCGTCCTGGCGGGCGTTGAAGCCCTGAAGCGCGCCGCCGAGTTGCGGCCGCAAGGCGTGCTGGTTCTGGGCGACGGGCGGATCAAGGCCTATGCGCGCAGCCTCGGTCTTCGCATCGTTCATGATGACGCCGACCTTGTTGTTCTGCTGCGCGATACGCGTTTCAGCTATAATCGGCTGCAACGCGCGGCGAACTGTCTCAGGGCGGGCGCGCGCCTGATCGTCGCGAACCCCGACACCACGCATCCTGGCAAACGCGGCATGCTGGTGCCGGAAACCGGCGCACTGTTTGCGGCACTCATAGCCAGCGTCGGCGATACGAACGTCGAAACGGAAATCATCGGCAAGCCCGGTCCGCGCTTGTTCGAGCGCGCATGCGACACCCTGGGGATCAATCCATCGTCAGCGATCATGATCGGCGACAACCCGGAGACGGACATCGCAGGCGCCGGCGCGATTGGGATGCAAAGCGTCCTGATCGGCGCGCGCTCGAAAATCGGGTTTCAGCATCTGATCACGCAACCGGCCAACGCCCCTCGTTCCCGGTCGGTCAAACAGACGGCCGATAACGAGGCCACATAGCCTCAGAACCGCTTGAGAGACAGCGTGTCGAATGTGTGCTGGAGCGTCTTGGTGGCCCGCTCATAGTCCGCCAGCGCAAGCGTCGCGATCAGCGCGTCAAGAACACACAATTGGGCGATACGGCTCGTCATGGCTTCGGTGCGGAAAAGCGTTTCCCGCGCCATGGTGAACAGAACCACGTCCGCATAAGCCTGAATCGGTGATTTGGCGAAGTTGGTGATGACCACAGTCTTGGCGCCCGCCTCTTTGGCAAGGCGGGTCGCCGCCACGGTCTCATGCGTCGCACCCGAATGCGTAATCGTAAGTGTCGCCACGCTGGGATCGGCCAAGGACGCGCCGATGGCCTGGACATGGCTGTCGACAAGAACTTTGGCATCCAGACCAATACGCACCATCCGATAATGCGCATCCTCCGCAATCGGCGCGGTAGAGCCGATGCCGTAAATTTCGATGCGCTTGGCCTTACGAAAAATATCAACGGCCCGGCTTATGGCCTTGGGATCGAGAACGGTGAGCGTGTCCCTTAGCGCCTGGATGCCGGAGTGAAATATCTTTTGCGTCGCGGCGGGGACATCATCAGTCCGGTCCAGATCTTCATGAATATACTGAACCGGCTGAACCGTCTCTTGGGCCAAGGTGAGTTTCAGTTGCTGATAGCCGGTAAGGCCCAGCATCTTGGCGAAATTGATGATGCTGCCTTCACTGGCCTCGGTCGCTTCGCCCAGCTCGGTGACCGTCATCTTCACGATGCGAGCGGGATCGTCCAAAACAAAATCCGCAATACGTGCGGCACCCTTTGCCATAGTGGGGCGCATCACCTTGATCCGCGTGAGCGCATTTTCGACAGGCGCTTGTTCGGCGGCGGTCGGCCGCGGCCTGAGTTTACGGACTTTCTCTGACTCAGGCATAATAGCGTCCCCGTAAGCATTATTCGCGTTCAGCTTATACAGCAGATTCTGCAACAAGCAGCGGGCGCAACCGATCTCAATCACACCAACAGGTTGAAATAGTGCAACAATTGTTTCTTTCTCTCAACCATTCGGCATTTCATGGCAACCGATAGCCGGGAGAAAAGTAGCTGGTTGCCAAGCGTTCCATCTTGCCGCGTCAGCGCGATGCGCCAAACATCCACGGCGCTGAAATGGCGAATTTCTGGTCCGCTTCCGCCCGCAATCGCCCATACCAGGGCGAATAGGTGAACACATCAATCGCCTTGTCGCGCGGACGAAGCGCAGAATGCGCAGCCAGCCGTCACCTCCGAACGCCCGTGTCTGATAGCTGGCCGACATCCGGATCACGGATACGCCACTATCGGTTTTTCTGATGAGGAAGCTCGTAGCCATCCCCGCGGGCATGCTGTCAAAATTCTGTCACGTGCAGTGAACCTGACAACTTGCTTATACACCGGGACTATGATGGCGGAACGTTGCGCTGTCAGGGCACGCTATGTCCCGCTGTTGATTTTTCAAACTTTTGGCGAGAAATTGCAAAAACCGCCCCCTGCCCCGACATTGATACTGTTGCAGTTGCACGTCGATGTGCCACAGCCCGAAAACCTGAACCTTTATGCTGTTCGGCCAATTCGAAAGGATCACCACCAATGATAACCGACCAACTCCAGAACCCAACCGTCAAAGCAGCAATCAGGGCGCTGCAAGAGGGCGATAAAGTCTCTTGGATGGCACTTTTTGCGCCCAATGCCGATCTGCTCGATGACGGCAATCCGCGTAGTCTCTCAGCTTTCACCGACGAAGCCATCGGCAACGAGCGGTTTGTCACGATCGATGCTGTGACCAATGGCGGCCTGAACCTCGAAGGGACCTTCCACACCAAGTCATGGGGTGATTTTCGGACTTATTTTCGATTTCACTTGAACGCAGAGGGTAAAATCACCCGCCTAGAGATTGGCCAGGCCGACTAGGGAGTGGCCGTTGCTTTGGCGGCCATCGCCTTCAACAATTTCGACATTCCATCGGCCAAGCTTCTGGCAGAACTTGGCAGTTCATGGCGCTCCGCCAGATAGACCGGATCGTTATAGGAAAGTTAGGTCGCGCCCGTTTGGTCCTGCCAGACCAGCGCCTTCAACGGCAGGTCAATTCCCATCGTCTGCTCGGATTGCATCAGCGGCGTTCCACCTTTGGCGGCGCCGAAAATCAGAAGATCGGTCGGGCGCAAATTCATACCAACCTCAGCCGCACCCGCGGCATGATCGATGTGAGCAAAAATCGTCATGCCTCGTGCGCGGACCTCATCTTGGAACCGTTGCATAGTCTCTTGCGGGCCAGAATTGCTGCGCGTCGTAATCAGTCCATCAACAGACATTCCAACTCCTCCAGGCAAAGCCACCATGATCACCGTTAAGGCAACAAGCCTTACAAGCGTCATCCTGGCAATAGCTTGGAGAAGTCTAACGCAAACAGCGCGGCTCCCACACCGTCGCGATGTTCAAAATTTCCACCCAAGGCTCGCTTTGACGCCATTGTCGCGTGCGCTGGAGGCGTATTGGCCGGTATAGGCCAGCCCCAACGTCAGGCGATCGCTGATCGCGGTATCAAAGCCAGCATCGATGGCCGCAGCATCCTGCGCCACCGGAACGCCGTCGATCGTGAAGGCCGCGCCGCCAGCGAAGGCATTGGTTGAAACTTGCGTGATGTCGCCAAAAGCGTGCCGCCAACCCAAGCTCCCGTGCGCGGTGAAGATGGCGCCGGTGCCCAGGTCAACCTGCTCGCGCGCATGCAGGCCAAGTGTCGTGAAGGTGTTGCTGGACGTATCGCCTGCCACGCTGAGCGCGGATGCCCCACCCGTTTCCCGGAAGGCGCCGGTATGGAGGCTGACATAGGCCAGGTTAGCGAAAGGCTCCAGGTTGACGCCTTCGGCATCGAGTTTGTAGCCGACTTCTCCAAAGCCCTGCGTGGTACCGCCGAAATATTCCGCCGACAATTGCTCGTTCAGACCCGTGAAGGCGACCGTGCGGGCCGTCTGCAAATCGTGCCAACTATAAGAAAAGCCCGCGCGTATCGCGACGGAACCCGTTTGCGTGCCGCCATAAATGCCCAAATGATAATTGGCGCTGGCGGCGGTGGAGCTACGGCCCAGCACATTGAGCCCCGTGTTGGAGAAGCCGCTCATCACGCCCACACGCCAGGTCTGATAGATCGGCACATCGACGCCGCCGATGAAGCCTTTGGTGGAACGGCTCAAGCGTGCGGCATTGCCGTCGCCATCATTAGAGCCCCAATCGCCAAAGCCCTGCCCCCAGACCACTGGATGGTCCACGTTCGGAGCCGCCGGCCGATCCAGCGCCGCTTCGCGCACAAAACGGCTGTCTTCCAGAAGCGCTGTGCGCGCCGAAGCATGGATCTCACCCGACAATTGATCGAATGCGCCTTGCGCCGCGGCAAAATTGGGCAGAGTGATCAGCGTGCCATAGAGCGGGCTGCTGGTGGGCAGACTGTCCGCGCCGCCGCCGACCGCAATCTGGTTGGGCGTGATGCCCGCCGAGGCGAAGGACGCGATCTTGGCCACACTCAGATAAACGTCATTGGCGTCATAGCTGATAGACTGGCTTCCAAACGCGCTGCCTTCGACAAGATCGTTGGTGAGGGTGTAGGTGCCGCTGACGCCGCCTGCGGCGGTCAGCAATGTGTATTTCCCCGGAGCGTAGCTGCCAGCATCGGTCTTGGTGATATTCAGGATCGCGCCATTGGCCAAAGTGGCCGTGCCGGTGACGATGAGCAGATCGGAATGCCCAGCCGAATCCAGCTGGGCTTGATAGATCGAGCCCGCCGCGGCGCTGTAATTGCCGTTCACGGTCAATGTGCCAATGGAATTTCCCGGCGCCACGATACCGCCATTGAGCGCCGACACCGAACCGACCGTACCATTGCCGTTCAGCGTGCCGCCCCCCGAAACCGTGACTGCCGAACTTCTCAGCGAACCGTTCACATGCAACGCACCGCCCGTGATGTTGGTCGTGCCCGTGAAAGCGCTATCATCGCCGGTCAGGAAGGTCGCGCCTGCGATCTGGTTGATGGTGCCCACACCGCTTATCGTCGGCGCGAAGATGTAGTTGCCGTCCGTATGGTTGAAATTGATCGCACCCGTACCCGCACCGAACGTCACCACTGACGTCGAAAGTGTCCCGGACGCCGCCGCCGCACTGCCGGGGGCCGCACCGATATCGATCTCGCCCACCGACCCGGTATTTGTCGCGACCGTCAAGTTTGTCACGGACGCAACGCCACCATTGGCGAGGATCAGGCTGCCCTTCCCGAAAAGACCGACATCAAGGGACTGGGCCGTCAGGCTGGAGCCCGCACCATCGATCGTTACCGTACCAACGCCGGTAAAGCTGCCAGCGGCTTCATATCCGATATAAGCCTTATCGGCGATATAGGCGCCGCCATTGCGCACCAGCAGCGTGCCATTGCCAAAATCGCCGACTGCGCCGATTGACGACGCCGTGACGCTGGAACCGGCCCCGTCGACAATCAGGGTGCCCGTCGAATTGGGAATGCTTCCGACATCCACAATGCCCTCTGTGATCGCGCCCCCATTCTGCACCGTGACGTTGCCCGTGCCGCCATAGCCGATGGAAAGCAGCGCACCGGTAACAGTCGAGCCCGCGCCATCGACTGTCATGGTGCCTGTGGAACCGGGCGGCACCCCCACATACAGGCCGGTGCCGGCAAGCGTACCGCCATTCGTGACATTCACGGTTCCGTTACCGCCACTGGGATTGGTGGAATCGCCGCCGACCACGATGTTGTCGTCTGCGTTGAATCTCGAACCCGCGCCGTCGATGTTCAAGGTGCCGGTTGCGCCCTGATTGTCGCCGATAAAAGTCAGGGCGGCGGCATGAAACACGCCGCCATTCTTGACGTTCAGTGTGCCGGTGCCGCTTTCTCCGATGAACAGATCGCCGAACGTATCATATTCTGATCCGGCATCGGTCACCGTCATGGTACCGGTGGCACCGGAAGCAGCACCCAATGTCGTCCTCGCGGTAGTCGTGGCCCCTGCGCCATTGGAAACGATCACCGTGCCGACAGCGCCGCCACTTTGACCGGCAACCAAACCGCCCGTCATCGTCTGCCAACTCGCGTTGATGCCATCGACAGTCAGGGTTCCGTTTGAACCGGATTGCGCACCCACGATTGCATCGTCCTGGACGGCCACAAACCCTCTGGTCCCGACCGTGAATACGCCCGTACCCGCATCACCCACCGTTAGATTGGTCACCTCCACCTGAGAGAGGCCCGGAGATACGCCGTCATTAGAA
This sequence comes from Rhizomicrobium sp., assembly GCA_036499345.1. Classification (GTDB taxonomy): domain Bacteria; phylum Pseudomonadota; class Alphaproteobacteria; order Micropepsales; family Micropepsaceae; genus Rhizomicrobium. The sequence goes on from DASYDX010000145.1 coordinate 71,677, forward strand.
AGCGTCAAAGTGCCATGCGAACCGCTATTCGCACCGAGAATAAGCGTATCGGCGGAGAACGAACCGCTCGTTGACTGAATGGTCACGGTACCGGTTCCGTTGACTCCGATCTTGGCAATTCCGGCTACGCTAAAGCCGCCATTGCCGTTGATGATGACGGTACCGGTGGCCGATGCGTCTTCCCCCAGTGAAGCGGCGCCTGCGCCAACACTCCCGCCGGTGATATTGACCGTTCCGCTGCCTGCCACGCCGACATGCAACGTGCCGGACGCAGAGAAATTGGACGGATAATCTAGGATATTTATGGTTCCACTTGCTCCAGGTTGCAGGCCCAGGCTGACGTCCGTGGCGCCGAAAACCGTAGCACCATGGCTGACATTCACGGTACCCGCACCATAGGCGCCAATGACCATGGTACCCGTGGCCCGAAGCTCGGAATTGGTGCCGTCTACCGTGATCGTGCCGGAAGATTGTGTGCCCAACCCGAGGCTTACGGTGGCAGGCAGGACGGATGCGCCGTTGGTGATCGTCAGCGTGCCGGTGCCGCCAGACGCGGAATCCAGATCGTTGCCGCCGATGAACAGATCGTTGGGATCGAATTCCGAACCGGGACCATCGACATTGACGGTGCCCACGCCGCCCAGCACTTCGCCGACATAGGTCGTGCTGTTGGTGCTGACCACAGCGCCCGCATTCACGTTCAGTGTGCCGTTGCCGCCCCCGCCGATCACCATGTCCAGTGTCTGGAGCTGCGTGCCGAGATCCTGGGCCGTCACCACGCCGGTAGAACCGGCGGTGACGCCGACGGTGAGATTGCCCGACGTGACCGCGCCCTCATGGCTGAGGGTCAGCGTGCCGTTGCCGCCATCCTTACCCACCGACAATCCATTGAGAATCTGCCAATTCGATCCGGTGCCATCCACCGTGGCGGTGCCGGTATAGCCCGCACCCAGGCCGATTTCCGCCGTGCCGCTGGACAGCACGGTGGCGCCGTTCAAGATGCTGAAGTTGGCCGTACCGCCGGACGCCGGTTGCGCCGGCGCCGCGCCGCCGACCACCAGGTCCAGGCTGTTGTTGAACACCGCACCGTTTTCAATCGTCACGCCACCGACACCCGCCGTTCCAATATAAAGCGTCTCGCTGTTGAGGATGGTGCCGGCGTCGGTGACATCCATCGTTCCGGTCCCGCCATTGCCGGCGATTATTTCGTGGGCGTTCTGAACAAGAGCGCCCCCATCGATGATCAACGATCCCGAACTGTTGCGGGCGCCGATGGTGATATTGTTGCCCGTGAACGCCGATCCCGCGCCGGTGACTTCGAGCTGACCCGCACCATCATTCGCGCCAATGAACGCCCCGTCGTAATTGGCGGTGCTGCCCGTCTCGATAGTCATCACCCCCGTGCCACCCGCACCGACGACCAGTTGAGAACCGCTGTCCATCGAGAGTGTAGAGCCGCCCTGAAGCGTCAACGTGCCGCTCGATCCCGCGTTCAAACCCAAATATACGATGCCATGCGTGGCGAGTGTCGCGCCGGAAACAGTCAGCGACGCGGTGTTGTGATCGCCGACGGTCAAACCATTGGTGGTCGCGCCGGATGCAATCACAGGCGCATTTGTATTGAGATCGATGACCGTATCGTCGGTCGCGGTCGGCACCGTAGCAGGCGACCAGTTAGAAGCGTTGAACCAATCATTCGATGTGCCCCCCAACCACGCCGAATCCGCGAAAGCCGCAAGCGGCACGCCGACGATCGCGCTGCTCGACAGCAAAATGACGGCAAGACGAAAATTGCGGCGGGAAGATTTGGTCTTGGACGTCATGGCTGGCTGATCCGGTCTATTGGTGGAAACAGACGAGACCGTGCCGCCGCGACAAATACGCTTTCGCAACTTGACATGGGTTCCCCGCCGGAAAGCCGCAGACTCGCGGTTTCCCGCGTCCTTTCTGCGCCTGCGAAAGCTGGGCTGTCGTCTCACCCAGCGCGGGACGCAATCTCACTCCGCGCAAAACAGCTACTGATCGCCGTTCGGCCCGACCAACCGCGCCATCGCGGCCGTGTGGATAGCGAGGGGCGCCGCGCCATAGGCATGGTGGAAGGCGCGATAGAAAGTCGGCATCGAGGAGAAGCCGCAGGCAAACGCGATCTCCATCACCGAACGCTGCACCGTCATCGGGCTTTCCAGCATGGCCCGGCATTCTTCCAGCCGGCGGCGGCGAATATACTGGCCCAGGCTTTCCCCTGTGGGTTCAAAGCACAGATGAAGCTGGCGCACGGAAATACACAGTGCCCGCGCGATCCGTTCGGGATTGAGTTTGTAGTCACTCAGATGCCGCGCAATGAACAGGTGTGCTTCTTCCAGTTTCGCGGAAGAGCGCCCTCTTGCACTGCCATTTCGACTTAAGACCGCGCGGCCCAGCAGCACGATACGGGACGGCGGCGGCAAAGATAACGAGTTTGTCATGTTGTCCCTTCGCACGCTTTCGGCGCGCGTCAGGCCGATGCCTATGGCGTTCAAACCGTGCTGGCTTGGGCGTCCGCGACAAGCTTGTCGACATGCGACATGCCGGTGCGCCGCATTGCATTTTTTTGGCGCGCGGCAGAAAGTCCGCTCCGCCAAACCGGGCTTGGGGGCTCATGGGCGATGTGGCTTTTCGCATGCGAACCGACCCGATTCCCGTCAGGGACCGGGCAGCGGTAACGCGCGAAGTTTTCGGGCATCAGTTCCTGCGTCTGGACGTGGAAGAGATTGGCAACGTTCCACTACATGTCGATCTGAAGCTGCGGGCGCTGCCCGGTCTTCATACCGCCAGGGGCACCGTGCGCGGCATCAAGGCCCAGCGCACCAACCCGCTAATGTCGGACGGCAATGACGACATCTTTCTCACCATCAATCTGACGGGCCGCTATCACGTCGTCCAGCGTAGGCACGATGTGGTGCTGGACGCGGGCGAAGCACAGATCGCGGGTTGCGCCCTGCCCTGCACCTATGTGCGGCCTAGCGGAACGGCGTTGGGATTGCGTCTCCCGCATGCCGCGCTGGCGTCACGCGTGGAAAATCTGGACGACCGGCTGGGCGCCAAGCTGACGCGCACCAATCCGGCGCTGAACATGCTGCAATCCTATATCGGCATCTTGGATGAAACCCCATCGCTGCCGGAAGTAGCAAAACTGGCGGTATCGCATATCTATGATCTGGTCGCGCTCAGCCTGGGCACCAAAGTGGGGTCCGACGTAGAAGCGCAGCGCGCCAGTGTGAATGCCGCGCGGCTGCATGCGATCAAGAACTACGTCATCGAAAATCTGACGCTTCCCGACTTGAATATCGGTCAGGTGGCGGCATGGCATCGCCTGACGCCACGCCAGGTGCAGCGGCTGTTCGAACGCGATGGCAAGACCTTTTCTGCCTTCCTGACGGCTCGCCGGTTGGCGCATGCCCATGATGCCTTCACCGATCCCGCCCGGGCACATCAGAATATCAGCCAGATCATTTTCGAAAGCGGCTTCAACGACGTCTCGAATTTCAACCGCGCTTTTCGCCGCTGCTACGGGGCATCACCGTCCGAGATACGCAACAGTGCCCTGCTGCAATACGGGAAATAACTCTCGATTGATGCGTTACCGAGCTATCGAAGCGTAAAAACAGCATTTTTGCCGGAACTCTCGCCGCTCGCTTCGAGCAGTCGCGCCATCGCCGCGGCGCGGATATCGAGTGGCGCCGCCCCATAGGCACTGTGGAAGGCGCGATAGAAAGTCGGCATAGAGGAGAACCCCCAAGCAAAGGCGATCTCCACCACCGAACGCTGCACCGCCAGTGGGTTTTCCAGCATGGCCTTGCACTCTTCCAGCCGGCGGCGGCGGATATACTGCCCCAGACTCTCGCCGGTGGGTTCAAAGCACAAATGAAGCTGGCGCACGGAAATGCCCAGCTCCCCTGCCACCCGCTCGGGGGTCAGATCGTGCAGGCCCAGATTCTGCGCAATGAAGCGGCGGGCTTCTTCCAGTTTTGCCGACCGCACCGTGGATGCATGGTCGCGTGGCGAAGCCCCCGCCGCGATTGCGATCAGCCGCGCGATATGATCCGCGGCCAGCGCCGCCAGCGGATCGCTCATCTCGCCGGTTTCCCGCACCACCATGTCCAAATAAGACTGCATGAACCGGTTGAGCGGATGCGCAGCCGGTATATGCACCAGGAAGGGCCGCCCCATCTTGGGCATATGCGGGCTCAGAATCGCATGAGGCAGCATCCAGACCTGGTGCAGATATGTTTCGACCGCGCGTGTCTGGAACGGCTCGTCGGCATTGGCGACAATCATGTCGCCCGGCCCGGTCATAAATTCACGCCCGCCGACGTTGATCCATGCGCCCGGCCCGAACTCGCGATAGATCCAGTATTGGCTCCATTCCACGCGCCGGATTTGGGGCGCCAGACGATAAACCGGGCAATTGTCCGCGTCATATTTCAGTATGGAAAGCGAAGGCGTGATGGCCGCATGAAGCGCGCCGCGAAACGGCCCGGTTGTATCGGCAGGCTTGTCGATATCGACACCAATGCTGCGGGCAATGTCCACCCAGGCATCGAAACGGTCGGCAACCCGGAGAGGTTCGAGAGTAAAGAGTTTGCGATGCAATGCGGTGATCCGACGGCGCAGGAATAGCGGCGGCACATTGCGCGGCGGCAATGCACCCGTCGTCTCATCGCGTGCGCAACGCAATCTCGTTGCGCGCAAATCTTCCACAAAGCGCTGCCGATAAAAGGGTTTCTGTCACAGCGGTAATGATTCTCCGCTCAGCAGGTGAAGCTGGCGGAGATCGCGACAGCCTCATGACTCGCCCCGATAGCGTGGCCATTGGCGTCAATCGTGCCGCCATGCGGGCCCATGACACCGTTATTGTCCATCAGCAGATAGCTTTTGCCGCCCAGATGAAGCGCCAGCACTGCACCGCGAAATGGCCCCATCCCACGGGTTGCCACACCCACATAATCGGCAGGCACATCGGCACCCATCTCCGTCACGACGCCCGCATTGAAGCTCGGCATGCCGCCAACAGCTTCACAGGCCCCGCCCCGTATTTCATACATGCGGCCGTTGATCCGCAGATGCATCGTTCCAGGGCCATCGCAATAAGTTCGCAGGACATGGTTCTGCCCGGCATGATAGGCGGCGCACGGGCTCGGACTGTTTTGATGGCCGCCCCCACATTGATTGTTGGGCCCGGAAGTCAGGCAGAATCCGATGGCGAGGGGCAGGATCATTGCGCGGAGCCGGGCTGTCTGATTGTCACAAGTTCGATCCTTTGACGCCGCCAGCAATTGATGCCGCAAGCCCGGCAGCGGATCGTCTCATCCCGTGACCAAAACAGTCTCACTCCCTGCAATCTCGTCAAAATGTAAAGCGGGGCTGGCGCGCTTGCGTTAAGCAGGCACAAGCCTGGAGGGACGAAATGAAAATCGGCTTGATGACGTGCCTCATTCTGGCGCTGCTTGGCGCAAGCCATGTGGCGTGGGCGGATGCCCGGCCGGTCTGCAACGTCAATGCCGATATCACCGATACGGATCCCAAAGGGACCAATGTGCGGGCCGCGCCCGGAGGCGCCGTCTTGGCGGCGCTGAAGAATCCCGGTGACGGCTGGATTGCCGTGCATGTCATCAGCCAGACGGGAGACTGGTATCAGATCGATCGCGCGCGCCTGATCGACGCGGGTGGACCGCCGGAAGGGTCCGTTATTTTCCACGGCCAGGGTTGGCTGCACAAAAGCGTATTGGGTGTGAACGGCATGCAGAATGGCGGCGTCATCTATGCCGACCATGATCCCAAAAGCCGGAAAATCGACCCCAACGCGGCAGGCGAGCAGACCATCGCCTTGCTGGGCTGCTGGGGCGACTATTGGAACGTGCGCGCGCGCAAGGGCATCGGCTGGACGAAAGACATCTGCACCAACATGAACACGACTTGTTCTTGAGGAAGCGAACATGCGCCATTTCATGGCATTCTTGACCGGCGGCATCCTTCTCGCGTCCTCCGCAATAGGCGCCGATTACGACAGGACCGAAAAGTCTCCGTTGGTGGAATTGCGCCTGCGCGTGCCAGCCGCTGCCATGGCCATCCCGCCGCTGCAAAGCAAGATCATGGCCCTGTACAAGGCCGATGCCACCCAGGCCAAAAACGACGCCAAGGACGACAAAGAAGGCAATGCCCACTTCACGCCCTACAATGTCGACACCAATTGGCGCGTGACGTTTGAAAACGATCTCGTGCTGAGTTTGTCGGACGAAATCTATGCCGATACCGGCGGCGCGCACCCCAATGGCGGCTTCCAGACGATTGTCTGGGATAAGAAAGCTGGTCGCGCCGTGCCCATCGAAGCCTTGTTTGCGCCCGGTCAGAGCAAGCCCGCTCTCGCGGCCATTGCGGATGCCGCCACGCGCGCCTGGACCAAAATCTATACCCACCGCATCGGTCAAAAGCCGGACGCGGACATGGCCAAGGACGGCATCAGCCCCGAAAAACTCACCTCCTATGCCCTGACCTACGCCAAAGGCCAGACCACCGCGAACGGCATCGTACTTCCATATGGCGCAGGCCAGGTGTGGCCGCATGTGCTCGGCGATTTCCGCTTGACCGTGCCCGCAGCCGTGTTCGTCCGATATCTGGCCCCGGCCTGGAAGAGCGTATTTACGCCGGCGCCATGACGGCATAGCCATCCATCAAAATCAGAGATCGTCTGGCGGCTCTGCAGAACACCGCTGAAAGCGGGAGCCAACTCGCGGCTCGAAATACGCTGCGAGCACCTATTTGCTAGGCGGCCGAGGCCATTGCGACGGCCTGACGGGCCGTAAGATCACGCCAAAGATCCTGAGAGGCCAGATGGAACTGCACCAGACTTAGCCAGCCTTTGCGATGCCAATCCAGCACCACCGTGTCAGGCAGGTTCTGAAAACGGCTGGCATCGACCACCTGGAAGCCTTTGAGGGAGATGTATTTGCCCATGGCCATCGGGGCGGCGTATTGGACCTCGACCAGCAAATTCTGCTCAGATAATGCCTGAATGAAGGTCTTGGTCACTGCATGATCGTTCTGGAAGGCGATGCAGAAGCGCAGAGCCTCGTCGGTAAGCCGAGTGGGCTTGCTGTCCGCAAACAGCGGCACCGATTTGTCATCTTTCTCGGTGATCAGCCGCTCGCTGGCACGGTCTACGCCCAAGGCAAACTGCTTGCCGTCATCGAAGCTGATAAAGGCGAAGGGATAGCGACGCACATAGGCGGGCACATAGGCGTGTTCAGCCCATTTACCGCCCTCGTCGACGAACAGGTTTTCGGCGTCCAAACCCAGCACGGCCGCGGGATAATGTTCCTCACCGGCGAAAACGATGGGAAAATTGCGCGCCACTGCAGCGAACTCGGACGCTGTAATCTGCACCGAGTTCGTCTTGCGCGCGAAACCGAAGTCCACGGCCTGACGTAAACGCAGGTCGGCGTGGGCCGCCGGATTGAGCGCTTCTGGCTTGCGATAGAACAGCGGCGAAGCGGGGGCCTCGGCCGGCGCGGTAACAATCTTGTCTTTTCTCATCATAGTATCCTTAGAGGTGGACTTGGGCGGGCGCAGCGGACAACGCAACGCTCTCGCCTTTGGCATTGAGACCGGCGATTGCCCCATCGGTAACAGTCATGGTGACGCTGCCGGTCGGGAATAGACATTCCTTCTTAAGACGACTCATTATTGACGTTCCTGATCCTTACCGGTCGGAAGGCGCGCAACTGTTGCCCGGGCGTACCACGCAATGGTCCGGATTGTTGGGGTCATCGCCGCCAAAGCCGGTGACTTCGACGTCCACCATGGTCGCAGGCTGTGCCGCCCGCATATTGCTGGCGATGGACGCCGCTTCCGTCGCCGCGGTGCTGGCCGTGGTCAGCGTCAGGTTGGTGACGGGTTGGGGCGGCAAGCCGAAGCTCTGGCCCTTGACCTGGACGTTGTCAGCATTGGCCACCGCCAATGCGGCAATCGATAAGTTGCCCGACACCCGAATACCCGCGTCACCCGCATCGACCGTGCCGCGCGGCGCGATCAGAAACACGTCCGATGGCGGACTGTCCGGCGTCGCCTGCAGGGCGGCGATACCCGCACCCGTGGTCGCGCCCGCCTGATCCGGCTGAACAAACAGGTCGCTGCTGACTTTCACCACCACCGGCGGGAAGTTGGCCGAAGTCTTGGGGCCCTGACCGGCGTTGAGATCTGCATTGGACGACCACATCATAATCTGACCGCCCTGCTCGGTGAACAACCGGCTCTGATTGAGCAGGAAATCACCATCGGTGAAGGTGTTGATGTCGCCGCCGCGCAACGTCAGCACGCCTTCATAGCCGGCCGGGATTGCAGTGATGGCGGCCGGCGCGGGCCGGCTCGGAGGGATCCCACCATTACCCACATATAGCCGGCCACCATCATAAGTACGCCGCGCGGCCTGTGCCGATGTACGCACGGTCGAGCCTCCCAGAACACGACCACCGGGCCCCATAATATCGACCGAGCCACCATAGCCGCTCTGAATAGTCGCCAACCGCAAGTCGAGGTTGCCGGTTTCGACTGTCTGATTGGCACCATTGTCACCGCCGGTCAGATCATTCTGGGTGTAGCCATCCGAAGCTGGAAACAGCGTATTCACGGCCTGATAACCCCGGGCATATTTGAGATAACTGGGGCCATCCGGGTCCGCAGTCTCTTTTAGTTCGTTGAAGTAGATTTGATTCAGGAACACGCGCTGCGTGAGGGCCGGCAAGCTTGCAAAGACCTGATACGCTTGTGTGTAACTGACGCTGGTGGTTCCGAACGCCGCGACCAACCCGCCGGGATAATTGGCCTGCATCCAACTAACCAACATCGCGCCATAAATCGGCTTGCTGCGATCCGCCACCGTGATCGTGGAAGTGAGGGTGCCGGTGGTAATCTGTTCTTGCTGCTGCGTGAAGAGATAATCCGGCATCGCGGCGAGATTGGCAGGGTCGAGATATTGCTCGCGTAAGCCATCGTAATTCATGCCGTTGGCGACGCCGAAATTGACGGTCACGGCGGCGCCCGTCGCGGACAGCCACGGATTCCACTCATTGCCGACCGCCAAGATACCGCCAGCAAAGCTCGCCGTCGTCGATGCGAAGGGAACGTTCGCGCCATTTCCGGTGAAATAGGTGACGTCGGCTGAATTCAGGAACGGCCCAATATCGCGCCCCGCTTCCAGCATGAAGTTACCCGGTCCACCAATGACGAATGTGTTGCCCTGCAGTGCGGCCTCCGGCGTACCTGTAGTGATGCCAAAATTGGTTTCGTTGAGCACCGGCGGTATGAGCAGCGAGGTCGCCGTGATATCGCGCCCCGCAACGATGCGGGTTATGTCCGTGGCGTTCAGGTTTTGGCCGAAGAACATCATGTTCACGATGTCCTGGCTTGCGCCGATACGGGTTTGTTTGGGCGAATACACAATCAGATTGTCGATGTCGTTGCCGGCATAGATGCGATTGGGCACCGCGTCATTCTGGTGCGGGATCGAGGGATCGTGCAGCGCCCGGCGTTGAAGGTCACTCATGGTGGGCAGCACGCCGGGGATCGCATCGCCCGCGCCGGGCTGGCTGTCCAGCATGGCGACGGTCGTGCCACTGACATCATTTCCCGCCGCCAGGATCAGTTCGCCGGTCGGGCTGGGATTGAGCACCAACCCGTAAACGCTGGGAGAAGTGCCATTGAAGTTGGATGTAACGTTGGTCAGCGTCAGATCACCCGTCAGACCTATCACCGTCAGCGAACCGGGCAGAACCGCCAGATTTTGCTGGGCGAGATCGCCGCTTCCCAGAGGCAGAACATCGCCGTTTTGCTGCAAGGTCACTGACCCGTCGGCGATCAGCGAAACTCCGGCATTGGGAGAGTAGAAATTCGCCGCATAGTCATTCTTCAAATTGTCGGTCGTCGTTTGTCCGCTTGAATTGTAATCCGTCGGCGCGAATGCGCGAATTCCGTCGAGTACGGCATCGCCATGCGACGTCACATCGATCGTGGCGTCTGTCAGCATCAATCGCAGGGTATTATCAAGGGGCTGCGGTCTAGGGACGCCGCCGATCAAATAATATTCGTTTACCGAACCCGCTGTGCCGATGTTGCCACCAACCGAAATTTCACCGGTACCGGAACCGATATCGATACGGGAGCCCAACAGATTGCCCGCCGCCGCGATGGTGACATTGCCGCCGCCAAACGTGATCAGGCCTCGATCGATTTGGCCCGCCGAAACGCCGCCCGTGGCGGTGCCGGTGGTGACGCTAGTGCTGGCCGCGACAGTCAAGTCGGAGACAGCACCCCCGGCCTTCACCGTCACATCGCCGCCACCCAACGTACCAAGTCCTTCCAGGAACATCTGGGGATCGGTGACGATATTGGTGTAGCCGCTAAGAGGATTGTTGGGATCGGGCGCACCAACCTGGCCAGTACGCCAAGATTGGTTGCCATACCCCAGGAATGGCGCAACGGCCGAATTGCCGCCACCGATATTAGAGAGAGTGCTCTCATCAAAGGTATCGCGGCGGCCCAATACATCCCCACCCGCACTGATGGTGATGTCGCCGCCATCGGTGGCATACATGGTGTTGCTGACCAAAATACCCGGCACGCCTGTGGGGAATGTGTTGGTCGGAGACGTGAGGGCACCGTAGCCATATTGCAGCGACCCGACGTAATTGCCGTTGGTGGCAAAAGCAGAAGGATCGAGCGTGACGGCCAAACCCGTGGTGCTGTCGATCGCCGTGACCTGACCCGGTGTTACTGGGACACCGGCAGTGTAGATCGGCACGCCGCCCCGCTGGATGGTGCCCAGGACGGTGCCGCCATCGATCGTGGTCGGCAGCACGCCATTGCGCAGATCGATGGTGCCTGCTGCCGCCAGGTTGATCGCGCCCGTACCGCTGCGTATCAGGGTCTGAACGGTAACGGTGACCGGTGTGACAGAGGGTTGCGGTGCCATATAGGTCGAAAACTGGTCACCAGGAATCGCCTTGAGCGCCGGCCATTGGCCGGTCGCCGAAAATTCCTGCGTGAGGAAGCCGATGCCCAGATCGAGCGTAGTCGCTACGACGCCTGGGTCCAAAAACGAATAGCTATCCGGCGATTGGCTGGAAAAGAATGTCGCCATGTCGGCCTGGACTGTAGAGGCAAGATTGGACGGAACAGAATCTCCCGCCTCCAAAACATATTCCGAGCCGCCGTTCATACCATAGGCTGTTTCGATGGCCTGTTGGAGCTGGTCCAGAGTCACCACCGTGCCGTTGACATTGAACAGGACGGTATCCGAAAGGGTGCTCGCTCCCGTGCCGGTGCCGTAGCTGTAAGAATGCGTTCCCTGCACGGTGACGCCACCAGTGGCGCCCGCCTGCACTTGAAGCGGGTTTGCACTGCCGGCCTTGGCGCCGCCGACCAGATTGTACGTCCAGGACTGTACGGCTTGCAGCCCATTCGGTCCCTGGATCAACGGGAATATCTCGGCCGTGCCGATCGGATCACCCTGCCCGCCAGGCCCGGCTCCCAGCGCGTCAGGCGCATTGGCCGCTGCATTATAGGGGATAAGGTTGGGAGTGCTGATACCTGCGCCTAGGAGCTGGTAATTTGCGCTAAAGATACCTTCGTTATCATCGACATAAGCCTCGAACCCGTAGTTCGGGTCATAGGCCGGTATCTGCGTACAGTCCCCGTTACAGGTAATGTTGAATATAGTGTCATAGGTTTTATTGCCGAAACCGAAGACATTGCTGAGATAAGCCGGATCGGTCTGATCGCGGAAGGTGAAGAAGCCGTCGGTGATCGAGCCGTCGATGTTGAGCTGGCCTTTGGCGCGGATGCTCAGAACGCCCGGTTCGCCAAAAGCCGTGCCACCGACGCGATAGAGCATATGGGTGAATTGCGCGAGGACCGCAGCCTCGTCGCCCGGCAGAATTGCGGCCTCGCCGGTCGCCGTATTGCTTGTCATCAGGCCCGCCGCCGTCGCACCGGCGACATCCACGACGCCTGCCGCCAGATTCCAGTTCGAGGCGAGCGTGATGTCGCCGTTGAAATCCAATTCCATCCCGGGCCGCGCATGGAAGTTGGCCTGGGACGCAAGGCCCCCAAGGGCGCTATAGGAAGAACCAATATTGAAGTTCTGCACAAAGGTCGGCAGCGTCCCCGCCGCCTCGTCGGCGAGGAAGTTCGGCAGACCTGTCGCAGCCAGATCCAGCGTGGCGGTATTGCCCGAAACCGTGACGCCGGAATACTGGCCGCCAGCGGCAATCGCGCCCAGATCGTAAGCGCGATAGCCTTCGACAATAATGCTGTCGGCGCCTTTTATGCTTCCGGCATTTCCAACCGAGATATTCACGCTCTCTGCGCCATCGGCGCCGATGGCCGGAGCCCGCAGGATCACCGTGCCGCCCTGGTCGGCGGCAACATAATTGTAGGTGATAAGACCGTTCTCTTGACCTTCGACAATGCGCGCCTGGGTATTGACGGCGCTGACGTCTATCATCGCGCCGGATGCGATGGTGATCGCGCCCGAACCGGCGGTGCCCAGCTCCACCGTGCCCGCAGTCGCCTGGCGGGTGTCGGTGGGACCATAGCCTGTCGCGCGCGCCGCGATCTGGGCGGTGCCTTCCAGGGTGACGCCCCCGGTGCCAAACAGATCCACATTGCCGCCATAGATTCCCGACACACCAATGCCACCCGCGATATCAACCGCGCCGCCGTCGGCGGTCAGGCTGACATTGCTGGCTTTGATGGTGTTGCCCGCGGCCAGCGCCAGATTGCCGGCGCCGCTTTCGATGGTGATGTCGCCGGCAAAATTCGACGCCGAATTCACGGCAAACGCCGTCAAATCAAACGCGCCGTGGGAATTGATCGTGAGGCTGGCGCCGCCGGGCGCGCCTTGAATGACGCCACCGGTGGCGACGGTGCCGTTGCTGGCATTCAAGCTGATCGCGCCGCCATTACCGATATCGCCGCCCAGCGAAATGGTCGAGCCGGAGGCCAGCGCGATATCGCCATTCTGAGCGTTGAGCGTGATCAGGCCACCGGGCGCATCCACCGCATAGGGATCGGTGGCGTCGCCGAAGCTCTTGCTATAGCCGGGCGCTTCCACGGTCGCGCCTGCGTTCACGGCGATGCCATTTGCGGCGTTGATGGTCAGCGTGCCGCCCGTGGCGCGCACATCGGTGCCCGTGACCGAGACCGATTGGCCATTCAGTGTCAGCGCCGCGCCAGGGACGCCGATAACCGTGGGAGCCACACCGACGCTGTTATTATCGATGACAATCGCGCCAGTGGTGTTGAAGGCAAGACTGGGGATTGCCGCACTACTTCCTGCCACCAAGGGCGTCGCGAGATCGCCGAGATAGGGCGTATGTAGAGTCAAGGCCGCTGAACCAACCTCCAAGGCGCTTTTCGCACCTTCGGAGAAGATGCCGTTCTGCGCCGTCAACGCGACGCCGCCACCAAAGAAGCTGTTTGACGATGTGGCCGTTGCAGCGTCGAGTATCACTTGCGCGCTGGCAGGAAGGGTGACGGTCGCGGACGTTAAAAGCGGATAGCTTCCGGCTTGGAAGAATCCTACCCCATTCGGAAACGTGTAAGTCCCGCCGCTCGCAAGCGTAATGGGCGCCGATGCCGGCGTTATCATGGCTCCCGCCGCCAAAGCACCGCCCTGGCTTCCCATTAAGCCCGTACCATTGGCCAGTGTCAGCGGTGTACCCGCAGGTATGACCATCTGCGTCGGCGCCGTCAGCGTATAGTCCAAGAAGCCAAAGACGAAAATATGCGTGCCGATTGGCAGCGTGACCGTCATGTCCTGGGGCAGCGTCACGGGCGCATCAGTCGCCAGGGTGACGGTTTGCAGGGCGACATCGCCGCCGGTGAACAGGATCCGGCCCGCATTGATGGCGAGCTTGCCGTCTCCCGGCGTGCAGGCGGTACAGATCGTGCCGGCGGCGCCGACATTGCTGAGCCCGACGACGTCCGCATCAATGGTGACCGCGCCACCGTCCAGGCCGGACAGACTGTTGGCGTCCAGACGCAATACGCCGAAAGTGTAAGTACCGTCGGCGAAGTCGATGGAGGACCCCGAACGCAGCGTAAGCTGGGCACCCGATTGGGTGAGCAAATTTTTCAGCGCATCGCTGATGACAAGGCCGGTATAGGTCGCAGGATCGGCGTTGAAGCCGATCCGCGGCGCATCGAGCGCCACAAATTTGGCATTCTGGATCGCCAGGCCGGTCGACAGGGTGTTCGCGCCGCTGGAATCCAGCAGCACGGCATCGCCCGACAGGGTAGCCGCGCCGACATTCAGACTGCCGGTCGTATTGCTGTTGGTGCGCGTGATCAGACGTTCGGGCCCGTTGGCGACCCTGAGCAGAACCCCTGCCCCGGAGACAGTGCCGGTTCCGATCTGGTAATCGCCGGTGCGGGTGTCGGAAACCGTACCCTTGGCCAGGATGCTGGAGCCGTCTGCGAGATCGAGACTATTGGCCGCCAAAAGGATTTCGCCGGCGGACAATGCGGTGGAGCCGTCATTGCTCAAAAGGATATTATTCGCGGTGACATTGAGCGTGGTGGTGCCATCGGTCTTGTCCGTGCGCGTGCCGCCAACCAGCAAGCTGTCCGCATTAAGCGCGCTGAGGCCAGTGGCTGTGACATGCAGGGCGCCATCGGCCGGCGCGCCATCCAAGCTCGCCAGGATATCAATGTTCGTGCCGCCCACATCGACCTGGGCACCGCGCGCACCCGAGGCGAAAGCCGTAATAAAGTCGGCGGCAGAATCGATATCAAGACTGGTCACCGGATTGATGACCAGGCGGCCGGCATCGCCCGCAAGGCGGGGTGTCAAGACGCCGGCATGGGCTGCCAGCGCGGCAAAATAATCGGCGCCGGTGGTCAATGCGATTTTTGACTCGTTGGCGATGACCGCTTGGGATTGCACGTCGAACAGGCGCAATTGAGACTGCGACGCCCCCGACAGAGCATCCCCATAATAGCCGGTGGTGACCAGCGTGCCGTCCTGCAAGGTCCGGCTGAGCCCAACCGGCGCGGTGGCGCCGGTGTCTTCGACCACGCGCATGCCGCCCGGCAGAAGAGCGTATTGCGCCGGCAGAAGCGTGTACCAACCCGCCGCTAAACCATTGCCGCCCGCGAGATGGACGCGCTTGCCGACTTGAGAAGTCGAAGACAGCGCCGCGTAGTTGGCCGAATAGATCGGGTCATAGACCGGCAGCGGATTGGAAGAGAGACCCGGCACAATCGCATAGACTTGCCGCTTATCGGCATATTGATAGCCATTGCTGCTGGTGAAAGCATCGGGATTGTGCTGATCGAGCACATCGCGCGAACCGCCCGTGCCGGGTACAAATTCATAAGCATAGATATCGCCGCCGCCGCTCAGATCCGTCGTCGCGCCCGCTGCCGCCGCCACCGTTCCGCCATTGAGGTTCAGCACTTTGGAAGGCGGCGCGGTCAGCGGACTGACGTTGGTGGGGGCGAAGTACCACTCGGTCTGGTCGGTCGTAGTGCCGTAGGGAATATCAAGGCCATTGGCCGAGACCGAGGTCAAGCTGCCATCGGTGAGAATGAGACTTTCCGTTGCCGGCGCAAAAATACTCGCCGTGTTGCCGCCCAATGTCAGCGTGCCAAGCGGAACACGGATCACGCCACCTTGCACAATATTGGCGGCCTGAACCAGGAGGCTGCCGCCCGCCGAGTATGGTGCCACAGGTATCGTACTGCCGCTGCGGCCGAAGCTGATGGTGCTATCGGTTCCCGCCGACAGGATGCTGAAGCTGGAGCCGGTGGTGGGATAGACCTGGCCAGCGTTGAAAGTCAGGTCGCCGTTGCCGGCGATCATTCCGTTGAGCGAGGCCGTCGAATTTGAACCCGGAAAATAAGTCTGCTGCCACGGAACGACGCCTGTGAGGCGAATATCACCGCTGGCGTTGAAAGTCGCATTGGCGACCGATTGGTCCACCAGCACTGCACCGGTGAAGTCGATGTTCTGGGCATTGAAGATGACATTGCCGGTACCCACACTCCCCACAGCAGACGTGCCGATCGTGTCGAAGGTGCTGTTGAAATCCACATAGGGCGCATTGATGGTCAAAATGCCGCCGGTCGAACGAATTGTTGGCGCCAAATTCGCCGCGCCGGGGCCACTGCTCGTCAACAGCAAGCCCTTTCCGTCGTTGACGAATGGCCTGGTCTCCAGGAAGAATCCGCGACCCAGTGTGATCGTGGCATTGCCTTGATTGTAGATGCTTCCCAGCGCCACCAAGGTATCGAAGCCAGCCTCCGAGATGAAATCCGAGGAGACGACATTCGCGGTCGCCGCCAAGGGATCGTGCTGCGCCAATATCGGATCGAGCATGACCAGGGTGCCATTCTCGGCTTGGGCCGAACCACCATGGGCGTTGATCACTGCACCCGTCAGCGTGACACCCGCACCTGCCGACAATGTGCCGGCATCACTCCAGACCGCTGTGGGAACCGTGCTGCTGGCGCTGCCCAGGCTGTGGATCGCATCTGGCTCGTCATAGGTGTCGGAGGCACCGGAGATATTGAGGACAGAGCCGGGATCGAGGATCACGGCTCGACCATTTTGGTCCACATCCAGGCCGTGGCCACCGATCGAGGCACTGGCAATGCTGGCGCCAGCCAGACTGCTATAAAGGGGATTCAGCGCCGTTCGGAAAAGGGTTCGGCCGGTAAGTGCGGCGTTGGAAACGGCCTGCAGCGTGCCGCCGCCCACAATGCGCCCGGTTGTGATGGGATTGCCGAAACTGTCCTGTGCATCCGGATTGCGGATGCTCGCGCCCGACAGATCCGTGACGCTACCGGGCGCGAGGTCTACACCAACCCCCGCATCGAGTTGGCCCAGCAGATAGATCGGATTCACCGTGTTGCTCGCCGATGTGGCACCCGCAAGCTCGGCATTGGTGAGGTCGTCGATTTTGCTGGCGGCGGTTTCGCTGATCGTGCCATCCGGGTTGACGTTGAAGATGTCCGACAGCGCGTGGATCGCTTCAGTTCCCGGCAATGTGTAAAGAGACGGCAAATCCGCCGCTTGGGTAATAGTGCCACCGGCAATTCTGATCGTGCCCTGGTTCAGAAGGCCAGACGTGGTGAGAACGGCGCCGGCATCGCCGGTGATGCTCCCGCCCTGGGCCACGTCCAGTTCCAAGAGGCCGCCCAAATTGAGGTTCGCCGCTTGCCGATACCAGGCATCGGTCGGCACCTCAGGGGTCAAAACGGAGGAGATGTCACCACCGGTACTTAATCCTAGCAGCGCCTGGCGTTGCGCAGCGTTCATCAGAGTAAAGCCGGGCAGCATGGCTTGCGTGAGATTGAGATTCTGCCCTGCCCCAATGGTCAGGACCTGGGTAGCCAGCAGCGCATCGGTGCCGCCAACATTGTCGGCGGGCGCGTCGGCGACAAACGGATTGGCGAAGAGCGCGGTTTTGTAGGAGGTGATGTCGTAGTTGGCGAAACCGGCGGTGGAGAAGAAGGACAGCGGCAGCTTTGTCGCATTGGCGCTGGCGGTGCTGACGGAATCGTCGCTGAAGGCGAATTCCGGCGTGGTCAGTGTGAAGGTGCCGCCGCCGCCAAACCCCTGCGCCCGGATGGCGTTGGGATCGATCGCCACGCGGGCATTCATCTGGTCCGGGTTGACCGGGATATACGGCTGAAACCAAGAAATGGACAGACCATTGACACGCAATCCATCCAGACTGCCCTCTGTCGGAATACCGCTACTTGTACTGACGCTCAGATCGGCGATCTGGAAATAGGCCGTCTCGTCATAGAGGCTGAGATTGCCACCCTTGGCCGTAAGATCGAACTTACCCTTTTGATCTATGCGTCCACCGCTGGAAACATCAAGCAGCGCGCCGGCATTGACCAGGATGCTTCCTGAAAGATCAGTGGCCGTGGTAGAGGCCGTGACGGTCGTATAGTCACCGTTAAAGCTCGAAACATCGGGCGCAGCGTAAAGCGCAATGGAACCGCCATCGAGCCAGGCTCCGCCCTTCTGCTCCTCGTTGTTCAAACCGAAATCATTGACCCACAATCCGCGCGTGGAAAGTTTGCCATTGACGACAATATCAAAGCTGCCGAGCGCGGGAGCTGGCATTGGGAGTATCGAGCCATCATCCGCGATTGTGGAAGCTGGCGTTAAGAACACCGAACCATTATTCGCCACCCCACGGCTGTCGAAGGTGGTCAGGTTGATTGTGCCGGACGGCGCCGTGATAGCACCATTGATGGTCAAGGTGTGGCCTGCGACGGCGTCGAAAATGCCCCCCGGATCGAGGGTCACGGCGGCGTTGGCCGCCACCGTGATGGCGCCGCTGGTGTGCAGCGATACCTGGCTGAATCCCGAGCCAGACAACAAACCGTCCGAGAGGGCGATGGTTTCAAGCTGATCAAGGGTAAAAATGGAGGCCGGATCACGCGTGGCCGGCACGATTACCGTACCGCTGCCATCCGTAGCGATGGTGAGGGACTGACCGTAAGATAGCGAAGACGGCAGAGCCACATGGTCTTGGGCCGCCTGCACGAGGATATCCGCGCCACCGCCCGCTGGTGCGCCCGCTGTCGTGGTGTTCAGTGCATCGACAAACAGGAATCCGCCTGCGGGTAGTTCAGACGGCGCCGCTTGGACAAGACGTTCATCGCCGCTGATCGACGATGTTCCGGTCCCCGGCTTGGCGTCCGCGATCTGAAAAATGCCCGGGAAAGTCTCACCATATACCGTGCCGTCCAGGGCGGTTGCCGACGCCAGCACGCTCAGCGATCCGGCGTCTGCACCCTGGGTGAAGGCGGGAACAAAATGGCTGCCGAGCAGCAAGGAACTCGTGTAAGCGTCAGTGACAGCCCAGCGAGGGTGGTTGACCCTAAAGCCGCCATAGACTCCGATGTAAGTGTCGTTGGGATCGGCGTCACCGATATCGACGATATGGCCCGAATTGTCGATAAGGCGTGTGGTGGTAATTTTGCCCGCTTGATAGTCGGTCCAGCCACCAGCGATATTAATGACCGCGCCGGATTTGACGACAATATTTGGCGCGCTCGCAAGGTCGCTGCCAATCTGATAACTGTTAACGCCGAGATTGACGTTGCCGCCCTTGGTCATCAATTCGGACACGGAAACGCCGACCTGCTGGTAATAGCTGGCCGCGTCGATCAAAGGCGAGCCGATCCAGGCAACACCATCATCGCGCACACCCGAAAGACGCGGATCGAGCGTAACGGTGGCGCCGTTCAAGAAGCTATTGCGCAGGAGCGGGCTTTCCGCCAACTCGTTGCCCTTGATCGGACCGATCGTCAGCACATCGCGCGATGCGGGTATCTGAACGTCCTCAAGGCCCGCCGCATCAATCGCGGCACCGCTATCGATAAATATGCGCGATGACGGATTGATGGACTGCCCGCCTTGGTTTGAACCACCCACCGTGATGTTTCCGGACGGCGCAAAGACCAGGGCATTGCTGCCGATATCGACCAAAGCCGAGGTGTCGAAATTGCTGCCGACCGCGCGGCCATTGAGGTTGCTAATGTTGATGATGGATGATTTGAAATCCGCCAGAGACGCCGGGTCCTGCGGAATCGTGGATCCGTCATTGTCCGGTGTGATGGAGATGGTGCTGCCAGGCGCGATCTCGATATTTGGCGCCGATACTTCCACGGCGCCGTTGCGCGAAACGCTGGTGGTGGACGACAGAATACCGGCATTGACGACCGTGTCGGTGGAGCTCAGGAAAATCGAGCCCCGTGGGCTTTCGATCAGGCCGCTCGCTTCGTTGGCGACACTGTGCGCGACGGTAACGAGCGTGGACGGCGTTGTCAGCGTGATGGGCGACACCAACAAGCCGCGAATACCCGGCGCGATGCTATCTGCCGCGCCAGAATTGGCGGCAACTTTGAGTTCATCGCCGCCCGCCAGGATGACCTCGCCATTGTCGGCCGAAAGGTGACCTGCATTGTCCACAACCTGGCTGGTCATCAGGATGTAGCCGCCATCGCCGCTGGCAATTTGGGCTCCGTTCTGCACAACGATAGAAGAAGGCTTGATTGCATAAGTCGTAAGCGAGAAATCGGGCGTAATTTGTTCTACAAGAACCTGATCAGGCGCCGGATCGAATACGACCGCCTGACCGAATAAACCGTCGGACAGGAAGGCCTGGTCGCGCTGTGCAATGGAGACGGCCTCATTTCCGGTGGGCTGCGCAGGGCCGATTTCCAGCGTACTGGCGATGAGGCTGTGAACATTCACTTGGCTGGACCCACCAAACAGAATGCCATTCTGGTTGATGACCAGCACGGTGCCGTCAGCCTTGATGTTGCCAAGTATTTGGGACGGAGCAGTACTTCCAACGACGCGATTGAGCGCGACCCAGTCCTTGTTGCCCTGCTGGTCGAAATTCAGCGTTGTCTTCTTGCCGATGTTGAACGTCTGCCATGAGAGAATGGCGTTCTGCTGGCTCTGGTGGACGGTGACGTTGGCGTTTCCGGCAGCGTCTGTGGTTTGCGACGGCGCCGAAGCGCCTTCCCAGGTGATGAGACCCGTCGTGTCCTGCGCGGCGCGGACGGGATTGGCGACGGGATTGAGACCCCCGACGGCGAGGCCATCCGGAACATTGAACGGAATATTGACCTGGGCGTTGTGTTGTGCGGCCTGAGCGGAAAGCTGCGACTGAATCCTGGCGAGGGCCGCGGAAAAATCTGTGGTTGTCTGTGATTGGGCCGCGGCCTGGCCAGGTGTCGTAATGGCCGGGCCGCTGACCGGCTTGGTCGCAACGGTGTTTGGGACCTGGCTGACATTTTTGCCGGTCATGCCGGTGAAGGTGGTGGCATGGGCGACGGGCGCCATCAGCAGCATGGCGGCGAAGGAAGCACCTCCCAGCAGGAGGGACTTGTGGCTGGCGGACGCGGACAAATTAAACATGGAATGCCTCATGACAGGGCGAATGGTGGAAACCGGTTGTCTGTGATGTGTCCGTCAGAGACACGAAATGGGCTGCGCGCGACGCGCCCGAGTGACCCGGGACGACGGGGGAAGTAGGACCGGGCGAGAGAGACGGTCGCGCGCATTCACTTGGCTCCTGGGGAAATAAGAGCGTTCGTGAAACTGGGAGGCTGGGGTCTCTGCGGGAAGGCGGACTTGCCGAAGTTTGACCCCATACGAATGGATGTGCCGGTGTAGGAAAAGGTGCCGACGGTGGTCGGCGCGCCATTACCCGCGGCGTCTTTGACGTCGAAGGGATGTGGCCCCACTGCGGCGTTTCCGGCTGCGTCTTTGAGATTTTTGTTAAGGCAGTCATAGGAGAGGCTGCGAGCGCCCTCGACCTCTACATCGACGCAGCTTTCGGGCACCGCTTCGACATGAAGCGGCGGCAGTTGAACGGCCGGCGCGGCGCTCTCTTGCCCAAAAGATGCACTTGGGATCGCAACCAGAGCGGCCAATAGCCAAAGACTTCCCCTGCCCGCCATCGGCGCGCTGAGAGATGACATGGTCGATCTCCGCTCAAGACGCACCAAGGCCAGCGGTCCATATGATTTGGCGACAGCAGCCGTAATCCATTCGCACCGGGTGCCGATGCGGTTTAAACGCCATGCCGCAACGCTGAGCCAAATACCGTTGGCGAGCATCATGGTGCCGCTTCCGATCATCAAATAGCTGAGCCACGACATGGCGTTTTTAAGCTCTTGCTTAGAAGCGGGTTGCCAGATCGACCTGGAGGGTGTCTTCGGAGAAGGGCGGTCCGGAGATCGCGTCGGTGGAGAACCATTTGAAATTGAGCGCGGTGTTGTGCGCGACGCCGAGACTGCCGCCGATCACAAAGCCTTTGGCGTTGGTGCCGCCGAGATGGAAGTCCTGATCGTTGAAGGCGTCGAGGACCGCATCGGGCTCGATATATTCGTATTGGAAGAAGGCGCTCCAATCCCAGCGATGCTCGATCATGGGATGGCCGATCTGGATACGGGTGAGCCAAGCGCTGTTACCGTCCTTGAAGAGATTGGTGCCGCCAGCGGCGGGGCAAGTCGAGTTCGCCGGTACCTGAACCGAGCAAGTCTCGTTGTTGTTGATGATGGGCAAGGCTTGGATGGAGTTGGGGCCATAGCCAAGATTGTTGGCGTAATCACCGGTAAGGGAGAGATGGACATCGCCAGTCAGGCGCATATCGGCTTTGGCGATGAGATCGAGGACTTCAAATTTGGAGGCCAGGCCAAAATATTGCGGCTCGGTCACGTCGCTGGGATCTGGGAAATTGAAGTTGCGCAGCATAAAGAGCGTATTGCCCTTTTGCATGTAACCGGGCCGTGACGCATCGGTCAGACAAAAGGCTGCTTCATTGGAGCAGGACGGTGACAAGGTGCCCTGCACCCCGGAATAGTCGTAATAGGCCGCGTTGAAGCTGAGATCATAACGCTCGAGCTTCCAGTCCGCGCCGAGCTGGCCGGCGAAGACATATTTGTTGGCGCCGGTGCCCGCCTTCTGGTCGGAGGTGGCGGTGGTTGGGAAATCATCCGCGACATAGGAGAGTGGGAAAGCGCCGCCGGTGAAGCGTAGGTTGAGGCCGTTGCCGGCAGTATCACCCATGAAGGTGTGATCGAGACTGGCGGCGATGCCATCCAGGTTCACATCCTCGTCCCAGACCAGGTCGGTCTTGACGAAGGGATTGGGCATGCGGCCCGCAAATATGCTGGCATGGGCAAAACCGAGATCGGGGGCATATTTGATGAAAGCCTGATCGAGCCAGACGCCATCCTTGTTGAAATAATTGCCCATGGTCTGGTTGGTGGAGACCGGCTGATTGTCGGAGCCGGAAGCGACGCGGATCGTGGCGGAAAGGTCCTGGTCGATCTGGTCGGTCAGGCCGAAGCGGGCGCGGAAGTTGGAAAGATTGCGATCCTGGCTGGAATTGAGGATCGGCGGCAGGGCGGTGGCGTTCTGACCGATATTGAAGGGCGCACCATTGTTGATCGCGCCGACATTGATGAAGGTCAGTTCGTTGTTCTTGTCGAAGAAGCGGCTTTCGTTGCGAACACGCACATCGCCGAAGATGGAAAGATGGCCGATCCAGGTGGGATAGGAATTGGGCGCAGCCCAGTTTTCGCGCTTGGCGGTGGCGATCACTTCATCGCGGACTTCGTCTTTGATCTGCTGACGCACGGCGGGCGAAACATACGGCACGCGCACGGTACCTTCCGGCAACGGCGCGGCCGGCGGGGGAGCCGCGGGAGCCACGACCGGTTGGGGCGCCGGCGCACGCACGAGATCGCCATGATACTTGTCCAGCATGGCCTGACCGTCTTTGCGGGAGACCACGCCCTTCTTCACCAAGGTTTGGATCAGGTTGGACATCGCCGTCTCGGTCGGGCTTGGCGCCGCCACCGAAGTCTGAGCGGCCTGAGCCAGGGCGGGCTGGGCTGCGAGCCCCAGCGCCAAAAGCGAAGCCGACAAACAGAGCGCACGGCGAACATCAAAACCGACAGACATAGAAAACCCCTTCTGCAAACGATGATCCGCGAGGTCGCCCGCGGTTAAGTGGTGAATGGCTGAAGTCACAGCGACTTCCTCAAATCGATGGTCATCTCGACCGGGAGACGGGCGAGAATTTGTTGCGGCGGCGGTTGCTCGAGCGGCGGCATGGCCAGGAGCAGCGCGGTGAGCGCGGCATCGTAGGCGTCGGAACCGGTCGAACTGCGCAAGGCTGCCTTGGTGATCTTGCCTTGCGGGGACAGCCAGACACTGACGGCGGCGCGGAAAGATTTGCCTTTGAGGGTGTCGTCCTTCTGGACGGCGAGCTTCACAATGCTGGCGATGTAGGCGTTGAACATGGCGGGATTGAAGAACCCTGCCCCGCCACCGCCGGTCATGCCTTCGCCGTTACCAGCGCCGATGTTGAACGCGTCACCGGGCCCAGCCTGGGCCTCTGCGTTCTCGGTGATGGCGTTGTTGGCGGGGGCCTGGGCCTTGGGTTGGACCTGCTGTGGCTGGGTGGTGGGAACGGGTACGTTCTCCTTGACCACTTGCTGGGGTTTGGGTGGAGGCGGGGTCGGCGGTGGCGGCGCTACCGACATCAATTGGGAAACCGGCTCTTCCTTTTTGATGGTGATGGCCTGGGAGGTGGCGAGGCGCCATATGCCCAGCGCGACCAACAACAAGATCAGGACGCCGATGCCATAACCCAGCCAGGAGCGTTTGGGCTCCTGATCGAAGGGGTTGTCGAAGGTGTGGATGGTCATGGCGGGCGCGCTTCTTTGCGATCAGTGCTTGGGCGGCTTGCCGGTGACGAGACCGACCTTGGTGAGATCCAGGGTGCGCAGGAGATCGAGAACGGCGACGACCTTGGCGTATTGGACGGCGCCATCGCCTTTGACGACGAGCGGGAAGTCCGGCGTCAGCGATTGCTGGGCACGCAGGCGCTGTTCCAGCTCGGGCATGGTGACGGGGACGGCCTCGTAATAGAGATCACCGGTGTCGGCGACGGTGATGGCCTTGGTCTTGCTGTCCAACGAGGTGGAAGACGACGCTTTGGGCAGGTTCACTTTGATGCCCTGCACCGAGACAGTGGTGAGCAGGATGAATATCACCAGGAGCACGAAGGCCAGGTCCAACATCGGAGTGATGTTGATGTCGTCATAAGGTTTGCGTGCGGTTTGCAGCTTCATCGGTGCTACTCCGCGGCCAGCTTGAGGTGACGGCGTTGGAGTTCGGCGAAGCGGGTGATGAGGCGGTCGCCGAAGATCTGTGTCTTGGCGACGACGTCACTGTTCTGGGAGGCGATGTAGTTGTAGCCGAACAGGGCTGGGATCGCGACGCCAAGGCCGGTGACGGTGGCCAGAAGAGCGGCCGCGATGCCAGGAGCGATGGCGTTGACATTGACGTCACCGGCCAGCGCGATGCTAGCAAAGGTAATCATGACGCCAAGCACGGTGCCGAGCAGACCAATGAAGGGACCGCCCGCGATGGAGATGGTGAGCAGGACCACGCCTTTGTCGAGGGCCTGGACTTCTTCGATCTGGGCGGCATCGAGTGTAGCCTTGATCGCTTCCAAGGTCTCTTCGGAGAGAGGGTGATTGCCCTCCTCTTCCTGGCGCACCGAGAGTTCGTGCACGCCCAGCTTATAGATGCGGTAGAGCGAAGAGTTGTTCAGCTGCTTGATATTGTCGGGGGTGAGCTTGAACTGGCTCTCCATGTTCATGACATCGCCGCGCAGGCGGTTGTACATGCTCATAAAAACGGCGTTGGCTTTGGCGGTGCGGGTGACGTAGGCGATCTTCTGGACCATCACGATCCAGCTCATCACGGCCATGATGCAGAGGATGGCGATGACGACCCAGGCATCCAGGGTGATGTTGTTGAAGATGACGCCGAAGTAGCCAAAGCCGCTGCCGACGGGTTGTTCGGTGGGGCCGTAAGCGGCCAGGCGGCTGCCCTGCATCTGGGAAGCGTAAGAGGCCTTCAGGTAGGCGGCGGGACGTGCAGCGCCGGAGATGCGCACTTCGTCCAGGGCGCCGGTGAAGCCAGTGCCGATGACGCCGTTTCCGGCAAGGGCAGGCAGCGGGGTGGCAATTGTCGCGGCAGGCGCACCGTTGACATAAAGCGTGATGCCCTGGGCATTGCCGGTGACGGCGATGGCGTTCCAGCTGTTCGAGAGTGCGGGCACCGCGTTAGACTTGGTGGCGCCGACCGAGACGAAGGGCACGCCATTCTCCAGGCCAATGATCAGATCGCCATTGCTGTAGAGCGTGCCGTTGCCGTTGGCCGACTTGACCCAGGCTTCGAATGTGAAGCCGGCATTGGGATCGATAGCGATGGCAGGCAGATTGAGGGTGGAGGTGCCGTTGAAGGCCGCGGCCTCGCCGATCCACCCGGCATGTTCGTGGGGCACGGCATTGGCATTGGCGTGGGCGGGGGTTGCGTCGGTCGCTACGGTCTCGCTGGCGCCGAAGTGATAGACCGCCTTGTAGAGCGGATCGAGGATCTGAGCGTCGGCGGGCGCAGCCTTTTTGTTGCCGAAGTACATCCAGATCTTCTGCTGGCCACCGGCCGGCAGGCTTGGCACTGCGACCCAGAGCGCAGCAATGCCGTCCTTGGCGTTGAAGCTCTCGATATGGGCGGGCAGCACGGTCTTGTCGTCATCGCCGACGAAGCGGATGTCCGCGCCAGTGTTGCTCGCATCTTCGAAGTTGAAGCTGGAGCTGTCCAGCCGCAGCAGCACCGGGAAGTTCGAGACCGCGCCATCCACCGAACCGGCATTGGCCGACGTGTCCAGCGTGATCTGCTTGCGCGAACCCCAATCCTTGTCCCACCACGCAAAAGCGGGGCTGGCCGACAATGCCAAACCCAAGAAAGCCACAAGCGCGGCGCCCAGACGCTTGCCCCTTTGCTTACGCTTGCGCGCAATCATCTCTTTGAGAGCGGTGGCGTCGCTCGCCAGATTGGTACTGGGGTTGGTGGTGGTCATGATGTGCCTCGTGTTTTTCAAAACTGGGTCCAGACGCGGAACTGCAAGCGCAGATGGCCCGCGCCCGTCACGCCCGAGCTGTCCGGTGTGTTGGTGGATTGCAGCGGATCAGCGACGAAGAGTGAGCCGTTGAGATATTTGAGGGCTTGACCGGTCACACCGAACCCGACACTGCGTAGGTCAAAGAAATCCTGCTGCTGGGGCAGCGGATCGTGCAGCCAGGCCCGCGCAGCATCGGTGAAGAGAACGAAGCGGAAATCATCGACCGCCTTGCCGGCGCGTGTGCCCATCCAGGGCACGAGGCTTGGGCTGCGCAGTTCGACGGAGCTGCGAATGCCGTCATCGCCAAGCCCCTCACTCTGCAGATAGCCGCGCACCGTGCCGTCGCCGCCGATCGAATATTGCTCGTTGGAGATCAGGGGGCTGTTGGCAATCTGGCCGTCGATCGCGGCGTAGAGATCGACACCAAGCGGAAAATTGTGCAGCCAAGAAACTCCGCCCTTAACGTAGAAAAAGTCACCATCGGCGCGGAAGCGCGCTACATCGAAATCCGGATGATCGCTGCCGAGGCCCCGCACAGAGGCAGTGAGCCCCAGATTGACGGAGAAGAGGTCCACGGGTTCGCGTAAAGACCCGTAATAGGTCAGCGACAAGGGGACATATTTGATCGGTGCTGCGTTGGCCTGACTACCCAGCGAAACCGTATCGTTGAAGTCCTTCCAGGCGATGCTGCCCTGCAGGTAGTGGAAATAATCCCCCACCGTGCCCAAGGGCGCCATCAGGCCTGCTGTGATCGCGTATCCCTTGCCCAACACGTTGGTGCCGCCCAAGGTGTTGACGTTGCTGTTGGAGCTGAGCCCGGTCAGCGACAATTTGAGATCGGTGCCGGGGATGGGCGCGCTGTAGGTCAGCGCATAGACTTCGCCATCATTGGGGTTCTGGGGCGCGACGCTGTAAAGCCCGGACAGCGAATGGCCCAAGCCCCACAGATCGTCATACTCGAGATTGGCCTGCAGGCGCAGCGGCGAGGTATCGCGGCTGTATTTGTTGTTCAACTCCAGGCTGCCATGCAGGGGCAGCTTGTCCTGCACATCCAGCGCCACATCGATGGTGTCGGGTGCCTTGCCTGGTTTCATGGTCGGCGTCACTTGCAGGTCGCCGCTTTTGCTGTTGAGCGCGACCAGCTCTTGGTTGAGCGCTGGCAGATTGGGCACGCCTCCGGGTGCCGGCGATGGCAATGCTTTCTGCACGCGCTCGGCCGCCACATGGGATTGCCCATTCACCGCGACCGCACCAACCTTGGTCTCGGTCGCCTTCAACATCACGACGCCGCCGCGGACGGTCTGGGGCGGGAGCGTCACATAGACGGTCTGATAGCCTTTGGCGGCATACGCCTTCTCCAGCGCGGCCCGCGCACCATCAATATCGGCCATTGTCCGGCCAGGACCCATGAAGGGTTCGATTGCCGCGTCGATATCGGCTTCATCGAGGACCGTGTTGCCCTCTACGTCGAACTCATTGATGTCGAATTTTCGGACCGGTGGCGGCGCGGACGGTGTTGCGGGATTCGCGCTGGCAGATTTCGGCGATGTGGCGTCCTGAGCACGCGCATGGTGACACGTTAACGCGAGCACCGCGGCGCATGAACCCAACAGAACGTGACACATGCGGGCACGCCGCAACGCCAAATACCCTACCATAACAATCGCCCCAGCACAGCCATGCGCAGCGAGGATCCGTGACTGCTGATACGCAGTCTTGCGCAGACCCCCGCGCATTTTTCCAATTGTTGAACTGCTACCCAGCAGCTTGAATCAGACGCGCGGTCTCTGTTGCGTCTGATGACCGTGCCAACCTCGCCGAAGCGGGGTCAGCTCGCAGAGCGCCGCGTGTTCAATTCGTGCCTACAGGACGGCAACTGCGTTGCAGCGGCGCATAGGTTATGTGTGAATTTTATGTGTCGGCGTTTTGCCCTGCGAATTCCAAGGCGCCTTGGATTTTGTGCGGCG
The DNA here is from genome assembly GCA_036499345.1 of Rhizomicrobium sp. Taxonomy (GTDB): domain Bacteria; phylum Pseudomonadota; class Alphaproteobacteria; order Micropepsales; family Micropepsaceae; genus Rhizomicrobium. The sequence continues at coordinate 100,205 of DASYDX010000145.1, forward strand.
GAATCGCACACCCAACCCATGCGGTCAGGAAAGAACGACGTAATTGCCGACGGCCGTGGCGTGGGCACCCGTCAGCCGGCAAATCGCATCAAGCGAACCCGGAATATCATCAAGCTGCAAAACGACATTGATGCGGCGCGCGGCCAGCTGCGCACTGCCAACAACAATCACACCCGGGCGGTAACGATTGATCTCCTGCACGGCAGCCGCCACCGAACTATTTCGCAGCAGGAGAATATCCCGGCGCCACGCCACGATTGGCGACAGATCCACCGATTTTCGCATCTTCAAAACGCCATCAATGAACCGCACCATCTGTTGCGGGGCGAGGGATATCGCCTTGTCACCGAAAGTGACGTCCGCTTTTCCATCAATCTGCGTAATCGAGATGCCGGTACCATCGGACCGGACATTGATCGTGCCGCTCCGCGCCGTAATCACCAGATCCTTGACGAGGAATGCATACGGTTCGGCCGTGGAAGGCAGAGTGACCGCAATTTCCCCCTCAATCAGACGGAGGCCGGTCTTCCCAGCGACCTGTACTTCCGACAGACTCGTCAAAGTGTTCATATGAACTCGGACGCCCTCGCCGAGAACGACCTGGCGTTGCTGCCCCTTTTCGGTCCGATAATCGGCACTGATTTCAGCTATGGAAGGCCAGAGGCGCAGGGGCGGATCAACGGCCGCCCAAGCCGCAGCACCGGCAAATACCGCCATTGAAGCTCCCAATAACGCCCTTCTGGCCAACCGCGGCTTACGCATTGATTGACGGACAACGGCTTCGACCGGGCGTTCTACCGCCAGCGCCAAACAAGCGCGTTGAAACCCAATGACCTCCCGCAGCGCTGAAGCATGCTCTTCGCTCTGATTGCGCCAAAGCGTCAGGGCGTCCAGGTCCGCTTGCGTAACCGCGCTGGACATTGCCCGCTCGACCCAGACAAGGCCCTCCTCCTCCAGCGCTGTAATATTGGCGTGATCAGTCACGATGGCTCTTTCCCCTGCTCGTCTCGGACGGCCCTTAAGCGTGTCCGGGACAGCATTGTCGTCCTATTGACGGCTAAAGCGGCGAAACCGCGCAGCAAATTCGTCATGATTTTTCTCTGAAGCGTGCGAAGCAATGCTCCCGCGCCAGCTTCAACTCCTGCTGAATCGTGCGCAAAGCCAGGTCGAAGCGATCCGCGGCTTGCTCAGGGGTGGCCCCTTCAAGCCAGATGGCCTCAAAAATTGCGCGGCGGCGCGCAGGCAGTTCCGCCAAAATGGCGTTCAACCGGCGAAGGTCGGAGCGCGCGACAGCGACCCGTTCGGCGTCCGGGTTTTCGTCGATGGCATTTAAGGCCGCATCTCTGCCCATAGCGGTCAGAATGGAGCGACTTTCCTGAGGCACCCCGGGAATTCGTTTGGGGTGGTTCTCCGCCCGCCAAGTGTCTGTCGCGATATTCAAGGCCATACGCACCAGATACGCACGCGGACTTTGCGCCGATACTTCGCCATTCCGCTCCAGGCGGATATAGGCGTCATGGAGTGCATCTTCTGCGCGTTCACGCGAGCCCAGCCGTTTGGTGATGGTTTTCACCAAATCGGAATAACTGTTGAGGAAAACCTTCCTCAGCACATATTTGTCATTTTCAGACATGCAGGGGGCCGCGCGAGCGATACAACGCACTCAACGTGTCAATCGCGAATGCGAATAAAGACCGGATTGGGAAAGCCAACAGGCGGGGGCACCTGCAGAGCAAACCCTTGGAGACGCTGCAAGACATACGTATCGGTCTGCTGATCGCCAGAGGAAACGAACAATGCAGATTGGCGGATCGTGCCGTTGGCATCGACCCAGACCTTGATCCGCAATGGCCGTTTGACAGGTTCATCTTTAAAAGTGAGTGCCCGCTTGATCCCGTTCTCAACCAGCAATGCGTAGGACTGAAAGAAAAATTCGGGAGTCGGCAGTGCTTCCACCCGAAGCGTATCCAAAGCCAATGCCTGACGCTGATCGGCCATATACGCCGTGGATTGTGCGGTTGGCAACTCGGCGGGGTCCAACACCAGAAAAACGGTGCTCGCTCCTTGATACCCGCCCCGGAGCCCCGTTCCGGCCAAAAGCATTTTCAAAGCTTCGTCGGGCGTATGCGCACCTCTGATGCCGGGCGATTTCCGGCCAGACACCAATGCCGTGTCGTATACAATCTGCGCCTTCGTTATTTCGCCGAAAGCCTCCATCGCCGTCACCAGCGGCTGCGCCGGAATGGAAAAGGCAATTTTCCTGATGGAATTCGGAGGCGCCGCCGGCTCTGCACCCGCGTGACCGAGAGTGCACAGCATGGCAATGCTTAAAGCCGCTGAGAATTTTCTCAGCCCATTTGCCATGAAGCGGCTTGCACGTTCGAGCACTGGATCGCCCTGCTCTCAGACCTTCCGGAATGGCGATACACTAACAGACCGTCTTAAAATGCGACAGGTTGGAGGATGGCATCAACCTTCATGAAAGTGCCACCGACATGTATTGGAAGCGAAAAATATCAATCCCAGCGCGGTGAAATGGACAGGATCTTCACCCAGCCCGGCTTCCTCTGCAAACATTCCGGACCTCGAACCCGCGTCGCAGTGGTCGCACTTTGTTTGGCGATCCATACCACCACACGTCTCGAAGTTCTTGCGACATACGCAGCCAAGAACCCCGCCTTCGAAACTGACGCATTGTTTGTATTAGCTTTGACTGCTTGAGAGAGCCGCTGGCTCGGCACTATAAAAACCCAAATCCAAAGAAATCCGAAGGCCAGCCAAAGCAGCTAGCAAGGTCCAATCCAGTCGTTCCATTGAAGCGCTACCACCCGAAAATATCCCAGCATAAAATTTCAGCTTGGCTCCGTCTTGGTCGAGGCCAATAAGAACATCTCGATGCGATTTGAGCACTTCAATCGCTGCCCAAAGCCCATCGGGCAACGAGATGTCTTGTGGCGCCACAAATTTGAAACTGCACCCCGACCGCAGAGAGACACGACCGATATCTCGGCCCAGCGATGAAATTATCGGATCGCCTTTCTTCCAAATGTCGTCTACCGGCAATTCCAACTTGGCTGGAAGCCACGCCAAGTCCGCCTCTGGATGGATGACCCACAGCAACAAGCTGAACGTGTATTCTTCAATCGCCATTCGCGCATGATCCTCGCCCGTCATGCTTCGCGCAATCGCACGGGCTATTTCCAATATCGTAAGATCAGGTTCGGGTCGGCTCACGCGGGGACCCTGGCGACATGGTAGCGGGTTTGAGCGTGCGCCTCTTATCCATGAGCCGATTGTCGGCCTTTTAAGTGAAATCAATCACTTAATCGAATGGTGCCCAGGGACAGAATCGAACTGCCGACACGCGGATTTTCAATCCGCTGCTCTACCGACTGAGCTACCTGGGCACACGCCAAAAAGGCGGAAGGTTGGGCTTCTTAGAGGACGGTTTCGGCCCTGTCCAGCGGGGACCGGCGGCCAGGGCCAGGCCGCACGAAAATCCTTACTCTTCCGAGGCTTCGTCCCTGCCGGAACCGGGCTGTCCGGCCTCTTCGGCGCCCTCGTCCGGGCTCCCGGGAATCGCATAGGTGCCCTTCAGCCAGCGGCCCAGATCGATATCCGCGCAGCGCTTGGAACAGAAGGGGGCGTGGCGGCCCGGAACGGGCTTGCTGCAGACGGAACAGGCATTGGGGCTTTCAGGCGCGGGCGACATCGAACCCTCTGCCCAGCCCTTCCCGCGCCTCGAAGCGCACGCGGCCGACACCGCGCCGCGCCAGACCTTGGGTGACATCTTCGGCATAGCGGGTGAACCAGGCCGCGACGTCCGGGCTGGCGGTGACGACCAGCGCCGCCCCCGGATTGGCGGCGGCCTCGCGTTCGACACGGCGCAAGATTTCCATCGCCACGCAATCGGCGGCAGACGCGCGTCCCGTGCCGCCGCATCCCGCACAGGCGACGCTGGTGCGCCGCGCCAAGGGCTCGCGCAGACGTTTGCGCGTGACAGCGACGATGCCGAATTCGGCCATGGGTGAAATCTCGACCGGCGCGTGATCGAAGCTGAGCCCCTGACGAAGCGCGGCAACCACCCGCGTGGCATGTTCGCCATCACACAGATGAATGAAATCGATCACGATCAATCCGCCGATGCCGCGCAGCCGGATCTGACGTCCGATTTCTGCGGCGGCTTCGAGATTGACCGCGAGGCTGGTCTCTTCCAGCCCTCCCGACTGCACAAAGCTGCCGGAATTCACATCCACTGCCGTCAAGGCTTCGGTGGCTTCGATGGTGATCCAGCCACCACATGGCAAGGCGACGCGCGGCTGGGACAGAAGCGCGATTTCTTCTTCCAGGCCCTGGCGCTCAAACAATCCGCGGGCCACGACTTCGATCCGGTCTTCGGCGCCCGGCATTGCCTTGCGGCAATAGGCGCGTGCGGCTTCCGCGGCCATCGCATCATCGATCAGGACGCGCTCGACCTCCCCGCGTACCACATCGCGCATTGCCCGCTCGATCGGGCCCAGATCGCGATAAAGCGTCGAAGGCGTGCGGGCGGTCTTGCGCCGTTCTTCGATGCAGCGCCAAGCTTCGGCCAGAGAGCCCGCATCCTGAGCCAATTCCTCCAAAGAGGCGCCCTGCGCCGCGGTGCGAAAAATGAAGCCCGCGCCGGAAACGAGATCGTGCGCCTTTTCCGCCAGCAGGCGTTCGCCCAAGCTTATGAGTGCCAGGCGTTGCGCTTCGTCTTCGATGCGCCGGGAAACCGCGATGCTGGCCTGCCCCGGCGTCATCACCACAAGACGTCCCGGCAAAGTCACACCTGCCGACAGCCGGGCGCCCTTGTCGCCGATCGGGTCCTTGATCACTTGCACCAGCAGTGCATCGCCTTCGCGCACGCAATCGGAGATGGTCGTATCTTCGCCCTCGTCTTTCGCCAGAACCCGGGCTTCGCGCAGTCCCAGAAACCCGGCGCGCTCCAGCCCGACATCGACAAAGGCCGCCTGCATGCCGGGCAGCACGCGCTGCACCCGCCCCAGAACCACATCGCCGATATGACTATGGCAGCGGCGCGCACCTTCTTCGCCGCCGATGGTCCGCTCGAAGCTGAGTTCTTCCAGCCGGCCATGGCAGAGATGGGCGATTCGAATTTCACCCACCCCCACATTGATGAGGACTTCTGCGCTCATGCGCGGATCACGAACCGGGCGGCCATGGCCAAGCTTATCACGGAAGCGGCGCGCCGCAGCCCTGAAGCAGCGCCACTGTCAGCGCCAGGGGCAGGCCCACGACATTGGAATAGGAGCCGTTGATGGATTTTACGAAAATTTCCGCACGGCCCTGGATGGCATAGCCGCCGGCCTTGCCGATCCCTTCCCGGCCCTCGACATAAGCGGCGATGGCTACCTCTTCCAGGCGCCGAAAAGAGACCCGGGTCATGGCCAGCTTGGTGCGCAAGCGGCCATCCGGGGTCACCAGCGCCACCGCCGTCATCACCTGGTGATTGCGGCCCGACAGCAATTCCAGACAGGCGCGAACATCGGCATCGCTCTCCGCTTTGGGCAGGATGCGGCGGCCGCAAGCGACCACTGTGTCGGCAGCCAGAATGAAAGCAGGTGCATCATGGCGCGCCTGCGCTGCAAGCGCCTTTTCGCGCGCCAGCCGCAGGGCGTGGATGCGCGGCGCTTCGCCTTTGCGAACGCTTTCGTCGATGGCGGCGGGAACGACGTGATCGGGCGTAATGCCCGCCTGCGCCAGAAGCGCAAGGCGGCGCGGACTTTCGCTGGCCAGAACCAGTTCCGGTCTAGCGGAAGCGATAGGTGATGCGCCCTTTGGTAAGGTCATAGGGGGTCATCTCGATCATGACCTTGTCGCCGGTCAGCACACGGATGCGGTTCTTGCGCATCTTGCCCGCGGTGTGGGCGATGATTTCATGGCCGTTCTGCAGGAGTACGCGGAAGGTGGCATTGGGCAAGAGCTCGCTCACCGTGCCTTCAAATTCCAGCAATTCTTCCTTGGCCATTCGTCCTCTTCGGAATGCGACGGAAGACCTTGGCGGCCTTGCGTCCCGCTGGCGGCAATACCCGCCAGCAAAGGCGGGGAGATTGCATTGAACCCGGTCAAAATCAAGGATTTTCAGCCGAATCGCAGAGCGATTTGGCGCCGAAGCGTGTCCCTGACGGCACGATAGGCGGCCCGGCGCTGCTCCAGCGTGCCCTCGACGGCGGTGGGATCGGCAGTCCGCCAATGCTCTATGGCAACCGCAGAGGTCCTGGCCCAGTCCTGGGCACGGCTCTGGGCCTCCTGGGACAAGGCCACGATCAGGTCAAAACAGCCATCTTCCAGATCTTCGAACCGGTGGGGGCGGTGGGCCAGCGTCACACCGATTTCGGCCATGATTTCCACCGCCAAAGGGTCGAGCGCACCCGCTTCCACACCGGCGGATTCGATATAAATCTCCCGCCCCTTCGTCGCGCGCAGCAAGGCCGCTGCAATGGGAGAGCGAACCGCGTTCATGGTGCACGCGAACAACACCGATTTCGGTTTTGGTACGCTCTCGTCCATCGCGATCAGACCGTCAGATGCAGGACGCAGATGAGCGTGAAAAGGCGGCGGGCGGTCTCAAAGTCAGTTTCGACTTTGCTGCCCAACCGCTCCAGAAGCAGTGTCGTTCCTTCATTGTGAACCGCTCGCCGCCCCATATCGAGGGATTCGATCTGCGACGGCGGCGCGGTCCGTATCGCCCGGTAATAGCTGTCGCAGACCAGAAAATAGTCTTTCACGATGCCACGAAATGGCGAGAGCGAGAGCAGTATTTGCCCTACCCGCGAGCCTTCTTCGCGCTCGATATCGAAGACCAGCCGATTCTCTTTGACGCTAAGCGCCAGACGATAGGGCCCGGTGGCGGAGCCTTCGGGCTTGAAACGGTTTTTTTCCAGAAGATCGGAAATCGCGACTTCGCGTTCCTGTTCGATGGCGGGCGTGCGGGACACCACACTCTTTTCGTCCAGGGCGATGGCGCTGATCCGATGGTCCACTCAATTTTCCCGGTTCAGCCGCGCGGCAATGGAGCGGGCATGCGCCTCAAGTCCCTCCGCTTCGGCCAGCACAACAGCTTCCGGCCCCAGCGCGGCGATGGCGCCTGCATCCAGGGACAGCAATGTGGTGCGCTTCATGAAATCCAGCACGGAGAGACCCGAGGAGAAACGCGCCGACCGCGATGTCGGCAAGACATGGTTTGGACCGGCAATGTAGTCACCCATCGCTTCGGGCGTATGACGCCCCAAAAAGATGGCGCCAGCGTGGCGGACCTTGGCCAGCAATATTGCCGGTTCCGCGGTGGCGATTTCCAGATGTTCCGGGGCAAAACGGTCGGATAGCGCTGCGGCATCCGTCAGCTTCTCCACCACGATGATGCCGCCATAATCGGTCCAGCTCTTGGCCGCGATCTCCCGGCGCGGGAGGAGCGCCAGCGCCCGTTCCGCCGCGGCCGCGACCTTGTCCGCGAAACCCGCATCGTCGGTGATCAGGATACTTTGAGATGACGCGTCGTGTTCCGCCTGGCTGAGCAAATCCGCGGCGATCCAATCCGGATTGTTGGCGCCATCGGCGATCACCAGAATTTCAGATGGGCCGGCGATGGAATCGATGCCCACCTGCCCGAACACTTCGCGCTTGGCGGCCGCGACCCAGGCGTTGCCCGGGCCCACGATCTTGTCCACCGGCGCAATGCTGTGCGTGCCATAGGCAAGCGCGGCCACCGCCTGCGCGCCGCCGATGCGGAAAATATCACGCACACCGGCGCGGCGGGCCGCCGCCAGCACCAACGGATTGAGACGACCGCCGCTTGCCGGCGTCACCATCACGATGCGGCCCACACCTGCGACATGAGCGGGAATGGCGTTCATCAGAACCGAAGAGGGATAGCTGGCGGTGCCGCCGGGAACGTAAAGCCCTGCACTATCGACCGCAGTCCAGCGCCATCCCAGCACCGCGCCCGTCTCATCTTGAAAACTGTCATCAGTCGGCAGCTGGCGGCGATGATAGGTTTCAATACGGGCGGCGGCGGTGTCGATGGCCGCCATCTGTTCCTTGGAGACGGCACCCAGTGCAGCTTCGATCTCTTCGTCGGAAACGTGCAAGCTTGCAACGGTGACATTGGCGCGGTCGAATTTGTTGGTCAGCTCGACCAGCGCGGCATCGCCGCGCGCACGAACATCCGCGATCAAGCCGCGCACGGCCTGCGCCACATCCTCCTCGACCTCGCGTTTTGCAAACAGCAGGGCTTCGAAATCGGATGCGAAATTCTTGTCTCGGGCGTCAAGGCGGCGGGCCATTTATGCGCGGTCCTCGTGATCGGGGCGTCCTTGCGCCGCCCATGGCCCGGTTTGATCGGCCAGTTCGGCGTCGATGCATTCGACCGTCAGCCGAATTGCGCCACCACCCGCCAGAACCAGTTCGATTTCTCCGGCAGGCGCGCGCTCGGCATCGGGGGTGAAACGGATCGCGAGAAGCGAGACGACCGCATCCGGCGCACCTTGCTTGACATGCGACGACTGGACTTTCGACACACCGTCGAAACGCAGCGCGGCGCGAACCCGCGTGCCGGGGCCGCGCGCATCTTCCCAGCGGAAGCGATTGAGCATGACGACAAAGCGGCGCTGTTTGGGCAGCCAGGCAAAATCCTTGAGCTTGCCCGCTGCGTCTTGCGCACGCGCGGACAGGACTTCCAGATCCTCGGCATCAGCGGCCGACAATTTGAGCGCACCGGTCATTCCGGCACCCGCGCGATATCGGCGCCCACAGCGGACAATTTTTCCTCCAACCGGTCGAACCCGCGATCCAGATGATAGACGCGATTGACGATGGTTTCGCCTTCCGCCGCCAGACCCGCCAGCACCAGGCTGACCGAGGCGCGCAAATCCGTCGCCATCACCGGGGCCCCTTTGAGCCGCTCCACGCCGCGCACGATGGCGATATCGCCTTCAACCCGGATATCGGCGCCCAGACGGCTCAGCTCGGGAACGTGCATGAAACGATTCTCGAAAATGGTTTCGCGAATGGTCGATGTGCCATCGGCCACCGTCATCAAGGCCATGAATTGTGCCTGCAGATCGGTCGGAAAACCGGGAAAAGGCGCCGTCGACAGATCCACCGATCTGGGCCGGCCACCATTGACATGCAGCGCTACTCCACCCGGCACATCCCGCACTTCCGCGCCCGTGCGCTCGAGCCGTTCCAAAAGCGCGGCAATGGTGTCCCGGCGCGCACCCGCCAATTCCACTTCACCGCCCGCAATCGCCGCGGCGATGGCATAGGTGCCCGCCTCGATCCGGTCGGGCATCACGGCATATTCGGTACCGCCCAATTCCTTTACGCCTTCCACCACCAGGCGCGCGGTGTTCAGCCCTTCGATTTTGGCGCCCATGGCGATCAGGCAGCGACAAAGATCTTCGATCTCCGGTTCCCGCGCCGCATTGTTGATGACCGTGGTGCCCCGCGCCAGGGTTGCCGCCATGAGCACGGTTTCGGTGGCGCCCACCGAAACAAAGGGAAAAATAATTTCCGCGCCCCGCAGGCCATCCTTTGCCTGCGCGAGCACATAGCCGTCCGCCAAATCCACTTTGGCGCCCATCTGGGCCAGGGCATCGAGATGCAGATTGACCGGCCGCGCGCCGATGGCGCAGCCGCCGGGCAGAGAGACCTTCGCCTCGCCGTGACGGGCGAGCAGCGGCGCCAGAACCTGGAAACTGGCGCGCATCTTACGAACCATGTCGTAGGAGGCGAAGGATGACGTGATTCTCTCCGCCTGCAACCGGATGGTGTCGCCGGCTCCCAGAACCGCACCCGGCTCGACCGCCACGGTGACGCCGAAGCTTTTCAGCAGCTCCGCCATGGCCCTGACATCGGCAAGCCTGGGAACATTGCGCAGCACCAACGGCCCGGCCGTCAGCAGCGACGCCGCCATCAGCTTCAGCGCCGCATTCTTGGCGCCGCTGATGGGGATAATGCCTTTCAGGCGCGCGCCGCCGCAAATGCGAATCCGGTCCATTGGTCCCTCAAAAGGGCCCCGAGGCCCGAAAGCGATGCTTGTAGCGTGGGCCGCGCCCTGGCAACAGCCGGAAAGACGGTCGCCGGCTATGCTGGCCGGGAGACACCAGCCCGGGGCGGGACGGGGTTTTCCCTAGTATTTTCAGGGTCTTTTGGGGCCTGGAGAGCCGCCTGCGCCTCGGAATTCTGCTTTCGCCGTTTCAGATTGGCCCGAAGCGCCTCAGCCAATTTTTCGGGAGGCCTTTTTGTCATAGCAAGTGCACTTTACCTGGGACGGATCCTTACGTTATAGCAGCGCACCCTTTGACGAGGGCGGGCGCTCCAAGCGTCGAATGCCACGGTTGCCGTAGTAGCGTAGTGGTAGCGCAATCCCTTGGTAAGGGATAGGTCGTGAGTTCGATTCTCACCTACGGCACCACTCTTCCCGCAAAAACAACAAGCTTTTGTACGCCTAGGTTTCGGCCCAATTGCCCGAAACGGAATGCAAAGCCGTCGATACGACATCAAAGGAGTGCAAAATCCGTGCACTCCTTCCCAGATCTGGCGACAAGTTTTGAATTGGCGCAATCGTGGCCACCGCGGTCACCGGTGCCACGTAAAATATGTGCCGCATCTACCCCGCCGTAGGTCTTGGTCGTTTGCCGCGCCGATGGGCGTACGGACTTTGAGTTCTCAGAGATTCGATATGCGCCGAAGACTGGAACCTTCAACATGCACGTCTTGTCGCTCATAAATTCATCCGGTCGTGCGTCTGAATCCTAAAAGTAAGCGAAGCGATGCATCGCGAGCATTTCTATAAGTATATGAGCCCGACGACCGCCGAAATTGTCTTCAGAACTGCGCGTTACGATGGTCCACGCCTAGAACGCTCAAGGGGGCCATGTTCATCAACATCGAAGACGAGACAGGCATTTCCAACCTCGTCATTTGGCCCACCGTCTATGAGAAGAACCAGCGGATAATTCACGCGGCGCACATGCTGCTGATCGAGGGCAAGGTGCTGAGGGTGGGGCAGCTCGTTCATCTCGTGGTGGGCAAGCTCACGGACCTGTCTGACCAGCTTGCCAGGATCAGCAAAGAAGCCGAACCTTTCCCGCTGCCACATGGGCGCGGGGACGAATGCCACCATGGCGGGGGTAGTCCTGACTCACGGGACAGGCCAAAGCGGCAACCGCGTGATATATTCATTCCTGATTTGCCCATCGACACTCTTAAGCTCAAACCGAGAAACTTCCGCTGACGGAAGCCATATCGGCAGCAAAATTTGAAATTCTCCGCAGAAGAATGGAAGTGCGTTCCAACTTCGCGAGCGAACCTATTTTTAGTGAGATCGCCAAATGTGGAACCGGGCAAAACCGCTGCTCACCCTAGCCGAGAAGATTTGGCATGGACCGAACGGAAATAGCTCAAAGGCATTCGGCCTTGCAGAATACGAGACGCAATATGAACGGCTCTACGGAGACTTCGCACAAACAGTCCGAGCGCTCATCAAAAACGAAGTAGCGGGACGCACCGACATTCCGTCCGTTCAATGGACAAAGGCTCGGCCAAAGGACGCAGAGAGTTTATCAAAAAAGCTTGCTGACCGAGGATTATCAGCCAGCATCGCCATCGCAGACGAAATCAAAGATTTGGCGGGCGTCAGACTGATCTTTTACACAGACAGCGACGCGGAGGCGTTTGTTCAGGCCCGCGTAATACCTTCCCTATTCGATGTTGAATGGCGGGAAGTGAAAGTCCACCACCCCATCGCAGAGAATAAGCAACAAAAGTATCAAGGCATTCACTACATCATCCGCCTCAAGCCCGACATGGTGACTATGAATCCTCGCCTGTGGCGGTTCTCCGGGCTGCGCTGCGAAATCCAAATCCAAAACATTCTAATGCACGCATGGGCAGAAACCAGCCATGACATCCTATACAAATCGCCGCTTGCAGATGGCTTTGGCAAGAAGGAGCGCGGCGAACTGGATGTAACCCTTCGCCATGTTGCGGACGCATATCTTCGCCGCGCTGCGTACACTTTTCAGCATGTGCAGGAAACGAACGCGAGCTTGCTCAAAGGCAACGACCTCTATCAACGCGGTATTCGGAAGACACTATTCGAGGTCGCCGACAATAACGAGTTGAGCGAAGTGCTTTCGGTATTGAGCGATCACACGATGCAGCGCATCGACAATATCGAAGCGGAGTATCCCGGCATCTTGAGCGCACTGCTCATCGCGACAGAGCGTGCCCAAACGCGACCAAGGAAGGACACACAAACGTCTTATGGCGTGCTGCCGGGCACAGAATATCCGCAAATCCTAAATGCGGCCCTCGAAGTCATGAGCAGGGTTCGCTATCTCGCGATTGCGCAAACGCTGCACGGCTATATAAAGCTCTTCCAAATCGCAACCGATAACGAACAGCGAAAGTCAGTGCTCGAAGAACTGAAAAAGCTGGCCGAAAATAATCTCCAAGTATGGAAACAGCATGGGCCGATTGTCCAATACGTTGTGATGCAAGAACTAGCCGGGCTCGATAAATCTCAAACCGAGCTACGACCGGTTTTGGAGACAATCTGGCGCGAGCAGTTGAGTACTGAATTGGAAAGTGTCGGGGGTGGATACAGTCAGTTCGTAATAACTACATCACCTGTAAAGCCGTCCGACGCTGTAAGAGAAATCAGAGCGGCAGCACTCTCCGACGTATTTTCTGCCTTTGATCGGGCACCAACTGACGAAGATAGGTATCGACTGAGCGCGATACTATCAGATGCAACGCGCTTGCCCAACCAAGGCTATTCCAATGAACTATGCGCTTCAATCTTGGAAGACGCCGATACTATCATCGACTTCTTCCGAAATCGCTTGGGCAGCTTCTCGCTAGAATTCCGAGCCCATCTAGAGCAGCAGATC
>DASYDX010000146.1:0-3906 GCA_036499345.1 Rhizomicrobium sp.
GGGCGGATCAGCTCCGAAAAGGGCACGGTGAACATCTCTTCGCCCACCGCATTGTGAATGACGAGCTGGCAGGCCATGGGATCGTCGCCCGCGCGCAGCATCTGCGCCGCGATGTCGGGAATGACGCGGCAGGCTTCCATGAAGGCGATCTCGGGCCCTTCGCAATGGATCGAAAGCTGCGCGGGTTCGACGCCGCCGGGTGTCTGCAGATGGAAGAAGAAGTCACGCATGGCACGACCTCATGGCTTTCTACGGCTTCAATTTAGGTGTGCCAGGCTGAACCGGGCATGAATGGAACTCTCAGTCTGTGGAACGCAGACGCGGAACGTGCGTTCCCCTTGCTTCACCGAAGGGGCGTTCATGGCACGCGTACGATTCCGCACGGCTTTCGCGATTCTGGCTGCAAGTGTTGCATTTGCATCGGCCGCGAAGGCGCAATCTGAGACCAATGAGCCGGGCGACGAGAAGGGCTCGTTCTCGATCCTGTTCGAGAACGACATCTTCGACAACACCGATCACGATTATACCAATGGCGTGGAGCTGGGTTACACCACATCGCCCAACGGCACGCCCGATTGGGCGGTGCGCACGGCGCGCTGGCTGCCCTTCTTTGCGCAAACGGGGGATGTGCGTACGCGCTATTCCATCGGTCAGTCGATCTTCACGCCCACCGATATCTCCGTCGCCAATCCCGCACCGACCGAGCGGCCCTATGCGGGCTTTTTGTACGGTTCGATGGGGCTGGTTGCCGATGACGGCATGAATCTGGATCAGTTGCAGGTGACATTGGGCGTGGTCGGTCCCGCCTCGCTGGCGGAAGATTCCCAGAATCTGGTGCACCGGATCATCAACGACAAGGAAGCGATGGGCTGGAACGCCCAGCTGCGCGACGAGCCCGGCCTGATCATCAGTTATGAGCGTTCGCTCAGAATCATCCCGCCGCAGAGCTTCTTTGGCGCGGTGCTGGATGTGGAACCGCATTACGGTGCGGCCATCGGCAATGTCTATGACTATGCCAATCTGGGCGTGATGGCGCGGTTCGGTTTCAACCTGCCCAAGGATTACGGTCCGCTCCGCATTCAGCCCAGTCTGCCGGGTTCGGATTATTTCGAGCCCACTGCGGGCCTGGGCGCCTATGTCTTTGCCGGGGTGGATGGCCGCGCTATTGCGCGCAACATCTTCCTGGACGGCAACAGCTTCGAAGACAGCCGCAGTGTCAGCAAGAAATGGCTGGTGGGCGATCTGACCATGGGCGCGGCGATCACTTTCGACGCGTTCCGCCTGGCCTTCACGCATGTGATGCGCACACGCGAATATGCCACCCAGTCGCGGCCCGATCGTTTCGGCGCGGTCGATCTGACGATGAGATTTTAAGACCGGTCGCGGAATTTGCGCGCAATGGCTTCGAAGCCGACAAAGGCCAGAAGCGCGATCAACAGCGCGATGATGATCGCGAATTTGATCACCAGGCCGATCAGCTTCAACACCAAAAGCGCCATCGCCCCCGCGATCAGGGCGGCGATGACGGCGAACAGGCGAAGGCTCATGGCGGCTCCCTACTGGCTGCGAGCCTAGAACAATCCGCCTGGATCTGAAACCGTAGGCCGGCGTCGGGGTTTGGTGTCGCGGTCCTCGCGGCTCATTCGCCAATTCACGCCTTCGACGGTTTTCAGCATCGCCTTCAATGCGTCCACACTCGCGGGTTCCTCGCCGGTCCATGCCTTCCAATCGGCGGGATCGAGGATCGCGGGCATGCGGTCGGTGGGAAGGCCTGCGATCAATGTGTTGGCGGGCGCCGTGACCATCACACACGCCAGCAAGGGTATCGCCGCGCCGACATCGAACCTTCGCCACAGCATCGCGATGCCGGTCATGTTCGCATCCGGCATGATCGTGTGCTGGATGGTGGGGCCGGGAATATCCGGGGCCTCGTTGAAGGTTTTGACGAAAATGACGCCGCGCTGACCATCCAGAAAGGCATCGCGGAAGGTCTTCTTCTCGTCGATGGTTTCGGAGCGGGCGTGAATGACATCGGGCCTGCGCCAGTCCGAACGATGCGGAAAACCCCAGCGCATGGGAACGATGCGGCGCTGCTGCGTTTCCCGGTCCCACACATGCACGGGGATCATGCTCATCACGCGATGGACGACTTCGCGGTCGTTGCCGATGGGCGCGTCGCTATCGTCCAGCACGGTGCCGGTTTCGTTCTCGATGATCCGCGTGGTTTCAGCCCAGGAGGCCTGGGCCGCGAACTTGCCGCACATGGGGGATTTCCCGTGACTCTGTGTGCGCTATTTGGGCGATGGGCGAGGGCAGTGCAAGGGTTGGGCCGGTGCCTCGGTGAGCTCACCCTTCGACAGGCTCAGGGTGAGGATTTGTGTTGTTCCTCATGCTGAGCTTGTCGAAGCATGAGGAACAATCTCGCTCTCAATCAACCCACGCATGCAGCTGCGCGATGCGGTCGCGATAGGCGCGGGTGAGGCACGATGCGTTGCGGCAGGTGGCGCGCTGGGACAGCCATAGGTCTTGTTCCTCGTTCACGGCATCGGGCGCGGTCGCTTTGGCGCGGGCGCGTTTGAGCAGCGCGTCGGTCTGCACATCCAGCGCCGCCAGATCGCGGTCGTTGCACACCATCTGCAACAGATCCGATTTGGCCTTGGTGCAATCGAAGCTGGTCTTGAAGGGCGGCGTATCGCCGGGTCCGGCGGCGCGCGCGGCGAGCGGTGACAGCAGCAATCCGATAACGATGATCGTGCGCAACATTCCCGGTCCCCCGAGGCTTCTTGCCCTGCGACTATACACGTCTTGCGGCGGGGGCCCGAGACTGGGATAGGGGACCATGCACGGGTTTGAGGATTTCGGGATTTCGGCGCTTTTGGTGGCGCTGGCGGAGATGGGGGATCGCACCCAGCTTCTCACCATCATGCTGGCCGCGCGCTTTCGCCGTCCGCTGCCCATCATTGCGGGAGTTCTGGTCGCCACCTTGGCCAATCACGCGCTGGCGGCGCTGGCGGGATATTATGTCTCCAGCTTTCTCGACGCCCCATGGTTCCGTTATCTGATCGGCGCATCCTTCATCGTGATGGCGGGCTGGGTGCTGATCCCGGACAAGGAATCCGACGAAGGCGAAAAGACCTCGCATCGCGGCGTCTTCCTCACCACCTTGATCGCCTTCTTCATCGTGGAGATGGGCGACAAGACCCAGATCGCCACCGCCGCGCTGGCGGCGCGTTTCGCCAGCGTCTGGATCGTGACCGCGGGCACCACCACCGGCATGCTCTTGGCCAATGTGCCCGCCGCGTATTTCGGGCACGCGATCACGCGGGTCGTGCCGCTGGCGGTGATGCGCTACATTTCGGCGGGTGTCTATGTGGTGCTGGGCGTGGCCAGCCTGCTGGAGACGGCGGGTTATTTCGACTGAGCGTCGGCGGACTGGCTGGCGCGGGTGAGGTTGGCCACCAGCACGGCGATCCTTTGCCATTTGTCACTTGATGTTTGATCGCCGGTGTCGGCATGGGTTTCGGCATGGCCCATGGCGATGGCTTCGGCATCGCGCCCATACATGCGGATCATGGCATTGGCCAGATCGGCTTCGCTCTCGTCCCCCAACGTCGTCCGTCCCCGGTAAGCCCCTATATTGAGGGTAGCAAGGTTTGGGATACTTTGCGACAAATATGAGAGGGTTTCGTACGGTCGGGCGCATTAAAAAAGCGAAGGGTTGCCCGGCCCGTGGCGGACCCTTTGGCTTCGGGACATACTCGGGCGCAGGAAATGAGGGGGAAATTCATGTCCGCACGCTGGAAAAGTCTGGCTCTGGCCAGCGCCGCCGTCGCCATCCTGGCCGCGCCTGCCGGTTCACAGCCCATGGCCGCCAATGGCGCGCATGGCGAAATTCTCTGGGACACG
>DASYDX010000147.1:0-10566 GCA_036499345.1 Rhizomicrobium sp.
TCGATTTCGATTTCTTCGGCCATCAGATCGTCGCGCATTTAAGCCCGGATGAGGCCGGACACAAAGCACATAATGATGTCGATGGCGATTCCGTCCCGGTGCGTCATTTCGGTGCAATTCTTTCCATGAAAGAGTGGCAAAAACTTGCCGATCGTCTGATCGCAGAAAAAACTTCCTTCATCATCGAACCGGGAATCCGTTTTCAAGGATTGCCGGGCGAACAGGCGACCTTCTTCTTCCTCGATCCCTCGGGCAATGCGCTGGAGTTCAAAGCCTTCCATGACGACGCAGCCATCTTTGCGCGCTGAACATATCGCGCTGCTTGCCGGCACCGGCGGTTTCTGCCTGTTTCTGGGCGCGCTGGGCTTTCAGTATCTTGGTGGTTATCCACCTTGCGAAATGTGTCATTGGCAGCGCTGGGCGCATGTCGGCGCATTTGTGACAGGTCTTCTGGCCATCACCATGGCGCGCGGCGACAGCACCGCGCGCGGTCTTGCCTGGTTCGCCATTCTGTTCGTGCTGACATCGGGCCTCATCGGCGCGTATCAGACCGGGATGGAGTATCATCTGGTGCCGGGCCCCGCGTCATGCAGCGGCCATCGTTATGTGCTGGGCAGCGGCGCGCCACCGCCGGAAGTGCAATGCGATGTCGTGACTTGGGCTTTGTTTGGATTGTCGATGGCGACGTACAACGCGCTCTTCTCTTTCCTGATCGCGGGATTGGGCGCGCTGGGATTGACGAGAATTCCGGCGGGCACGCGTCATGCCGCGTAAGCCCAAGCCCCAAACACCCGGCGCAGCGCCCGACACCGATGCGATGATCCGGGTGGATCATGCCGGCGAATATGGCGCGGTGCGGATTTATGAAGGCCAGCTTGCGGTGTTACGCGGCCGCGCCAGTGCCGAAACCATTCGCCATATGGCGGAGCAGGAAGAACATCATCTGAAGACCTTCGACCGGCTGGTGAATGAACGCCGCGTGCGCCCCACCGCGTTGGAACCGGTGTGGCGGGTGGCGGGTTTCGCGCTGGGCGCGGCCACCGCGCTGATGGGCGAGAAAGCGGCCTTTGCCTGCACGGCGGCAGTGGAAGAAGCCATCGACGAACATTATGCCCAGCAGATCGAAGATCTTGGCGACCGCGACCCGGACCTGAAACGCACGGTCGAGGAATTCCGCGCCGACGAAGCCGAGCATCGCCAGACCGCACTGGATCATGGCGCCGAACAGGCGCCCGGCTACCGCCTGCTGAGCCAGACGATCAAGGCGGGTTGCCGCGTGGCGATCAAATTGTCGGAGAAGATATAGAAATCACTTCGTCATCGCCCGGCCTGTCCGGGCGATCCATAACAAAGCCAAACAGGAAGAATGGATGGCCCGCATAAAGCGGGCCATGACGAGTGATAGCTAGGGCTCCAGCTCGCTATCCCAGTAGAGATAATCGGCCCAGCTTTCGTGCAGATAATTCGGCGGAAACTTGCGCCCACGTTCGCGCAATTGCGTCACCGTGGGCTGTTGCGGGCGCAGGCGCGGATGCATGCCGGCCTGTGCGGGCATGCGGCCACCCTTGGTGAGATTGCAGGGGCTGCAAGCGGTTACGACATTTTCCCATGTCGTGCGCCCGCCGCGAGACCGCGGAACGACGTGATCGAAAGTAAGCTCTTTGGGATCGCCGCAATATTGGCATTCGAAACTGTCACGCAGGAAAACATTGAATCGCGTGAAGGCCGGATTGCGCGCAGGTTTGATGTAAGTCTTGAGCGACACCACTGAGGGCAGCTTCATTTCGAAGCGGGCCGAGTGCACCACCCGGTCATATTCTTCCAGGATGTTCACGCGCTCCAGGAACACCGCTTTGATCGTGTCCTGCCAGGACCAGAGCGAAAGCGGGTAATAGCTCAACGGGCGATAATCAGCGTTGAGCACCAGCGCCGGACAATTGCTGGCGGAGCGCATCGGAGCTAGCACGGTGGCAATCCTGTGAAGGCGTTACTCCTCGGATTATCTGGCCATCATTCGCGTGGGCGGGAGTGTAAGGGCGATTCGACCCCATCCTCAAGCCGCAGAATCAGTCCGGGACAGGATGCGGTCCCAGTGTGACAAACATTGGCGTGACGGGCCTGCTAAAGCGGGCTGGAAACCGGCATTTCCGCTTTCAGGCGGCCCGCAAGGGCCAGCGCCATGAACAATCCGGCCAGCATAACCCCATCCTCATCGATGCCATGGCCCATGCCGCGCGCCAGGTGCCATTGCAGCGGGACGCCTGCTTTGCCCAGGCTCCCGGCCGCCGCGAACATGGCGGCGACGGGAATGACCGTATCGGTATCGCCATGGGTGAGAAGAACCGGCGGACGCGCGCCCTGGGCCGGCGGCGGGCTCACCAGAAGGCCGGAAAAACCAATCACCGCAGCGGGCGGAACCGCGCGCCGCAATCCCAGATGCAATGCCAGCATCGCGCCCTGACTGAATCCCGCCAGCACCAGCCGCTCCGGTGGCAAGCCTAATTGCGCCAGTTCGGCATCCAGGAATTGTTCGATGCGCGGCGCGGCGGCTTCGACTCCCCTCTGCATTTCATGCGGATCGATCCGCGAAATGGGAAACCATTGAAAGCCCGATGGCGCCCCAGGCACGCGATCCGGCGCATGGGGCGCAACAAAGGCTGCGCCCGGCACGAAATCCTGCCAATGCGGCGCCAGACCGATGAGATCGTCGCCATCGGCACCATAGCCGTGCAAGAGGACGACGAGATGACTGGCCTCGCCCTTTGCAGAAGGGAGCCTTGGACCGGAAAGCAAAGCCATGCGGAAATTTTTTGGTTAGATTGCCGGAATGATCGTTACACGCTTCGCGCCGTCTCCGACAGGGTATCTGCATCTGGGCCATGCTTTTGCCGCTTGGACCGCCGCGCGGGCGGGCGAGCGTTTCTGCTGCGGATCGAAGATTTGGATCAGGGCCGGACGCGGCAAGAATTCGTCGCCGCGATTTTCGAAGATCTGACCTGGCTGGGACTTTCCTGGGACGAGCCGGTCTTGCGCCAGTCGCATCGCTTCGAGGCGTATCGCGCGGCGCTTATCGCGCTTTCGCCTTTCACCTATCCTTGTTTTTGCACGCGCAAGGAGATCGCCGACGAGATCGCGCGCGCCACAGAAGCGCCGCAAGGGCCAGATGGTCCACACTATCCGGGCATCTGCCGTCATTTGTCTGAAGACGAGAGGCAGGCGCGGATTGCGCGCGGTGAGGCCCATGCCATGCGGCTCGACACCGCCAGGGCTGCCGAAGCCGCCGGACCGCTGGAATTGATCGAACAGGGCGAACCGCGCGCGGTCACGCCACTTTTGTTCGGCGACATCGTGCTGGCGCGCAAAGACATGCCCGCCTCCTATCATCTGGCGGTGGTGGTGGATGATGCGTTCCAGGATGTGACCCTAGTGACGCGGGGCGAGGATTTGCTGCCGGCTGCGCATGTGCAGCGGCTCTTGCAGGCGCTTCTGGGCTATTCCGCACCCGCCTACGCGCATCATCGGCTGATATTGGACAAAGATGGGCGCAAATTCTCCAAGCGCGACCAAGCGGCAACCTTGCGGGATTTGCGCGCGGCCGGTGTTACACCGACCGGGGTCGCGGCGCTGTTATAAGGCCTTTCGCGGCCGCGCCGCTGGTCCTGACATGCCGGGCCGTGCTAAAGCCCGGCCATGAGTGATAGCCACGCCCTCGACCGCCTGTTCGCGACCATCGCGGCCCGCAAAGCCGCTGGTGACACCGATCAATCCTATACCGCCAAACTTCTGTCGCAGGGCGTGGAGAAGTGCGCCAAGAAATTCGGCGAGGAAGCGGTGGAAACCGTGTTGGCCGCCGTGTCCGGCGATCCCAAGCAGCTCGCCTCCGAAAGCGCGGATGTGCTTTATCATCTGCTGGTGTTGTGGGCCGCGGCGGGTGTCACGCCGGACGATGTCTATGCGGTGTTGAAGAACCGCGAAGCGCAATCGGGATTGGCAGAAAAAGCTGCCCGGAAAAACTAAATATTGGCGCACGGCCGGACGGAAAACCGCTCGCCCGTTGCACGGGCTCCCACTTTTCCTGGCCGATGCTTGCCTAGTTCGCCGCTTCTTCTTCGTCTGCGAGACTTTTCACCAGATCCAGCACGCGCTTGCGCACTTTCGGATCTTTGATTTTCATGAAAGCGAGCGAGAGCTGCAATCCTTCGCCGGAGGAAACGAACGCCATCACGGGTGGAGTCGTTTCGCCCTGGCCATCGGCGGATGTGGCGACGCCGTCGTAAAAGAAATCAATCGGCACACCCAGAATGCGCGCGATCTCGAACAGGCGGCCGGCACCGATGCGGTTCACGCCCTTCTCGTATTTCTGCACCTGCTGAAACGTGAGATCGAGAAGATCGCCAAGCTTTTCCTGACTCATGCCAATCAGCATGCGCCGGATGCGCACACGATTTCCGACCTGAGCGTCGATAGGGTTGGCTTTCTTGGTCACGGCTTTTCGGGTGGGAGAAGCGGGCGGGAACTTAACCGGACCGCAGGGTAACGGAAAGCTGTAAATTGCCTGATTAGTTACCTGCCTCTTTTCGCGCCAGAAGCACGGCGCCAGTCAAACCGGCCAACAACAGAGCCAAGAAAAGCCAGTCGCCGAAGCGGGCATAGGGTGTTGGCGCCAGCGCGGACGGCAGAGGCGCATCCACCACACCCAACCGCCCCAGATTGAGGGAGGTCCGAACCCGGCCCATAGGATCGATCATGGCGGAAATGCCTGTATTGGCGGCGCGCGCAACTGGCAGGCCTTCTTCGACAGCCCGCACACGCGCGATCAGCAGATGCTGCAGGGGCCCGGCCCAGGGACCGAACCAGGAATCGTCGGTCACATTGACCAGCCAGCCGGGGCGCTGATCCGCGGTCACAGCGCCCGGGAAGATGATTTCGTAGCAGATCAGCGGCGTGACGGCCGGCGCCCCATCGATCTGGTAAATATGGGGTCCGTCGCCGGACGCGAAGCCGCCCTGGCCTTCGGTCAGCTTGGAGATGCCGAAATGGCCCAGCAGATCGGCGAACGGCACATATTCGCCGAACGGCACCAGATGGAATTTGTCATAGACCGCTTCCTGCTTGCCGCCGGGGCCGAACATATAGAGCGCGTTGTAGAAAACCGGATCCGCATCGTGCGTGGCGCGTGTGGCCCCGGTGATCAGGCTTTTGCCGCTCTGCGTCAGAGCCGCGATTTCCGCCAAAGCCACATCCGACCGGTCGAGCAGGAAGGGCGGCGCCGCCTCGGGCCAGATGATGTGGGTGACCGGGTGCCCGGCCGGGCTTGGCCTTTGTGAAAGCTCCAGCAGCCGCTCCCAATTGCGCCGCACATAACGGCGCGCATATTTTTCCCTCTGCGGAATGTCGGGCTGCACCAGACGCAAGATCGTGCCGGGCACATCGGGGGCGGGTGTCTGCGCCAGCCGCACCGCGCCGAAAATCCAAAGACAGGCGAACAAGGCGATCATCACGAAGGGCGCGGTCAATTTGCGTTGGCCTGCGAAAAATTCCGCAAGCGACGCGCCCAGCAAAATAGTGAGGAAGGAAAGTCCATAGGCGCCGACCAGCGAAGCGCTTTGCATCACTGCCCAGGATGCGCCCCAGCTATAGGCGGGAAGATTCCAGGGAAAGCCGGTCAGCGCATGACCGCGAACCCATTCCGCCGCCGCATAAAGAATGGCGAAGATGAGAAGCCGCGCGGGCCCCTTCGACCAGAAACGCATGGCGATAGCGGAGGCGATGCCGACATACAGCGCCAGGCCTCCCGTCAGAATGACGAGTGCAAACGGCATCTGCCACAGATGTGCGGACGGATCGACCATGAAGGCATAGCCGATCCAATGCCAACCCAGCAGATATTGTCCGAAGGCAAAGGCCCATCCGGCGGACGCGGCCTTGCGCCAGGCGCGCGGGCCTTTCGCTGCGCCATCCAGCAACAGCACCAGAACCGTAAAACCGAGCAGCAGCGCGGGGAAAAAATCCACCGGCGCATAGCCGAGCGCAGAAACCAGCCCCGCCACGAACGCGAAGAGGACGCGGCGCCAGCCGGCAAGGCCGCGGATCGCATCACCCTGGCGCGCCAGCCATGCCATCAGACGGAACGCTGGTCGCCGGAGCGCTGATCATCGGGGCGCTGGCCATCGGTGCGATGAATACGCAGCCGCTTGACCTTACGCGGATCGGCTTCCAACACTTCGATGTCGTAACCGGAGGGATGGGCGACAATCTCGCCTCGCTGTGGCAGGCGCCCCAGCAGCCACACCACCAGGCCGCCCAGCGAATCGACATCCGCGTCCGGTTCGTCCGGCGCTAGATCGATGCCGGTTTCGCTCTGAAAATCTTCCAGCTCCAGACGCGCATCGGCGATATAATCTTCGCCTTCGCGCATGAGGGGCGGAGTTTCCTCGTCATGCTCGTCGGCGATGTCCCCCACGATCTCCTCGATGATGTCCTCGATCGAGACCAAACCATCGGTGCCGCCATATTCGTCGATCACCAGCGCCAGATGGGTGTGGCTGGCCTGCATCTTGAGCAGAAGATCGACCGCGCGCATCGAAGGCGGCGCGAACAGGATCGGACGCTTGAGACGGTTGATGGACGATGGCGTGGGCCGATAGCCGCCCGCATCGTCCGGCTCCAGCAATGCCAGAACGTCTTTGACATGCACAAGGCCCGTGGGATCATCCAAGGTCTCGCGATAGACCGGCAAGCGCGAATGTTTGGCGTCGCGGAACATGGCGACCAGATCGGGCATCGGCGTGTCTTCGTCCACCGCCAGTATCTGTGCGCGCGGCACCATCACATCGGAGACTTTCAGCTCGCCGAACGAAAGCAGGTTGGAAAGCATGATCCGTTCCTGCTGCGACAGGGCGGATTCCTTGCGCTCGCTTTCCTCGATCACTTCTTCCAGGCTTTCGCGCATCGCGGCGCTGGATGCGTCTTCGCCGCGCAGCATTTGCATCAGGCGTTTGAGGAGCGGCGGATTGCCGGCAGGCGCGTCGCTCATTCGGCAACCTCGTAGGGATCGGCGACGCCGAGAGATTCGAGGATCGCGACTTCCAGGCTTTCCATCACTTTGGCGTCGCGCGGCCGGACATGATCGTGCCCCGCCAGATGCAGCACACCATGCACCACCAGATGGGTGGCGTGATCGATCAATTTTTTTCCCTCTGCCTTCGCTTCGCCGCGCGTGACGCCCAGGGCCAGTGCGATATCGCCGCGGTATCCCTGCGCGTTGGGTCCGGCCGGAAAGGACAGAACATTGGTCGCCTTGTCCTTGCCCCGGAAATCGCGGTTCAACAGCTTCAATTTGCGATCATTGGCAAGCAGCACGGTCATGGAAGATTTGCCGCGAAACTTGCCCGCTTTTTCCGCGGCGGTGGCGGCGCGTTTCAACCGCGGCAGAAGCCCACGAATTTTGCGCCAGCCCGGATCGTCCACCACGAATTGAATGCCTTCTGAAAGGCTCGAAACGCTCATTTTCCGCGCGCACTATAAGCAGCGACGATGCGGCCGACGAGAGGGTGGCGCACCACATCGCCTTCCGCGAAGCGGGCGACGCCCACGCCCTCCACGCCTTCCAGGAATGACAGCGCCTCGTTGAGACCGGACGCGACATTGCCGGGAAGGTCGGATTGTGACGGATCGCCCGTCACCACCATCTGGCTGTCCTCGCCGAGCCGGGTCAGCATCATTTTCATCTGGGCCGGGGTGGTGTTCTGGGCTTCGTCCAGGATCACGAAGGCTCGCGTCAAAGTGCGACCACGCATGAAGGCGAGCGGCGCCACTTCGATCACGCCTTGTTCGATCAGCCGCGTGGTCTGGTCGCCCAAAACGTCGAACAGCGCGTCATAGAGCGGACGCAGATAGGGATCGATTTTCTCTTTCAGATCACCCGGCAGAAAGCCCAGCCGTTCGCCCGCTTCCAGTGCGGGGCGCGACAGGATCAACCGTTCGACCCGGCGCTGATGCAGCATATGCGCGGCGAAGGCCGCAGCGAGATAGGTCTTGCCGGTACCGGCCGGGCCGACACCGAACACCAGGGCATTGTCGCGCATCAGATCGAGATAGGCGGCCTGGGCGGGGCTGCGCGGACGGGTCATGCGCGACGACGCGGTGCGGATGGCCCCTTCGCTGGTGGCGCGGTTGTTGTTGGCGTCGGGATCGGTGAAGCGGATCTCGGCATCGACTTCGGCCAAGGTGACGCTTTCGCCCGCCTGTAGCCGGGCATAGAGCGCGCGCAGAATCTGCGCGGCGCGGGCACGTGTGTCGGCGGTGCCCGCAATGGCAATGAGATTGCCCCGCTGGGTCAGGAGCACCGACAGGCGTTGTTCGATCCGGGCGATATGCTTCTGATGCGGGCCCGTGAGCGCGGCCAGCAGCTTGTTGTCGTCGAATTCCAAAGTGAGCTGTTCGGCTCCGGCCTTGCGGGGAATGGGTTTGGAACGCGCGTTCAAACCAGGCGGCCTTTCAGACTGTTGGCGGTCAGGGCTTCAATCATCACGGGCCGGACCGTGCCGATCAGACTTGCAGGACCTTCGACATGAACCGGGTTGAGATGCGGGGTGCGGCCCACAAACTGACCCGGACCGCGGCCCGGCTTTTCAAACAGAATATTCTGCGTGGTTCCGATCAGGGCGCGATTGGCATCGTCCTGCTGCGACAAAAGCAGTTTCTGCAACACATCGAGCCGCGCGCTTTTCACACTTTCGGCGATCTGCTTCTTCGCGGCGGCAGCGGGGGTACCGGGGCGCGAACTGTATTTGAACGAGAAACATTGGGCGAAACGGACATCGCGCACCAGTTGCAACGTGGCTTCGAAATCCGCGTCGCTCTCGCCCGGAAAACCGACGATGAAATCGGATGAAAAGGCGATGTCGGGCCGCGCCGCGCGGATGCGTTCGATCAAGCCGCGATAATGATCGGCGGTGTGCTGGCGATTCATCGCGGCCAACACAGTGTCGGAGCCCGATTGCACCGGCAGATGCAGGAACGGCATCAGCTTTTCGATATCACCATGCGCGGCGATCAGATCGTCGTCCATGTCGCGCGGATGGCTGGTGGTATAGCGGACGCGCAAGATCTCATCGATAGCAGCAATCGCCGCGATCAGGCGCGCGAAGGACCAGGCCTTTCCATCGGCGTCGGTGCCACGATAGGCATTCACATTCTGACCCAGCAGCACCAGCTCGCGCGCGCCGCGCGCGGCCAGCGCGCGCGCTTCCGCCAGAATCTGTTCGGGGCCCCGCGAATGTTCGGGACCGCGCGTGTACGGCACGACGCAGAAGGTGCAGAATTTGTCGCAACCTTCCTGGACCGTGAGAAAGGCGCTGACGCCGGTATCTGAAATGCCTTGCGGCAGGGCGTCGAATTTTTCCAGCGCGGGAAAATCGGCTTCGATGCGTTCGCCCGCACCCCGCGCGATGCGCGCGATCATCTCCGGCAGGCGATGATAGGATTGCGGCCCCACCACCATGTCCACCACCGGCGCGCGCGCCAGAATTTCCTCGCCCTCGGCTTGGGCGGTGCAGCCCGCCACCGCCACCAACATGCGGCCGCCGCTGCGCGATTTGTCTTCCTTCAGCCCGCGGATGCGGCCGAGTTCCGAATAGACCTTTTCCGTCGCCTTCTCGCGGATATGGCAGGTGTTGAGGATCACCATATCGGCGTCCTCGGCCGTCTCGGCCCCGGCATAGCCCAGGGGCGCAAGCAGATCCGCCATGCGCGCCGAGTCATAGGCGTTCATCTGGCAGCCATAGGTCTTGATGAAGAGCTTTTTCATCGGGAAGGCGGAAATATCATACCCCGGAACTGCCAGCTAGCGCAGCAGCCTGACCTTTGCGAACCGTATCCCACGCCAAACGCGCCAAATCCTTGCGATCCATGACCGGCAGGGGTGCATGGAACTGCACCACCACATCCAGGGGGCCCGCTTTCAGGGCCTCCCAAAGATGGGGCACCAGTTCCATATCGCCATACCAGGCATACAGGGGGCGGCTTTCCCGGCCCATGGGGATGCCGTGGCGCGCGACATAGGCGGTGGAGACGGGCTGTACCGGCACCCGGCCGCCGGCCGCCGAATCCGCCGCCGCCAGCAGCGCACTTTTGAAGGGCAGTACGCCATTGCCGTCATTGGAGGTGCCTTCGGGGAACAGCACCAGGATATCGCTCTCACCCAACCGCCCGGCGATGGCGTCACGCGCCTGGCCGGTTTCGCTGCGCCGGGTGCGGGTAACGAAGACGGTGCGCTGGAGCCGGGCCAGAGTGCCGAAAAAGGGCCAGGTGCCCACTTCCGACTTGGCAACGAAGGACAGCGGTGCGACCGCAGAGAAGATCACGATGTCCAGCCAGCTGGAATGATTGGCCAGAAGCAGAGCCGGTCCCGGCGGCGGGCTGCCAAGAACGCGGATATGGATTCCGAACAGCCGCGCGACGAAACGGTGATAGCGCCAGGGAAATGTGCGCCGCGCGGGCAACCGGAGCGTGAGCAACAGCCACTGCACCGGAATCAGAAGCAGTGTGACGATCAGAAAGATC
>DASYDX010000148.1:0-3349 GCA_036499345.1 Rhizomicrobium sp.
GATGATATCCCGCGCTTTTCCCGCCAATGCGCCTTCGGTGAAGAAGCCGCCCATGGTCAACTTCAAAAGCGTCGCCGATTTCTCCACCGGGCTTTGATTTTTGGCCAGAAGATTCTCGAACAGTTTCGCGCGGCTCGCCACTTCGCAAGCGAGCCTGTCTATCTTGTCCGCGATTTCCTGCTGCTGAACATCGACGAAGCTGGCCCGGCGTGCCCGGGTCTGCAATTGCGTCAGACGCTGCAGCCGTTGCAGCACCGGCACTTTCGGGTTCTGGAAAAAAGTCTCGAAGGCAGCGGAATTCAGGATTGGCGTGACGAACCCGGCCAACTGGCGCTTGTTTTCGATGCCGATAATATTCTCTTCGACGAAGAGAAGCCGTTCGATCTTCTCGTCCGGCGCGCAATCGCCCAGATAATGGCTCAAGGTCTCCTGCGTGACCAATCGTTTGGAGCGCAAGGTGAAGGCCGCGATCAAATCTTCATGGCTGAGGAATTTTCCCACCCCATAGACCACGCGGTTGGCGAGGCGGCGCAGGGCCGTCAATTCTTCCACCAGAGAATCGGGGCGCAGCCGCTTGGCGCTTTTGAACTCTGCCACGATGCGTCGGGCGATGGCGGTACGTGCTTCGGGAAGCTCGTCGGCGGCAAAGCGTGCGGCCAACGCGGCCAGGCCGCGATGATTTGCGTCCACCGCGCTTTTGCCCAAGAACAATTCCACCAGCCGCGACATCGCCTCGGCCAGGTTTTCCGCGCGCCCGATCAACTCGTGCAGAGCGGTCGAAGCGCTCAGCGCCTCGGACAGAATCGCGTCGATGGACGACAAGACCAGGGTGCGCGGCTCGCCCGATGGCGGCGCCTGCGCCAGAACTTCCAGTAACGCCAGAATTTTTTCGTTCCAGCCATCCGTGTCCTTGAGATGGCGCGCCAGGGCGCCATTGAACAGATAGGCGGCGTCGCCCTGTCCTGCCAGCTTCGTCGCCAGTTCGGCGAATTGGTCAGCGCGGGGGTCGGGAAAAAGCCCCTTGCGCTGATCGCGATAGACACGCTGCGTCGCCTGGTCGATCAGCTCGTTCAAACTCTTGACGATCTGCTGCACGGGCGTCGCGCTCGAAGCGGCCTGGGCTACCGCGATTTTCTGCACCGCATGCTGATACAGCGTTCCCGTCGCCTCCAACTTGTCCAGCATATCGGCACGATGGATCAGTTCGGTGATGGTGATTTTGTTGCGGCCCAGAAAGTCACCCAACAGCCGCATCATGGTTTGACGCGCATGATAAGAATAAAGATCGTCGGGCTTGAAGCAGGGCAATGACGGCGGCGCATCTTCCTGCGCGGGCGCCGTCTTCATCTTATTGTGGCCGTCTTCGAAGATTTTCAGCGACAGATAATCGCCGGTATCGTCGTCATAGGTTTCCTTGATGACTTTCACGCCGGTGGCCTGTTCCGACGTCATCAACTCCTGCGCCAGAGTAAGCGCGCGCTCGCGCTCTCCCAACACTTCGTGCAAGGTCCAGCCGCCGCGCGCGCCTGCCCGGCGAAAGACTTCAAAATGAACCTGACGCGCCATGCTTCCCCTGGGGCTGCAGCGCCTTTGCGGGCTGCGTGCGGCGCGAAATCTGGCAGGGGTGCGTTGAAGCCGGGTTAAGTCTTACGGCGTCCCGATCTCGGGATGCGCACCGCACAACCGGCAGGCAGGGTCGGGCGCGAGTGACACGGTGCGGAAGCGCGCCGAGAGCGTGTCGGTAATCAAAATTTTACCCGCCAGATTGTCGCCGATGCCCATGATCTCCTTCAGCACCTCCAGCGCCTGCAGCGTGCCCATCACGCCCGCGGCCGCGCCCAGCACGCCGGTCTCCGAACAACTCGGTACGGTCCCTTCGGGCGGGGGCGCGGGAAACAGGCAGCGATAGCAGGGATAATCGCCGGTCTTGTCCCAGGCTTTGAAAGTGGCGAGCTGGCCGTCGAACTCCGTCACCGCCGCGGAAATCAGGATCTTGCGCGCGGCATAACAGGCATCGTTGAGCAGGAACCGGGTTTCGAAATTGTCCGATCCGTCGGCAACGATGTCGTAATCCGCGATCACCTCGGCCACGTTGGCGGCGGTCAGCCGGACGCGGTGGATCGTGACGCAGACGCCGGGATTGAGAGCGGCCAGATGAATCCTGGCGGCATCGACCTTGGGTTTTCCGACATCGGCAGTATCGAAAAGAATTTGGCGTTGCAGGTTGGAAAGGCTGACCGCATCGTCATCCACGATCCCCAGATGGCCCACGCCCGCCGCCGCCAGATAGAGCGCGCAGGGGCTGCCCAATCCGCCCGCCCCCACCACCAGCACGCGCGCGGCGCGAATTTTGGCTTGGCCGGTACCACCCACCTGCCGAAGCACGATGTGACGGGCATAGCGTTCCAGTTCTTCGTCGTTCAGGGCCATAAAGTTGATGTAGTGCCTCGCAACGCCCAGGAACAGCCCGGCAGGGGTGATTTTCTTGTGCCCCAGAGCAAGCGGAATCGGCCCATAAGCTGCTGTTCTCCATGGTTTTTAACCGCTTCTCACGGGTTTGCATTGTGACCGGCGGTTCAGGCGATTAGGCTTTGCCGTGCGGGGTAATGCGGTCAGCCGGAATACCGGCGTCCGCCGCGACTGTTCAGCGAGGATGAATGTCTGCCTTTGGCCTTGAAGCTCACGGCTTCCGCAATCTCAAAACCGTAAATTGGAATCTGACCGCCCCGGCGCTCTACGAAGAAGCCGTGCGCCGCGGCGAAGGTCATGTCGCCAAGGATGGGCCGCTGGTCGTTCTGACCGGGCATCATACCGGGCGCTCCGCCTCCGACAAATTCGTGGTCAAGGACGCCAATACCGAACCCAATATCTGGTGGGACAATAACAAGGCGATGAGCCCGGCGCATTTCGATGCGCTCCATGCCGACATGATGGCCTTCGCCGAAGGCAAGGAATTGTTCGCCAAGGATTTGTTCGGTGGCGCCGATCTCACCCATCGCATCAAGGTGCGGATCGTCACCGAATATGCCTGGCACTCGCTGTTCGTGCATCAGCTGTTGATCCGGCCCACGGCGGAAGACCTCAAAGGCTTCGATCCGGAATTCACCATCATCGATTTGCCCAGCTTCAGCGCCGATCCGGCCAAACATGGGTCCGTCAGTCAGACAGTGATCGCGGTCAATTTCACCAAGAAGGTGATCCTGATCGGCGGCACGTCTTATGCGGGTGAGATGAAGAAATCGGTCTTCACGATTCTCAATTACATCTTGCCGCCCAAGCGGGTGATGCCGATGCATTGTTCCGCCAATGTCGGGAAGGACGGCAAGGCCGCGATTTTCTTTGGTCTGTC
>DASYDX010000149.1:0-2753 GCA_036499345.1 Rhizomicrobium sp.
GACGAAGAGCCGAACGGCTCTTTGCGCGGATAGGAGAAGCTCACCGCGTCGAAGCCCATATCCTTCAGCATCGCCGGGAGTTGGGGGAAATCGACCAGATGATTGACGGTGACGACCGAGACGGTGGTGAGGCCATGCTGATGCGCCGTGGCCACGCCTTCGCGGATGCGGGCGCACAGGCCCTTGAGGCCGCGATTCTTCTCATGCAGTTCGATGGAATGGCTGTCGAGTGAGACCAGAAGCGCGGAAAGGCCCGCGGCCACCAGCTTTTCCACCTTGCCGGGCAACAGCCAGCCATTGGTGATGAGGGCGGGTGTCATGCCGTTGGCCTGCACTTCGGCGACCAGCTCGTCGATCTTGGGATGGAGCAGGGGTTCGCCGCCCTGGAAATTCACATACCGGACGCCGCGCCGTTTCAGGATCGGCATGGCCTCGCCGAATTTGTCGCGATCGATCCAGCGGCGGTCGGTGACGATGCCCTTGTCATGCGCATATGCGCAGAAATTGCAGGTGGCGTTGCACATGTTGGTGACGGAGACATCGCAGACCGCAGGCACCAGTTTCTGCGCCATGCCGCGAAGGCCGGTTGCGGGCTTTTGCGGCGCGTGGGTCATCACATCGGTCATCCCGGTCTCACGTCAGAAATATTACAGAATGCTCATGTTAGGGCATTTGCCCGCAATGAAAACCCCCTCCCGCCAAATAGCGCGCAGACCCAGAGGATTGGCCGGGTTTTGGGGCGTTGCGACCGGATCGGCGCGACGGAAAAAGAATCGGGCGCACCCAAAGCAGGGCGCGCCCGTCTTTTGAACGCAAGAGGCTATTTGCTGGTGAAGATCTGCACCGAGACCTGGCGGCCATTCATCGGGCGGCAGGCGAGTGAGATCGCTTCCAGATTGCGGCGGTCGCCGGGAATGTCGAGCTTGTAGTATTGGCCTTCGCGCAGAAAGTCGCCGCGATTGACGTCCAGCGGCATCGGGCGGCCACCCCGGAACATCGCCACCACGCGCGAGCAGCGAGCATCGGCACCCACCGGCTTCAGCGCCAATGCATCGATGTTGCGTCCGCGCCAGCCGGCGAAGCTGGTCTCGCGGTCGCCGCGGCCGCGAAAATCTTCCGCGCCCAGATACTGCCAGTCATTCACCAGATCGCTGCCCCAGTTGAAGGTGCGTGACCACATGCGGTCGAAATCCGGGTTGCGCCGCCATTCGTCGCGATAACGCCCGACATCGGCGACGACGCGGATGCTGGCGCGGCGGGGACTGTCGGCGGTGCATTGGAAGGAAAGACTGCGCAGGCTGCGCCGGTCGCCGGGAAGATCGATATTGGTGGCATCGCCCTGGCGCAGGCGCCCACGGAAGATTTCGCGGTCGCTGCCATTGCCGAAACGGGCGCGGACCGAGCGGCAATTGATGTCATTGCCTTCGGCGCGCAGCTGCAAACCTTCGACCGCGCCGCCGAAGCGGACATCGCGGGTCTCGCGGTCGCCGCGAAAGCCGATATCGACACGGCCGACTTCATCCCAGGCGGCAAAGGCGGGTACGGCCGTGCCGACAAACAGCATTGCGGCCAACGCCGCGAGGGTGGCTTTCATAGATCTCTCCATCGTTGCGCCGCAGCGCATGGTGCCCACCGCTAAAACGCGTGGGCTGGCACTGCTGTTCCGTCCAACATTGCGATTTTGCAATGTCGCTTAAGGGCGCCAGCGCATTTCGGAGGGAGTGGCGCCGAAGCGCCGCCGGAACACCCGGTTGAAATAGGAGAGATCGGCAAAGCCCGCCGAATGGGCGATGTCGCTGATCTTGCGCCAGCGATGGACCGGATCGGCCAGGAGTTTACGGGCCGCGCGCAAACGATGCTCCAGCAGAAAATCGGTGAAGGTCGTGCCGCTTTGCTCGAACAGGCGCTGGGCCTGGCGCGCGCTGAGTTTGTAGCGCTGGGCCACCACGCCGATGGAAAGATCGGGCCGCCCCAGCCGGTTCAGGATATCGCTCTTCATCAAGGCCAGACGCGCCTCGGCCTGGCCGCGTTGGGATGCGCGCTCGCGGTCGTCGGGCCGCGCGCCCAGCGCCAGGCTGGTCAGATCCACCAGATGCTGGCCCATCAGAAAGCGGCCATGCGCATCCAGATGCGGCGCGGACTTCACCGCCAGCGCGGCATAGCGGCCGATCATCTCGTTCAAATCCTGCGGCACATGCTTGGGCAGGAAACTTTGCGCTTCGGCGGTGGGGCAGACATCGATCAAAGCCTGCCGGTTGATGCGCAGCGCGGTGAATTCGCCGTCGTCCAGAACCGCGCTCGAAGGCTTGGTCATGTCGGAAAGACAGATCTGCCCTGGCGCGACGCTCAAGGCTTCGTTGCGATACAGAAACTGCAATCGTGTCTGCGGATTGCAGACCAGCGCGAAATCACCGATCCCATCCGTCACGGTTTCGGCATGCCGCCCGACAATGGCGGAGCGGCCCTTTGCGATCCCGATGGCGACGGGGTGCAGATTGGCGAAACGCGAATGCATTTCGATGGTGCCGTCATGGCCCGGATCGATATCCACCCGGCAGAAGCCGCGGCAAATCTCGTCCCGCCAATGCTCGTAACGACTGCCTTTGGGGTTGCCTTTATAGGCCGTGGAAAAGGTGACGGGCGGGCTGTCGGTCATGGCAGATGACGGACTCTGTCTCAGGGCGCGCGAATTCTTAGCGTAAGGGCGCAGATCCCGAAAGTTTTGGCCGCCATCCTGTCGCGTCCGTCCATAT
>DASYDX010000150.1:0-2346 GCA_036499345.1 Rhizomicrobium sp.
CCGCCCGGCGGGTTGGTTGCGTTTACGGTGCCACCGGTCTGCTCCAGCAGGACTTTGGCGATAAAAAAGCCAAGCCCCATGCCTTCATGCTCGCCCAGAGCGCCGGGATCGATATCAGTATCGCCAGGGGCGTTATGGCCCGGCCGCGAGGTGACATAGGGCTCGCCGATGCGCTCGAAAATTTCCGGCGCAAAGCCCGGACCGTCATCCTCGATTACCACTTTCAGCGTGGCGGCATCCCAGGACGCGGTGATCCGCACTTCGGTTCTGGCGAAGTCGGCGGCGTTCTCCAGGATGTTGCCAAGGCCGTGCAGAAGTTCGGGTGCGCGCCAGACTTGCGGCGCCGCACCCGCATCGCCGTTGGCAGATTTGACCGTGATGGCGACATCTTCGCCGCGATGGGGTGCGGCGATGTCGTCGAGCAACGCACCCAGCGGCAACCGCGCCGCCTGACCCAGCATCGCTTCTTCCGGATTGGCGAGCCGCGCGATGATGGCGCGGCAGCGTTCCGCCTGATCGCGCAGCAGCCGCACGTCTTCGACTTCGGCGGAATTGGGAGGAAGTGCGCGCTCCAATTCGCGCGCCACCACCGCGATGGTGCCGAGCGGCGTGCCCAATTCATGCGCTGCCGCCGTCGCCAATGCGCCCAGCGAGGCGAGCCGATGCTCACGCGCCAGCGCCAATTGCGTTGCCGCTAGGCCCGCCGACATGCGCGCCGATTCCGACGCGATGCGCCACGCATAAACCGAGGTGAAGCCGATGCCGATCACCAGCGCGGCCCAAATTCCCGCCTGATAAAGTTGCGGCAAGACCAACGTCTCGCCGGAAGGCCAGGGCAAAGGCCGGTGGAAAATACCGATCAAACTCACCGACGCGAAGGCGATACCTGCAAGAATGAGCGTGTTGCCGAGATTGAGCGTCGCGGCTGCGATCACCACCGGCGCCACGAACATCAGCGCGAAGGGGTTCATGATACCGCCCGTAAGATAGAGCAGCGCCGCCAGTTGCAACACGTCGAAGGCGAGATAGTAGCTGGCTTCGCGATTGGCGAGGCGATGGCTGGCGGGATAGCGCAAGGCCAAGACGATGTTCAGCGCCGCGCTGACTGTGATGGCGATGACGCTGTAGCCCAGCGGCAGGCTGTAGCCGAAAGCGAAATAGACCAGAAATAGCGCTGCCGACTGACCCGAGATCGCCAGCCAGCGCAGGTTCGACAGAGTGCGAAGCCGGACCCGCCCGCGCTCCGCGCCCGTGCGTGATGCGACATAAAGTCTTTGCTTGGCCGGTTTTGCAGCAACCTCGGACATCAGTGCACTCTAACCCCTTCCGATCTCAGCCACAGCCCCTCCTCCCCCGCGCGCGCGAAGTGCGCTGGCGGGGGAGATGCCCGTAACAGCGCTTGCGATGCGAAGGGCAGAGGGGGTTAATAACTTCATGTTCAAGTCCAAAGAAGCGTTGCTGGTCCTGT
The DNA here is from genome assembly GCA_036499345.1 of Rhizomicrobium sp. GTDB lineage: Bacteria > Pseudomonadota > Alphaproteobacteria > Micropepsales > Micropepsaceae > Rhizomicrobium. Next base: position 1,469 of record DASYDX010000150.1, read on the forward strand.
TGCTGGTCGTCGCGGCGGCCCTGGGCGGATTTCTGTGGCTGGAAGGCAATCGCGTGCCGCGGCTGGGCGAAACCCTGGTCAGCGGACAGATCGCGGTCGGCGGGCCCTATGCCCTCACCGACCAAGACGGCAAACCCCGCGCCAGCACCGATTTTGGCGGCAAATATCAGCTGATTTATTTCGGCTACACCTTCTGCCCGGATGTCTGCCCCACGACCTTGGCGCTGATCGCAGCCACCTTGGACAGGCTGGGCCCGGACCAGAGCCGCATCGTGCCCGTCTTCATTACTATCGATCCGGCGCGCGACACTCCCCAAGTGCTGAAGAAATATGTCGCTGCCTTTGGCCCCAGCTTTGTCGGACTGACCGGCACGCCGGACCAGATCGCGAAAGTGGAAAAGGCCTATCGCGTCTACGCCAAGAAGGGGCCGGTGCAGAACGGCACCTATGCCATGGACCATTCCAGCGTGATGTATCTGATGGGCCCGGACGGCAAGCTGGTGAGCTTTTTTGACGAAGCCACCACGCCGGAAGATTTGGCGCAGAAAATAAAAGCTAAGCTTTAAAGCGTCGGTAACGGTAAGCCGTTTTGCGCGCACGCTGCGATCAGCGTGTTCTGCATCAGGCACACAATCGTCATCGCACCGACACCGCCGGGCACCGGGGTGATCGCGCCCGCAACCTCTTTCGCCGCATCGTAATCGACATCGCCGACCAGCTTGGTCTTGCCGCCGCCCGCATCGACGCGGTTGATGCCGACATCGATCACGACCGCGCCAGGCTTGATCCAATCGGCTTTCACCAATTCCGGCTTGCCGATGGCGGCGACCAGAATATCGGCGCGGCGTGCGATGGCGGGCAGATCGCGCGAACGCGAA
>DASYDX010000151.1:0-9232 GCA_036499345.1 Rhizomicrobium sp.
TGGTTTCCAGCGCCACGTTCGCCTGACGCTCCACCACCGTGACCTCGTGACCGGCCCCAGCCAGATAATAAGCGGTGGAGACGCCGATCACGCCGCCGCCCAGAATGACAATCTTCAAGCCAGCCCCCGTACGGTACCGGGTATCACACTAGCACAAGAAGAAATTTTTACTGCCTCTGTCGTCGTGGACTAGAGGCTACGAGAAAAACACCTGCGTGATGTAAAGCCGCTTTTGCCCGAAGACGGCATAGATATGCAGATGGTGCAGGACATCCATGCCCAGAACCATGTCGGGAATGCGCGCATCGGTCGAAAGCGCGTGACTGCCCAAAAGCTTTTCGTCAGTGCTGCCAGTCAGATTGTTGGCCGAAATCAGCACCGGAATATTGCCCGCGGTGACGCGGCCTGCGCCCATGAAGGCGATCTTGGGGAAGGTGTGGCTGTAAACGGTCTGGCCCATGCCGTCCTTGATGTTGGCGGCGGGCATCATGTCCGGTGTGTCTGCGTGAAAGCCCAGCACCTGTTCCGCCACATCGCGGCGCATCACCGAGCGCTCGGAGCTAGTGTCGATGACGGCCACGATGCTGTGTCCGTCGATCACCACCGGGATCTTGAGTTTGCCATTCTCCACGATCATCGGCACCACCACCACACCGCCATTCGACCAATAGGCGACCTGATCGGGATCGGTGCATTGGGTGGGCGTGAGCCAGTTCATCCGCATGGCGCCAAAATCGATCTCGACATCATATTGCTGGAAGAAATCATTGCTCAGCAGTCCGTCATACGGTGCGGCGCGGGGGATCTCGCCGTCATTGGCGATGAGGAAGTTCTGGTTCTTGCCGGTGGCGCCGCCGATGGTGAAGGATTTGAGCCGCGCGCGGGGGCGGTAGCGATCCTGATCCACGCCGCTGCCCACTTGCTGCACCGTCGCCTGTATCGGGCCGGAGCCGAACGCCAGATCGCCTTCGGGGCGCGGCGTCGAGATGTTTTCGGTCGCGCGTGTCGCTTCCGGCAGGCCGAGGTCGGCGATGGCTGCGCGCGAGATTTTGGTGGGCCGGGTGCCCAAATCGAGCAGGAATTGTTTGGGCGCGCCGTTGATGGCGACCGGCACGGTCACCAGGTTGCTGCCGCGCATTTGCTTCAGATCCACCGTGGCGGCCAGATCGGGCAGGGTGCAGGTGGCGGCGGCTGCGGCGGCGTTCGTGCCGAGAAGTACGATGAACGCTGCAATCATGGGTTTACGCATGGCATCCCCCGATAGGATTGCGTCAGCGTATCACGCGGCGGCTTGGGCGGTCCAACTGCGCCCGCCCGGTTTGCCGCCACCGCGTGGTTATCTTCCGTCCATCTTATCTGTGCGCATGCTGCTGTGCAGTGGCGTTGCGCGATGGTCTGATGGTGCGGCCGGGGCGGGCGCGGTGATGACTTCATTGGCCGCAGCAGGTTCCTGCGAAAGACGGGGGCCGATAACGGCGAGGGCCGCCGCCGCCACGACCGCGAATAGGATGTGTTTCATGGGAAGGCTCCTTTCGTTGGCGCGGTCCTGGATGGCCGTGCCGATGGGCGCGATTTAGGTCCTTCCAGAATTCGGGGGTAGCTGGTAAAATCGGGAAGTATCCTCTCATGAGTGGAAGGCAATGGATCGGCTTGAAGCCATGACCATCCTGCTTGCGGCGGTGGATACGGGCAGCCTGTCCGCCGCCAGCCGCCAGCTCGGCGTGCCGCTCGCCACCGTCAGCCGCCGGGTGTCGGAGCTGGAAGAGCATCTGGGAATACGCCTGCTGCTGCGCGGCCATCGCCGGGTTGAATTGACCGAGGCCGGGCGCGGCTATGTCGCCGCTTGCCGCCGCATCGCCGAAGACATTGGCGAGGCCGAACGCATTGCGGCGGGCGAGTATCGCGCACCGCAGGGTGAGTTGATCGTCAGCGTGCCCTTCATCATGGGCCGAAAATTCGTGATGCCGGTGGTGGTGGAGTTTCTGGAAACCTATCCCGACATCCGCGTCGATGTGCAGATGACCGACCGCATCGTGAATCTGACCCAGGAGCATGTCGACGTCGCATTGCGGGTGGGCGAACTGCCTGACAGCAGTCTGATCGCCACCCGTGTCGGCCTGATCCGCCAGATGGTTTGCGCCAGCCCCGCTTATTTGAAACGTCGCGGCACACCGAAAAAGCCCGCCGATCTGGCGGGGCATGATTGCATTGCCAACAAATATTTTGCTTTCGGAGAAGAATGGCCGTTCCGTATCGGCGGCAAGTTGCAAGCGATGACGGTTCCGGCGCGGCTGTCGGTCAATTCGTCCGACGCCGCTTTGGTTGCGGCGGCTTCGGGCGCGGGGATCGCCCGCATCCTCTCCTATCACATCGCGGACCTGCTCAAATCGCGCGCGTTGGTCGGATTGCTGGAAAGCTATGAACCGCTCCCGATGCCGGTCTCGCTGATATATCCCAGCCAGCGTCAGGAGCCGCTGAAATTGCGGGCGTTTCTGGATTTTGCGGTGCCGCGCCTGCGCAAACGCATGGGCTACAAGAACCCGGCGGTCTGAAGCGTTCGGGTACGATATCGGACATTGGTCTGATATTGTTTGGCTTCGCTTTGCCGGTGATTGCGGGTAAAGCTCGACGGCATCCTATTCGCCGTACTCTAAGTCCATGGCAAACCGGTCCGAATTTCCGTTAGGCGCGATCCTGCTGATGGCTGCGGGCGTGCTTGCGCTTCTGGTCATCATCGGAACCTCGATCTGGCTGGCGAATGCTTCGGCGCTTTTGACGGCGGAAGTGACCGATGCGCGGCGCACCCGCACCACCGCGTCGGAAGTTCTGGAAACGCTGTTGAATGCGGAAACCTCGCAGCGCGGGTATCTGCTCAGCGACTCCCCCCGCTATCTACGCCCCTATAACGAAGCGGTGCAGACCATTACCCGCGATCTGGCGGCGCTGGATCTGTTGGAGCGAGGCAATCCGGTCGCCAGGCCCTTAATCGTCCAACTGGGCAAGGTGGTGGAAGCCAAGATGGCCGAGTTGCGCCAGACCATTGCATTGGCCCAGGCAGGCAAGCGCGACGAAGCGCTGGCCGTGGTGCGGACCGACCAAGGCATTAACAGCATGGATGCCGCGCGCGGTGTCTTGCAGCAGATTATCGGCAATGCCGAGCAGACCGTGAATGCCGACATGGCGCAGCTTGGCGCCAACACCAGTCTGTTGCGGCTGGTGACGGTGGTGGGCGGCGTGGTCGTTGTGCTGTTCGGTATTGCGGCGATGTGGATCGTGTTCGGCGCCATTCGCCAATCCACCGAAGCGCGCGAGCAGGTGCAGGAGTTGAACCTTACGCTGGAGGACAGAGTGTTGCGGCGCACCGCCGCGCTGACCCGCGCCAATGACGAGATTCAACGGTTTGCGTACATCGTCAGCCATGATCTGCGCGCGCCGCTCGTCAACATCATGGGTTTCACCAGCGAGTTGGAGGTTGGTACGAAATCGCTCAATTCTTTTTTCCAGGATGGCGATGAAGCCGCGCGTGGCCCCGCTCGCGACGCGGCGCTGGAGATCGTGCCCGAAGCGGTCAAATTCATCCGCTCCTCCACCGGCAAGATGGACCGGCTGATCAACGCCATTCTCAAATTGTCGCGCGAAGGCCGCCGCGAGCTCGCGCCGGAAAAGGTCGATTTGAATGGGGTTTTCGAGACTTTGGCGGCCAGTCTGCAACATCAGATCGCCGAGACGCAGACCACGCTCAAACTTTCGGAAAATCTGCCGACCATCGTCAGCGACCGGCTGGCCGTGGAGCAGGTGTTCGGCAATCTGCTCGACAATGCCCTGAAATATCTGCAACCCGGCAGACCGGGCGACATTCTGGTGGCTTCCGAAAATGCGCGCGGCGCGGTGATTGTCACCGTCAAGGATAATGGCCGCGGAATCGCGCAGAACGATCTGGAAAGGGTTTTCGAGCTATTCCGGCGCGCGGGACGGCAGGACAGGCCGGGCGAGGGCATCGGTCTTGCTCATGTCCGCGCCATGGTCCGCAGGTTGGGCGGCGATATCACTGTGATGTCGGAACTTGGCGTCGGTTCGCAATTCCGGGTAATACTTCCGCGCACTTTACCCTCTGATACAGGTAACACAGCATGAGCCCGAACTCCGTCGGATTGCCCGTCGTCATCGTGATGGTTGAAGATGATGAAGGCCACGCCACCTTGATCGAGCGGAACATCCGCCGCGCGGGCGTCAACAATCAGATCGTGCCTTTCCGCAACGGCACCGATGCGCTGGATTTTCTGATGGGCGAAGACGGCACAGGCCGGGATCATGCTGGGTCGTCATTGCTGGTGCTGCTCGATCTCAATCTGCCGGACATGACCGGCGTCGATATTCTGACCAAGATCAAGGGCAACACGCATCTGAAGCGTTCGCCGGTCGTGGTGCTGACCACCACCGACGATCAGCGCGAGATTCAGCGCTGCTACGATCTGGGCGCCAATGTCTACATCACCAAGCCGGTCGATTATGAAGGCTTCGCCAACGCCATACGGCAACTGGGATTGTTCTTCTCGGTGATGCAAGTTCCCACGACCGAGTGATGGCTGCGCCGGTCCGCATTCTTTATATCGATGACGATGCGGGCCTGGGCATTCTGCTCAACCGCGCTCTGTCTCCGCATGGCTATCGGGTCGAAGCGGTGCCGGGCGGTGACGAAGCGATGGCGCGCCTGGACGCCGAAGATTTCGATGTGGTGGCGATGGATCACAATCTCACCAACGAAGTGGGGTTGGACATTATTCCCAGAATCCGCGCGCTGCCGCATGCGCCGCCGATCATTTATGTCACCGGCTCCGAAGATGTGCGCGTCGCGGTGGCGGCGCTGAAGGCGGGCGCGGTCGACTATGTCTGGAAGGATGTGCAGGGCCATTACCGCGAATTGCTGCGCCAGGCGGTGGATGCGGCCATTGCGCAAGAAGCGCTGAAGCGCGCCAGCGAAGAAGCCCAGCGCGAAATCGCCGAAGCCCGCGACCGCGCCGAAATGCTGCTGAAAGAAGTCAATCACCGCGTTGCCAATTCGCTGGCGATGGTGGCGGGGTTGTTGCAGATGCAGGCCCATGCCACGCGCGACGAAACCACCAAGGGCATGATGCGCGATACCCAAGCCCGCATCACCGCCATCGCGGGCCTGCACAAGCGACTCTATACCTCATCGGATGTGCGCCGGGTCGAGATCGATGCCTATCTCGGCTCGCTGGTCGATGAGCTGGCGGCGGGGCTGACCCTGGAAGGGCAGCATCTGAAATTCGTGCCATCGGATGAAGAGATTTTTCTTCCCACCGACCGGGCGGTGTGGCTGGGCGTGATCATCGCCGAGCTTCTCACCAATGCGTCCAAATATGCCTATGGCGGCGCGCCGGGCGAAATTCGCGTGCGCGTGGCGCGCATCGCGGGCGATCGGATCGAAGTCGCGGTGGAAGATGACGGCGTGGGTTGGACCGGCAAGGGCGAGATCAAAGGCTCGGGCCTGGGTTCGCGTATCATCCGCGCCATGACGCAATCTTTGCAGACCGATCTGATCTATCAGCCCATCGCCAAAGGCACGCGCGCGGTGATGACCATCGCGGTGGATGCGGGCTGATCATACGGGAGGGCGGCGGTTAGCCCGTCCCCCGCGCCGCCGGAAATCGGCAGCAAAAATAAGCAATTACGGATCCGGTGTCTCAAAAGCGGAGTTCTCTCACAAGTATCTTGCTAATGATAATCATTCGCATTAGCAATGTGACTTGAGATTGGGACGGGACATGGCGACGAGCCCGCATCCCCCATCGCAACCGCAGCCAAGGAGATGGCGTATGAGCGACATTGAAATGCTTTTGGTCGATGCCTTCCGCAAGATCGCCACCGGCCGGGGCCATTGCCCGCATCTGGCGCGCGCTTTGGGCCGGTTGGCGCGCTGCGACGGCAGTGACCTGGTGCGGGTGATCGCGATCATGCTCAGCGCCATCGACAATGGCTGCCGCCGCACCGTCACCATCGGCATGCCGGGCACGGAGGAATGCACCCTGTCGGAATTGCAGATGCTGGCCATCGTGGCGGCGGCGCAGAAAAGCGATCATGCGCTGCTCGACGCCCATCTTGCCTGGCTGGTGCATGGCCCGCATCACAAGCCGGTGGCGGTGGCGGCGCGGCTGGTGAGCGGGCTGTTGCTGAAATCGGGCTTGCGCGTCTCGGTGCCGACCTTCGGCCTGGCGCAACCCAGCGCGATGTTGAGCGTGGTGGCTTAAGGCTGTCAGGGGAAAAATATTGAACCGGACGGCAGGCCGCCGGATGCGCGGCTGCGACAGCGGCGCGGCCGATCAAGAATATTGCTTGATCTTATTGCGGATGAATTTTTCGATGCCGCGCAGGTCGGCAATCTTGCTGCGGATTACGGCGAGCCGATCTTCCAAGAACCGGACGGTCTGTTCTCGGCTGGGCGGATTTTTGGCATAGGCCCTGAGAATGGGGCCGATTTCCTTGAGAGAGAAGCCCAGGCTCTGTGCCTGCCGCACTCTCTCGATTGTGTCGATAACGCTGGGCTCATATTCACGATAGATCCGGCTGCCCGCCGCCCGTGGCTCCGAAGCGATTAAGCCCATTTCCTCGTAATGGCGTATCCCGTCCTTGGACAGGCCTGTGCGTCTTGCGATTTCGCCTATCTGCACCCTGACACCTTGACTGTGGGGTTTCCCCACACCCTACATCAATCAGGCAATGGTTCCAGCGAATGCGAGCAACGCCTTATGACACAGAACAAGCCTGTCGCCTTGGTCACAGGGGCTTCCTCGGGAATGGGCAAGGATTTCGCTCTTCGCCTCGTGGCTGAAGGCTATGACGTGTATGCCGTGGCGAGGCGCGTGGAGCGAATGGACGACATCGTTGCAGCCGGCGGGACCGCTCTCGCCATGGACGTTACGGACGACGCGCAGCTGACCGCGGCAGTGTCGCGCATTATCCGCGAGCGGGGGCGCATAGACGTGCTGATCAACAATGCGGGCTATGGCCAGTATGGTGCGCTGGAGGATGTGCCGTTAGCGGAAGGCCGCCGCCAGATGGAAGTCAATTTGTTCGGTGTGGCGCGCCTGACCCAGCTTTGTCTTCCGCATATGCGGGCGCGCAAATTCGGGCGCATTTTCAATATTTCGTCCATCGGCGGAAAGGCGGCTCTGCCGCTTGGCGGCTGGTATCATGCCTCCAAGTTTGCGCTGGAAGGCTATTCCGATTCCCTTCGAAACGAAGTCAGACAATTCGGTATCGATGTCGTCGTGATCGAGCCCGGTGGAATAGAATCGGAATGGGCCGGAATCGCGACCCAGGAAGCTGGCCGCTATTCCGGCACCGGTCCCTATGCACCCATGGCGCTGAAATTGCGCAAAATGCAGACCGGGCAGGGCCCCATGCCGCCGCCCCGCGTGATCAGCGATCTCATTGTGAAAGCACTCAAGGCCAGACACCCCAAGCCGCGTTACCATGGCGGCTTCATGGCGACGCCGCTGTTGTTTTTGAAGCGCCATTTGTCGGACCGTATGCTCGACCGGGTCTTGGGCCTGATGTTGCGCTAAAGGGGGGCGTAGGGCGTCAGCCTGGGTCTTTTTCGTCCATCGCATCGGGTGTGGCGTTGACGACGGCGCTGCGTGGTGTTTCGTCCACCATCAGGCGGAAGATATCGGGCCGGGCATAATGGCCGGTGACGTCCAGATCATATTTGCCGCGCAGAATATCGTTCAGATCGATATCGGCAGTGACGATGGCTTCGCGGCCATAAACGGGTCCGGCCAGCACTTCGCCCAACGGACTGACAATGACGCTGCCGCCCCGGATCAGTTCGGTGCCGGGCTGATCGCCCTGAATGCAATCATAATCGTCGGGCGCATCGGCGCGGGTAAGGTATTGGCAGGCGCTGAGCACAAAGGTGCGGCCTTCATATGCGATGTGGCGCATGGAGGATTGCCAGATCTCGCGCTCGTCCACCGTCGGGGCGCACCAGAGATTGACGCCCTTGGCATACATGGTCTGGCGCAGGCTGGGCATGTAATTTTCCCAGCAGATCGCGGCGCCGATCTTGCCCAGTGGCGTGTCGATGACGGTGATGGTCGAGCCGTCGCCCTGGCCCCAGATCAATCTTTCGCTGGCGGTGGGCATCAACTTGCGATGCTTGCCCAGCAGCGCGCCGTCGGGGCCGAAGAACAGCGCGCTGCAATACAGCGTGCCGCCATCGCGTTCGGTGACACCGGTGACGAGATGGGCTTTCATCTTTCTGGCGAATTGTCCGATGCGGGTGCATTCGGGGCCGGGCACGTCGATGGCCGCTTGCCAATAGCGCAGGAAATCGTCGCGGCCGGTTTGCGAGCGGCTGCCGACGCGGGCGCCGAAATCCAGTCCCTTGGGATAGCCGCCGACATAGGCTTCGGGGAAGACGGCAAGCTCTACACCATCGCGTGCCGCGGCTTCGCAATGGGCCGCCATGCGGTCCAGGGTGCGGGGCGTGTCGAACAGGCTTGACCCGGCCTGAATGACGGCGACGCGGTGTCTGGTCATGGCGAACCCTCTGATCGATGCGCCAGTTTGGCATAGCATGCGCGGGCCGGGTAGCGGCGGGTTGTGGAGGATTGCAAAGGCCGGAAAAACAACCTCAATTGCGGCGCATACGGGGACGGGGGACGATCATGGCATTGGAAATCATCGGGGCGGGGTTTGGCCGCACCGGCACGATGTCGACATTTCAGGCGCTGAACGAGCTGGGCTTTCCCTGCTACCACATGGTCGAGGTCTTGCAGAACAAGGCCAACAAAAGCCATCTGGATTTCTGGCGCAAGGTCGCGAACGATCCGCCCGGAAAGCAACAGAATTGGGAGCAGGTGTTCGGCAATTATCGCGCGGCGGTGGATAATCCCGCCTGCTGTGTGTGGCGCGAATTGATGGCGGCCTATCCCGACGCCAAGGTGATCTTGACCCTGCATCCCAAGAGCGCGCGGGCTTGGTACGAAAGCACCATCGACACGATCTATTTCACCGAGAACAAATGGCAGTTCAAGGTGTTGGAGATGTTCACGCCCTTTGGCCGCAAATTCGGCGACATGTCGCACAAGCTGATCTGGCAGCGCTCGCATCGCGGCACGATGGAGAACCGCGACAAGGCGCTGGCCGATTACGCGCGGCATACCGACGAGGTGAAGCGGGCGGTGCCGCCGGAAAAGCTTTTGATCTT
>DASYDX010000152.1:0-1580 GCA_036499345.1 Rhizomicrobium sp.
TGGGTGCATGGCGAGAAAGAAGGCGCACGCGGTGGCGCGGCGCCGCGCCAGCTTTCGGGCCGCGGCCTGTCTTATTGGAGCGACGGCAAAGAGGCGCGCATTTTGTATGTGACGCCGGGTTATCGGCTGGTGGCGCTGGACACCAAGACCGGCCAGCCCGTGCCGGGCTTCGGCGAACATGGCATCGTCGATCTGAAGAAGGATTTCGATCAGGACATTCGGCCCGATCTGGAATCCGGCGAAGTCGGTCTGCACGCCACGCCGACAGTGGCGGGCAATATTGTGCTGGTAGGCGCGGCTTTCCGCGAAGGTTTCACGCCCGCCACCTATCGCAACAACAAGGGTTATGTCCGCGCCTATGATGCGCGCACGGGCAAGCGGCTCTGGACCTTCCACACCATCCCGAAGAAGGGCGAGTTCGGTTACGACACCTGGTTCGATGGCAGCGCCGACAATACCGGCAACACCGGCGTGTGGAATCAGATCACGGTCGACCGCGAATTGAACACCGCCTATCTGCCGGTGGAATCGCCCACGGGGGATTTCTATGGCGGTTATCGCCATGGTCCGAACCTGTTCGGCGAAAGCGTGGTCGCGGTCGATCTCGATACCGGAAAACTCAAATGGTATTACCAGATGGTCCATCATCCCATATGGGATATGGATGCGTCGGCGGCGCCGATGCTGATGGACATCACCGTCAAGGGTCACGCGATCAAAGCGGTGGCGCAGCCCTCCAAGCAAGGCTGGCTCTATGTGCTGGATCGCACCACCGGCAAGCCGGTCTGGCCGATCCCGGAAAAGAAAGTCGAGAAAGGCAATGTGCCGGGCGAATGGTATGCGCCGACCCAGCCTTTCCCGGAACGGCCCAAAGCCTATTCGCGCAACGGCGTGTCGAATGACGATCTGATCGACTTCACGCCCGCTTTGAAGGCGAAGGCGTTGGACATGGTCAAGAATTACAAGATGGGGCCGGTCTTCTCGCCGCCGGTTCTGTCTGTCCTGCCCGGGCCGCGTGGCATTCTCACGCTCGGCGGCGGCAACGGCGGCACCAATTGGCCGGGTGGTTCCTTCAATCCGGAAACCCACACCGCGTTCGTCTTCGCTTGCAATTCCTGCTTCGAGCCCATCGGTGTTGTGACGCCGCCCGAAGGCTTGTCCGACATGCGCTATATCGAAGGCATTGCGGGCAACAAGATCGAAATGGTGGGAACGGGTGGCGCGGGTTCCGGCGCCGACACGCCGCTGGTGAAAAAGCCCGCGCGTCCGGCCGGCGACGGCAACAGCCAGAGCTGGACGGTGGAGGGCATGAACATCATCAAGCCACCTTACGCCACCATCACCGCGATCAACCTCGATACCGGCGATTTCAAATGGCAGATTCCGCATGGCGAAACGCCGGACGTGGTGCGCAACAGTCCCGCGCTCAAAGGCATGACCATCCCGCGCACCGGGCAGACCACCTATAATATCGGCACCCTGGTGACCAAGCATCTGGTGATCGCGGGCGAAGGCCAGCTCACCAATGGTCCCGATCATCCGCGCGGCGCGATGCTGCGCGCCTATGATCAGGAGAATGG
>DASYDX010000153.1:0-2997 GCA_036499345.1 Rhizomicrobium sp.
CGACCGCAACAGCCTGGCAGGCGTGGTGCGCGCTTACGATGCCGGGCAAAGACTGAAGCCCGGCACGCCGCCGCGCCTTCTGATCGGCGCGCGATTGGTTTTCCAGGACGGTACGCCCGACATTCTCGCCTATCCGGAAGACCGCGCCGCCTATGGCAGGCTTTGCCAATTGCTGTCGCGGGGAAAGTCGCGCGCACCCAAGGGCGAATGCTTTCTGACCATTGAGGACTTTCTGGAACTCGGCTCCGGCCTCCTTCCCATTGTCATGCCGCCTAGAGACGCAGAACAAGCGCGTGGGCCCCTGACGAAATTCCGCGGCCCCGTCTGGCTGGCCGCGTCCATGCTCTACACGGGCGAAGACCGCCGCCGCGTGAGAGATTTACAGGCACTAGCGCAAGACACCGGCGCGCGCCTGATCGCCACCAATGACACCTTATATCATCACACCGATCAGCGGGAATTGCAGGATGTGGTCACCTGCATCCGCGAACACACGACTCTGACGGCGGCAGGCAGACGCCTGGAAGCCAACGCCGAACGGCACCTGAAGCCGCGCACTGAAATGGCGCGGCTGTTCCGCAACATCCCCGGCGCGGTCGCGGAGACAGTCCGTTTCGCGGACAGAATTCATTTCTCGCTCGACCAGATCAAACAGAATTATCCGCACGAGCCGGTGCCGCCCGGAAAGACGGCCGACGAGCATTTGCGGGACCTCACCAGGGTCGGGCTCAAACGCCGCTACCCGGAAAAGACGCCTTTCAAGGTCGCGCGCCAAGCCATGAAAGAATTGCGCTTCATCGCGAAGCACGAGATCGCGCATTATTTTCTGACTGTGCATGACATTGTGAAATATGCCGAAAGCCGGAACATTCTGTGTCAGGGGCGCGGTTCGGCGGCGAATTCCACGGTCTGTTATCTTCTGGGTGTCACGGCCATCGACCCCAACAAATTCGAAGTGCTGTTCGAACGCTTCCTCAGCAGCGAGCGCAAGGAGCCGCCCGACATCGATGTCGATTTCGAGCATGAGCGGCGCGAAGAAGTCATCCAGCACATTTATCGCCGTTATACGCGGCGGCGCGCCGCGCTGACCGCCACCGTCATCAGCTATCGCTCCCGCAGCGCCATCCGTGAAGTCGGCAAGGTCTTCGGTCTCACCGATGACGTCACCGGCAAATTGGCCGACACGGTATGGGGTCATCGCGGCGGTGAATTGGAAGAGCATCAGGTCCGTCAAGGCGGACGCGATCCTGGAAACGAGACCGTTGCCCGCGCCGTACATTTCGCCGGGAAGCTGTCAGGATTTCCCCGACATCTGTCCCAGCATGTCGGCGGCTTCGTCCTGACCGAGGATCATCTCGACACTATCGTGCCCATCGGTCCCGCCGCGATGGAAGATCGCAGCTTCATCGAATGGGACAAGGACGATCTGGACGTTCTGCGCATCATGAAGGTCGATGTGTTGGCCTTGGGCATGCTCACCTGCATCCGCAAGGCGTTCCATCTGATCGGCGCTTACACCTATGGCGGAAAGCCGCCGCTGGAACTGGCCACCGTCCCGAAAGAAGACGAGGCTGTTTACGACATGCTGTGCCAGGCCGATGCCATCGGCGTTTTTCAGGTGGAGAGCCGCGCCCAGATGAACATGCTGCCGCGCCTGCGCCCCCGCCAATTTTACGATCTGGTAGTGGAAGTGGCGATCGTGCGGCCCGGTCCCATTCAAGGCGGCATGGTGCACCCCTATCTCAAGCGGCGCAAAGACCCGTCGCTGATCAAATTTCCCGCGCCCCATCCCGACCATGGCAAACCGGATGAACTCTATAGCGTTCTGGAAAAAACCATGGGCGTGCCCTTGTTCCAGGAACAGGCGATGAAGCTGGCTATCGTTGCCGCCAAATTCACAGCCGATGAAGCCAATGGCCTGCGCCGCGCCATGGCCACCTTCCGCCATCTCGGCACCATCGGCAGTTTCCGGGAGAAATTCGTCACCCGCATGATCGCGCGCGGCTATGAAGAAGAATTCGTCATCGCCTGCTTCGAGCAGATCAAGGGCTTTGGCTCCTACGGCTTTCCCGAAAGCCACGCCGCCAGCTTCGCGCTTCTGGTCTATATTTCGGCCTGGATCAAATGCCACCACCCCGCCGCCTTTGCCGCGGCGCTGCTCAATTCCCAGCCCATGGGTTTTTACGGGCCTGCCGAGATCGTGCGCGATGCGCGCGAGCATGGCGTGACGGTGCTGGCGCCCGATGCCGCGTTCAGCGATTGGGATTCCACTTTGGAGCGCGATGCGAAAGGCGAACTCTGCCTGCGCCTGGGGCTGCGCCAAATCGACAGCATCAAGGAAGCCGACGCCGATGCCATTATGGGCAATCGCGGTTATGGCTATCGCGGCTTCGCCGATTTCGCCCGCCGCGTTGCCTTGCCCAAGCGCGCCTTGATCATCCTGGCGGAAGCTGATGCCTTTCGCGGTTTCGGCCTGGACCGCCGCGAGGGTCTATGGGCCGTGCGCCGCCTGCCAGACGACAAGCCGCTGCCGCTCTTTGCCCGCCTGGCGGCCCCGGACCAGGGCGCCGAAGAGATCGCTCCCCTGCCCGAAATGCCGCTGCCGGAGCATGTGCTGACCGACTATCAGACCATCCGCTTATCGCTCAAAGGCTATCCTACCCAGTTCCTGCGCCCGCGCTTCGACGAAGAAGGCATCGTTTCCTGCAAAGGGGTCGGCGATCTGGCGGACGGCACCACCGTTCGCTGCGCCGGTGTGGTGCTGGTGCGCCAGCGGCCCGGCGAAGGCACCGCCATCTTCGTCACCCTGTCCGACGAAACCGGCGTCTGCAATGTCGTGATCTGGGAGCGGACCTTCAGAAATTACCGCAAGGAAGTGATGGGTGCGCGCCTGCTTCTGGCCGAAGGCAAAGTACAGAAAAGTCCCGAAGGCGTGGTGCATCTGATGGCGGAAAATCTGATCGACCGCAGCGCAGACCTCAACCTTCTGTCCGGTGA
>DASYDX010000154.1:0-2324 GCA_036499345.1 Rhizomicrobium sp.
CGTGTATTTCTGGCCCTTGCCGACAAAGTCGCAATGGATTTCGTCGGACAGGATCTTGACGTTGTGCTTGGTGCAGATCTCGCCATAACGCGTCAGTTCCGCCTTGGTCCAGACCCGGCCCACCGGATTGTGCGGATTGCACAGAATGGTGGTCTTGGTCGCGGGGTCCGATGCGCGCTTCTCGAAATCGTCCCAATCGATTTCATATTGCCCGTTGACGAACTTCATCGGGCTTTCATTGGCGACGATCTTGGAACCATACAGATCGTAATAGAAAGCATTGTAGATCGGCGTCGCCATCAACACTTTCGATCCCGGCGGCGCGAAGGCGCGCAGGGCCGGCATGATGCCCGAATGCACGCCCGTGGTGACGCCCAGATTGGTCGGGGTGATGTTGGTGATGCCGTAATGCTTGCGGTTCCAATCGATGATGCCTTTGACGAAGCCGCTATTGCCGCCGGTGCCGAGCAGCAGATCGATGTCGAGCAGCTCGTAACCCCAATTGTGATGGCTGACGCGCTTTTGCAGCGCATCGGTCACGGCGGGCACGCATTCGAAATCCATGTCGGCGATGCCCATGCCCGCAATGATCTTGGTCATGTGCTCGTCGCGCTTGGCGCCGTCCCACTTCACGCAGTCGGTGCCGAGGCGATTATACGGCGTGTCGAAATCATACTTGCCGCCTGCCGTCGCCGCCGCCGCCGGAGCGCTGGCGCCCATGCTGGCCAGAAGCGGGCTCAACGCCAATACGCTGGCGCTCCGCGTCGCGCCCGTCAGAAATGAGCGGCGATCCGTCTTCATACTCTCTTCCACGCTTACACTCCCCGTTTGTTTCCTGCCCGATCAGACCGCCGGTCTGATGCCGGACTCTCTATTGCGAACGGCGAAACGTTACGCCCGAATTTCCTGTCGCGGAAGTATGTCGAAGGCGGAGAAATCGCACACGCCTGTAAACATGGGCGCACGGTGAATCGCGGAATTCCTGGCTTTTCAGCCGCGCCGCGCCGCCAGCAACCCCACACCCAGCGAGGCCATCAACAGACCCGAGCCCTGGCGCAGCCGCCGGAACATCATGGGCCGCCCCGTCAGGCGGCGGTGCAGAACCGATGCCGCCATCACCGCCACCAGATCGGCGGCGGTGTTGAGCAAGACCGAAATCGTGCCCAGCACCAGAAACTGCAACGCGACAGAACCGGCGGTCAGCGAAATGAATTGCGGAATGAACGCCAGGAAGAACGCGGCAGTCTTGGGATTGGTCGCTTCCACCACCGCACCTTGACGCAGCGCGCGCCAAAATCCGCTGCGCCCGAAATTTTCCGGCACCGCCGCCTCTTCACGCGACGCGGCGAGAAAGGCGCGCACGCCCAGCACGATCAGATAAATCCCGCCCGCGAATTTCAGCACCGAGAAGGCCGTGGCGCTGGCCATCACCAAAGCCGAAACGCCGACCACACAGGCGATCACATGGACAAAGCCGCCCAGCATGGTGCCCAGCGACGACGCCAGCCCATCGCCCCGGCCCGCCGACCAAGTCCGGCCCATGACATAGAGCATGCCCGGCCCCGGAACGATCGCGAGCAGAAAGGCGGCAGTGAGAAAGAGGTATAAGTGCGACATGGCGCGGGCCCCGAAAGAGGACGCACCTTATCCGACGCCCTCCGCGACCGCGATCCTTAAAGCCGCAAGTCAGCCGCGATTCGGCGAGCCGCCCTGCTGACCTTCCGGGTCTTTGGGATGCGGCTTTGCCGTGCCGGGCAATTCGCGCGGCACGGGCGAAGGCGTCTGTGCCTCGCCTTCCGGATTTTTCACCGAGCCATGCAGCTCCGCCGCGATATGCGCGCGGACTTTTTCCTTGTCCCCCTCGGTGCGCTTGTCGAAGGGAATGGGGTGGCCATGTTCGTCCACTTCCAGCCCCGGCGGGGTCTGGGGCGGCACGGCCATTTTGGGCTTGGGATGTTCGGTCATTGCGGGGCTCCGGGGTTCGCTTTCCCGGGAACGCTCAAGCGCCGCGCCTGGTCGCAAGGCGAAAAATCGCGCGCGCACCGGAAACAAAGCCGGGTCTCAGCCGTTATCCGGCGGGGTTGTCAGGCTTTGAAAGGTCGTTCCTCATGAAAAAGATCCTTATTCTTCCGGCGGCTATCGTGATGTTCGCCGGTCCCGCGCTGGCGCAGAATGCGGCGCCGCAGAACAATATGGGCATGCGCGGCACCATGTCGGGCGGGCGCACCAACGACAGCAACACCGACGCCAACCAGAACAACAGCGGCATGGCCAATCCCATGAACAACCGCAATGCGATGGGCAGCGACACATCGGACGACACC
>DASYDX010000155.1:0-6234 GCA_036499345.1 Rhizomicrobium sp.
AAGATGCGCCAGCCGGAACTGACGGGCGATTTCAGCACCCTGATGGGCTGGGCCGACGCGGTGCGCACCTTGAAGGTCCGCACCAATGCCGACACGCCGAACGATGCCGCCACAGCGCGCAAATTCGGCGCCCAGGGCATCGGTCTTTGCCGCACCGAGCACATGTTCTTCGAAGCGGATCGCATTATTGCCGTCCGCCAGATGATCTTGGCCGACACCGAAGCGGAACGTAAGGCGGCACTCGACAAGCTGCTGCCGATCCAGCGCGGTGATTTCGAAGCGATCTTCAAGACGATGGAAGGCCTGCCGGTCACCATCCGTCTGCTCGATCCGCCCTTGCATGAATTCCTGCCGCACAAGCCGTCGGAAATCGAAGAGGTTTCCAAGGCCAGCGGCGTATCGGTGGAAAAGCTCCAGGCCCGGGCCGCGGCGCTGCATGAATCCAATCCCATGCTGGGCCATCGCGGCTGCCGCCTGGGTATCACCTACCCGGAAATCTACGAGATGCAGGCCCGTGCCATCTTGGAAGCGGCTGCCAATGTCGTGGCGGCGGGCGGTCAGCCGGTGCAGCTCGAGATCATGGTTCCCCTGGTAGGCTTCAAAGCGGAACTGGATCGCCTGGCGGCGCGCATCGCCGATGTCGCCGAAGACATCAAGAAGACCAAGGGCAGCGTGCCGGAATATATGATCGGCACGATGATCGAATTGCCGCGTGCGGCGCTGCGTGCAGCAGAGATCGCGGAGACCGCCGAGTTTTTTTCCTTCGGCACGAATGACCTGACACAGACGACGTTGGGTCTGTCGCGCGACGATGCCGGCATGTTTCTCAACGAGTACATCAATAAGGGCGTGATCGCGCGCGATCCCTTCGTCTCAATCGATGTTGAAGGCGTCGGCGAATTGATCAGCATCGCGGCGACGCGCGGCCGCAAAACGCGCAACAGTCTCAAGCTCGGCATCTGCGGCGAGCATGGCGGCGATCCCGCATCGATCCGTTTCTGTCACGACACCGGGCTGGATTATGTTTCCTGCTCGCCATTCCGTGTGCCCGTGGCGCGTCTTGCGGCGGCGCAAGCTGCTCTTGCGGAAAGAAAGAAAAAGAACTGACGTCAAAAAGAACCAAGAAAACACTGGGTTTTCTTGGTTCATGACGCTGTGTCAGATTTGTGAAAATTTTCATTTGACGATTCGGGTTTGCTTGAGGCAAACCGCATCACCTGTGAATGGACCATTCGGAACTTTTTGAGGACGTAGCGAAATCGAACCAGCCTAATCGAAATAGCAAACGCGAAGTGATGCCGGTGAAGGGGCAAAGCACGCGGGACGCGAAATAGAGCAAGCCAAATAGACGAAGCGAAACCAAAAGCCGAAAGAGTCGAATTTCCCAATGACCAGACGAACCAATGACGCGCTATCGCGGTCGGACCGCGTGTTGATTGCTGCCCTGGCGATCATTCTTGCGACGGCAAGCGCCGCTGTCGGTGCATCGCTCACCAATCATGCCGCTATCGCGAAAATCGCTTTGGCGACACCCGCAGTCATCAAGACCATCGCACCCGAGCCTGTGAAGCTGACCGCAGCCGATGCCGTGAAGAACCAGCTTCTGGCCGAGCATCGCTGCCTATCCGAAGTGCTTTATTACGAAGCGCGCGGCGAAGGTGACAAAGGCCAGAAGGCCGTCGCGGAAGTGGTCTTCCACCGCATGAATTCGGGCAATTACGGTCACTCGATCTGCGCCGTGGTCTATGAAGGCGCGGGCCATACGGGCTGCCAGTTCACCTTCGCCTGCAATGGCGATCTGGACCGCAAGAAAGACGATATCGCCTGGCTCAATTCCGAGCGCCTGGCGGCGCAAATTCTCACCGACCAAGCCTGGCGCAAGGACACTACCGGCGGTGCCACCAACTATCATGCCGCCACGACCGAACCTGTCTGGGCTCCGACGTTGGAAAAGACCGGCCAGATCGGCAATCACGTCTTCTATCGCAACGGCATCGCGCGCGCCCGCGACAGCTGAGCACGCTCACGGTTGGAATGTCGGGGCTTCAGATATCCAGGCCGATATCCAGATTGACCACGCTGTGGGTGATCGCGCCCGAGCTGATATAATCCACGCCGGTTTCGGCGATGGCGCGCACTGTCTGCAATGTGACATTGCCCGACGCTTCGAGAACCGCGCGGCCTTTGGCCAACGCCACGGCGCGTTTGAGATCGTCGGAGCTCATATTGTCCAACAGGATCGTATCGGCACCGAGCGACAACGCTTCTTCCAGCTGCGCCAGCGTATCCACTTCGATTTCAACTTTGGCCATATGGCCCAGGCCGGCCCGCACCCGGGTCAGCACCGGCGCGATGCCGCCCGCCGCAGCGATGTGATTGTCCTTGATCAGGACGGCATCGTCCAAGCCGAAACGATGATTGAACCCGCCGCCGCAGCGCACGGCATATTTCTGCAGGATGCGCAGATTGGGCAAGGTCTTGCGGGTGCAGACGATGCGCGCTTTCGTGCCTTTCACCGCATCGACCAACGCTGCGGTCGCGGTGGCGACGCCGGAAAGATGGCCGGCGAAATTGAGCGCGACCCGCTCCCCCGTAAGGATGGCGCGGACAGGGCCTGACACGGTGGCAAGAATTGCTCCGGCCTCCACGGCGCTTCCGTCGGGGATGGCGATTTCGAACTTTACGCTGGGATCGATCAGCCGGAATGCGATTTCGGCGGCCACCAGCCCTGCGACACGGCCGGGTTTGCGCGCCGCCAGCCTTGCGGACCCAATCTGGTCCGCGGGAATGGTGAGATCGGACGTGACGTCGCCGGAGCGTCCCAGATCCTCTTCCAGCGCCTGACGGATCTGGGCTTCGATCAGAAGCCGGGCAGGCGGGCGGGTAAATTCCAAAGCGGTGATCATGGGCGAACGTGCCGCTTGATCGCGTCGGCAGTGCCGTCGGCTTGGGCCAAAGTCATGAAGGTACGCGCACCATCTTTGCGCGTGAGCGGGAAATCGGTTCGCCAATGGCCGCCACGCGATTCCGTGCGGGCGAGTGCCGCTGCCGTCACCAGCCGCGCCGCCGCCAACATATTGAGCAGAGCCGGCTCGCCGCCGCTGGTCTGTTCCAACCGCGCGATCGCGGCGAGCGCTTCGCTAAGCCCTTGGCCATCGCGTTCCAATCCAACATGGCGGGTCATGGCGGCGCGCAGCACATGGGGCGGCGGCGGCAGCGCAAACGCCACCGGGGCGGCGGGTTGGCCATGCGCCGTTCCTGTCAGCGTGGTGTTGCGCACATCCTCGGCCACGCGTGCGCCGAACACCAAGCCTTCCAGAAGCGAATTGGAGGCGAGGCGGTTCGCACCATGAAGGCCCGTCGCGGCGCACTCGCCCGCGACCCAAAGTCCCGATAGCGATGAACGGCCCACCGCGTCCGAGGCGATCCCGCCCATATGATAGTGAGCGGCTGGCGCCACCGGGATGGGCTGCGTGGCCGGGTCGATCCCGGCCGATATGCAGGCAGCATACACGGTGGGGAAATGCGCCGAAAATTTTCCGCCGATGGCTTCGCGGCAATCCAAAAATACGCGATGGCCATTGGCAATTTGACGATGGATGGCGCGCGCCACGACATCGCGAGGCGCCAGTTCCGCATCGGCATGAACCGATGTCATGAAGCGCTCGCCTTTGTCGTTGATCAGGATTGCGCCTTCACCACGGAGCGCTTCCGTCGCCAGCGGCGCAGGATCGCGGCCGATATCGATCGCGGTGGGATGAAACTGCACGAACTCGGGATCGGCGATTACCGCGCCTGCGCGGGCTGCCATGCCAAGGCCTTCGCCGCGCGCTTCGAGCGGGTTGGTGGTGACGGCATAAAGTGCGCCCAGGCCACCGGTGGCGAAAATCACCGCCCGCGCCCGGAATAGCACCAGCCGTGCGTCCGGCCCGGTGCCGTGGCGGGCGAAAAGACCTACCGCTTTGCCGTCTTCCATCGCCAGTTCGACGGCATGAAAGCCTTCCATGATGCGGATCGAAGGCGTTCGCATCGCCTGGGTTGCCAGCGTGCGGGAGATTTCCGCTCCGGCCCGATCTCCGGTCACATGCACGATGCGGGCGCGCGAATGCGCCGCTTCGCGGCCCAGGGCCAGCAAGCCATTGGCATCACGGTCAAAGGGCGCGCCCATTGCCACCAGATCGGCGATGCGCTCCGGCGCTTCACGCGCCACCAGGCTTACAATTTCGGGATCGCAGAGACCGGCACCGGCCGCCATCGTGTCGGCGGCATGGCTTTGCCAATCATCGCCTTTGCCAACGGCAGCAGCGATGCCACCCTGGGCCCAGGCGCTGGAACCGGAAGCGCCCGGACGCGATCCGGCAAGAACAAGAGCGGGGAAGGGTGACAGCTTCAACGCCGTGAACAGGCCCGCGATGCCCGCGCCCAGGATCAAGGCACCGTCGGTCTCGATGACATTGTCGATACGCGCCATGACTTAAGCCTTCACCGCAAGCATACGTTCGATGGCGACGCGCGCGCGCGCTGAAATCGCCGGATCGACCGTCACTTCGGCCGTCATGGTCTGAAGCGAATGCAAAATGCCTTGCAGCGTGATCCGCTTCATATGCGGGCAAAGATTGCAGGGGCGTACGAAATCCACATCGGGATATTCGACCGCGACATTGTCGCTCATGGAGCATTCCGTGATCATCACCACGCGGCCCGGACGATGCTTGCCGACATAGCCGATCATGGCAGCGGTGGAGCCCGCGAAATCAGCCTCCGCCACCACTTCCGGCGGGCATTCGGGATGGGCTAGCACGACGACGCCGGGATTTTGCGCGCGATAGGCGCGGATTTCGTCGGCGGTGAAACGTTCATGCACTTCGCAAGCGCCCGCCCAGGTGATCACCTTCACGCCGGTCTTCGCTGCGACATTGCGCGCGAGATACTGGTCCGGGATCATGATCACCGTGTCGGTGCCGAATTCGCGCGCAATCTCTTCGACCACGCGAACCGCATTGCCGGAGGTGCAGCAGATATCGCTTTCCGCTTTCACATCGGCGGATGTGTTCACATAAGTCACGACGGGCAGGCCGGGATGTTTCTGGCGCAGCAACCGCACATCGGCGCCGGTGATGGACGCGGCCAACGAACAGCCCGCGCGCGTATCGGGGATCAGAACCGTTTTTTCCGGCGAAAGGATTTTGGACGTCTCCGCCATGAAGTGCACGCCCGCTTGCACGATCACAGCCGCGTCGGTGCGCGCCGCTTCGCGCGCCAGAGCCAGGCTGTCGCCCGTGAAATCGCTGACGCAGTGGAAGATTTCCGGGGTCATGTAATTGTGCCCCAGGATGACCGCGTTTTTCTCACGCTTCAGCCGGTTGATCTCGGCGATGAGAGGGGCGTGGACCGGCCATTCGATTTCGGGAATGACTTTGGCCACCCGGGCATAAAGCCCCTGTGTGGCCCGCGCGACGGCGTCGGTGTAGGCAAGTTCCAAACCCATGCGGCTCTCCAATGTGTCTCTTGCTACCGCAGAATAATGCTCAATTCGAGTATATATCTGGGGCAAAAAACCCGGCTTTCAAGAGCCGGTCAGTGGGATAATGCTACACCCGAGTATAATGCGGTCAAGGGGCCGGCCCGGCGCGCCCTGCATGCCTGCACCCAGAAAAGCGCCGTGCCTAGCGCGGCATGGCGCTGCCGGGGGCGGGCATCGCGGAAGGCGCCGACAAAGACGGCGTGGGCGGCAATGGTCCGCGGGGATCGTACGACACGGAACCGGCGGCGCGCGGTGGATTGGCGGTCGCGTCATAGGTGCTGCCCTGACTTCCCAAATAGGCCGCCCCGTTCGGATTGCCCTCGTTGGGCGACGCGCAAGCGGCCAGTCCCAGGCACAGCGCGGCAGCAGCAAAAATCGAAACTTTCATGATCACCTCCATGACGCGAACAGGAAATCAAAATCCGGGAGAGCTTTCAACGCCGCGCGCCCAACCGCAAGCCGGGGGCGGGGCGTTCCCGCAATACTTCGCGGCGGAACCGGAACAATTCGGCGGGACGGCCCCGCACCGACGCGGCGAATTTGCCCGTGCCTTCAACCAGACCCTGTTCCGCCACCAATCTGCGGAAATTCTGCTTGTGAAGGCGCAATCCCAGCAGGGCTTCGACCGTGCGCTGCAACTCCAGCAAGGTGAAGGACGCTGCCATCAATTCGAACACCACGGGGCGGTATTTCATCTTGCCGCGAAGCCG
>DASYDX010000156.1:0-67270 GCA_036499345.1 Rhizomicrobium sp.
GGGCGTTTGGCGCAAGGTCCGGACGAAAAAAAAGGCCGCGCGGGACGCACAGCCGGTTGCTTCACTTCAGTCATGTCAATTCATTCCTTCCAGAATGATAGCACCTCGTTGGGGAGGTGTGGCCCGGCGCCGATATAGGGGCGTGGCCAGGTTCCGTCAACCGCCTTATCTGGAACAGCAACTCGCTCCGCGCGTTTTGAGAAATGCACATATTACCAAGGATTTACCTATGGCCCGGACGGCACAGCCCCAACTGGACATTCCCACCGACAAGCTCGGTTTTATCATTCTGAAAGCAAGGGAATATGACGTTAAGGAAAGCGATGGCGATCCGGACGAGGGCTCCAATCCCACCGACGACGGCAACACTGATGTCTTGATGGACAAGCCTGACGATCCTGTGCGCGAAGAACTGTTGGGCGCGATCCGGGATTTGCCGGAAGATGAACGCATGCAACTGGTCGCGCTGGCTTGGCTGGGGCGGGGCACGTACGACATGTCGGAATGGAAGACCGCACTCGATACGGCGCAAAGCGAACACAAAAAGCGCACGGCGGAATATCTGCTGGGCCTGCCGCTTCTGGGCGATTATCTGGAAGACGGGCTGGCGATGTTCAATGACGGCATCGTCGATGACAGTGACGAGCGCGAAGGCTTAAATTCCGAGAACGAGCCGTTGGGCAACATGCCGGACAAGCCCAAACGCCAATAGAGATATCTCAGACGTCGATCTCGCCCACCAGATAGATTGCGCAGGACCCTTCCAGGATCACGTGCGCGCCATCATCCGTGCACAGAATATCGCCGCCGCGGGGTGACGCCTGACGTGCCGAAAGCTGCTTTTTGCCCAGCCGCGCGGACCAGAAGGGTGTCAGCGCCGTGTGCGCCGATCCGGTGACCGGGTCTTCCGGCACCCCGAAATAGGGCGCAAAGAAGCGGGACACGAAATCATAAGGTTTGCCACCGCCGGGGGCGGTGGCGATCAGCGAGCCCGCCTTCACCGTCAGCAGCAGCGCTTCCAGTTCGGTGCCGGGCTTCAAAGCCTTGAGCGCATCCGGCGAGGGCCAGACACCGATCAAAGCGCCCGTGCCGGCGCCGCCCTTTTCCGCATAATACAGTTCTTCCGGCGCCGATGCGCCCACGGCGCGCGCCAAAGCGTCAGCGAAACCCGCGGGCGGGACGAAAGGCGAAGAGGCAGCAGAGGGCAGCGCCATGGCGTTGCGGCCGCCAGCGCCCTTGGTCACGCGCAACTCACCGGATCGGGTCTGGAAGCGTGCTTGCGCCAACGCCGGATCAAGCACGCGGAATATCACGTCCGCGCTGGCCAGGGTGGCATGCCCGCAAAGATCGACTTCCGAGGTGGGGGTGAACCAGCGCAGATCGTAGTCGCCGGGTCCCGTACGCACGAAAAATGCGGTTTCGGCGAGATTGTTCTCCGCCGCGATGGCCTGCATCAGGCGGGGCTCCGGCCAAGCATCCAGCGGCACCACGCCTGCCGGATTGCCCGCGAAAACCATGTCGGTGAACGCGTCCACCTGCCAGAATTTGAACTTCATCGCTGCCTCCCAGAAGGGGGGAGCGTAACGGCCGGGCACGGGCGCGGAAGCCGCGCCCGTGCATATTGGCTATGCGGGCGCGGCGATCTGCTTGGGCTGCATCGCGGCCTGCAATTTCTCGAAAGCGCGAACCTCGATCTGGCGCACACGTTCGCGGCTGACGCCGTATTTCTGTGACAGATCTTCCAACGTGGCGGGATCATCCTTCAGGCGCCGTTCCTGAATGATGTCGCGCTCACGCTCAGTGAGCGTGTCCAACGCATTGTTGAGAAGGACATGCCGGTCGCTGCGTTCTTCCCGCTCGGCCAGATGGGTTTCCTGATCGATGGTGTCGTCGGCCAGCCAATCCTGCCACTCGCTTTCGGATTCCGAGCGCAGCGGCGCATTGAGTGAAGCATCGGGACCGGTGAGACGACGGTTCATGTCCGTCACTTCGCGTTCGGTCACGCCCAACTGATCGGCCAGGGTCGCGGTATGGCCGGGCGTGAGATCGCCTTCCTCGATGGCGCCGATATTCGACTTGGCCTTGCGCAGATTGAAGAACAGCTTCTTCTGGGCGGCCGTGGTGCCCATTTTCACCATGCTCCAGCTGCGCAGAACATATTCCTGGATAGCGGCGCGGATCCACCACATCGCATAGGTGGCGAGGCGGAAGCCTTTGTCGGGATCGAAGCGCTTCACTGCCTGCATCAGACCGACATTGCCTTCGGACACGATTTCCGAAACCGGCAAGCCATAGCCGCGATAGCCCATAGCGATCTTCGCCACCAGGCGCAGATGGCTGGTCACCATCCGGCGCGCGGCCTCGCTGTCGCCATGCTCTTTCAGGCGCTTGGCGAACATGTATTCGTCTTCGGGAGACAGCAGCGGAAATTTGCGGATTTCGCTCAGATAGCGCGAAAGACCCGCATCACTCGATAAGGCCGGAAGGCCACGACTACTCATGTCATCCCCTCAATTCTGGGCATTCTGAATAGTAACGCCTTGAACAGCCTTACGCATCCGGAACGCACCCCTGAAAGGAGGAAATGGGAGTTCCTTAAGTATCTTTCAAGCCGCGCAGGGCCTCTACAAGCCCGGCAAAATCGGCGGGCCAGGGGGACTCGAAACGCATGGTCTTGTGCAGGGTGGGATGCTGGAACCCCAGCACAAAGGCATGCAGAGCCTGACGTTGAAAGTTGGCGGTGGCTGCAAAAGCCACTTCTTCTGCCGGGGTCTTCGCCCGGGGCGTCTGGCGCACCCGGCCGTACGTGGGATCACCGACCAGGGGGTGGCCCAGATGGGTGAGGTGAACGCGAATTTGATGGGTGCGTCCGGTTTCCAGCCGGCATTCGATCAGGGACGCGAGCGGGCGCGCATCCGGCCCGAATTTTTCGAGCAGCCGGTAGCGGGTTCGCGCCTGCTTGCCGCCGCCGCGCAAGACCGCCATCCGTTTGCGGTCGAACGGGCTTCTGCCGATCTGGCCTTCGATCATGCCTTCCGCCGTGCGGGGCGCGCCCCAGACCACGGCATTGTAAGCACGCTCGATGGTGTGATTGGCGAATTGCTTGGCAAGGCTGGTCATGGCGCGTTCGGTCTTGGCCGCGACCAGAAGACCGGACGTGTCCTTGTCCAACCGGTGCACGATGCCGGGACGTGCCTCGCCGCCGATCCCGACCAGGCCCGCGCCGCAATGGGCGATCAAGGCGTTGACCAAGGTGCCGTCCGGATTTCCTGCCGCCGGATGCACCACCAGTCCCGCCGGCTTTTCGATCACGATCAGGTCCTGGTCTTCGTAAACCACGTCCAGCGGAATATCCTGTCCCTGCGGGCGCGCCTGCGCAGGTGCCGGGACCTCCACCGTGTAGGTTTCGCCCCCTTTGACCCGGTGGTTGGCGTCTTTTATCGTCGCGCCGCCGCGCGTGACGTGGCCTTCGCCCAGCAATTGCTGGATACGGGCCCGGGACAGATCGGTCAGGGCGTCGGCCAGAAACCGGTCGAGGCGATGCCCGGCCTGGGCTTCATCAGCCGTCGCCTGGTAATGTGACCCGCCGCGAGAGGAATTGATGTCCGACACTTTGCCCGATCCGCAGAACAATCCCGCGCTGAAAGCCGCGAAGATCGCCGTTATTATTCTTTCGACCCTGATTATCCTAGCCCTGATCGCGCTGGTGGTGGGGGCGGTGATGAAATTGCAGGGCAAGGGCGCGAAGTCCGCGCCCGCCGCGCTGCCGTCCAGTTTCACCCTGGCGCCCGGATCGCGCATCCTCAGCATGGAAACTCAGCCTGGGCGGGTGATCCTGCACATCAAGACCGCGACGGGCGAGGAAGTGAATATCCTGGATACACAGGACGGTCATCTGGTGGGGCAGGTCAAGGCGACGGGCCAGTGAAGCTGGCGCTGCCGCGCACGCTTGAAGCCCAGATCGAACGAGAGGCGCGCGCAGCCTATCCGCGGGAATGCTGCGGGCTGTTGGAAGGCGTTCGGGATCAAGAGGCTGCGGGGATACTGGCGTTGCATTCCGCGCGCAACATCGCGCCCGGAAATGATCGTTTCGAAATCGATCCGGCCGATCATATCGCCGCTTTGAAAAAGGCGCGGGGCAATGGCCACGCCATTATCGGCTGCTACCATTCGCACCCCAATGGTATTGCAGTACCGTCCGACATCGATCGGACGGGGGCGGGCGAACAGAATTTTCTCTGGTTGATCGCCGCGGTGGAAGCAAAAGAGGGCGCGGTGACGCTGCGCGCCTTTGACTATTCGGAAGGCGAATTCTTGCCGGTCGAAGGTCCTATCGGGGCGGACTTGGTCACATCGTCGGTGAAACTGCGCAAGTGACCATTGGCGAAGAGGACGTCATTGGCGTCCACTTTGTCCAGGATATGGCCGTCCGCGTCGGCAATTTCGATCCGGCGATGGTTGAGCGAACCTCCGTGCAGTAGTCGTTCGCCCAACATTTCCCGGTTGGCGCTGATCGCTTCGGCGCGCGCGGCGGCCAGATCAGGCAGCTCCTGGCCTTCGAGGTCCTGACTGACGTCACCGTCGCTATCTTTGACGTGAAAGAAGTATCTGGTCATGGGCCTGAAACCGTTGGACTTCCAGGAATCTAACGGCAGAAAACCCTTCCCGTTCCGGTCCCATTTTTCCGAGGCAGGGAACTTGCCGCGCCGAACCGCTCTCGCGTATAAGCCCCATCCCTAGGCTCCCATCGTCTAGCGGTTAGGACGCGGCCCTCTCAAGGCTGAAACCGGGGTTCAATTCCCCGTGGGAGCACCATGATTTTCTTTGCGGCTTTGCCGCTTAGAAAATCAGCCGCCACCGAGGGCCGCAGAGCGGCTCGTATGGGCTGCCAGGATACATACGGCGCAAAAGTTTTCGTTGCTGCTCGACTCTGTCGCGGGTAGGAAGGTCTTCGCCGCGCGGTCGCATTTTCCCGGCAAACAAAAAATATTGGCTGGGGAAAGCATCATGGAATTGCCCGAGGGCGTCCGTTTGGACGGCGTCGTTGTTGCGTCACGCATCACGCCCGCCGTGAAGATATTGCTGAAAATTGTATTTGGAGTCCTCGGCTTGATTGCCATTTTGGCTGTCGCCGTCTTGATTAACGTGCCGGCCTAACGGACCCAGCTCGTAGATTTAAGGCTTCGATTCTGCGTCGAGAGCGTCTCGGCGCGCGTTGGCCTCTATGTTGACGCGATACTCCGCATCAAGTTCACCTTCAAGTCGTTCCGGCGACCATACGATTATTAGATCGAAAACCAGGCTCGGACGAAAGCTTGGTTATGTAACCGGTGGGCCGAACCAGCGCATAAGCGCAGCAACCAGGCCGGCCTCCATTTCATCTCCAACCCAGGCGACATAGCCATCTGGCCGTACCAGAACGGCGGCTGGCGCGGCGACGAGCCCCACGACCGGAAGCTCCCATGCGCCGTCATAGCGGGCGTCGATCATCTGAACCCGATCCGACCAGGGTGCGATATCGAAGCGACCCGGTTCTCCGAAATTCAGCAGCACGGGCCGCGCGCCATGGAGCGAGCTGTATGTTCTGATCGGTCCTTTTGCCGTGATCAGATCGAAATCGGGCATGCGCCGCCCCAACAGCGGATGGCCTTCGCCAAGATCGTATCGGATGCCGAGGCCGGACAATTCCGCGGCCAGCTGTTTGCGCGGCACATCCATCATCAGAAATTCGGAAAGGACATCGCGCACGGCCTTGAGGCGGTCGTCGGTGCGGCGGAGAAGTGCGACCTGCGCGATGGTGTTGCGTAGCACACGGGCGGCGATTGGGTGGCGTTCGGCATGATACGTATCCAACAGACCGTCCGGCGAAATGCCCTTGATCACCTGAGCGAGTTTCCATCCCAGATTGACGGCATCCTGCACGCCGGTGTTAAGGCCCTGGCCACCGACCGAGTGATGGATATGCGCCGCATCGCCCGCCAGCAGCACGCGTCCTTGGCGATAAGACACCGCCTGCCGGGCAGCGTCGGTAAAACGGGAAATCCAGGTCGGGCTATGAACGCCAAAGTCCGTCCCATAAACGGCGATCAAGGCATCGTTGAGATCGCTCAGGCTGGGCTCGCCGGTTCGGTCGAGATTGCGTTCCGTTACCAGCACGCGCACAGGCCCGCTCTCCAACCGGCTAAGGCCGTGAAAACCGAGCCCGTCGTGCTTGAGGCCCCATTGCGGCTCTTCGGTGATTTCGACTTCAGCGATGAGTTGGCTGATCGTCGGGTCCCAGCCGGGAAAATCGATACCGGCGGTTTTGCGAACCAAGCTACGCCCGCCATCGCATCCCGCCAGATATTGCGCCCGCAACGATGAACCATCGGAGAGCGCGACATCGATACCGGACTGATTCTGTGCGAAACCGATGACTGCGCGCCCGCGATAGATCGGTACCTGTAGCTCGCAGACCCAATCGGCCAGCAATCGCTCGATATGGTTCTGCCATAGCGCCAGCCCGTAATTGTGACGGGTGGGGAAGTCGCTGATGTTCAGTGGATTCCAGGCGAATCCCGTAACCTGGGCTGGCTTTCCTTCCGAGAGGAACCGCTCGGCGATCTCGCGCTGATCCAGGATCTCGATGGTGCGGGCATGCAAGCCGCCCGCGCGCGAACCGGTAAGATCCTGGTTGGCCCGCGGCTCGACGATAACAGTGTCGATGCCCGCCAAAGCCAGTTCCGCTGCCAGCATCAGCCCCGTCGGGCCTCCACCAGCGATCACCACCGCATGCGCCTTCAATGCCGACATTCAGGACCCCGCAATTCTGGCTTCGGCTGCGGTTCTACGGGATGGCCTTGGTCTTGAAGCAACCCGCTTGTGCGCAAGATATAAGAATGGGAGAAAGCGATGATCGCCCTCATGCCTCCATCCCGACATCCCTGGCGTGACTGGAAGCGGCGAAACGTTGCGCGACCCAGTCGATGAAAAGCCGCACGCGCGGGGAAAGCTGCCGGTTGCGTGGATAGAGGATCGACACGGGGCCTGCCGGCAATTCGTGATCGGGCAGGACTCGGATCAGCCGGCCCTCCGCCAAATCGTGCGCGATGTGAAACAACGGCAGCTGCGCCAGGCCGAAGCCGCGGCGGACCGCATCGCGGAAGGTTTCGGTGCCGGTGACGGAAAAATGCGTCCGCATCTCGATCCGCTTCACGCCATCCGGGCCCAGGAATTCGAAGGGCGTCACAGCGCCGGTGGTGATCGAGCGCAGGCTCACGGCGCGATGGTCGGCAAGATCGTCCAGCGATTGCGGCACGCCATGCTGCTTCAGATAAGATGGCGCCGCACAGGTCATGCGCGGCAGTTGGGCGAGGGTGCGCGCCACCAGATCGCTGTCGGGAAGCGCACCATAGCGCAGCACGCAATCCACGCCTTCGCGGATCACATCCACCCAGCGGTCGCTTTCGCTCATCGCGATCTCGATCTGCGGATGACGCGCGAAGAAATCCGCCAATCCCGGCATCAGGAAATGGCGTGCTATCGTTCCTTGGACTTCGACCCGCAGCAGGCCTTTGGGGGCCGCACCGCGAAACGCCCCCTCCGCATCCTCGATATCGTCCAGGATCGCGAGGGTCCGGCGATAATAGGCTTCCCCGTCCAGGGTCGGCCTGACCATCCGCGTCGTGCGCTGCAGCAGACGGACGCCGAGCCGTTCCTCCAATTGGCGAATGACCTGGGTGGCGGTGGAGCGCGGAATCTCCAGGTCGTTGGCCGCCTGAGTGAAGCTGCGCCGGTCCACGACCCGGACGAACAGGCGCATCGCATCAAACCGATCCATCGATCACCATTGTTCGTGTATATGGAATAGTATTGCCGAAAATAGGCCGATTATCTCGAACCGGCAAGGTGATCATCTTCCTCCTGTCCGACGAACGGACGGCAAACAGGAGGTCGAGATGAATACGGAAACCAAGAAGGTCGCGATCGTGACAGGCGCATCGCGGGGTATCGGCGCGGCGATTGCTGGA
This sequence comes from Rhizomicrobium sp., assembly GCA_036499345.1. Lineage (GTDB taxonomy): Bacteria > Pseudomonadota > Alphaproteobacteria > Micropepsales > Micropepsaceae > Rhizomicrobium. Next base: position 8,010 of record DASYDX010000156.1, read on the forward strand.
CGCCTGGCGGCGGACGGCTTCACGGTCGTCATCAATTATGCCGGCAAGGCGGCTGAGGCCGATGCGCTGGTGGCCAAGATTGAAAGTGCCGGCGGCCATGCCATCGCGGCCCAGGCCGATGTCAGCGACGGGACTGCCGTCGCGCGCATGTTCGACGCCGCCCAGACCGCGTTCGGTGGCGTGGATGTTCTGGTCAACAATGCCGGAATTATGAAACTCGCGGCCATCGCGGACAGCGAGGACACGCTGTTCGACGATCAGATCGCGATCAACCTCAAGGGCAGTTTCAACACCTTGCGCGAGGCGGCCAGACGGCTGCGCACAGGCGGGCGCATCATCAACCTGTCGTCCAGCGTGGTCGGTCTCTATCACCCGACCTATGGCGTCTATGCCGCGACCAAGGCGGCGGTCGAGGGGATGACGCATGTCATGGCCAAGGAAATGCGGGGCCGCAACATCACGGTCAATGCGATTGCACCGGGACCGACCGCCACCGCGCTTTTCCTCGACGGCAAACCGCAGGCCGTGATCGATCAGCTGACAAAGCTCGCGCCGCTGGAGCGGCTGGGCCAGCCCGGCGACATCGCCAATGCCGTCGCGTTTCTCGCTGGACCCGATGGTGCCTGGATCAATGGTCAGGTGCTGCGCGCCAATGGCGGAATCATCTGACCTGAGACTTCAACCCTTCTTCCGCGAGAGCGGATCAATCAGACGAGAGGAAAGTGTCATGACCAGAAAAACCATTCTCATCACCGGTGCCTCCAGCGGTTTCGGCCGCCTGATGGCCGAAGCGCTCGCCCGCGCCGGCCATACCGTTTACGCCTCGATGCGCGATGTGGCGGGCCGCAATGCCAAGAACGCTTCCGATATGGCGGCTCTATCCACACGCGAAGGCATCGATCTGCGCGCCATCGAGTTGGACGTCCAGTCCGAACCTTCCATCGATGCGGCAGTCGCGCAGATCATGGCCGATGGCGGGCGCATCGATGTACTCGTGCACAATGCCGGTCATATGATGTTCGGACCGGCCGAAGCCTTCACGTCCGAGCAGTTCGCACAGCAATATGACGTGAATGTTTTGGGGACGCAGCGGGTCAATCGTGCGGTGCTGCCGCATATGCGCGCGGCGAAACAGGGGTTGCTGATCTGGGTGTCGAGCAGCAGTTCCGCAGGCGGCACGCCGCCCTATCTGTCTCCTTATTTCGCTGCGAAAGCGGCGATGGATGCGCTAGCTGTGCAATATGCCCGCGAATTGTCGCGCTGGGGGATCGAGACATCGATCATCGTGCCGGGCGCCTTCACCAAAGGCACCAATCATTTTGCGCATTCCGGTGTGCCCGCCGACCAGGCACGGCTCGCGGCTTATGAAGCTGGTCCTTACAAAGGGTTCGGTCAGCAGGTGCAGGCCGCTTTCGCCGCGATCGTACCGGATGATGCCGATGTGGCGGGCGTTGCGGATCGCATTGTGGATGTCGTGGGCATGCCGTTCGGAACGCGGCCCTTCCGGGTTCATTACGATCCCACGGAAGACGGCGCCGATGTCGGTTTCATGGTCCTGGATCGCTTGCGGGCCGAGATGCTGCATCGGGTCGGACTGTCGGATCTGCTGAAACCGGCGCATCTGGTTTGAATATTTGAGGACGGCCCCATCGAGGGTGGGGCCGTTCATCTTCGAAAACTGTTACCTGACAGGGCGATAGCATTCCTGGGTATTGATCCAAGAAAATCACGGGGAATGATTGAGTTCCGCTGTAAAACGTTGGTTAATAAATCCTTCCCCAGGCCTTAGACCGGGTTTTTATGACAGCGGTACGGCGCGAAATACCACCGAACGAACAGCTTTGGGCGCTGCGCCATGCGCGCGACCGTTACCAGGCGCTCGCCGAGAAGTTGAAGGACGATCCGGCTTTCGAAGGCAGTGCCGAGGAAAAGCGCGCGCAAGAATTGGAAGCGCGCCGTTTCGCTGGGGCTTACGAAAAAAGCGTGGCGAATATGGTCGCGAGTTGCAGAGAGCGTCATGTCGATCTGGACGCATCTGCGTCGGGCAGTGTGCAGACCCGGTTCGCAATTCTGGTTTTTCTATTGGCGGCAATTGTGGCTGGAGCTTATTTCGTTTTGCCGCACCCCGATTTGCCGCGAGTCCGTATCGTATTTGAGCCAGCCACGCAGGCTCCCATGACGGCGAAGAAGGAGAATGTCCGGCCTGTTCCCCTTCCGGTGCCTGCTATCGCGCCGCCTTCTGCGTCTGTCGTTTCCAAACCGCAGGCACCGGTCAAAACGGTACGGGCAATCCTGCAGACTCCCAAAGCGAATGTGGAGACGTCTTCGAGGCCAGTTGCTGCGGATGATGGCTTTGTCACCAAGGTGCTTCAACCTGACGGTTCGCTTCAGGAAAAATTTTTTAAAACGCGCCCCGCGCGGTGATGCGGAAAAGAAAAAGGCGGCGCATCGGCGCCGCCTTTTTTATCACGGGAATTTTCCCCGATTATTTCTGGCCGCCCAGGAAGTCCTGCTTGCCCAATAGTACGCCCTTGTTGCGCAGAATGTCGTAGCCCGTCGTGATGTGGAAATAGACGTTCGGCAGCACCCAGTTGCTCAGATATTCCTTGCCGCTGAAATTGAATTCCGCCTGCGGGAATTTCAGGTGGATGTGACGGTCTTCCGCACCCGCGAATTTCGCCGCATCCAGGCTCTTGAGATAGGCAATGGTCTTGAGCAGTCGCGCCTTCAACTCTTCCAGCGTGGTTTCCTTGTCCTCATAGGAGGGGATCTCCACGCCCGCCAAGCGGGCCGCGCCGCCCTTGGCCATGTCGGTGGCGATGCGGACCTGCGCGGTCAGGGGCAACATATCGGCGGCGAGCCGCAGTTCCAGATAGGAATTGACGTCTTCGCCTTTTTCCTTGGCATGGGCCTCGGCCTTGGTGAGGACGGTGTAGAAACTGCCCAGCATGTGCGCCAGGGGCGGAACGGACGCGTCATAGATCGTGAAAGCCAATGGTATCTCCCGTATGTAATATTATGCGGGGCGGACTTGAGCCCGAAACGGCATTGCAATCAAGCCGGGGTTGGGCCTATCAAAGCCCTGTTTTTGCCAAGGTTTTGCCCATGACCGACACGCTTCCCGACCGGCTTTCCACCGACCCCAAAAGCCCGTTTCACAATGCCGAGCTGCTGGAGAAGGGGATCGGCATCCGCTTCAACGGTGTGGAGCGCAACAATGTCGAGGAATATTGCGTTAGCGAGGGCTGGGTGCGCCTGGCGGTGGGCAAGACCGTGGACCGTCACGGCAATGCGATGACCGTCAAATACAAGGGCACGGTCGAGCCCTATGTGCGCGCGCCGGAATAGGGTGTTTGCCGTTCCCGGCATGGGGCGCTAAACCCCGGGACCCATGACACACGCCGAAGACGGATTGCCCTTTCCCCAGCGCTATTGGGCGATCCTTACCATCGTGCTGGGCATCGTGATGGCGGTCATTGATGGCGCCATCGCCAATGTCGCGCTACCGACCATTGCTCAGGATCTTCACGCCAGCCCGTCTTTCTCGGTCTGGATCGTCAATGGCTATCAACTTGCCATCACCATTTCGCTTCTGCCCTTGGCGGCGCTGGGCGATATCATCGGCTATCGCAAAGTCTATCTGGCGGGGCTGGCGCTTTTCACGCTGGCGTCGCTTTTTTGCGCTTTCGCCAACACGCTGACCTTGCTGACCTTGGCGCGCATCATCCAGGGCTTCGGCGCGGCCGGGATCATGAGCGTGAATGCGGCGTTGGTGCGCTTCACCTATCCCCGGGATCAACTTGGCCGTGGCATCGGCATCAATGCTCTGGTGGTCGCGGTGTCGGCGGCGGTGGGGCCAACCCTGGCGGCTGGCATCTTGTCGGTGGGCACCTGGCCCTGGCTTTTTGCCATCAATATCCCGGTGGGCATCGCAGCGGTGCTGGTGGGGCGGCGCACGCTTCCGCATACGCCCCGCTCGCCGCATCCCTTCGATTGGCGGGGCGCAATCCTCAGTGCACTGACATTCGGATTGGGTATCGCTGCTATCGATGGCGCCGGTCACGGTGAAGCGCCCTTTCTCTTTCTAGGCGAATTTGTTTTCGCCGCCATCGCTTGCACGATATTGGTGCGCCGGGAATTGCGCGCGGCGTCGCCGCTGCTGCCGGTCGATCTGTTGCGCATCCCTATCTTTGCGCTTTCGATCTGCACCTCCATCGCCTCTTTCTGCGCTCAGATGCTGGCCTTTGTGGCGCTGCCTTTCTATCTGCAGGATCGGTTCGGCTATTCCGCCGTTCAGATCGGTCTTCTGATCACACCCTGGCCCATCGGTGTCGCCCTTACCGCGCCAATCGCGGGGCGGTTGGCGGAACGCTATTCGGCGGGGCTTCTGGGTGGGGTGGGGCTGCTGGTTTTCGCAGGCGGTCTGGCGTCGCTCGCGATGTTGCCGTCGCATCCAGATCTTGTCGATATCGTCTGGCGCATGGCCCTGGCGGGCGCAGGCTTCGGCCTGTTCCAGTCTCCCAACAACCGCACCATGATCGCGGCGGCGCCGCGCGAGCGCAGCGGCGGCGCTTCCGGGATGCTGGGGGTCGCACGGCTTCTGGGTCAGACCATTGGCGCCGCTTTGGTGGCGATGCTGTTGGCGCGCTATCCGGCAGAAGGCACGCGCATTTCGCTGATGGTGGCCGTAGGCTTCGCCCTTGCGGGCGCGGTACTCAGCGCCTTCCGTCTGTCGTCAGCAGGCGCACGTGGCAGCCAAGCGGTCAAAGTGCTGGAAGCACCCCGCGCCACAGGCGAATGATCCGCCAAGATCAGACCGTGTAGCCCATCCGCCGGAACGGCATGCTGCGCATTCTCTCGCCGGTGGCGGTGAAGATTGCATGGGCCAGTGCTGGCGCCATCGCAGGCAATGCCGGTTCGCCCATCCCGGTGGGCGGATAGTCCGACACCACAAAATGCGCTTCCACGATCTTGGGCGTGAAGGGAATGCGCAGGATCGGATAGGCGTTGTAATTCTGCTGCTGGATGCGGCCATTCTCAATGGCGATCTCCAGACCCATCGCGGTCGAGAAACCATCGACGGATGCACCCTGGGCCTGGGCTTCAGCGCCCGCCATATCGACCACCTGGCCGATATCGGCGGCGACCACCACCCGGTGGATGGTGATGCGCTTCTTCTCGTCGATGCTGATTTCCACGGCCTGCGCCACATGGCCGGCATGGGAATAGCACCAGGCCAGACCCAGGCCATGGCCCTTGGCCAATTTCTTGCCCCATCCCGCTTTTTCGGCGCAGAGCTTGATCACGCCGGACGCGCGCGCGGGATTGAAATTCACTTTCGCATCCTTCGGCGCCAGCTCGGGCACATCGCGGTTCACGGCGTCCAGCAGGAATTGCACATGGTCGCGCCCGGAAGCGTGTGCCATCTCCGCCAGAAAGCTCTGCTGCGCGAAGACCTGGGCATTGTCGCCCGGCGCGCGCCAGGGACCCGTCGGGATCATCAGCGGCATCATGGTGACGGCACGGCGCAGATTGGGCGCCTTGGTCGAATATTCCAGATAGTCGGAATAGGTGCCGCCGGACACCGGCTTCTTGCCGTCGGCGGTGAAGGTGATGAAATGTTCCTGCCAGGCATCGAGCTTGCCGTTCTTGTCGATGGCCCCCTTGAAGGCGTGATACCCGGCGGGACGGAAGAAGTCGTGCGTGAAATCGTCTTCGCGGCTCCACTGCACTTTGACTGGGCCGTTGACGCGTTTGGCGATGACCGCGGCTTCGACCATATAATCGTTCATCAGACGCCGACCGAAGCCGCCACCCGCGCGCGTCTGATGGATCACCACCTTGTCTTCGGGAATGCCCAGTGCCGCCTGCACCAGAGGCTGGCCGCGATTGGGCTGCTGGGTTGGGCACCAAATCTCGATTAGTCCGTCATGCCAATGCGCCGTAGTGTTCATCGGCTCCATCGTGGCGTGCGAGGCGAAAGGATATTCGTAATAGGCTTCGACCGTCTTGCCGGCTTTGGCGAAAGACTTGTCCACGTCTCCGACATTGCTGTCGGTTTCGGCCGGGAATTTCTTGGCGAACTCCTTCGCCTGGGCCGAGAATTGGGTGGTGGAATCCTTGGACGCTTCGCTTTCGTCCCACTGCACGTTCAACTTCTTGCGCGCCTCAAAGGCGGACCATGTGTTCTTGGCGATGATGGCAACGCCGGGCATGCATTCGGTGGGCTTGCCCGTGCCTTCCACGGCGAAGCAATCGACGATGCCGGGCATCGCTTTGATCTCGGCATAGTTGGCGGATTTCACCTTGCCGCCGACCGCGGGGCATTTGGCGAAGTTGCAATAGAGCATCCCGGGCAGCTGCACATCGATGCCGAACAGGGGCTTACCGGTGACGATCTTCGGATCATCGACGCCGCGATGACGGCGTCCCAGCAGGCGATATTGCGTGCGGGTCTTGAACACCAGCGATTTGGAATCGGGTATCGGCATCTTCGCCGCGGCGTTGGCGAACTGGCCATAGGTGCCGGTCTTACCGCTGGCGGCATGGGTCAGCCGGGAATTCTGCGCCACGATTTCCGACGGCTTCACGTTCCATTGCTTGGCGGCGGCGGCGATCAGCATCGCCTTGGCGGCGGCGCCGGCTTCACGCAACTGGTCCCAGGCGCGCGGGATCGATGTCGAACCGCCCGCACCCTGATAGCCATACACTTTGGGATTGTAGTCGGCCTGTTCGACCACGACATGATTCCAATCGGCATCGAGTTCTTCGGCGATGATCAAGCCGAACGCGGTCTTGATGCCCTGGCCGATTTCCGGTGCTTTGGAATAGATCGTGATTTTGTTGTCGGGCGCGATGCGCACGAAGGCGTTGATCGCCTGATCCTTGCTCGCTTCGGCAGCGGCTTGCGGCGTTTCGGTTGCAGCCCGGGCTTTGGGAACATGGAACCCGATCATCAGACCGGCGCCGCTCGCGCCTGCCAACTTCAGAAAGGAACGCCGCTGGAGCGGCAATGGACCGGAGGGGCGGGCCGCGGGCAGAGCCCGGGCTTCGCGCATCAGCTCGCGCACATAGGCATCGGATTCGGCGAATTTCGAGATGGCTTGAGCCGGCATGGATGCCTCCGGAATAGGGCTTGCGTCGGGCAGAGCCGGAAGATTGAACCCGCCGGGGCTGTCATTCAAGTCGTTCCCGCCTGGTCTGGGGCGGTAAAGGGGCTGATTCCCGCCCGCTCGGCCGCTTGACGGGCAGGGAAGTTGCAACCGGCCAGCCGAAGGGGCCTGTGCCGCAACGGCCTTAAAAGCAGAAAGCCCGGCTGCCGCTTTCGCAACAGCCGGGCTTTCTTTCGTCTCCGTATGGGGACGGGCGGGACTTAGAAGTCCATATCGCCCATGCCGCCCATGCCGCCGCCGCCCGGCATCGCCGGGGCCTTCTTCTCAGGACGGTCGGCGATCATCGCCTCGGTCGTGATCAGCAGGCTCGCGACCGAAGCCGCATTCTGCAACGCCACGCGCACCACCTTGGTGGGGTCCACGATGCCGGCATCGATGAAGTCGACATACTTCTCGGTCTGGGCGTCATAGCCGAACGTGGTCGACTTCTGCTCCATCAGCTTGCCGACGATGATCGAGGCTTCCTGACCGGCATTCTGGACGATCATGCGGATCGGGTACTGGATCGCGCGACGCACGATGGCAATGCCCTGGGTCTGATCGTCATTGTCGCCGGTGAGGTTGGCGAGGTTCTTGGAGGCATAAAGCAGGGCGGTACCGCCGCCCGGGATGATGCCTTCTTCGACCGCGGCCTTGGTGGCATTGAGCGCGTCATCGACGCGATCCTTGCGCTCCTTGACTTCGACTTCCGTGGCGCCGCCGACGCGGATCACCGCAACGCCGCCGGCGAGCTTCGCCAGACGTTCCTGCAGCTTTTCCTTGTCGTAGTCGCTGGTGGTTTCTTCGATCTGGGCCTTGATCTGACCGACGCGGGCCTGGATGTCGTTCTTCTTGCCGGCGCCATCGACGATGGTGGTATTTTCCTTGTCGATGCGGACTTTCTTGGCGGTGCCGAGCATGTTCATCTTCACATTCTCGAGCTTGATGCCGATGTCCTCGCTGATGACCTGGCCACCGGTGACGATGGCGATGTCTTCCAGCATGGCCTTGCGGCGATCGCCGAAGCCCGGGGCCTTCACGGCCGCAACCTTGAGGCCGCCGCGCAGCTTGTTGACCACCAGGGTCGCCAAGGCTTCGCCTTCGATCTCTTCGGCAATGATGAGCAGCGGACGGCCCGACTGCACCACGGCTTCCAGGATCGGCAGCAAGGGCTGCAGGCTGGTGAGCTTCTTCTCGTGGATCAGGATCGCGACATCATCCAGCTCGACCGTCATTTTTTCGGCGTTGGTGATGAAGTAGGGCGAGATATAACCGCGGTCGAACTGCATGCCTTCGACGACGTCGAGCTCGGTGGCGAGGCTCTTGGCTTCTTCAACCGTGATCACGCCTTCATTGCCGACCTTCGACATGGCCTGGGCGATCATGTCGCCCACTTCCTTGTCGCCATTGGCGGAAATCGTGCCGACCTGGCCGATTTCTTCGTTCGACTTCACCTTCTTGGAGCGCTTCTTGAGATCGGCGACGACGGCTTCGACCGCCTTTTCGATGCCGCGCTTCAGGTCCATCGGGTTCATGCCGGCGGCAACCGACTTGGAGCCTTCGCGCACAATGGCGCGGGCCAACACGGTGGCGGTGGTGGTGCCGTCGCCGGCCGCGTCATTGGTCTTGGAGGCGACTTCGCGCACCATCTGGGCGCCCATATTCTCGAACTTGTCGGCAAGTTCGATTTCCTTCGCCACCGTCACGCCGTCCTTGGTCGTGCGCGGAGCGCCGAAGCTCTTGTCGATCACGACATTGCGGCCCTTGGGACCGAGCGTGACCTGTACCGCGTCGGCGAGGATGTCGACGCCGCGCAGAAGCTTTTCGCGGGCGTCGGCGCCGAACTTCACATCTTTGGCTGCCATTCTTTGATCTCCTGAATTCTGTTGGATATATCTGGTGAAAGAGGGCGCGGGCTTTTCTGATGCCCTACCGCTTCGCTACTTGAGGGCGATTACTTCTTCGCCTTGCGGCCTTCGATCACGCCCATGATGTCGCTCTCCTTCATGATCAGGAGATCTTCGCCATCGATCTTGACTTCGGTGCCCGACCATTTGCCGAACAGCACGAATTCACCGGCTTTGACTTCGAGGGCGTTGCGCTTGCCCGTCTTCTCATCCAGCAGGCCAGGGCCGACCGAGATGACTTCGCCTTCTTGGGGCTTTTCCTGAGCGGTCTCGGGGATGATGATGCCGCCAGCGGTCTTGGTATCTTCTTTGACGCGGCGGACGACCACGCGGTCGCCAAGGGGACGGAACTTCATGCGTGCCTCTCCTAAGTAGTTGAACAAAAATATGAATTTTCACAGTGGCAGCACTCCCTAAGCGAGAGTGCCAGACCACAGCCGGGTATTTAGGAGGGGCCCCCCGGAAGGTCAAGGCAAGCTTATTTGAATGCCCCCATCTGTGCGCCACCCGGGCAAGCCCGCTAGCGCACATCTTCCCCCGCCAATGGCTTCGCCATGCGGGGGAAGAAAGCCGGTGTTTGCGGCGGCAATTATGGTCGTTTCAAGGTTTTTTCGAAAAACCTGCAAACGTGGCGAAGCTGAAATCGTTGTTCATTTGCGGTTCAGCAACGCGCGATCAGGATTGCACCAGAATTTGCGTAAGGAGACTCGAGATGAAGAAATTCGCGAAGGTTGCCCTGGGCGTGATGATGTTGGCCGGTGCGGCTGCCGCCGCGTCCTCGCCTGCGGAAGCGCGTGTGGTGGTCGGCATCGGTGGCGGCGGATACGGATATGGACCGGGTTATTATGGCCCGTCCTATTCCTGCAGCCCCTACAGCCGCTGGTACGATCCGTACCGCTGCGGTTATTACGCGCCGGGTTACGCGCGTCCCTATTATGGCGGCTATTACGGCGGTCCCAATATCGTGCTCGGCTTCGGCGGCGGTGGTTGGGGGCGCGGTGGCTGGGGTGGCGGTCATGGCGGCGGCGGCTGGCATGGCGGTGGCCATGGTGGCGGACATGGCGGTGGACATCACCGCTGATCGCCTGGAATGATAGCGAAGACGGCCCCGGGCGACTGGGGCCGTTTTCGTTTGCAGGACGCAATCCCGCCCAGATCGGTTCAGATTGCGTTCAACTGGCAAAGCTCAGCATCCGTGTAAGGCGCGATCTTGCGCCATTGGTGGAGTAAGCGATGAAAATGTCGTGGAAGGCGGTTTTAACGGCACTGCTTGTGTTCGGGGGCGCCACAGCCATGTCGGGCTGCGTGAGCGCTCAGGGCTATGGCTACGACCAAGGCTATTACGGCAACGGTTATACCGATAATGGCTATGGCGCCGATTATGGTTATGGCGCGCCCGGTGGCGGCGTCGGCTTTTCTTATGACAGTGGTGGCTATTGCGATGCCCTTGGCTGTCCCGACAATTACTGGGATATGCCGGTCTATTACGGACCGGTTTATTACGGCGACAACTGGTTCAACGGTCCGGTCTATTATCGTGACTGGAATGGAAGTCGGCAATATTGGCTCCGTGGCGGCTGGCGCAATGACCAGTGGCGTGGTCAGCGACCGAGCTGGTATCGCGAAGGCCGTTATGGTCCGGCGCTGGGTCTGAATTTCTATCGCGACCATGGCTTCCGCGGCCGCTGGGATAATAATCGCGGATCGGACAATCGTCGTTTCGACAATCGCGGTTCTGACAACCGCCGGTTCGACAACAATCGTCAATTCGACAATCGCCGCTTTGACAACAACCGTTCGTCCGGAAACCAATCCCGCGAGCGCCGCGAGACCATCTCACCGCAGGCATCGCCTGCGGATCAGATGCGCGGAATCGGCAATGCGTTCGGCAATCGGGACGGTGGACGCGGCGATTCCGGTGGACGAGGCGATCGCTCCGATCGTCAGCGATAAACGAGTCCCTGTAACGGACGCGAAGCCCCGGCAGCGATGCCGGGGCTTTTCTTTAACCATTTGATAAGAATCGTAATCGCGGCAGGGCGCGGAAATATCGGTTAACAGATTGGAAACGGTCCGGCGTCAGACTCACCCTGTATTTCGTCCGGAGTGGGCCATGACCCGGTTCCTCATTACGCTGACCTGCTTCTTTGTCTGCGCCACGTTTGGCGCGGCCATGGCGCTGTTTTCCGGTTGGCCGATCGGCATCCTGTCGGGGGCGCTGGCTTTTCTCTTCACCCAGCAGATGACGTCCTCCTTCTCACGTCGCCGCGACAAGCGCGCGGCGGCACGCGAGATCGCCACGCTCCGGCAGATGACCTTGGAATTCGAGGGCGCACTCGCCAGCGCGCGTCACCGCATGGACGAACTCACCCAACAACTGGAAGCCCGCTCCGACGCGCAGGGCAAGAAGATCGTTTCCGAACTTCAGATGCTGGAAGGTCTGATGCGCGAATTCGCCAGCCGGGTTTCCAAAAGCGCCCGCGCTGCGCAGGACGAAATCGGGCCGGCGCAAACCATGCAGACCGGCCGCCGTCAGGGCGGCGTTGCACAATATCTCGCCAGCATGGGCGAAAGTGAATTGCTGGAAGTCATCCGCGCCAGCCTGGAAGAAAACCGCGTCGATCTTTATCTGCAACCCATCGTCAGCCTGCCGCAGCGCAAGCTGCGCTTCTATGAGGCGCTGTCGCGTCTGCGCGCCGAGGACGGTTCGGTGATCATGCCGGCGCAATATATCAAGGTCGCATCGCCAGCCGGTCTGATGAGCGTTGTCGACAATCTGCTGCTTTTCCGGTGCGTGCAGATCGTTCGCCGCCTGACGCAGAAGAGCAAGGATATCGCAATCTTCTGCAACATCTCGGGCGATACTTTGGCGGATGCGGAATTCTTCCCGCAATTCCTCGATTACATGCAGGCGAACCGGGATCTGGCCGGGCAGATCGTTTTCGAATTCGCCCAGAATGCGGTGCTGGAGGCGGGTAACGCGGGGGCGGAAAATCTCTCCCGCCTCGCCGGGCTGGGCTTCGCGCTGTCGATGGACCATGTCGAAACCCTGGCGCTGGATTTCGTGCGCCTAAAGACGATGGGCTTCCGGCATCTGAAGGTGCGTGCCGATATGCTGACCAACGGCATGAACGGCGCAGGCGCTGCGGTGGCGGCGGAAGATTTCAAAAAGCTGCTGTCCCGCCATGGGCTCAACCTGATCGTGGAGCGCGTCGAGGACGAAAAGACCGTGGTCCAGCTTCTGGATTATGCCGTCGATTACGCGCAGGGCTTCCTGTTCGGGGAGCCCCGCGCGGTGCGCGAGGACCCCATCCGGGCCCAGGCGGACGCGGCCTCGATCGTCCCGCTGAAACGGGCCAGTTGACGGGTTTCGCCCGCCATGCCATCCGGGGCCGATGCTCCCGCCCCGCCTGATCGACGGCCTTTGCGAAATCGCGCACGACCATGACGCCCTGATCTGCGATATCTGGGGCGTGGTGCATAACGGGCATGCGCCCTTTCCGGAGGCTGCGGAGGCGCTCCGGCAGTTCCGCCGTACGCGGGGCCCGGTCATTCTGCTCTCGAATGCGCCGCGTCCGCCCGGATCGGTCGAAGACCAGTTTCGCCGGATCGGAGTGGCCACCGATTGCTATGACGCCATCATTACCTCGGGCGGTGCCGCACGCATCGAACTTGCGGCCCGGGCGGGACGAGGAGCCCCGCCGTCACTCTATTATATCGGTCCCGAGCAGGACACCGGCGTGCTGGAAGGGCTCGATATTCGAAGGGTCGGTATAAGCGATGCCGATGTGGCACTTTGCGTCGGGCTGGTGGACGACCTGACGGAAACGCCGGACGATTATTCCGATATACTGGCGTCGATGCGGGCGAAGAACCTGACCATGTTATGCGCCAATCCGGATTTGAAGGTGTATCGCGGCAGCCAGCTTTGCTGGTGCGCGGGTGCGCTCGCCAGGGAATATGAAGCGATCGGGGGATCTGTGACCTATTTCGGCAAGCCATATCCGGCGATCTATGACACCGCGCTCGAAGCGGCAGGACGGCCACCCAGAGCGCTCGCCATCGGCGACGCGCTGGTGACGGATCTGAAAGGTGCGCAAGTGGCTGGTCTGGAGGCGCTATTCATCGCCGATGGCCTGCATGGCGAGGAAATCGAGCCTTATACCGCTCAGCATCTGGGCGAAATGTTTGAAGCGGCCGGCGTTGGCGCCAAGGCGGCGATGCGAGCACTCAAATGGTAAGCGTCTATTATGAGAATATAACGGTCGGCCAGGCCGCCTCCATGGAGAAGACCGTCACCGAACGGGATCTCCAGATGTTCGGCGACGCTACCGGCGATCACAACCCCATTCATTTCGATGAAGAGTATGCCCGTAGCACGATCTTTCGCGGGCGGGTCGCGCATGGCGTGCTCTCGATCGGGTTCATTTCGGCCGTGATCGGCATGCAGTTGCCAGGCGAGGGTACGATTTTCGTTTCGGCGACCTTCAATTTCAAAGCCCCGGTGCGGATCGGCGATACGGTCGTCACCACCTGTACGGTTCGCGAGATCGGGGAGCGCCGCCGCGTGGTGCTGGATTGCGTCTGCACGGTCGGCGACACGGTCGTGGTGACGGGCGAGGCCTTCGTGATGGCCCCGAAGCGACCCAAAAGCTAAGCATGCGCATCTTCCGCCATTTCGAGGATGTGCCGGCGATCTATCAGGGAGCGGTCGTTGCCATCGGGAATTTCGATGGCGTGCATCGCGGACATCAGGCGCTGATCGCGCAGGCGCGCGCCGAGGCTGAAGCGCGCAAAAGCGCCCTGGCGGTGCTCGCCTTTGAACCGCATCCGGCGGAATTCTTTCACCCCCGGCCCGATTCCATCCGGCTCACGCCGCTGCGCGCCAAATCACGTCTTCTGGCGGAGCTGGGCGTGGATGCGATGTTCGCCCTCACTTTCGATGAGATCATGGCCAAACGCAGCGCAGCGGATTTTGTCTGCGATGTGCTGTTGAAGGGACTGGGCCTTTCCGGTGTGGTGGTGGGTCCGGATTTCGAGTTCGGCCAAGGCCGCGGCGGCAATCTCACCACCCTGCGTTATATGGGCGAGATGGAAGGCTTCTCGGTTACCGGCTTCGACATGGTCACCGCCGCACGGGAAGGGGGCGATACCGGAGCGGAGAAGATTTCCTCGTCCCGCATTCGCGCCAGTCTCCAGGCGGCAAGGCCCCAGGAAGCGGCGCGGCTTTTGGGCCGCTGGTGGGCAGTGGAAGCACGGGTCGAACATGGCGATGCGCGGGGACGCGAGATGGGCTTTCCCACCGCCAACATGCATCTGGGCCATTGTCTGGCCCCGGCCTTCGGCGTCTACGCCGTCAGGGTCACCATCCTGGAGAATGACAAGCCGGTCGCCCGCCATGACGGGGTCGCCAATTTCGGCATCCGGCCCATGTACCGGATCGAGGTGCCCCTGATGGAGGCGCATCTGTTCGATTTCGACGGCGATTTGTACGGCAAACATTTGTCGGTCGAGCTGATTGCCTATATCCGCCCGGAAGCGAAATTCGACGGTCTCGATGCCCTGATCGTCCAGATCGGCGCCGACGCCGCCATGGCCCGGAAAATCCTGGCCGAGACGCCGGTGGCCCCCGCGCTGGACGGCTTTCCGCCGCACTGTTAGAAGCGCAAGATCATGTCCAATCCGCCCAAAACCGAGGCCCCGGCGCAGGATTATCGCGCCAGCCTGTTCCTGCCCGCGACCGACTTTCCCATGAAGGCTGGCCTTCCCGAGGCCGAGCCCAAATGGCTCAAGCGCTGGGCCGAGATCGACCTTTACGGGAAGCTGCGGGAGCGCGCCCGGGGGCGGCCGCTTTTCGTCCTGCATGACGGGCCGATCTACGCCAATGGCGACATCCATTCCGGCACCGGCCTGAATCATATCCTGAAAGATTTTGTGGTGCGCAGCCAGGGCATGCTGGGCAAGGACGCGCCTTATGTTCCGGGCTGGGACTGCCATGGCCTGCCCATCGAGTGGAAAGTCGAAGAGCAGTATCGGGCGGAAGGCAAGTCGAAGGACGAAGTGCCGACCGACCAGCTGCGTCGTGACTGCCGCGTCTTCGCCAGCCATTGGCTGAATGTGCAGCGCGAGCAGATCAAGCGGCTGGGTCAGATCGGTGATTTCGAGCGGCCCTACACCACCATGAATTTCCGCGCCGAAGCGGTGATCGCGCGCGAAGCGATGAAATTCGTCGAGAACGGTCTTCTCTATCGCGGCTTCCGTCCGGTGATGTGGTCGCCGGTGGAAAAGACCGCGCTCGCCGATGCCGAGGTCGAGTATCACGAGAAATCCTCGCCGCAGATTTATGTGAAGTTTCCGATCATCAAAGGCGAGCTGGATGGCGGCTTTGTGGTGATCTGGACGACCACGCCCTGGACCATTCCCGGCAACCGCGCCATCGCCTTCTCGCCGGAGATTTCCTACGGCCTGTATCAGATCGCCGACGCGGCGGACGGTTCGCTGGCGCGCGCCGGCGAACAGATTCTATTGGCCGATCTTCTGGCCGAGGACGTCGCCAAGCAGGCCAAGATGATGCTCTCCCGTGTGCGCACGGTGCAACAGAGCGAATTGGCGGCAATCGTTTGCGCCCATCCGTTCCGCAGCCTGGGATATGATTTCGAAGTCCCGCTTCTGGCGGGCGCGCATGTCACCGCCGATACCGGCACCGGCTTCGTCCATACCGCGCCCGGTCATGGCGAAGACGATTTCGAGCTGATGACTTCGACCGTCCCGGGCTATGCGGCAGCGAACCCCGACGCCTTCAGTCTGATCGAGCCGGACGGCTCTTATGGGCCGAAAGTGCCGTATTTCGCGGGCAAACGAATCCTCACGCCGGAAGGCAAGGATGGCGATGCCAATGGCGCGGTGATCAAAACTTTGATCGAGAAGGGCAAGCTTCTCGCCAAAGGCAATCTGCGCCATTCCTATCCGCACAGCTGGCGCTCCAAAGCGCCGGTGATCTTCCGCGCCACGCCGCAATGGTTCGTCGCCATCGACAAGCCATTCCTGAACGGCAAGAGTCTGCGCGAATTGGCGATGAAGGCCATTGGCGAAACCAAATGGTACCCGCCGCGTGGCCAGAACCGCATCGGTTCCATGGTCGAAAGCCGTCCCGATTGGGTCCTGTCGCGCCAGCGCGCCTGGGGCGTGCCCTTGGCGATCTTTGTCGAGAAAAAGACCGGCCAGGTGCTGAATGATCCGGCCGTCTTCGCGCGTATCGAAGAAATCTTTGCCGCGGAAGGCGCCGATGCCTGGTTCACGTCCAGCCCGGAACGCTTTCTGGGCGAGGGGCGTGACGCCAATGATTATGAGCAGGTGAAAGACATTCTCGACGTCTGGTTCGATTCCGGCTCGACCCATGTCTTCACGGTCGAAAACCCCATCGATCCGCATTGGCCCAAGAAAGACCAGGCCGATCTGTATCTCGAAGGTTCGGATCAGCATCGCGGTTGGTTCCAGTCTTCGCTGCTGGAATCGGTCGGCACCCGCGGGCGCGCGCCTTACAAAGGCGTGCTGACCCACGGCTTCGTGCTCGACGATCAGGGGCGCAAAATGTCCAAATCCCTGGGCAATACCTTGGCGCCCCAGGTGATCGCGGAAAAGAATGGCGCAGAGATCCTGCGGCTGTGGGCGGCGTCTTCCGATTTCACCGAAGATCTGCGCATCGGCCAGGACATTCTGAAAGCCAATATCGAAGCCTACCGGCGCCTGCGCAACACCATCCGCTTCCTGCTCGCCAATCTCGCCGGGTTCGACGAAAAGGAGCGCATCGGCATCGAGCAGATGCCGGAGCTGGAGCGCTTCATGCTGGCCCGGCTGGCGGAAATCGATGCCCAGGTCCGCGACGGTTATGCCGGGTTCGATTTCAACCGCGTCACCGCGACTCTGTTCAATTTCCTCACCAACGATGTTTCGGCCTTCTATTTCGATATCCGGAAAGACGCGCTGTATTGCGATCCGGCGCGCGCGCCGCGCCGCCGCGCGGTCCGCACCGTGATGGAGGAAGTCTTCCGCCGCGTTGTCACCTGGTTCGCGCCGATCCTGAGCTTCACCATGGAAGAAGCCTGGCTGTCGCGGTTCCCGTCCGCCGAAAGCGTCCATCTGGAAATTTTCTTCGATGTGCCACGGGGCTGGGCCAATCCGGCGCTGATCGAGAAATGGAAGCGCGTTCGCGAACTGCGCCGCGTCGTTACGGGCGCGCTGGAATTGGAGCGCGCCGCCAAGAATATCGGCTCCAGCCTGGAAGCGGCGCCGACACTCTATGTCGCCGACAAAGCCGATGCCGCACTTCTCAAATCCATTCCCTTCGAAGAAATCACGATTACCTCGGGCATCGGCGTCGTTTCCGGCGAAGCGCCGGCGGCGGCTTTCTCGCTGCCCGATGTGAAGGGCGTGGCCGTGGTCGCGAATCTTTCGCCGGGCGCGAAGTGCGAGCGCTGTTGGCGGGTGCTGCCGGAAGTCGGCAGTCATAAGGCCCATCCGCATCTGTGCGATCGTTGTGACGGTGCCGTGACGCAGGGCGACTCGACGGTGTCGAGCCCGGCATGAGTGGGCCCCGCCCACGCGACTGGGGGCTGGTCGCGGCAGCGGCAGCGCTTTTCGCCGATCAGGCGTCGAAATTCGGTTTGCTCTATGGCGCGGGCTTTCTCCATCTGGTGCCCGGCCAGACCATCCCGGTCTTGCCGTTTTTTAATCTGGTGATGGTGTGGAACCCCGGCGTTTCCTACGGGCTCTTTCCAGCCGCCAGCATCTGGGGCACGGCGCTCCTGGTGGTGATTTCACTCGCGGCGGTGGCGGGGCTGGGCTATTGGCTGTGGGGAATGACCAGTCTTTCCTTGGGAATCGGCGTCGGGCTGGTGATCGGGGGCGCGCTGGGCAACCTGATCGACCGGCTGGTCTATGGCCGGGTGGCCGATTTTTTCCACTTTTACGGATTCGGCTATGACTGGTATGTCTTTAACATCGCCGATATCGCCATAACCTTCGGCGCCGTCGCGATCATTTATGAAGTGCTCAAGCCTCAAGCTGAAGGCTGAGTGATTGGAGTAGGCCGATGCGGTCCATACCTGTTCTTCGTTTCGCCGCCCTGGTCACGGCCTTGGCCGCGGTTTCGGCCTGCAGTTCTTTGCGCGACGAGGCGGGCTTGACCAAACAATCTCCGGACGAGTTCGCGGTCACGACCAAGGCTCCTCTGATCATTCCGCCGGATTTCAACCTGCGCCCACCGTCTCCAGGCGCGGCACCGCTCAATCAGATCGATCCCAATTCGTCCGCCGAAATCGCCTTGTTCAACAACAGCGATCCGGCGACGGTGGCGGCCCAGATGCCGGGAAATTATTCCTCCAGCGAAAAAATGCTGCTGGCCAATGCCGGGGTGCAGAACGCCAACCCCACCATCCGCGCCGAGCTGCAATCCGACGCCCGCAACATGCAGGGCGCCGACCGCGGTTTCACCGATCGCATCCTGGGCAGTCCCGCCAAGGCCTCGCCCTCGGCCAAAGGGGCGAGCCCCAAGAGCAGCGGCGGCTGGTTTGACTGGTTCTAGGCGAACGCTTCTCGGACTGTTGCTGGTGACGGCTCTGGCCGCGCCGGCCGCGTCTGCGCCGACTGCTGCACCGCAGACATTCCAATTCTCATTGCCCAACGGCATGCAGGTGCTGGTGATCCCCGATCATCGCGCGCCGGTCGTGACGCAAATGCTGTGGTTCAAGGTCGGCGGGGTGGACGATCCGCCGGGCATTTCCGGGCTGGCGCATTTTTTCGAACATATGATGTTCCGCGGCACCAAAGAGATGCCGGGCGATTTGTTCTCGCAGACGATCGCGAAGAATGGCGGCGAGAGCAACGCCTTCACCACACATGACTATACGGCGTTCTACGAGCAGATCGCAGCGGACCGGCTGAAGCTGGCGATGGATCTGGAAGCCGACCGCATGGTCAATCTGGATTTGTCCGACGCCAATGTCGCCACCGAACGCAATGTCGTTCTGGAAGAGCGGCGCATGCGGGTGGACAACAATCCTCAAGCCTTGATGGGCGAGCAGATGCAGGCGGCGCTGCATCTCTCTCATCCTTATGGCCGCCCCGTCATTGGCTGGGCGGATGAAGTGCGTCATCTCGACAAGGTCGCGGCCGAGGATTTCTACAAACATCATTACGCGCCCAACAATGCCACCCTGGTCGTGGCGGGCGATGTGACGCCGGAACAGATCCGGGTGATGGCGCAGGCGGCTTATGGAAAGGTTCCCGCACGGCCGCTGCAACCGCGCGCCGATTTCTCCGAACCGCCGCGTTTGACGGAAACGCGCATGACTTTGGTGCGCAAGGATGTGCAGGTTCCCGTCTTTCAGCGCATCTATCGCGTGCCGTCTTATGCCCAGGCCTCGCAAGGGCAGGCCGAAAGCTTTGAAACACTGGCGCAGGTGATGGGGGGCGACCAGACGGCGGCGCTTTATCGGATTCTGGTCGAAGAAAAGAAACTCGCCACCGATGCAGGTGCCTCTTACGACGGCTATGCGCGCGATGCGGGCGAATTTTCCGTCTATGCGGTTCCCCGCGCAGGCGTGCCGCTCGAGACGCTGGAAAAAGCGGTCGATCAGGTGATGCAGAATTTTGCCCGCACTCCGGCGGGTGCGTCCGATATGACGCGCGCCAAGACACAGTTGGTGGCCTCGGTCACGTATCGTCGCGACAGCCAATATGCGATGGCGTCGGCCTATGGCCAGGCGTTGATGATCGGTTTGACGGCTGACGATGTCGAGGAATGGCCCGCGCGCATCCGTGCGGTGAACGCGGCGGGCGTGCAGGCTGCCGCCCGGCGGCTGATCCGGCGCGATGCCGTGTCGGTCTATATGAAACCGGAAGGCGGAAAATGAAGCTGCGCTGTGCCCTCGCGCTGATCTTTTCGTTTGCGATACTGGCGCCGGCATCGGCCGCCGATATCAAGGCGCTCGATCTCGGCAAAAAGGCGCAGGTCTGGTTCAGCGAAGATCACACCGTCCCGATCGTCGCTTTCAGCATCACATTGCCCGCCGGTACGGCCTACGATCCTTCCGGCAAGGCGGGCCTGGCGGCTTTCACCGCTTCTCTGCTGGACGAAGGTGCGGGCGCCATGAATTCCCGCGCGTTCCAGGAAGCGCTGGCGGACCATGCCATTCAACTGAGCGCCAGCGCCGAACGCGACGATATGGTGATTTCGGTCGTCACCTTGAGCGAGAATGCCCCGCTCGCGATGAAGCTGTTGCAGACGGCGCTGACCAAGCCCCGTTTCGACGCCGAAGCCGTGGCGCGGGTTCGGGCTCAGATCATCCAGAGCATTCAGCAAGGCAACACGCGCCCGGCGACCGTGGCGCGGCGCGAATTCGGCAAGGAATTTTTTAACGCCCATCCCTATAGCCATCCCAGCACCGGCGATGTCGCCAGCATCTCGGCGATCACGGTCGAGGATCTGCGGGCTTTCGCCAAAAGCCATTGGGTGAAAGGCAATCTGATGGTCGCGGTGGCGGGCGATATCACCGCCGCGGAAACCCAGAAGCTTCTGGGCGACACCTTCCAGGCCGTGCCGGGCACGATTCCGCCGCCGATTCCGGCAATCGGGCGGCTGGGCACGCCGGGCGTGCATGTCTTGGAAATGCCGGTGCCGCAACCCACCATCATGTTCGGATTGCCCGGAATCATGCGGGCCGATCCCGATTTCATTCCTGGCTATGTCGCGAACTACATTGTAGGCGGGGGCGGTTTTTCCTCGCGCCTCACCGACGAAGTCCGGGTCAAGCGCGGCCTGACCTATGGCATCAGCACCTCGCTCACTGCTTTCCGCAGGGCCAGCGTGATGGCCGGCTCGGTCGCGACCCGCGCCGATGCGGTGCGCCAGACTATTCAGGTGGTGAAGGACACGTTGGGCGAATTCGCGAAAAACGGTGCGACCCAGAGCGAACTGGATGACGCCAAGACCTATCTCACCGGGTCTTTCCCGATGGCCTTCTCGTCCAATGCCGGGATAGCCGCGCAGCTGGGCGCGTTCCAGCGCCAAGGCCTGGATATCGGTTACGTTGCACGCCGCAACGCCCTGATTCAGGCGGTGACGCTTGCGGATGTGAAGCGTGCGGCCAAGCGGGTTTTCGATCCCGAACGCTTGACCGTGGTGGTGGCGGGCACGCCGGTGGATGGAAAGCCGGTGGTGCAGCGGCCCAAGCCCCCCGTGCGGCCGGAAAATTCGTCCCCTGCGACACCGGGTCCGTCCGTTAAGTCCGCTCCGGCGGAAACACCTGCCAGCAAACCCGTTGTCAAACCGGCGGAGAAGCCGGCGGCTCCTCCCAAGCCCTGAGTGCATCTGTTGACCCTTAAGAGGGCAGGGCTTTTCCCGCTAACCCTTCTGCTAGAGTCGATCCCATGCCCGAATCGAAAAAATCGCCGATCCAGTTTTCTCTCGACCTCGCACTGTCCGGTAAGGGCGCGGTTCCACAATCCGGTTATTCCGCCGCCCTCGCCAAGGCGGCAGGCGCGCTCGACTGGCTGAGGGGCCAGCAGGGCAAGCTGGAACTTCTGGGCATTCCGTCGCGAACCGAAGATCTGAAAGCGGCCGCCAAAGTCGCCTCCGCCATCACCGGCATGAAGACCGTTGCGGTGCTGGGCATTGGCGGCTCGTCCTTGGGCGGTCAGGCGCTGACGGCGCTTCGCCGCGCATCGGTGCCGTTTGTCGAATTTCACGACAATCCGGACCCGTTCAGCTGGATGGCGGCGCTGGCCCGCTTCGATCTGAAGAAGACCCATTTCATCGCCATCTCCAAATCCGGCGGCACCGCCGAAACCTTGATGCAGGTGCTGACGGCGGCAGACGCGCTGGAGAAGCTGGGCGTCAAATCGCTGAAGAAGCATTTCACTATCGTCACCGAGCCGCATCAAAGCGCGCTGGGTGATTTCGCCGAAGAAATTGGCGCGGCCCGTCTGGATCATCCCACCGGTGTGGGCGGACGCTATTCCGTGCTCACCATGGTGGGCGTGCTGCCCGCCATTCTGATGGGACTGGATGTGAAGAAGCTGCGTGCCGGTGCGCAGAGCGTCCTCGATCAGACCTTGGCGGCAAAAGATCCGGCGGATGCGCCTGCCGCGGTCGGTGCCGCGCTGCATCAGGCGCTGGCGGCGGATGGAAAACTCGCGACCACAATTCTGTGGCCCTATGTCGACAAGCTGCAAGTGTTCGGTGGCTGGTGGCGTCAGCTCTGGGCGGAAAGCCTGGGCAAGGACGGCAAGGGTTCGACCCCCGTCTCGGTGCTGGGACCGGTCGATCAGCACAGCCAGTTGCAGCTGTTCCGGGACGGACCGGGCAATGCGCTCTTCACGCTGGTGAGCGTGGACACCAAGGGCAAAGGTCCCACGGCGCCGCGCGCGCGCGCGAAAAAACTGGGGCTGGATTATCTCGCTGGCAAGAAGCTGGGCGATCTGGTGGATGCCGAAGCCCGCGCCACCGCGCAGACCCTTTCCAAGAATGGCCGACCGGTGCGCCAGATCCATCTCGCCAAAGTGGGGGAGTTCGAGTTGGGCGCACTGATGATGCATTTCATGCTGGAGACGATCCTCATGGGCAAGCTCATGGGCGTCGATCCGTTCGACCAGCCCGGCGTGGAAGAGGGCAAAGTCCTGGCGCGCCAGTATCTCGAAGAGGAATAGCCTCGGTGACGATGCAGCTACCGGCCCGTCTCCCCCGCGCGGCGAAGCCGCTGGTGGGGGAGATGCCCGTAGCAGCGCTTATTGCGCGCCGGCCGGTGCGCAAAAGCAAGCTGCGCAGGGCGGAGGGGGCATGAAAATAAGGCGACTCTCCGAAGGCACGGTCAACCGCATCGCCGCGGGCGAAGTGGTGGAGCGGCCCGCCGCGGCGGTGAAGGAACTGATCGAGAATGCACTCGATGCGGGTGCGTCCCGCATCGATGTCGCCACATCGAATGGCGGCGCCGATCTCATTTTGGTTGAGGATGATGGCAGCGGCATGGGCGCGGATGATCTGCGTCTGGCCATTGAACGCCATGCCACCTCCAAATTGCCCGAGCGCAATGGCGAGGATGATCTCTCTCACATCCAGACCATGGGCTTTCGTGGTGAAGCGTTACCGTCGATTGGCGCGGTGGCACGGCTTCTGATCGCCAGCCGCACCGCATCCAGCGAGGCGCAAGAGATCGCTGTCGAAGGCGGCGCGCTGCGTGGGCCGTCGCCTGCCGCGTTTCGTGCACCGGGTCAGCATGGCACGCGGGTGGAAGTGCGTGAGCTTTTCTACGCCACCCCGGCACGGCTCAAATTCCTCAAAAGCGCCCGCTCCGAAGACCTCGCGACCCAGGACATTGTGAAGCGCCTGGCAATGGCCCGGCCCGATGTCGCTTTTACCCTGACCATGGATGGGCGGCGGGTTCTCGATCTGGAAGCGGGGCGTGATCTTTTGGAAAGCCGGCTGACGCGGCTGGCGCGTATCATGGGCCGCGATTTCCACGACAATGCGGCGCGGGTGGATGCCCTGCGCGAAGGCGTGTCGCTTACCGGTTTTGCGGGCCTGCCGACCTACAATCGCGCCAATGCCCAGATGCAGTTTCTGTTCGTCAATGGCCGCCCGGTGCGCGACAAGCTTCTGATCGGTGCGGTGCGCGGCGCCTATGCGGATTTTCTGGCGCGCGACCGTCATCCTGCATTGGCGCTGTTCCTGGAATGCGATCCCACCTTTGTCGACGTCAATGTGCATCCCGCCAAAACAGAGGTGCGTTTCCGCGATGCCGGGCTGGTTCGTGGCCTGATTGTGGGTGCGCTGAAACATACGCTGGCCGAGGCGGGGCATCGTGCCTCCACCACCGTTGCAGGGGCTGCGTTGTCGGCGTTCCAGCGGCAGGCGCCGAATTTTGCCCCGTCCTTTCAACCGCCGGGCTTTCGGCCTTCGGCGATGGGGATGCGCGAGCCCGCCCCGCTGTTTGCGGACAGCATCGCGTCTGTCCGGACGGAAGAGGCGCCGGTGATGGAAGAGGCGCCCGTGCTGCCGCTGGGCATGGCCCGGGCGCAATTGCACGAAACCTATGTCGTGGCGCAGACCGCGGACGGGATCGTTATTGTGGACCAGCATGCCGCGCATGAGCGGCTGGTCTATGAACGCATGAAGAAGGCGCTGGCGGATGGCGGCATCACGCGCCAGCCTTTGTTGATTCCCGAAGTGGTGGATCTTGATCCTGCGGAGGTCACGCGCGTCATCGCGCGCGCCGATGAGCTTGCCGAACTGGGATTGGTGATCGAAGGCTTCGGACCGGATGCGGTGATGGTGCGTGAGATTCCCGCAATGCTGGGCAAGCTCGATGTGAAGGGTCTGATGCGCGATCTGGCCGACGAGATCGCAGAGACGGGAAACGCGTTATCGTTGAAGGAACGGTTGGAAGAAGTTTCCGGTACGCTGGCCTGCCATATGAGCGTGCGTGCGGGCCGCCGCCTCAATGCCGAAGAGATGAATGCGCTTTTGCGCGAGATGGAAGCAACGCCCCATTCCGGCCAGTGCAATCATGGCCGTCCGACCTATGTCGAATTGAAGTTGGGCGATATCGAACGGCTATTCGGCCGGCGTTAAGAACGCGACTTCGGTGTCGCCGTAATCGCGCGTATCGAGATGCGTGAAGCCTTCGGTATCGAAACGCTCACTCTTGGCAGTTTCGACGATCAGCAAAGCTTGCGGACGGAGCCATCCGCCGAGCCGCAGGCTTTTGAGAGCCGGTGCCACCAGATTTTTGTGGTAGGGCGGATCGAGGAAAACCAGATCGAACGGCCCGCCAGCGCCGGCGCCGAGTGGCCCCAGATCGGTGGCGTCGCGCCGCCAGATCTTGGTGACGCCGGTCAGGCTCAGCGCCTCGACATTCTCCCTTTGAAGCGCGCGGCTTTCGGCAGAATCGTCCACCAGCAGGCAGAAGCGCGCGCCCCGCGACAGGGCTTCGAGGCCCAGCGCGCCGGTCCCGGCAAAGAGATCGGCCACGGCGGCGTTTTCTACGGTAAATCCCATGTCAAAATCGCGGTGTTCCAGGATATTGAAAATCGCCTGGCGCGTACGATCTGAAGTAGGGCGCACGCGGGCATCCGCAGGCGCCAAAAGCCGCCGTCCGCCCAGTTTTCCGCCGGTGATCCGCATATCCGGTAACCTTTTGGCTTCACCTAGCGAAAAACCCTCCGAACGGATATAGGTCGCGCCATGAAAAGCCTCCTCTTTTTGCTGGGTCTTGCCGTCGCCACTCCCGCTTTTGCGCAGGGCATCGACGAGTTGCCGAAGGTTCATGCCCGCCTGGTGGCGGAAGACCTGGCGGCGCCGCCCGGCGGCAGCGTCACCGTGGCGCTGGAAGAGGATATTCGCGAAGGCTGGCATACCTATTGGATCAACCCCGGCGATGCCGGTGCTCCCAGCGAGATTGCCTGGACGCTGCCGCAGGGCTGGAGTGCCGGTGCCATCCAGTGGCCGACGCCCAAGCGCCTGCCGGTCGGCCCGCTGATGGATTACGGCTATGAAGGGAAGCTCTGGCTTCTGCAGAAGCTTGCCATTCCCGCCGATGCCAAGGTGGGTGACACGGTCACCTTGAAAGCGGCCGCGACCTGGCTGGTGTGCAAAGACATTTGCGTGCCGGAAGACGCCACGCTCACGCTTCCCATCAAGGTGGGTCCCGCCGCGGCCGATCCGGCGGTGGCGAAAGATTTCGCGGCCGCGCGGGCTCTGCTGCCTGTCGCTTCGCCCTGGAAGCTGACATATGCGCGTTCGCAGACGGCAATCGATATTTTCGCGGACGCGCCGGCGCTTTCGGCCGCCCGTCCCGCCGAAGCCGATTTCTTTCCCGACAAGCCCGGCATCGTGAAGGGCGCGGAGCCGCAGAAGATGGGCTTCGTGAAAGACGGTTTGGTGCTTCGGGTCTCGCCCGGTGACAAGGCCGCGGCCATGAGCGGCGCGCTGACCGGCGTGCTGGTGCTGAAATCCTCCGACGGATCCATCCAGGCGCTGAATGTCGATGCGCCGTCCGGCACGGTGCCGGATGCATTCGGCGGGCAAAGCGCGGGCGCTGCGGAAACCGTCGGCATCACGCTTTGGGTCGCCATTCTGTCGGCCTTCCTGGGCGGTATTATTCTGAACGCCATGCCCTGCGTGCTGCCGATCCTGGCGATGAAGGCGATGGCGTTGGCGCGCCATGGCGGTGGCCAACATCGTGAAGCGGCCCGCGAAGGCTTTGCCTACAGCGCTGGCGCGATCCTGAGCTTTCTGGCTTTCGGCCTGTTTATCGTCCTGTTGCGCCAGGGCGGCGCGGCGGTCGGCTGGGGCTTCCAGTTGCAGGAGCCCATCGTAGTGGCGGGCTTCGCGCTTTTGATGTTTGCCGTCGGCCTCAATCTCTCCGGCGTGTTCGAAGTCGGCTCCGTCACGGTGGGCGACAGCCTGGCGCAGCGTTCGGGTCCGGCCGGTGCGTTCTTCACGGGTGTGTTGGCCGTGGCCGTGGCCGCGCCTTGCACCGCGCCCTTCATGGCAGCGGCGTTGGGCTTTGCACTGACGCAAAGCGTGTCCTCAGCCATGTTGATCTTCCTGGGGTTGGGTATCGGCTTCGCCTTACCTTTCCTGATCCTGGGCGTGTGGCCGAAAGCCTTGTCCTTCATGCCCAAGCCGGGAACCTGGATGCTGCGGTTGAAGCAGTTTCTGGCTTTCCCGATGTATGGCGCGGCGGCCTGGCTGGTTTGGGTTCTGGCACAGGAAACCGGCGCCAACGGTGTCGCCATCGTACTCGCTGCTTTTGTCGCTTTCGCGCTGGCGGTCTGGCTCTGGACGGTCACGCGCGATCTTTCCGTGCGTGGGCGCGCTTTGGGTGCCGCTGTTGCGTTGCTGGTGTTTTTGACCAGCCTGTACGGTCTTTCGACCTTGCAGGGCGCAGGCGCGCCGCCTCCGGCGACCAGCGCCACCGCGAATGCGAAGCCCTTCACGCCGGAACGCCTGGCGTCGCTCCGTGCGAGCGGCAAGCCCGTGTTCGTGGATGCGACGGCGGCCTGGTGCATCACCTGTCTGGTCAATGAAAAAGCCGTGCTGTCACAGCCGGGAATCAAGACCGCCTTCAATGACCGCAAAGTGGAATATCTGATCGCGGACTGGACCAACCGCAATGCCGAGATCACCAAACTTCTCAGCGACAATGGCCGCTCCGGCGTGCCGCTCTATCTTTATTACGCCCCCGGCGCCGACAAGCCGGTGATCCTGCCCCAGATCCTCACTGAATCGGGTGTGCTGGATGCGATGAAAGGTTAAGGGAAATCGTCCCCAATCACTGACGCCGGGGACGATATCTCTTTAATCCTGAGTTGACGGCGGGTTAGGTCAATATTTGTGCGGCTTGGCCGCGTGACCGTCCTGCACTTTTTTCTCAGCCTCTTTCACGGCCGGGCTTTCGCCGGTCTGTGGCTCGCTTTCCCGTTCCTTGGGCGCACCAATGGTGTGGTTGCCGCCGGAAAAAGACGGCGGATCGCTGGCGGGAAACGTGTCTTCCATCTGCCGGTCGATCTTTTCTTCTTTCGTGGTGGCGGGCTTAGACGTCGAAAGATGCTCGGGAATTTTCGGGCTGGGGGTCGGATGCTGTTCGCGCGACGCCATCATGGCCTCCTATATCGCTGTGGATGAGAAAAGATGGGGAAACAGGCCGGTCAGACCGATCAGGATCAGGTAGATCGCGATCAGATAATTCAACAGGCGCGGCAGAATCAGAATCAGAATGCCGAACAAAAGCGCCACCAGCGGCTGCAGCATGATAATGTCGATATGCATCGGCTCTCCTGTCCGGTCGGAATGTTCCAGATCTCCCAGGAAACGCGCCAACCCGTATTCCGGTCGCATCCTGCATTCGCCTCCCGGTTAAAACGCAGGATTTTTCGGGCTTTTGCGCCAGAGCGGCGAAAAGCGTAAGAATCTCTCCGGGTTTTCCGGCTTTGGGGAAGAGCATGTCCGCCATGGGCAAGACGGAATTGAGTGCTGCGCCATCCCGGCGTGAATTTCTGAAGGTCAGTTTGGCCGCGAGCGGCGGCATGCTGCTCGCGTTCCCCATGAGCCGGGCGCTGGCACAGGGCGCGCCCGCGAAATACGTTCTTCGTCCCAACGCGTTTGTGCGCATCGATCCGACCGGTCATGTGACGTTGATCATTCCGCAGGAGGAGATGGGGCAGGGGGTGTACACCTCTCTCTCGCAGCTTCTCGCGGATGAGTTGGACGTGAGTCTGGACCAGGTAACACCGGAAGCGGCACCCCCCAGCGATGCGATTTACGGCTCGCCCATGGGTGGCGGGCAGGGCACCGGAGGCTCGACTTCCATCCGCGCCTTCTACACCGCGCTGCGTCAGGTCGGCGCCAGCGCCCGGGCCATGATGGTGCAGGCCGCCGCCGCGCAATGGCGTGTCGATCCCGCATCGCTGCGCACCGAGAATGGCGAAGTCATCGACGACGCCAACAAGCGCAGACTTGGCTATGGTGTATTGGCGCCGGCGGCGGCGAAATTGCCCGCGCCACAAAATCCACCGTTGAAGGCGGACAAGGATTTCAAGCTGATTGGAAAGCCGGTCAAGCGTCTGGACACGCCCGACAAGGTCAATGGCAAAGCGCAATATGGCATCGATGTGCGGATGCCGGACCTCAAGGTCGCGACCCTGATGGCGGCGCCGGTGGTCGGCGGCAAGGTGGCGGGCGTGGATCAGGCCGCGGCGCTCAAGGTGTCGGGCGTGCGCGATGTCGTGGTGTTGGACGATATGGTGGCGGTGGTGGGCGACCATTTCTGGGCCGCGA
This sequence comes from Rhizomicrobium sp., assembly GCA_036499345.1. Classification (GTDB taxonomy): domain Bacteria; phylum Pseudomonadota; class Alphaproteobacteria; order Micropepsales; family Micropepsaceae; genus Rhizomicrobium. Next base: position 36,905 of record DASYDX010000156.1, read on the forward strand.
AACAGGGGTTGGCGGCGCTTTCACCCCGTTGGAACGATGGCGCCAATGCAACGCGCAATTCCAAGCAAATGCAGGACGAACTCGAAATCGCCAGCCGCAAAGGCGTGGTCGCCAAGAAGGAAGGCGACGCCGACAAAGGCCTGGCGCGGGACGCGCGTGTCGATGCCGCTTATCAGGTGCCGTTCCTGGCACACGCGCCGATGGAGCCCCTGAATTTCACGGTGCATGTCAAAGATGGCAGCTGCGAAATGTGGGGCGGAAGCCAGGTGCAGGCGTCCGCGCAAGGTGCGGCGGCGAAGGTGCTGGGCATTGCGCAAGACAAGGTCGTCTTCCACAATTTCATGCTGGGCGGCGGTTTCGGCCGGCGGCTGGACGTGGACATGGTCGAGAAGGCGGTGCGGATCGCGCAGAAAGTGGATGGTCCGGTCAAGGTGATCTGGACGCGGGAAGAGGACATGCATCAAGACATGTACCGCCCCGCCTACCGCAATGTGATGTCGGCTTCGGTGAATGGCGATGGCCGCGTCACGGGCTGGATGCACCGGGTTACCGGCGGCTCGGTGGTCGAGCGTATGTTCGGGCCGCTCAAGAACGGCATCGACAATGACGCGCTCGATGGCGCGACCGAGATGCCCTATGACGTCGCCGATCAGCGGATCGAATATTCGCAAGCCGAACCGCGCGCATTGCGCGTGGGCTGGTGGCGCGGCGTCGGTCCCAACAACACGGTCTTCGCCATCGAAAGCATGATCGACGAACTGGCGAAGAAGGCAGGCAAGGACCCCATCGCCTTCCGGCTGGCGCATTTGCAGAAAAATCCGCGCCTGAAAGCGGTGGTGGAACGGGCGGCGCGCGAATCCGGCTGGGGAAAAACACTTCCATCGCGGCACGGCCAGGGCATCTGCGCCCAGCGGGCCTTTGGCACCTATATGGCGACAATCGCGGAGGTTTCGGTGGAAAGTGACGGCACCGTGCGGGTGCATCGCATGACGGCTGTGGTCGATGCCGGGCGGGTGGTGAACCCCGATACCCTGGCTTCGCAGGTACAGGGTGGCCTGATCTTCGGCCTTACCGCGGCGCTTCATGGCAACATCACGGTCGCCAATGGCCGGGTGCAGCAGGGCAATTTCAACGATTACCGCATGATGCGCATCAACGAAACGCCCGCGATCGATGTTCATATCGTGCCTTCGCTTGAGGCGCCGGGCGGTATCGGCGAGCCGGGCTGCACCGCAGGCCCACCCTCACTCATCAACGCCATCGCCGCCGCCACGAATATCCGCCTACGGCAAATGCCGGTGGACCGTCAGCTTCTTGCCGGGCGCCGCACCGTATGAGCGAGAAACCCAGTTTAAGTCATACGCTGCAACCGCGTCATGTCGCCATGATCTCTCTGGGCGGCATCATCGGCGCGGGACTTTTCGTCGGCTCTAGCGCGGCGATCGTCTCCATCGGTCCGGCGGTCATCCTTTGCTATCTCCTGGCGGGCGTTCTGATCTTGCTCTCCATGCGGATGCTGAGCGAATTGGCGGTGGCGCTGCCTGGCGTCGGTTTCTTCACCGACTATGCGCGCAAGATCCTGGGCCATCCGTTCGGGTTCGTGGGCGGCTGGCTCTATTGGTATTTCTGGATGATCGTGGTGGCGGTCGAGGCGATTGCGGGCGCTGCCATCATCGCGCAATGGATACCGGTGCCGTCCTGGCTGATCGGATTGGGACTTCTGGCCTGTCTGACCGGTGTCAATCTGATGTCGGCGCGGTCTTATGGCGAGTTTGAATTCTGGTTCTCCTCCATCAAGGTGGCGGCCATCATCGCCTTCATTCTGGTGACGGGATCCTATGCGTTCGGCCTGATGTCCGGCCATGCCATGGATTTCTCCGGCTTGACTGCGCATGGTGGTTTTGCCCCGCACGGTGCGCTGTCTGTGCTGGCCGGTGTCGCAACCGTGATCTTCTCGCTCACGGGGGCGGAAATCACGACGGTCGCAGCCGCCGAATCCAAAGAACCGGTCAAGGCCATCGCGTCCATGTCCACCACCCTGACGGTGCGGGTGGTGCTGTTCTATGTCCTGTCGGTTTTCTTCATCGTCGCCACGGTGAATTGGACTAGCATCATTCCCGGCCAATCGCCCTTTGTTGCAGCGTTGAGCCAAATCCATATTCCCGGTGCGGCGCTGGGCATGAACATCATTGTTCTGACGGCTGTCCTGTCCTGTCTCAATTCCGGGCTTTACGTGACTTCGCGGGCCTTGTTCGCGCTGGCTGCGCAAGGCGATGCGCCGGAGGCTTTGATCGCGCTCAACAAGCGTAACGTTCCGGCGCGCGCCATTCTTGCCGGAACCGTGTTCGCCTATGGCGCGATGCTGACTTCCATCTTCCTGTCTTCGACCGGCGTGTTCACCTGGCTGGTCAATGCGTCGGGGACAGCGATGCTGTTCCTGTATGCGATGGTTGGCGTCGCGCAGATCCGCTTCCGGAGCGGTCTGTCCGCGCAGGAAGCGGGTCGGTTGCAGCTCAAAATGTGGCTCTTTCCCGCGCTGAGTTATTTCACCGTTATCGGCATCTTCGCGGTGCTGGTTGCGATGGGGATGATGCCGGATCTGCAAAGCCAGCTGACGACCACGGTGGTTTTCATCGCTTTTCTTTTGGCCTTCTATTTCCTGTTTCGCCGGGGCCGGTATGCAGCCGCGGAAGCAGAAGCGAGCCAAGCCTGAGCCGCAAGCGTCAGACCTTTTCCGAGATCGTGCTTGCGCAGGACAACCGGACCGGCGGCATTTCCTATTGGCAGGCGCAGGACCATCAGAGCGTCGCCGACCGGAATGGCGTCAGTCTGGCGGAATATATCCATGCCCTGTATGGCCTTTTGCTGCAGAAAAAGCCGCGGCGTGTCCTGATGATCGGCTGTGCCGGTGGCACGTTGGCAACCATGTTATCGCGCGCCGGTGTGACGGTCACACTGGTGGATATCGATCCTTTATCGTTCGAAATTGCGCGCGAGTATTTCCACATGCCGTCTTCGGTCGAATGCCATACGCAGGATGGGCGCGCATTCCTGCGTGGGAAAAAGGACTGCTATGACGCCATCGTCCTGGATGCCTTCGCGAATGAAATCATTCCGCCGCATTTGCTTGCACCGGGCTTTTTTCGCTTGGTCAAAGCGCGGCTGAGACGCGGCGGTCAGTTCCTGATCAATATCGTGGTGCGGGACGATGACGATCCCGTGCCGGGAAATATTTGCGGCGATCTGAAAAGCGTGTGGCGCAATGTGCGTCTGCTCGATGCTGCGGGTTTCGAAAACCGCAATGCGGTGGCCGTGGCGGGCGCCGTGACGAAGCTGAAGCGTCCGCGCCTGCGTCTCAAGCCGGCTCAAGGATCGCGGGCCTTGGCAAAAGATCTGGCGCTGTTGCGCTTTCGCTAGGACGGCTTGCGAAGATAAGTGTCGCGCAGCGCGTTCCGGTCGACCTTGCCATTGGCATTCAGCGGCAGATTTTCAACGGTAATGATCTTTTTCGGTGCCGCATAGATCGGCAGCCGGGTGCGGCAGAGATCGACGATTTCTTTTTCGCTATTTGTAGGCGCGCAGACAAAACCGACAACGCCCTCGGCGGCGCCTGTGTCGCTGACGGGCCAAAGCACCGCGGCGACTTCGGCGCTGCCGGAGGCCTGTCGCAGTGCTTCTTCGATCTCCAGAAGTTCGACGCGGTAGCCTTGGATTTTCGCCTGGCCGTCCATACGGCCCTGGAACACAAGTCCGTAACGCTCGTCACGCCGGACCAGATCACCCGTACGATACCAACGATTATAGAGTTGGCCATCCAAGGTCCGGTTCACGAATTTCGCGCGATTTTCGTCTTCATTGTTGATGTAGCCGTTCGATATCTGCGCGCCGCCCAGCCACAATTCGCCCAATTGCGCGGGGCGCCCATCCTCACCAACCACCTCCACAGCGGAACCATGGAAAGGCAGGCCCAGTGGTACAGAAGCGGGCCGGTCATCGTCTTGCGGTGCGGGCGTAAATTCCTCGGCCGTGATCGCAATCGTCGCTTCGGTCGGGCCGTACAGATTCCAGATCCGCGAATTGGGAGCCGCCTTTGCCCAATCATTGGCAACGCTGACCGGCAGGGGTTCGCCGCAGAACAGGCTGACGCGCATTTCGGGCAGGATATCCGGCTGGAGCCGCCGGAAACGTTTGGCCATGGCGACGACGGACGGGACGGAAAACCAGGCCTGCAAGGCGTGGCGTTTCGCGAACCCCACCGGATCCAGCATTTCGTCATTGCTGGCGATGAAGAGGCAGCCGCCGCTGGTCCAGGTCTGAAAAACGTCATGGACGGAGAGATCGAAAGACAGGTCGAACAATTGGGTGCAACGCGTTTCCGGATCAATCGGAGCAATTTTTTCGATGGCCGAAAGATAGGCGGAGAGATTTTCCCGCCGAACGGCAACGCCTTTTGGCGTACCGGTCGTGCCCGACGTGAACATGATATAGGCCGGTGCGGCTCCCGAGCCGGTGAAATCCTTGCCCTGAAAGCCCGTCGAAACGCGCATGCTATGTTCGGGAACGGCAATCTCGCTGAGCGATAGACCGACGGCTTGGATTAGCTCCGGGCCGCGTGCCTTGGACACGCGATCGGTAATCAACAGGCGGCATTGCGCGATCGAGACGATGCTCACCTGCCGCTCGAACGGGAATTTCATATTGACGGGCACATAGGGCCGGCCCGATAGGGCGGAGGCCAGAATTCCGACATAGGCGGGGTAGGAGCGTTGCGCCAACAGACCGATGCGATCTCCGGGCGCGGTCACGTTCGCGATGCGGGAAGCCAGTTCAGCGGCGTCGGAAAATAGCTCGGCGTAAGAGATGCTTTGGCCTTCCAGCCAAAGCGCGGGCAGGTCCCGGAAACGCGCAAAGCGCTCGCGCAACAATTCTCCGATATCGACGGTATCTGACATGGCGAATTATTCGGTGCCCGAAGGTGTGGTGTTATCAGTGTATTCGTAGATCGTGACGGATGGCGCAAAGCCCAGCTTTTTCCAGAAGGTCCGGCCTTCGGCATTGTCCTGCAAGACACGGAGCTGCATCCGCCCTGCACCCAAGGCTTTCAATTGCGCGATTGCGTTGGCGACGAGTTCCTGCGCGACGCTTCCGCGTCTGTGTGCCGGGGCGACGAAAATCTCCTCGACCGATCCGACGGAAGACGCGGCGCCCGGCAGCATTTTTACCTGGCCATAAAGATAGCCGATAATTTTTTTGTCCTGCGTTGCGACCGCGAGCACGGTTCGCGCGCGGCCGGTGAGCTTGGCCGTCTCCGCCAGAAGTCTTTCGGCGCCCTGGTCCGGGCTATCGAGCGTGCCTTTCGCGATCTGATCGGACCAGAAAGCGCGTCTCAAATCGAAAATCACCGATGCATCGGCAGCGGCCGCCGGCCGCACCGCAAACCCGGCTTTGCGCCCGTTATTCAACGGGAACGCCTTTTGCTTTCAAAATATCGACGATTTTCTCGATATTGGTCATGTTCACGATGTCGTCGGATTCCAGCGCCAATCCGAATTTCTCCTCGACCGCCAATATCATCGACATGTGAGACGCCGAGTCCCATTCCGGTATCGAATTGTAGGTGAGACCGTCATGGAAATCCTCGGGCTTGATCCCGAGTTCCGAGGTGAAAATTTCCTTGAGCGCGGCTTTCATGTTTTTCCTTCGTCATTCACGAGAACATTCGGGTCGATGCGGTCCGGCGTCAGAACGTCTATGCGCACGCCCCATTTGCCGGTTTTCAAGCCTTGCTCGATCACCCGCGCGGGATTGCCCATCACGATGCAATTGTCGGGCACATCCTTCAGCACGACGCTGCCGGCCGCGACCAGGCAGCCGTCGCCGATCCTGACGCCCGCCCCCACAATCGCCCCGGCGCCGATATGGCACCGTTCGCCGATCCAGGTATCGACATGACGGTTGCGCACGAAATCATGGGACAGGACGACGGCATTGAGCGCCACGCCGGTATAGCGGCCAATATGGATGCCGCAGGGGTTACTTTTGTCGAGGATCGCTTTGTGCGAAATCTTGCAGCCTTCGCCGATGTCCATGCCCCAATAGCGGCGGTAATAGGCCAAGCTTAGCGCCATGGTCGCTTTGCGCAGGGAATTGCGGAGCCGAACCGAAAAGGGGGGCATTTTCTGTCCTGTTTCGGCGTCACAGCGCCTGGGTAAAGTTACGCGGTAGAATATAGCCATATCAACCCCTTGCGGCATTTTGCGGGCAGAGATGGGCTCGAAAATCGCGTCAATTTCGCATGTTCGGATCGATCTTTTGCAACGAGACGCATCTTTCATGACGCCCTGCTGGTTTTGACGCCCTGTTTGGGCTCGCGCATGCGCAGCTTGCGGGTCAGCCATTCCGCCGCAGCCTCTGGGCGCGCGACGGAGGCATGCCTATCTCTCGTTCAAGCAAAAGAAGGAGGGGCTATGCTTTCCATACCGATACTTGATGCGCTGGCCCTGAGCGGTTTTTTTGGCGCGACCGGGCTTCTGCACATGGCGGGGCCTCGGTTTGTGCGGCTTTCCTATCGCCGCTGGGGTTTCCCCAGCAACGCCCATCGCGTGGTCGGCACTCTGGCGATTTTGACAGCTCTGTTTCTGTCCAATCCGGTGACCCGGATCTGGGGCGTGATTCTGGCCGGGTTCATCATCTTCTTCGCCACGGTAGCTCTGCTGAACCATGGCAAATATGCCTATTCGGTCCCCGGGCTGGTCCTGATGTTGGCCCTGGTCCCCGCCACCCTGGCAGGGCCGCTCTAGGTCAATCGTACCGTTGCGGAAAGAAGGCGGTTGCGGTCTGCGGCCGGGCCGACGTGAATTTCGATCTCGCCCGGTTCGTAGAACGGCTCGAGATCGGGTCCCGCATATTTCAGCGCCTGGGCCGGCAAAGCGAAGCGCAACGTGCCGCTTTGCCCGGGCTCGAGCGTGATGCTGCTGAAGCCCTTCAATTCCAGCAGGGGGCGGCTGATGCTCGCGACCTTGTCGCGGATGAACAGAAACCCGGTTTCCCTGGCCGCGCGCGTGCCCCGGTTCGTCACGGTCACGGTGACGGAGAAGCTTTCTTTTTCTTTCGCGGTATCCGGCGTCACCGCCAAATTCGTGTAGGCAAAGTCGCCATAGGTGAGCCCGTGCCCAAACGGGAACAGCGGCGCGTTCGCTTCGTCCAGATATTTGCTGGTGAAATGATCCTTGGGATTTTCCGGGCGCCCTGACGGAAGCTGGCCGAAGAACACAGGAATCTGTCCGACCGCGCGTGGCCAGCTCATCGGCGTCCGCCCGGACGGCGATGCGCGCCCGGTCAAAAGATCTGCCAATGCATTTCCGGCTTCGCAACCCGGCGACCACGCCGCCATCACAGCGTCCGACCGGGCGATCAGGTCCGGCACGATAAGCGGCCGTCCTGAAAACAGGACGGTAATGATCTTTTTTCCCTGCGCGCGCGCCAGAACCGCTTCGACCAAAGCATTCTGCCTGCCCGGCAGCCCCGGATGGGCGCGGCTCGCTGCTTCGCCGCTCATCTCGGCAGCTTCGCCCAGGCACAGGAGAATGGTGTCGGCGCCATCACAAAGCGCCGCCGCTTCGGCGATGCCGCTTTCGTCTGCTCCTGCGATGCTAACGCCTGAGGCATAGCGGATCGAGCGATGCGGCAAGGCAAAGCGCAACCCCGCCAGCACGCTGACGCAATCGCCAGCTTTTCCGGCCGCCGGCCAGCAACCACGCATGTCTATGGCCGCATCGGCGAGGGGCCCGATCACGGCCAATTGTCCTTCGCTCAAGGGAAGCGCGGCATTGTCGTTCTTCAACAGAACGACCGAGCGAATTGCCGCCTCGCGCGCCAGCTGACGCCGCGCGGTCAGCGTCGCTGCGCTCTCGCTCGCGCCGCGCCGGAACGGATCGTCGAAAAGACCGAGCTGCTCTTTCAAAATCAGCACCCGGCGCACGGAGGCATCGATATCCGCCATCGTGACCAGGCCCCGGTCCAGCGCCACAGGCAAGCCGTCGCGATACGCATAGGCCATCATGTCGATGTCCACCCCGGCCTTCAGCGCCAGTGCGGCGGCATCGACGATGTCGGCGGCGACGCCATGGCGGATCAGCTCGGCGATGGCGGTGTAATCGCTGATGATGACGCCCTCAAAGCCGAGACGGCCGCGCAAATAGTCCTTGAGCAAAGCGCGATGCGCGGTCAGCGGCACGCCATCGATGGCGCTGAAGGCCGGCATGATGGTGGCGATGCCCGCACCGACTGCGGTCTCGAAGGGCGGCAGATAAATTTCCCGTAAAGCGCGGGGCGGCACGTCGGTCGACGCATAATCGCGCCCCGCCAACGCCGCGCCATACGCACAATAATGCTTGGCGCAGCCCGCCAGCGTATCCGAGCGGTCCAGGCCCGCGCCCTGGAAGCCTTTCACTTTGGCCTGTGCCATGACCTGTCCCACATAGGGATCTTCGCCGGGGCCTTCGGCGCTGCGGCCCCAGCGGGGATCGCGCGCTACGTCCAGCATCGGCGCGAAGGTCAAATGCAATCCGTCTGCCGCGCCTTCCCGTGCGGCTTCGCGCGCGGTGGCTTCCCAAAGATCGGGATCGAAGGCAGCGGTCTCGCCCAGCGGAATGGGGAATAGCGTCCGGTGGCCGTGAATAATGTCCAGGCCGAGAAGAAGGGGAATTTTGAGCCGGGTGGATTCCAGCGCCAAACGCTGGGCGGCATGCGTCTTTTCCACCCCGTAAAGGTTCAAAAGATTGCCGATGGCGCCCGACCGGATGCCGGAATCGAGATCGGTGGTCATCGCCGTGCCGGTTGTGGCGGAATCCGCCGCCATCATGGTCATTTGACCCAGTTTTTCCGTGAGGGTCATGGCGGCAATCAGGGAGTCAATGCGGCTCAAGAGAGGCTCCTTTTCCCGCACCATAACGGGGCGTGGCGTTTTTTCTATCCCGTTTCGGCGCCCGCAATGGCAAGGTCACATCATGTTTCTCGACCATTCCGACGATGACGATCCCGGCGAAGGTGGAACGGGGCTGCTGCCCCAGCTCGCCATGATGATTCGCGCGCTGCTCTCCTCGGCGGTCCGCAACACGCTGTTCCTGCTGGCGGGGCTGATCTTCGTCGTCATTGTTGCCACTGCCTATGGCCAGATCCGCCTCAACCGCTGGAATCAGCCTTTCTATGACGCCCTGGCGCATCGGGATTTTCACGAATTTGGCGTTCAGCTGGGCGTGTTCTGCGTCATCGCAGGTGCGCTGCTGGTTCTGAATGTCGCCCAGCGCTGGCTGTCGGAAATGCTCAAGCTCAAGCTGCGCGAGGGCCTTGTGCAGGATCTGATCGGGGAATGGCTGAAGCCGCATCGGGCATTTCGCCTGAACCGGGTCGGCCCAATTGGTTCCAATCCCGATCAGCGCATGCATGAAGATGCCCGCCACCTGACAGAATTGTCATCCGATCTGGGGGTGCAGTTGCTGCAATCTTCAATCCTGCTGGTGACATTCGTCGAAATTCTGTGGCGGATCTCGGGCAGTTTCGCTTTCCATGTCGATGGGCGCGCTTTCTCCATTCCCGGTTACATGGTGTGGGCCGCGATTTTTTATGCCGGATCGGGATCGCTGCTCAGCTATTGGGTGGGACGCGGACTGATCCGCCGCAATGCCGACCGTTATCAGCGGGAATCGGAATTGCGCACCTCGTTGAATCGCGTCAACGAACATATCGACCAGATCGAACGCGACGGCGATGAAATGCGCATGCGCGAACATATCGAGCTCGATCTGCGCAATGTCTTGGCTGCGATGCGGCGGCTGGTGGCGGGCCTCACGGAATTGACCTGGGTCACGGCGGGCTATGGTTGGCTGACGCTCATTGCGCCGATCCTGGTGGCGGCGCCGGCGTATTTTTCCGGAAACTTAAGTTTCGGCGGGCTGATGATGGCAGCGGGCGCGTTCACGCAAGTCCAGTCTTCGCTGCGCTGGTTCGTGGATAATTTTTCCACGATTGCCGATTGGCGCGCGACGTTGCTCAGAGTCGCCGATTTCCGCCGTGCGCTGTTGGAATGTGATGCGCTGCCGCCGAGCAGTGTTCCCGCCCCAAAACCGGAGCAATAATGGATAGCATTTCACCCGCCGCGCTTCTGACGTTGGATTCGGATGCCTTGATGGAGGCGGTGGCGCGCCAGACATTCAAATTCTTCTGGGACGGCGCAGAGCCGTCGAGTTTCATGGCGCGCGACCGCACCACCCGAAGCGCCGATCCCGTCGGCGATCTGGTGGCGGTGGGCGGCACCGGCTTTGGCGTGATGGCGCTGGTGGTGGCGGTAGAGCGGGGCTGGATCGGCCGCGACGTCGGGTTGGAGCGGCTGAATTGGATGGTGGAGGTTCTGGAGCGGGCCGAACGTCATCACGGCGCCTATCCGCATTTTCTGCATGGCGAGACCGGCCGCACCATTCCGTTCATGCCCAACGATGACGGCGGCGATCTGGTGGAAACGGCACTGCTGATGATGGGGCTGATCACCGCGCGGCAATATTTTGCCGCCGAAGCGCCGGCGCTGGCCGCGCGCATCACCGCGCTGTTCGATGATGTGGAATGGGACTGGTACCGGCGGGGCGAAAACGTCCTTTACTGGCATTGGAGTCCCCATCATGGCTGGGCCATGAATCATTCGGTCCGGGGCTGGAACGAAACCTTGATCGTCTATGTGTTGGCGGCGGGCGCGTCGCATCATGGTATCGACCGCAGGATCTATGAGGAAGGCTTCTGCCGCAGCGCCGATTACCACAACGACAAAACCTATCGCGGCGTGACTTTGCCGCTGGGCCCCGATGGTGGTGGGCCATTGTTCTTCGCGCATTATTCCTTTTGCGGGCTCGACCCGCACGGCCTTCGCGACAGCCACGCCGATTATTGGAAACAGAATGTGGCACAGGTCGCGGTCAATCGCGACCACTGCATCGCCAACCCCGGCGGCTTCAAAGGTTACGGGCCGGATTGCTGGGGCCTGACCGCAAGCGACGATCCGTCCGGCTATGACGCGCACGCGCCCAACAACGACAATGGCACCATTTCGCCCACCGCGGCGCTGGCGAGCATTCCTTATGCTCCCGAAGCCGGGATCGCGGCGATGCGCCATTTCCTGTCGGTGCATGGTGAAAAAGTCTGGGGCCGGTTCGGCTTTGTCGATGCCTTCAATGAGACGAAGGAATGGTGGGCCGATACTTATCTGGCCATCGATCAGGGACCGATTATCGTGATGATGGAGAATTATCGTACGGGGCTTTTGTGGAAGCTGTTCATGGCTGCCCCCGAAGTACAAAAGGGATTGGGGCGCCTGGGTTTTAAGAGCGCCGAAGCGTGAGTGACCTGGAGCGTTGGATCGCGCGGCAATGGGACCATTCCGCCGAGATGATGCTGAAAAGCATTTCGCCGGTCAATATCGTCAAGGCACGGCCGCATTTCGGGCAGGTGATTGTGCCGAAGCCCGGTTCGGTGGTGGCATCGCCGGTGCTGGCCGGTTACGACCCGGACCCGGATTATTTCTTCCATTGGTACCGCGACAGCGCGGTGGTGATGGATGCCTTGCGGCTGTTGCGCCGGGATTTGCCCAAGGCCGACACACTGTTCCAGCAGCATGTGCGCTTCAGCCTGGATCTGGAGCTGATCGACGGGCGTGCTCTGCCGCCTAATTGGCGTGATGCCGCCCAACCTGACTTCGCGCGTTTTCTGCGCAAGACGACGAACGAAGCGCATGGCATGGCGATCCCAGCGGAAACGCGGGTCAATCCGGACGGGACGCTCGACATCTCCGACTGGCCTCGGCCCCAACATGACGGGCCGGCCTCGCGGGCTTTGATGCTGATGCATTGGGGCGCGGAAGGCGAGGCGGCGGATCTGCTGCGCCGGGATATCGCCTTCGTGCTGCACCATGCCCGCTTGCCTTGTTTCGATATCTGGGAAGAAGAATTCGGTCTGCACGCTTATACGATGCGGGTCTCGGCGGCGGCGCTGACGGCGGGTGCGGACTGGCTTTCAGAACGAGGCGAGGGTGCCTTGGCGGAGCGGTGCCGTACCGAGGCCGCTGCGCTGGAAGAAATTCTGAACAGTTTCTGGATGGAAGCTCAGGGCCATATCCGCTCTCGTCGCGTCGAAGGGGGCGCACCTGAAAAGCTTTTGGATATTGCGGTGATCCTCGCTGCCAACCACGCCGGTCTCACCGGCCCGCGCTATATGGCGACCCTGGAGCGGCTCGAAACGCTGTTCGATGCAGCGTATGCGATCAACCACAATCGGCCCGCGGGCCGGGCTCCCGCGCTCGGTCGTTATGGGGGCGACAAATATTATTCCGGGGGCGCCTATTATTTCTCGACTCTGGGCGCGGCGGAGTTTTGTTACCGCAGCGGCGATAGAGCTCGGGGCGATGCCTATCTGGAAACGGTGCGGGCCTTCACGCCCGAAAGCGGCGACATGTCGGAGCAGTTCGATCAGACCACTGGCGCCCAGACCTCGGCCAGACATCTGACCTGGAGCTATGCCGCCTTCCTGACGGCGGTCGCGGCACGCCAAGACCGGTGACAATTGCGTCTCTGCGATGCGAATTCGCCGGGTTCCGCTGATGGCGCTTTTCGGTATTGTGTCGCCATGCAGGGGCGGCAATTTTCCAACGACAGTGACATCGCGCGTGCGGGCCGGAAATTTCTCGACCTGACATTGCCGAAGCCGGAATGGACCCATGCGGCCCATTTCGCCGTGACGCTATGGTTGATGCGGCATCGCCCCGATCTGCGACTGGCGCAGGACATGCCGGGCCTGATCCGCGCCTTCAATGAGGCGACGGGAACGCCCAACACGGACACGGGCGGCTATCACGAAACCATAACGCAGATCTCGCTGGGCGCGGCGCGCGCGCAACTTGGCGCGTCGCCGGACAAGCCGTTGCACGCGATTTTGGATGGCATGCTGGCCTCGCCTTTGGGCGATTCCAAATGGCTGCTGGAGTATTGGACCCGTGAGCGGCTGTTCTCGCCGGAAGCGCGGCGGCGCTGGCTGGCGCCGGATTTGAAGCCGCTTCCCTTTCCACTTGAGCCAGGGGCGGTGGCCGGAACGTAAGACGAGAAATGCGCAATTCGACAGTTGCGCGCCTTTCGTCCGCGATGTTCCGGCGCCTATAAGCGCCAAATGCTGCACTATAACCTGGCGCACTGGTCCACTTTCCTGACGATGGCGTTTGTTCTCAATCTCGCGCCGGGGCCGGATATCGCTTTCATTCTGGGGCACACGGCGCGGGGCGGGAAACGCCATGGCGCGGCTGCCATGTTGGGCGTCTGGACCGGCGTTCTTGGCCATATCACGCTCGCCGTGGTGGGGCTTTCCGCCATTATCGCTGCTTCAGCCGAAGCCTTCGCGGTCGTCAAATGGGTGGGTGTTGCTTATCTCTTCTGGCTAGGTGTTCAGGCGCTGCGATCGCAAGGCGATTTTCTGACCGCGCGCCGGGCTGAAACATCTGGTGACCTGATGCGCATCTTCGGACAAGGCATCCTGGTCAATCTCCTCAATCCCAAAGTTGCGATTTTCTTTCTCGCTTTCCTGCCGCAATTCGTCGTAACGGGGGCCGGCCCGATCTGGCTTCAGCTTTTTGTCCATGGCGTGTTGATCATCGCGGTGGCCGCCACAATCGAACCTTTGTTGATTTTTTTCGGAGATCGCATCACCGCGCACCTGCGCGCCAATCCTCGGTCGGGACTGTGGCTGGACCGGGCGCTGGGCGGCATGTTGATCGGTTTGGGCGTGAAGCTGGCGATCGCGCAGCGCTGAATTCACCAGCCCCGAAAACGCGGCCACACGGCTTCGACCCGATTACCGCCATCGATCACATGATAGCGGTCATGTTGCGCCGCCGTGGCGCAAGCATGGTTGGGCAGAATACGGACCCGGTCGCCCACGCGCAGCTCGGGAATGCGCGCGCCTGATCCTGGCCGTGCCGCAAGAATGCCGTGTTCCTGATTGGCACGCAGCACCACCAGATCGGGATAAGGCTGGCCATTAATGTCACAGACGAGACCCGCATATTGATCGACCGCCTGATCTTTGGTGCCGCGATCCGCCGACAGCGCCATCCAACCTGCATCGGTGATAATCCAGCCTTTCTGTGGCTGATGCCCGATCACCGTGGCGAGCACGCTAAGCGCGATATCACCGATGCCGCACACGCCGATACCGGCCTGAACCAGATCGAAAAACATATAGACCCCGGCACGCACTTCCGTGATGCCATCATAAGACCGTGACGACAGCGCCGTGGGTGTGGCCCCGACGCTGACGACAGGACAGGGCAGGCCTGCATCACGCAGCGCTTTCGCTGCCGATGCCATACGGGCGCGTTCTTCTTCCGCGGCAGTGGCCAATGCAGTCGGATCGTGGAGATTGTAGCTTTCACCCGCATGGCACAGAATGCCGCGAAGGGCGCCAACTTCCGCCAGGATCATGCCAATCCGGATAAGCCTTGCGCTGTCATCCCAACGCACGCCAGAGCGGTGATCATCGACATCGATCTCGATCAGCGTGGGTATGGGATCGCCCGATTGCGCCGCATGGCGGGCTGCGGATTGCGCCATCTCTTCGGAGTCCAGGATAATTTTCAGGTCGATGCCGCGCCCGCGCATCGCGGTCACACGCGCCAATTTCTGCGGACTGATGCAGACGGCATAGAGCAGATCGGTAATATCGCTCTCCCCGAAAATTTCCGCTTCTTCCAAAGTCGATACGGTGGCGGGTCCGGGCGGTGAGCCCAAGACGAAATTCGCCGCTTCTACAGACTTGGCACTTTTCAGATGGGGCCGGAAAGCTGCGCCCATACCGGCGATGCGATCGCGCATACGCGCCGTATTACTTTCCAGCTTGCCGCGATCGAGCAGTAGGCATGGCGTGGAAAGCGTTTCGAGATCGGGGTTCGCATGATCCATGGGTGTCATCCTGGGGCGGGCCGCTATTTGCCATCGCGGGTGGAATAAAGTCTATTTCCCGGCCGAGGGGACGGGGAATTTCGGCCATGAAGATTCGTCATAGCATTGCGGTTGTGTTGGCTGCGGCGGCGTTTTCTTCCCCGGCGGGCAGTCAGCAAGCGTCCGTTCCGCCGCGGCCAGACCATCCCATTGTGCTACGCGCCGCCCGCTTGTTGGAGGTTGATACCGGGCACATCGTCAGCCCTGGCGAGATCCTGGTCGAGAACAACAAAATCTCTGCCATCGGCAGCACGGTGCGCCATCCCGCGAATGCCGAAATTGTCGATCTGGGCGACACCACATTGATGCCGGGTCTGATCGACGCCCATGTCCATCTGTTCCTGCATCCGGGTGCGGAGGATTTGCAGACCGTTCAGGAGTCGGTGCCGCAGCGGACCATCCTGGCGACCCTGGCTGCCAAGGACGATCTGATGGCGGGCTTTACCGCCGAACGCGACATGGGAACCGAAGGTGCCGGTTTTGCGGATACCGCCGTGCGCAATGCCATCGACAAAGGCCTGATCCCGGGACCCCGGATGCGCATCAGCGGCAATGCCATCAGCATTCTGGGCGGGCACGAAGACGCCATCCGTTACAATCCGGCCCAGCACGTCATGTCTAACGCGGACTATGCCAACAATGCGGAAGATCTTGTCCGCGTCATCCGCCAGCAGCGCAAGGATGGATCGGATTTCGTCAAAATCTACGAGACCGGGGCGGATTCCGTGCGCGACGGAGAATTCTACTCGCCCTATCAATATACCGCGGCGGAATTGAAAACCGCGATTGATGAAGCGGCGCGGCTCCAAACCAATGTCGGCGTGCATGCCCAGGGCGAACCGGGCACTTTATATGCCGCCCAGGCGGGCGTTGCTTCCATCGACCACGCCACGGTCTTGAGCGATCAGACCATGCAGCTGATGAAGCAGAAGCATATTCCGGCGGTTCCGACCTTCGTAATTTTCGAATATTTTGCGGATCATGCCGCAACGCCTGAGGCGGGCGCCCGCGAGCACGCGATGCTGGACATCAAGATCCGGGAGTTCAAGAAGCAGGTCGCGGCTGGTATTCCCTTCGCCGTCGGCTCCGATGTCGGCCCGTTTCCCCACGGCACGCAGGCGCGCGAGTTCGAATTGATGGTGAAATACGGGATGACTCCGTTGGCCGTATTGCAGGCGGATTATTTAAATGGCGCGCGCATCCTGCGCTGGCAGGGCCAGATCGGCGAATTGAAGCCTGGCTATTTTGCCGACATCATCGCCGTTCCGGGCAATCCGTTGAATGACATCACAGCCGTCGAACATGTGTCCTTCGTCATGAAGGACGGTGTGATCTATCGCCATTAGGCAGATGTGCGTATCAGTTTGCCGATAGCTCCGCCCACCAGGCCGGTGACTGCCGACGCTGCCGTGCCTATCGCCAGGATCATTGCCGGTACGTCTTTCAGCAAAACCGACACCGCAATGCCGATCAGCGCGCAGACACCGCCCGCGATACCTCCGCCAATGAGCGCATCGCTCCAACTGCCTAATGTTTTGCGCGCGTATAGAAGACCCGCGACAAGCGAAATCAGCATGCCGCCAATCGCAAAATTTTCTTTGATCATTGGAACGTAATGGCCGCCCACCACCATGGCGAGTTGCAGAACCAGACCGATGCTGGTTGCGGTGATAAGACTGTCCTTGTTCATGGCACGCCCCGATGCACCACAGACGACAACGGTGCGCCCGGACGGATGGCGATGTCAACGTATCGCCGGCTTGGCGAAGCCTTCGCGGTCGCGGCAAACTCCAAACTTGCCGCTACTGGCGGCTGGACCCAGTCAGCTCCGCGACCAGCATGCGATTGTCATAGACATTGCGCAGCGCCTCAGTGATCGCCGCGGTGGACACCGAGACCGTGCGGTTGACGCGCCCATCGAAGCCGAAGGCACCGCCCAGGCTTTCGATATTGCCGTCAAACGCGGCGCCCAGGATTTCGCCTTTGGCGTTGATCATGGGCGATCCGGAATTGCCGCCGATAATGTCGTTGTCGCTGACGAAATCCATCACCGTGCCCGGATCAACCTTGTTCTGCGCGGTCTGCCAGCGCGGCGCCAGATCGAAGGGGAATTGTCCGGTCGCCCGCTCCCATAACCCCTTGTAGAAAGTGAAGGGCGGAACCGTCACGCCATTGTCGGTCCAGCCCTGAACTTTGCCGTAGGAGAGCCGCAAGGTGAAGGTCGCGTCGGGATAGACGTTGGTGCCGTAAATCGCGAAGCGGGCGCGCGCGATCTTCTGCGCCGCGCGATCGGTGGGCCCGGACACGCGTTCCTCATATTGCTTGCGAATGGCGCGGCTGGTGGCGTCGGTGGTCAAAACGAATTTTATCATCGGATCGTCCGAAGCCTGGATGGCCGCGATGCCACCATCCCACAGCGCTTTGCGTACGGCAGGGTCGCCGAGTTTGGATTGCGCCAGACGGGCAGACAAAGTCTCCGGGGAATCCTTGCCCAGGAAGGTCTTGGTGCCGGGGGAATCCGCCGTGAGATTTTCGCGTAGCTTGGACAGCCAATATTCCAAAGCCACCTGTTCCAGTTCCGGATAGACCGGCTGGGGATCCAGAAGCGTCTTGCCCAGAAGCGCCAACCGGCTGTCGGTATAGGCGGGAAGGCGCTCGCCATTGGGCTTGGATTTCTCTTCCGCCGCACGCACCAGGGTGCGGGCAAAGCGGAATAAGTCCGAACCGATGCCTGCGCGCGTTTCCATCATCCCATAAGACAGATAGAGGGCACGATAATCGGTCTGCGCTTTGGCGATATCGGTCCAGGGATCGCCGATATCCGCTGCCAGCGCGGCATTGGCGGCGACCTTGGCTTTCAGGTCATTGTCGGCAGTGCGCTTGGCCGCGATCAGCGCCGGATCGACCAGGGCTTTCATCTGGCCGTGGAAAGCTTTGAAGCTGTTTTCGATCCCGAACAACAGATCGTTGGCGATGCGGGCGTGCTCTGCGCTTTCCTCGGTGAAGCGGATCAGCCGGCCGCGCAGTTCCGAGAACTGGATCAGGGTTTCGGGCAGGGACAGATCCCGCAAGCTCTCCAGTTGATCGGCGGTCAGCAGCCGCTGGGTCGAACCCGGATTGCCGGAGACGAAGACCGGCTCGCCATCTTTGGGCGCCGCCGCGCTCCAAATCAGATGATCGGGCGTGCGGACGGGCTTGCCGTTTTCGTAAAGCCGCACGAAAGAACAATCCAGATCGTAGCGGGGGAAATTGAAATTGTCCGGGTCGCCGCCGAAAAAGGCCGTCATACCTTCCGGCGCGAAGACCAGGCGGACGTCGGTATATTTGCGGTAGGTGTAAAGCTTGTATTGGCCGCCCTGATAGAGCGTGACCACCTGGCACTGGAATTTATCTTCCCGGCCGGCGCAGCTTTCTTTTTCCACTGCCGCGATTTCCGCATCGCGGGCGCGGACGAAATCCTGACCGGTTTTTCCCGCCGCCGCTTTGGTGACGCGGTCAGTGACATCGGAAATGGCCGCCAGCACATCGGCCTGCATGCCGGAGCAAAGCTTCTCGTCTTCCCGCTTGGCGACTTGGAATCCGTCTTTCACATAGTCGGTGGTCGCGGTGGAAAGCTGCTGGGCGCAGTCGCGCACGCAATGATGGTTGGTCAGCACCAGTCCATCTGTCGTTACCACCGAAGCCGAACAGCCGGTCGAAAGCCGCACCGATGCGGCGCGAACCCGGTCAAGCCATTTCTGGTCGATCTGGGTGCCGAGCTTCTGATTGACGGTTGCGGTGGGGAAATTGTCGAAGGTCCACATACCTTCATCGGCGAGGGCGCTGGTCGCGGAAAGGCCGAGGAATGCCAGGGCGATGGAAATCGTCAGGCGGCGCATGGGCGAGGCTCGCATTGGAATGCAGCCCAGTGGAACGCAAGCCTTGCGGATTTTCAATCCCGCCAATCGCGGAAATCGTGGAAAGAATGGGACGCGCGCCGGAACGATGGGCAGGAAGGGCGGCGCGCGCCCACATGGTCAGACAAGATGCTTGGCGACATGAAGAACGATGCCAAGGACGGGGATGCCGAAAGCAACCGCCATGGTCGCGTGCAACAGATTGCTGATGATTTCGTCGGTTCTGGAGAATGTCATGGCTGCGGTCCTTTTTGGGAATAGGGTCAGATCAGATGGGTTGCGATGCGCGCGGTCATGCCGATCAGGGGCAGGGCGAACGGGATCGCCAAGGCGGCGTGCAGGAGGCCGCTGAGGATTTCGTCGGTGCGAGAGAATGTCATGGTGATGTTCCTTCTTTGAAGCGGTTGGTGGATCAGAACAGTTGCGAAGCCAGGCGCATGGTCATGCCGATCAGGGGCAGGGCGAAAGGGATCGCCAGCGCGGCGTGAAGAAAATTGCTCAGATATTCGTCGTTGAAGGTTGTCATTGGGCCTCTCCTATTTTGCGCCGCCGTGATTGGCGACGAGTGATAGATAGGATGTTTGAGGCGATCGCGGCGTAAGGTGTTCGCCAGCGAATTGAAAAACTTCTGTAAGCGGAGCCTAGAAGCCTTTGACGGCTTGCATGACGCGGCCAGCCAGATCGCGAATGGCATCATGGTTGGCGGGGCGACCGAGCTGAGCGGATTGCAGGAAAGCGATTTCGCTTTCGATGGCGCATGTGCTGGCGCCAAAACGGATGCGCGATACCAACTGGCGGGCGAAGCTTTCCAGCTCCGGTCGCGAGACATCCTGGGGCAGATCCAGGCTCATCCACAAAAGCCCCGCCACCACTTCATCCAAAATAAAGGCGCGGGGGTTGAACTTGGTTTTGTGAGCAGGGAAAGCGGATGCCGGCCTGGCAGCCTTTAGGCTTTGCGCTGTGACCCGGATATTCATGCCCTGCAGGCTAGACGCACTTGGCCGGGGAGGGGGTAAAGTGTTCGCCAGCAATCTGTAAAGAATGTGAAAAGCCTACTGACAAAGCGCTTGGGCGAGCGCAGGTTCCGGGTTCCTCAGGAGATGGATTTGCACGTTCTTCTTGTCGATGACGACACCGCCTTGAGCGAGATGCTGACCGAATATCTGTTGGCGGAAGGTATCCGCACGACCGCCGCCTTCAATGGTCCCGACGGGGCTGCAGCCGCGCTTTCGGGGCAGTTCGATGTGGTGGTGCTGGATATCATGCTGCCGGGAATGGACGGCAATGAGGTGCTGCGGCACATCAGGCGCTCCAGCGAAATCCCCGTCATCATGCTGACGGCCAAGGGCGGGGATGTGGACCGGGTGGTCGGCCTGGAGATGGGCGCTGACGATTATATTGCCAAGCCTTATTTTCCGCGCGAGCTGGTGGCGCGATTGCGCGCCGTGACCCGGCGCCAGCGTGATGCGGCGCCCGCCACGGCGTTGAAAGCCGGGCAGCTGGAATTGTCGCCCGGCAAACGCGAAGTCAGCTGGAACGGGCATGCTTTCGAATTGACCACATCGGAATTCGATCTTCTGGAAAGCCTGATGCGGGCGGGCGAGATGGTCTCCAGCAAAGAGGAATTGTCGCTCAAGGTGCTGGGCCGTCCGCGCGAAATTTATGATCGCAGCGTCGATGTGCATGTCAGCAATCTGCGCAAGAAGCTCGCCAATTGCAGCGGCGGCGATATCGAGATCGAAACCATCCGCGGCGTCGGCTACCGTTTGAGGCTGCGCGGATGAAAAGACGGCTTTTCTGGAAAATCCTGATCGGCTTCTGGCTGACGTTGATTATCATCACCCAGGGCATCTGGCTGATGTTCACCTTGCTGCGGCCCGATCAGGATGTTTCTTATATGCGCAGCTTCGCCCGCATGTCGGTGGCGTCTGCCTCAGCTTCCATCCGCGAAGGCGGTTTGCCGGCCCTTGCCGAAGAGCAGAAATCTTGGCCGCAGGACTGGCGCGCCAGAATTCGGGTGCGCCCATCCTCTGCGCCGCTGGAACGCAGGGCACCGGTGGCGACCCAGACGGTCGCTGCGCCGGACGGCGTGTCCTATCGCGTCACTTACAACCCGCAGCGCGGACCGCGCAGTCACGGCATCTTCGGCATCCCGATGGAGGTTGTGATTGTGGCGGTGGTGGGTGGCCTCGGATTCAGCGCCATCCTGGCCTGGTATCTGACCCAGCCCATTCAGCGCATGCAGGCCGGATTCGGGCGCCTGGCGCAAGGAAATTTTGGGACCCGGCTTGGACCAGCCATGGGACGGCGGCGGGACGAGATTGCGGACCTGGCGCATGATTTCGACAAGATGGCCGTTCGATTGCAAGAGTTGGTTGCCGCCCGGGACCGCCTTCTGGCCGATGTCAGCCACGAGCTGCGCACGCCTCTGGCGCGGCTCAATCTGGCAATCGGGCTGGCCCGCCAGGACCCTTCAAAAATGGGTACCTCGCTGGACCGTATCAGCGGCGAGGCGGCGAAGCTGGATGAGATGGTTGGCGAGTTGCTGACGCTTTCCAAGCTGGAAACCGGCCAGAGCCGCGGCGAGGACTATTTCAACTTCGCCGAAATCGTGAAAGCCGTGGTTCAGGATGCGGGTTACGAAGCGGCGGGCAAGAAAGTCGAAGTTCTCTTTGATGTCCTGCAATCGGATGAAGATTTCGAATGGATCGTGCTGGGCAGCGGCAAGCTGGTCAGCCGCGCCGTGGAAAATATCGTGCGCAACGCGGTGCGCTATTCTTCCGAAGGCGGCAAAGTGATCGCTACCCTGCGCCATGAGGGCGAGCGCTATAGTCTCAAAGTCACCGATGAGGGGCCCGGCATTCCCGAAGAAGCGATGGCGAGCCTGTTCATGCCGTTCGGCATGTCCGCCGATGGTTTCGGCTTCGGGCTCGGGCTGGCGATCGCACAGCGTGCGGTGGCGGTGCATGGCGGCACGATCATCGCGCACAATCGCCAGCCGAAGGGCTTGGAGATGGCGGTGACCTTGCCGGCGGCGACGGTCGAGCCGAGCTAGAGCGCGTTATACGGCGCTTGTATTTTTCCGGCACAGCCCGGTCCTGCGGCTATTCTCTTTTATGGGCAATGCTGCAACTGCGAATGACGCAGCAATTTTTTTCGGAAAATGTTTTCACCCGCACGCGGAAAAATCCTCGCCTTTGATTCCGCAGTGCGAGAAAACTTTGTCCAAGACTCATCCGGCTTTGTCCAAGTCTTGAGACTTTTTCACAATCGGCGAGCCTGCTAAGACCGAAACATCGTTTTTTTGGGGGATTCCATGCGTCTCAGATTCGTCCTGCCGCTTCTGCTCGGTGCCAGCAGCCTGGCGCTCACACTGCCAAGCGAAGCGCAGGCCCCCACGATCCATGCACCCCAGACCAAAGAGATAACGGTGCATGAAGGCACCTCTATGGCGGTCTCGGTTTCGCCGGACGGCAAAATGCTGGCGATCGATCTGCAGGGTTCTATTTATGTGATGCCGGTCGGCGGCGGCACGGCCAAGCGACTTGGCGACATTTTCAACGACGCGCATCAGCCGCAATGGTCGCCGGACAGCAAGAGCATCATCTATTTCGCTTACCGCGATGGCGGCTACGATCTGTGGCAGATAAATGCCGACGGCACCAATCAGCGCATGGTGACCGAAGGCACCTTCGACGACCGCGAGCCGATCTTCAGCCATGACGGCAGCAAGATCGCCTTCTCGTCCGACCGCGGCGATCCGCTCGGCAGCAACAACAATATCTGGGTGATGGACGTCAAAACCGGCGCGATGACTCAGCTAACCACCAATCCGGCCGAAGATGTGATGCCGGCCTGGTCGGCGGACGACAAGGAAATCATCTTCACCTCCAGCCGCGATGCCTACAAGACATTGTGGGCGGTGAATGTCGAGACAAAGACTGAGCGCAAGATCGCCGATTCCGAGGGCAATATCGCCGCCGCGTCGATGGGACCGGACGGTCAGCTTGTCTATGAATCGTCGGTCGGCAATGACAGCCAGCTCAATTACAACGGCAAGTCCATCAGCGGGAAGGAAGTGGTCTTTCCCTTCCGCCCCAGCTGGGTGTCGAAGAACGAGTTCTTCTACGTCGCCGATGGCAAGATCAAGCGCCGCACCCTGGGCGGCGGTGTGAAAGATGTGCCGTTCTCCGTCACGCTGCCGATCACGCCGCCGCGTGACACCTATGCCCGCGCCAAGCGCGATTTCGACAGCCAGACCCCGCGCAAGGCGCTTGGCATCATGCGCCCGGTGCTGTCGCCGGATGCCAAGCAGATTGCCTTCTCCGCATTGGGCGACCTCTGGCTGGTGCCGGTTACCGGCGGCAAGCCGCAGAACCTGACCAATGACGCGTCATACGATCTCGACCCCACCTGGTCGCCGGACGGCCGTTATCTGGCCTGGTCTACCGACCGCGCCGGCGGCCTGCTGCAGATTTGGATTCGCGACATGCAGAGCGGCCAGATGCGCCAGCTCACCCACATCACGACCCAGCCGACCTCGCTGCAATTCTCGCCGGATGGCAAACGCATCGCCTTCGTCAATGTTGATGCGATGTGGCGCGGCGCCAGCGTTGCCGTGGCCGATGTCGCCACGGGCGATGTGAAGATTATCCACAAATCGATCTTCGCCCCCGGCACGCCGACCTGGTCGCCCGATGGTTCGCGCATCGCGCTGGCCATGGTGGCGCCGTACAACCGCAAATATCGCGAAGGCACCAATCAGGTGCTGACCATGTCGTCCACCGGCAACGAAGCCGATGATGCCACCGACGACAAATGGTTCGCGCCGCAGCCGAACATGTCGATCGACAGCCGCGGCTGGAACGGTCCCTCCTGGTCGCCCGATGGCCGCCAGATGTTGGGCATTTATGAAGGACAGCTGGCGATCTGGCCGGTCGATCCCCGTTCGGGTGAGCCGCAGGGTCCGGTCCGCCATCTGACGAGCGAGATCGCCTACAATCCCAACTGGGCAGGCGATAGCCGTCATGTTCTGTATCAGGCCAACGACAAGATCCAGGTCATGGATACGGAAACCGGCGAAACCAAGACGGTGCCGCTGGATCTGACCTATACGGCCTATGTGCCCAAAGGCAGCATGACCATTCATGTCGGCAAGCTGGTGGACGGTATTTCCAAGACCGCCCGCAATGACATGGACATCGAGATCGTCGGCAATCGCATCAAGAGCGTGACGCCGCATGTTGCGGGGCGTGCCGCCACGATCGAAGCGCCGGACCTGGTCGCCATGCCCGGCCTGATCGAAAATCACAGCCACCGGCAGAGCGATTTCGGCGAGCAGCAGGGCCGCAACTTCCTGGCGTACGGCATCACGTCTCTGCGCACCCCGGGCGGCCTGCCGTATGAGGCTGTGGAAGATCGCGAAGCCGGCGATGCCGGCGTTCGTATCCAGCCGCGCATCTTCTCCACCGGCCATCTGATGGAATGGAAGCGGACCTATTACAAAATGGGCACCGCGATCTCGTCCAACGCCCATCTGATGCGCGAACTGGAACGGGCCCATATTCTGGGCTTCGACATGTTCAAATCCTATGTCCGCATGCCGGACATCCAGCAGAAGATGATTGTGGATTATGCCCACAGTGTCGGGGAGCCGGTGAGCACCCACGAAATCTATCCCGCCGCCTTCGACGGGATGGACAGCGTTGAGCACACCACGGCCACCAGCCGCCGCGGCTACTCGCCCAAGGCCACCTTCAATCACGCCTATGAAGACGTGATTCAGATCATCAGCCAGAACAAGATCAACATGACGCCGATGATCTTCAGCGGCATGCGCGATCTTATCAGTTCACATCCGGAACTGAAGAATGACCCGCGCGTGGCACTGGACCCGCCCTGGCTCCAGAACCAGATCCGGAATTACGACCAGCTGCTGGGCGGTTTCCTGCCGCGCAAGGATCCGGGTACGCCCAAGATGGTGATGGATCTGTTCAAGGCGGGTGCCACCATCACGGCGGGCACGGACGAACCGGAAGGCATGTTCCTGCACTCCGAAATGGAAACCTATGCCCGATACGGCATGAAGCCTTACGACATCCTGCGCACCGCGACGGTCAACACGGCGGCGATGCTGAATCTGGATGCCGGCAGCATCCAGGAAGGTAAGCTCGCCGATATCGTTCTGGTGAAGGGCAACCCGCTGGACGACATCCACAACACCTTCAACGTGAAGCATGTCATCTTCAACGGCCGGCATTTCACGATCGAGGACCTGATCTCGGGCAAGGCCAAAGACGCGCCGCGCTAAGCCGGAGTTCCAAAAGCAAAGCCCGCGGATGAAGATCTCATCCGCGGGCTTTTTTGTGCGTGCTAGACGAAGGTTTTGTCAGACAATACTGAAGTATTAGTTGCTCTTGGGATTTTCGCGATACATGCGCGGAGACAGACCCATCGCCTTGGTAAAGAAGCGTGAAAAATAGGCGGGATCATTGAAGCCCAGATAATAGGCGGTCTGGGCGATGGTCATGGTCGAGTTGAGCAAGGCCCGCTGCGCTTCCAGCAAAATGCGTTGCTGGATCAATTGATTCGGCAGCATGCCGGTGACCATCAGACAGGCTTCGCGCAGGCGCGTCTGGGTAACGCCCAAAGTGGCGGCATATTGGGCCAGAGTCATGTTGTCCCGATAATGCTGCTCGATTAGCTCTCTAAGCCGTGTCACCAGGGTTGCCGCTGCCTTGGGGTGCGCGGCCTGTATCGCCCGCGAATGTTCAAGCGCGCGCGCGCACTGCACCAGGATGCTGAGGAGATGGGAATCGGCGGCAGCCGTATGGGCGACATCGGACCCGGCCAATTCATGCGCCAGGCGGGCGAGGGGCCAGGTCAATTGTTCCGACACCAGCGGAACAACCACGGGAGCCGCGAAAAGCATGGCGAAATCGGGCTCCCGCATCACCATATTCTGGAGATAGGAGGCGGAGATTGTGAGCGCCATGCCGCTCGCATTGAGTTCGAATTGAAAATTATGCGCTTCGCCCGCGGGGATGATGACCGCGCAAGGCGCCGCGAAACGGATGATCCCACTTTGGGTCATGACCGTGCCGCGCCCATGCGCGATATGGAACATATAGTTCAGGTCGTCATCGATGCTCGCCCAGCAACACGCTGGGCTTATGAGGCCCATTGGCATCAGTGGCAGGTGGCGCTCGACAATGACCGGCTGGGCATTCGAGTACATGGATCGCAACTCCGAGCCCTACATTAACTCCACAAAAGTCCAACTTTATCCATATTTTGTCCATCGTCAAAAGGCCGGTTTGTGACCTAAACCTATAGCTAGAAAATAAAATCGCGCGTGTTGCAGTTATGCGCGCTGCTGTGGATCTGGAAGGCAACAGGTATCACAGGGGGAACACGAATGGCTTTTATGCCGACTTACGCTGGGCGATCCGGGAGCGCGGTCGTCAGCGAAATGGCAGTTTCGCAGAGGCTTGTTCGTCTTTCTGCTGCACCTGCACACACGCTCCCAGCCAACATCGCTTACCAAGCGCTAACCGGCGCGGCCTATTTTAATATTCACTAACTAACTATCGGGGATCCTCATGACTTTCACGTCGTCTGTTGCGCCGAAGATTTGTTCCCGGCTGCTGTTGTCCAGCGCCGTCTTGCCGATGTTCTTGGCGTCGTCGGCCTTCGCGCAATCCGAGCCGCAAGCACCGGCCGCCGGCGAAACCGTCGTCGTCACCGGTTCGCTGATCGCGCGCCCCGACTACAACACGGCGACGCCGACAGTGTCGGTCACATCCGACTCTCTGAAGCAGAGTGGCCAGATCGCCCTGGATGCAGGCCTGAAGGACCTGCCGCAATTCTCGACTTCGACCGGCGGATCGGGCTCGTTCATCGGTGGTAGCGGCCAGCGCAACCTCAGCCTTCGCGGTCTTGGCCCGCAACGCGATCTGGTGCTGTTGGATGGTCGTCGCCTGTTGCCGTCCAGCTCCGACGGCACGGTCGACATCAATCAGCTTCCCGCCGCCATCGTCGGCAATGTGGAAGTCATCACCGGTGGCGCCTCGGCCGTTTATGGTTCGGATGCGGTGTCCGGTGTGGTCAACTTCAAGACCAAGCGTCCTACTGACGGTTTGGACATCTCGGCGAGCTATGGCACCACCGAGGCTTATGGTGGCAGCCAATGGGATGTGAACGCTCTGGGGGGCATCAACACGCCGGACGGCAAGGGCAACCTCACTTTTGCGGTTGAATATACCCGTGTCACGCACGTGAACTGGGGCACAATCCCCTTCTATCAGCAAGCCCAGAACGGTGTGACGCCGATCGTGCAAGGTGTCTATCTGCCGGGCAGCAACCCGCCCAGCCAAGCCGCTGTTAATGCTTACTTCGCCAAATATGGTGCCCCTGCGGGTGTTGTCCCTGCCGCTGCAAATGCGGGGTTCGGCTTCAACGCTGATGGTACTTTGTTTGACGTAGGCCCGATCACTGGTCGGCCTGTGTACAACTATCAGGCGTTGACAGACGCTAACGGGCGTTTGCTCAACAATGTCTATGCCCCGCCCGGTCAGTCCCTCTCGGTCCGCAACCGAAGCTATTATTTCCGCGGCACGCAGAATCCGTTGGAACGCTGGTCCAGCTTCGTCAAAGGCGACTGGGCGCTGACCAACAGCATCCACTTCTTCGGCCAGGCACTCTACACCAACTATAATTCGACCGTGCAGAGCGATGCCACGGTGACCAGTGCCACCCAGGTGCCGACCATTCCTGTCACCAATCCCTTCATTCCATCTGATCTGGCAGGGTTGCTGGCGACGCGCGCGAATCCGACTGCGCCCTTCAGCCTCAGCAAGCGCTTCCTGGGTATCGGTGGCTATCGTACCGCCACCAATGCCAACAATGTCTACCAGTTCATCGCCGGTCTGAACGGCGTGCTGGGCGACACCATGACCTGGGATGTCTATGCCAGCCATGGCCAAACCTTGAACACCTATTCCAGCACGGGTGCGGTTCGTTTCAGTGCCATCCAGCAGCTGCTCAATGCCCCGGACGGCGGCAGAAGCATCTGCGCCGGTGGTTTCAATCCCTTCGGCAACATTCAGTCCTCCGCTGCTTGTACTTCTTTCGCTTCGCCCGAGTTTACCAACCGTACCAACCTCACGCAGGATGTGTTGAATGCCGACATTCAGGGCACGGTGTTCACGTTGCCCGCGGGTGATGTGAAATTCGCCTTGGGCGCCGACTACCGCAACATCTCGTTCCAGTTCAAACCTGATGCGGCGGTGCAGACCGGCGACCCCTTCACCTTCAATCCTCAGGCGCCCACACAAGGTGCTTCGGCCGTGCGCGAAGTGTTCGGCGAAGCGCTCATCCCGATCGTCAAGGATGTGCCGTTCTTCCAGAATTTGAATTTGGACGTCGCGGCCCGCTATTCCGATTACGTCCTGTCGGGTGGCACAAACACCTACAAGGGTGATATTGACTGGGAAGTGGTCAATGGTTTCCGACTGCGCGGCGGCTATGAACGCGCTGTCCGTGCGCCGTCGGTGAACGAATTGTTCTCGGGCAACTCGACTTATTATGCCAACCGTACGCCCAGCGGATCGGGTGCCGGTGATCCCTGTGATACGCGTTTGCGCGGTTCGAATCCGGCCCTTCTTGCACTTTGCGCCGCTTCGGGGTTGCCGGCCGCGCTTTTGCCCACTTACTCGACCAACGACAACCAAGTGCCGGCGATCGCGTCCGGTACGACAACCTTGCGGCCCGAAAAGGCTGACACGATGACCGCCGGTATGGTCTACCAGCCGGAAATCGACAGCCCGTGGTTCCAGAACGCATCGATCTCGGTGGACTATTACAATATTCGGTTGCGTGATGCGATTGCGCAACTCGATTTCAACACAGTCGTCAACAAATGCTACAACCTCGACGGGACGAACCCGAGTTATTCGAATTCGAATTTCTTCTGCCAGTTGCTTGGCACTCGTAGCCAGACGAATGGTCAGATGGTCAATGTCAGCACGCCCTACGCCAATACTGGTGGTTACAAAACGTCGGGTATCGATATTGAAGCAAACTGGGTGACCGATATCGGCGAGGCCACTGGTTGGGGATCGGATGCCGGCACCATGAGCTGGGATATCGTCGCGAACTACCTGAACAGCTTCAAGCAGCAGATTCTACCTGGCGCTCCTTGGGTGGAATTGGGACAGACCGACATCGGTGGTTTCGTTAACTCCACCGCGACGCTTGGACCATTCCCGAAATATCAGACCAACACGCGGGTCACTTATCATAACTTCGGCGCGGACCTTAGCCTGCGTTGGCGTATGATCGGCGGCATGCGGGACGCTTGCGTCACGACGAACAACTGCGGTGCCCTTGGGGTGCCGGGCCAGGGTGTCGCCAATTACTTCGACGCCACCATCGGGTACAGCCTGCCGACGACTGATACGCGCTTCTCTCTGGTGATCAACAATCTATTTGATCGTACTCCCAGCCAAGTGGGCGCGAACCCGGGCAACACCAATTCTGCTCTCTACCCAGTGTTGGGCCGTACTTATCTGCTCACGGTCGATCAGAAGTTCTGAGGCCGGAAGTAACGATGACCGATGGGAGGTTGCTGATATGGCAATCTCCCATCGTTTTTACACCCTCCGCGGCAAGGCTTAGGGAGACGATATGGCGGACAAAGCAAATCCGGCGGCATTGGGACTGGTCGGTTTCGGTCTCACCACCATCCTCCTCAGTGCGGTCAATGCCGGTCTTTTGCCCGCCCATGGCGAAGCCGTCGTCCTGCCGCTCGCCCTGGCTTTCGGCGGTACGGCTCAGGTTATCGCCGGTATTATGGAATTCATGACCGGCAATACCTTCGGCACCACCGCGTTCATCAGCTATGGCGCATTCTGGTGGTGGTTTGCGTCCCTGGTTTTCCTGGGCGGCAACAAACTGCTCGACCTTTCCGGCGCCGACACCGCCATTGGTTTCGCGCTGGTGCTGTGGGGTGTCTTCACCTTCGGCCTTTGGATCAGCACCTTTTATCTCACGCGGCTTCTGTTCTGCATCTTCCTGACATTGTGGATCGCGTTCTTCCTTTTGGGCTTTGGCGCCATGTTGGCCAATCCGATGCTCCATCAACTGGGCGGTTGGGTCGGGCTTCTGTGCGGCGCGATGGCCATGTATGGCAGCTTCGCCATCGTGACCAATGTGACGGTCGGGCGGGAAATCATGCCCGTCGGTTCCAAGAAATAGCCCAATTCAGAAATCAAACAGTAGATAGCGAACAGCCATGAGCGAGCAGATCATCCCAGTATTGGAGGATTGGAAGAAGCGCGCGTATGTGGGGGCGGCGGATTACGCGGCCCGGTACGCAGAATCGGTAAAAGACCCGGACGGGTTCTGGGCCAAGGAAGCGGCGCGGCTGGACTGGCTGAAGCCTT
>DASYDX010000157.1:0-2050 GCA_036499345.1 Rhizomicrobium sp.
CATCATATCGGGCGCGCGAAACGCCCGCCCCTGGAACCCCGGCGCGGCTCTGCGGCCCAGCCGAAAACCCTTGTTGCCGCTTAACGGCATCAACCCGGCATGCCGCCGGTCAACCTGGAGTGTCTGACATGGGCAAAGGCAATCGCGAACAAAAGAAGCCGAAGCAGAACAAGATAAAGACCAAAGACATCGCCCCGGCCACGCCGTTCGGCGCCAATTCCAATGCCGGAAAAGCGGCAGGAAAACGCAAATAGCGGACGTTATTCGTCAAACTGCGGCGGCAGACGGCCAGCCTTGAAGAAATAAACCGGCTCGTCGTCATAATCGCCCAGTTCGGCGTCGCCCGTGGTCGAATAGGCCACGACGCCCAGCTTTGTCGCCGCCATGCGTTCGGCCTTGCGCCGGGCTTCTTCCGCCGATTTGCACAGGATCGGTTTGTCCGCCTTCAACGCCGCGCCCCGCCCGGCGACAAAAGCCTGAATAAGGTAATTCGTCACGCGCGCCATGATCGGTCCTGTCTCTGTTCGTCCAGTATGCCGGAATTCGGCGGCTTTGCGTCATAAACTCCGGCGATGCCGGACAAACAAATGATAAAGATGGCCTATCGCATAAACGCGCATTTCGCGAACCAATCTTATGATGGCTGGCTTGGCGACATCATTGCCGCGCCGCCGCCCCAGCGCGGCGACGTGATTTCGGTCAACCGCTTTGGCCGCGATATCCCCATGCAGGTCACCGCGGTCTGGACGCCGTCAGAGAAAATGCAGCGCATCGCGGGCGTCATCATGATCGAAGCCAGCGAGATTCAATAAGGCATCTGCTGGCGGCAGCGCCCGCCCAGGAAGGAATCGCATGCGCATTCCATCGGCCATGGAACTGTCCGAGGGGGAATGGGCCACCCTGCGCAATCTGGTTTCGCGCAATTTCACCCCGGTCCGGCAGATCGATACGGCCCACAAGGCCCGTTTGATGGGCTTGGGCCTTATTCAACTCGGCATGGGCGGAGTGATCGTGACACCCGCAGGCCGCATCGTGGCGCGCGCCAGATAGCCGCCAAACAGCCTGCCCGAATTACGGCCGCGCCTGCGAAACCACTTCGCGGATCGCATCCACCACCGCGTCGGGCCTGTCCAGTTGAACCCAATGGGTGGAATCCGCGAGCACGATATTCTCGCCCCGCGTCGAACGCGCCGCCAGCGCATCATGACCGCGCTTCCACAAACTCTTCATCGCGTTTTTGATGTCCGCGCTGCCGGGGCCATTGTCGAAAGTCTTCCCGCCCGTCAGCACGATCACCGGCAGATCGCCGAAATTGCGCCGCGCTTGTTTTTCCTGATCGCCATCCACCGTGCGGCCTTTGACGGGAATGTAATTCTCCAACTCCGACCGCACGCCCGCATAATAAGGCGCGCGGAGGAATTGCTGCATCACATAGGCGCGCGCGTCCGGCGTCAGGTCCGGCGGCACATGGAAACACCCATGGCTTTCCTTCGCGGAAAGCTGCCCGTCCTCCGCCAGCTTGGCGCAACTGTCCAATTGCGCCAGCCGTTTCGCGGAGGCTCGCGCCATGCTCTTCCGCTCTTCGGCGCGCACGGCATAATCATATTGGCCATCGAAGGACGGATCGGCCAGCACCAGCCCCGCGACATCCTTGGGATATTTGTCGGCATAGAGCGTGGCAAATAGCCCGCCCATCGAATGGCCCGCCAGCACTACCGGCGTCTTGATCCCGCCCGCACGCAACAGCGTGTGCAGATCGTCCACAATATTCTCCGCCGTCATCGGTCGGGGCGACGGATCGCTGTACCCCATGCCCGCGCGGTCATAGAAGCAAGTGCGCGTCAGCGCCGCGACCGGCGTCTTCACTTTGCGCCAATTGCTGATATCGCCGGTATGGCCCTGCAGAAACACCACCGTGGGCGCGCCCGTGCCGGTGCAGACCATATTGAGCTGCCGTCCGCCGCCGATAGCGACCGGATGCTGGAAAGCCGCCGCGCCTTCGGCATGCAGAGGCGTCCATGAAAACAGCGCCATCAAAGCCGCCGCACCA
>DASYDX010000158.1:0-3271 GCA_036499345.1 Rhizomicrobium sp.
ACCACGATATGCGGCGGCGTCAGGCGGACGCGGCTCATGCCGTGTTGATAATAGGCATTCCACGACCAGTTATCCCCGATCGAGCCATCCAGACTGAAGACACCACGGAACAGCTGGCGCGAGGAGACGTTCACCGGCACGCCGATGGAATTCTGGAACTGATCGAAGCTGGGATTGTGCAGGTCCACATTGTTGGTCATGGGCGTGGACAGTTCGAAGTAAGGCCGCCCATTGGCAGTAGGTAGATATCCTGGCACATTCATCCGCGCCGCAATGCTGGGGTCGAGATAGGCGTTGTCCGAATAGATGCGGTAATTCTGCTTGAAGGCGGTGGTCGAATTGTTCATCGACCAGCTCTTGCCGTAGTTCAGTTGAAGCGAGGCGCTGATATTGCTGGTCAAGCGGTACTGGCCATAGCCGAACAAGGTCAGGCTGTGGAACGGAAAGGCCAGAAGATTGGTGGGCTGCTCGCTGTTGTAGATGTTGGAACTGCCGCCGACCGAACCGGTGCCCGTCACCAGACCTCTGTCATAGGGCACGGGCGTGCCGTTCGGGCCCGCGAACTGGATCCCCGACAAAGGTCCGGCGATGATGGCGCCGCCATTGGTGCCCAGCTGACCGACATTGCTGCGATGAATGGTTTTGGGTTGGCCATTGCCGGCGGCATAGGCCGGATTGTTCATTAGGTATGTGCCGGTGTACCAGCTGCGGTCGATGGAGAAGACCGAATCCGGGCTTTGCTGATAATTGCCCGAGACGATGACATGGCCGCGGCCGCCGAAAATATCCTGGCCGTAGGACGCTTCCAATTCATAAGCGCGGCGGTCGTCCTTGTAAGTATCGCTGCCCTGGATATTGGCTTTGAAGCCGTTGAAATTCTTGTTGAGGATCAGGTTGATCACACCCGACACGGCGTCGGAGCCATAGGCCGCCGAAGCGCCGCCCGTCACGACATCGACGCGCTGGATCAAAGTCGAAGGAATGGTGGCGAGATCGACGCCGCCCGAGACATTCGACTGCACCACGCGCTGTCCGTCGATCAGCACCAGATTTCGGATGATGCCGAGATTGCGCAGATTGACGGTGGAAAGGCCCGGCGTGGACGAGAAGATGGATCCGCCCGCCGAACCTTTCGAGGGGCCGATGCCCACCACTTGCGGCATCTCGCGGATGGTATCGCCGATATCGGCATGGGCAGCCTCTTCCAGCTGGGCGCTGCCCACCACGGTGACGGGCGTCGCCTGCTGATAACCGGCGATGGAAATGCGCGACGCCGAAACAATAACCTGCTCCATACCGGCGGCGCTGTCAGGCGCGGCGGCGGGGGTCTCTTGTGCGAAAGCGGGGGTGAGCAGCGATGAGGAAAGAGCTAGTATCGATGAAGCCGTAAGCAAATTGAACTTAGTCACGCGTATTTTCTCCCTGGTTTTTACACGAATGGTCACAGCCATCCGTTTGCCCGGACGCAAAACGCCGATGATGCTTTCCCACAAGCAGAGGGGTGCGCAGCCACCATCGCAGCAGCTGCGTCAGCATGATTTTTGTGAAACTTGTCCCCCCAAATCGGGCCGCTTTTTATGCCGCGGCAATCCTGCTTTGGAGCACCAAAGATGCCGCGAGATAAAATAAAGTCAATGACATTTCGGTGATGTAAGCGACGAAACCATGCACATAAAATATGCAACCGCTCAAAAAATATTGATTGCGCGATGATTTTTGAAATCGCCGAAAAAATCTCTGAGAGATTTTTTTCAGCTCTGGATCGCTTGGCATCTATGGCGATGCGCAAACATCTCTGCGCGAAAAGGCGTGCAAAAGAACACGCGGTTCGCGGCCGTGTCTCATTTTGAAAATGAGATTGCCGCGCGGAGAAAGGGCTCTGACTTTGTGGAGAGCGGTGAACGCCCAAGCATCCGCATGCGGGATGGATCGAAGTGGTACAGTTGGGTGGGCTCGAACCACCGACCTCCGGATCCACAATCCGGCGCTCTAACCAACTGAGCTACAACTGCGCACGCGCGGGCCGTACCGCGAGGGGCCGGAAGCTAGGTGCGGGTCCCCACAAAAGCAAGCCGGAATAGTGTCTTGCCGAGGGATATTCGCAGGCCGCCCGCCGCGCCCGGAACAGCGCCGGACCCGCTTGGCGGCGAGCAGAAAAAATGTATCGTCCATAAGGTCTTGTCTGGGATCTTTCATGCGTCGCTTTATAAAATGGATCCTCGTCCTGGCCGTGTTGGGGGCCGCGGCGCTCTATTGGTTCACCCGTCCCCTGCCTGTCCTGACCGTGACGACCTGGCCCGGAAGCTATGGTCATGCCCAACGCGCTGCCCTGATCGAGCCTTACAGGGATGTCGGGCGGGTCAATATCCACGCCAATGAGTGGGACGGCGATCTGGGCGAGATTGCCCGGGCCGTGGCCAGCCATGCCTATGAAGGCGATGTCATCGATTTCGAATTGCCCAAGGCAATCGAAGCCTGCCGCAAAGGTCTGCTGGAACCCTTCGACGCCGCGACCCTGCCCGCCGGTATCGATGGCGCACCGGCGGCCAGCGATTTCGTGAAGGGGGCGATTGGCCCCTGCTGGGTGGGAAGCGTGGTCTATTCCCAGGCCATCCTTTTCGCCAAAACGCGATTTGCCGATGCCCCGCCCGCGACCCTGGCGGACTTTTTCGATCTGACGAAATATCCGGGACCGCGTGCGCTGAAGGAAGGCGCCAAGCTCAATCTGGAAATGGCGCTTCTGGCCGACGGCGTAGCGCCCGGCGATATTTACAGGACCTTGGAGACGGAAGACGGCGTGGCGCGCGCCTTCCGCAAGCTCTCGGCCCTCAAGCCGGGGTTGATCTTCTGGCGCGCGGCGGGTGAGCCGGCGCAGATGATTGCCGACGGCCGCGCCGTTTTTTCCACCGTGCTGAACGGCGACATTTTCGATGCGAGAGCCCAGCAGCCGGGTGTGATCTGGGACCGCCAACTTTATGAGCTCGATGTTTTCGCCGTGCCCAAGGGCAATCCCAAAAAGGCGATGGCGATGGATTTCATCCGCTATGCCACCGGCGCGCAGCCGCTGGCGCGGATGGCGAATCGGATTTCCTATGGACCGGCGCGGAAATCCGCCCTGCCCCTGGTCGGGCGCAACCCCGAATTCGATATTCCGATGCGCCCCTTCCTGCCGACAGAGCACGTCAATTTCGCCACCGCCTTCGCGGTGGATGATGGCTGGTGGCTGGCGCATGGCGCGGCGCTGGAAGCGCGGTTCCATGCCTGGCAAAGC
>DASYDX010000159.1:0-2909 GCA_036499345.1 Rhizomicrobium sp.
ATGCGATCGTTGCGCCCGAGCCGGCGCTCCTTGTAGCGGCCGGAATGATAGTGCCGCGACGGATCCCAATTCCTGCCATTGCTATCGCCATCCCAGCGATAGTCATGTCCGCGCTGTGCGAAAGCCGGCATCGGCAAAGTCACGGGCGCAGCCACAAGGGCCGCCAGGAAAACTCCCAAAAGACGTTTGTTCATTTCGATCCTTTCTCGTGCCGACACATCGGCCCAAAACCAAGTCGGAACACATGATCGCCAGGAACGCAGCGTCGCGGCATGATGGTTCAGAAATCGCCGCCCGCAAAGATGCAAATATCGGGAACGATTTCTCTGCTGGCGCATTTCGGCACGCCTTCGCGTGTCAAGAACCTTCGCGGTCGATCACCGCGACGCCGCCGCCGCTTGCTATCGGTCGGCCCATAATTTTCGCAATTCCCCGTTAAGCCCTTGCAACATCGGGCGCAAATGCCGTTCCCGGCTTTGCACGGATCGCCGGCATCCTTTAGCGTCTGCCCGTTTCCATGGTTGATTCGGCGTGACACGCAACGGCTTGCGACTTTTCGCTATTTCCGGGCTCGGGCTGGTTGTTGCCGCCTGCGGCACCACGCATGTGGCACCGCCTCCGGTCAACAACACCGTCACGGTTCCGCGCAGTGCGGGCGTCTACAAGGTCGGCAATCCCTATCAGATCGACAATGTCTGGTATTACCCGCATGAGCAGCCCGACTATGACGAAACCGGAATCGCGTCGTGGTACGGGCCAACCTTTTATGGAAAATCTACCGCCAATGGCGAGCTCTATGACGGAAATGCGCTGACCGCCGCACATCGCACCTTGCCCATGCCGGTCAATGTACGCGTCACCAATCTCGACAATGGCAAATCGATCATCGTGCGTGTGAATGACCGCGGACCTTACGCGCGCGGCCGCATCATCGATCTGTCCCGCCGCGCCGCCGAGCTTCTGGATGTGGTGCAGTCCGGCACCGCCAAGGTCCGCGTCACCTACCTCAGCCGCGCTGACCTGGAAGGAGGAGGGGCGCCGCCTCCGATCACGGCGCCGGAAATCGCCTCCGCCTTGCCCGCGGTGCCCTCCGGCAAAGTGGACAGCTCCGCATTGGGTGTGGTGCCCGGCGCGCCCGTGGCGCCGCCCGTGACGCAGAAACCGCTTCCGACACCCGTCGCGCTGCCGCCGGTCCAAGTCGCAGTCAACCAGCCGACAGGCCAGGTCGTTCAAGAGCCTGTATCGGCCGCCACCCGCCTCTATGTTCAGGTCGGCGCCTTCTCCAAGATGGAGAATGCCCGCACTTTGTTGAACAAGCTGGGCGGCGATTTGAAAATTTCCAGCATTCAACGGAACGGCCAAACGCTCTATAGAGTGCGGACCGGCCCGCTCAATTCGATCGAAGACGCAGACGCTGCCTTGTCCCGCATTACCGGCGCGGGCAGCAATGACGCCCATATCGTGGTCGACCAATAATAGCCGCCACCGGAGTAGAAGCATGCGCCGCCTTTTTCTGATTGCTCTGTCTTTGTCCGCGCTGTCCGTGCTGCCTGCACGGGCCGCCCTCGACACCACTGCCGAGCACGCGCTGCTGATGGATGCGGCGAACGGACAAGTCCTGTGGGAGAAGGACGGGCTGACGGCGATGCCGCCCGCCTCAATGTCCAAGCTGATGACTTTGGAGCTTCTGTTTCAGCGCTTGAAGGATGGGCGCCTCAAGCTCACAGATACGTTACCGGTATCGCAGCGCGCCTGGAGCACCCAGGGCTCCAAGATGTTCGTGGAGCTGAATTCCCGGATTCCAATTGAATCGCTGATCCGGGGCATCATCATCGATTCGGGCAACGATGCTTGCGTGGTCGTGGCGGAGGGCTTGGGCGGTACCGTCGAAGGGTTCGCCGACATGATGAACAAGCGGGCGAAGCAAATCGGGCTCGCCCAATCTCATTTCGTCAATCCGGACGGCTTGCCCGACCCTCCGGGCCAGCTGATGAGCGCCATGGATCTGGCCAAGCTCGCGCGCCATTTGATCCGCGACTATCCGGACTATTATCACTATTTCAGCGAGAAAGAGTTCACCTGGCACAACATCACCCAGCCCAACCGGGACCTGGTGCTGGGCGCGCTGCCGGGCGCTGATGGGCTTAAGACCGGGCATATCGATGCCTCGGGTTATGGCATCACAATTTCTGCCAAGCGTGGAGATACGCGCTTCGTCCTGGTTCTCAACGGATTGCGTTATCCCCAATACAACAATGACTATTTTCCGAACATCAAGCGCGCCGAGGAAGCCGGGCGCCTGATGGATCTGGCTTTCCGGGAATTTCGCCCTGTCACCATCGCGGCGGCCGGTAAGGTGGTGGGTCAGGCCGCCCTCAAAGAAGGCAAAGCGTCGAGCGTGGCGGTAACGCCCAAGAACCTGATTTCTGCCACCATGCAGATGGAAGCCCAGTCCAACTTCAAGATTGCGGTCAAGACAGACCCCAATCTCACCGCGCCGGTGGCGCAGGGCCAACGCGTAGGTACGATGACCGTCACGGCGCCGGATTTCCCGGCCATGACGGTTCCCGTCTATGCCACGGAAGCGGTGGAACGCGCCAATATCTTCTCGCGGTTGTGGAACCGTTATTTCGGGAAGCACTGACAAAGGTCATGGCGGGGCGCTTCATCACCCTGGAAGGCGGCGAGGGCAGCGGAAAGTCCACGCAGAGCAAAAGGCTGGCCGCCGCTCTGCAGGCCAAAGGCATTGCCGTCCTCACCACACGCGAACCGGGCGGGTCCCCGGGCGCGGAGGAAATTCGTGGCTTGCTGGTCAATGGCGCGCCGGGCCGTTGGGATGCGTTGACGGAAACCTTGCTGGTCTATGCCGCCCGCGCCGATCATATCGGCCGCACCATCGGGCCGGCCCT
>DASYDX010000160.1:0-10073 GCA_036499345.1 Rhizomicrobium sp.
GGGCCTGGGGCTTTACGGCTCGGTCTATCTGCTCTCGCTGTTTTTGGGGTTGGTGCGCGGCCATGCGCCGTTGGCAATCGGGGGGATATTGGTGGTGTCGGGCGCGGCCCAGCTTCTCACCGCGCCGGTGGCGGCCTGGGCGGAAACGCGCGGCGATGCGCGGCTTCTGACCGCGCTGGGGTTTGCGCTGTTCGGCGCGGGCCTTATCGCCAATGGCTTTATGACCATCGCCAGCGATTTCGACGCGCTGTTCTGGCCCCAGGTGTTGCGCGGGTTGGCGGTGATGTTCTGTCTTTTGCCGGCGGCGCGGCTGGCGCTGGATCATTGGCCGCCCGCCGAAGTCGCCGACGCCAGCGGGTTGTTCAACCTGATGCGCAATCTGGGTGGCGCTATCGGCATTGCCGGGATCGACACGCTGTTGACAGAGCGCACGCCGGGTCATGTGGCGGCGCTGGTGACGCGGTTGCAGGCGGGCGATCCAACAGCGGCCGCGCTGGCGGGCCTGCCGACACGCCTCTTTCACAATCAAGCCATGGGCCCGGTCGATCCGGTAACGCAGGCGTTGATCGAACCGATGGTGCGGCGCGCGGCCTTTACCCAGTCCTGCAACGAGGCCTGGTGGATTCTGGGCGGGATTTTCCTGCTGGCGCTGTTGTTATTGCCCGCGATGCGCCAGCCACAGACGCATAACGAAGCCCTACGCGGATGATCTGGATTGTCGCACGGCCGGGAAAAGTGGTTCCCACTTTTCCCGGCCGATGCTCCTATACGTTGACCAGTTCGACCTGAACCACATCGGTGCGCGCCACGTTGAACGAGGCGGCGCAGATGCCCAGATAGAATTGCCAATTGCGCAGGAATTGATTGTCATGGCCCAGCGCTTTGACTTCGGTGCTCTTCTCCTGCATCCGCTCCGACCATTCGCGCAAGGTGCGCGCATAATCCTTGCCGAAGGAAAAGGCTTCCACGAATTTCAGGCCCGCCCGCTCGGCTTCGCCCCGGAAACGGCCCAGTGACGGCAGCATCCCGCCCGGAAAGACGTAATGGCGGATGAAGTCGCTGCGCGTGCGGTAACCGGCGAACAGTTCGTCCTGAATGGTGATGGTTTGGATCACCGCGCGGCCGCCCTGTTTCAGGCGTTCGGCCACGGTGGCGAAATATTGCGGCCAATATTGCTCGCCGACGGCTTCGAACATCTCGATCGAGACGATCTGATCGAAGGTGCCCTTGGATTTGCGATAATCCTCGAGCCTGATGTCGGCGCGCCCATCCAGGCGGTTGGTGGCGAATTTGTGCTGGGCCGGCGAGATGGTGAGCCCGGTAACATGATGGTCAGCGTTCGCGGCGCGTTCGGCAAAACCGCCCCAGCCGCAGCCAATCTCCAGCACATTGGCATGGGGCTTTTCGAATTTGCTCAGGATGCGATCGTATTTTTTCTGCTGCGCATCATAGAGCGCGTCGGTGTTCTCGTAGAGCGCCGAGGAATAGGTCATGCTCTTGTCGAGCCACAACGAATAAAATTCGTTGCCGACATCGTAATGGGCTTTGATATTGCGCGCCGATCCCGCGATGGAATTGCGCCGCACCAGGGCATTGTGAATCACAAAGCCCAGCCGGTTCAGCAGATTGCCGTCCGAGAAATTCTCCAGATGGTGGAGATTGAGCAGGAACAGGCTGATCAACTGTTCGACATCATCGGTTTCCCAGCTCCCCGCGATATATTCTTCGCCCAGCCCGATATCGCCCCGCGCCAGCACGCGGCGAATCACATCCCAGTCATGAATGTGGAAGCGGGCGTCGGGGCCCGGCTGCTTGCCGCCCGCAATGGTGACTTCGCCATTGGGCGCCACGAATTCGAGCCGGCCAATTTCCAGCCGCGAAAGCGCGTCCCGCCAGCTCTTTTCGACCATCGAATTCGGAACCAGGTGCATGCTCTTCCCCCAGAAAACCGCCACAGTATAAGGGCCGCTTCCACGCGCTGACAAATGCAAAGCGTGCCCCTTTCGCTGCGCCGCATCGTAGCCCGCCGCAGCCTCTTTCCCCGATCTGAGGAACCGTGGCTGTGCGGGGGAGTTTCCTGCAAGAATGCCATTCCGGTCGCGGAAGGATTTCGAACATGCTTGGAACCGTTTTGATCATCGTCCTGCTGCTGCTCTTGCTGGGTGCATGGCCAGCTTGGCCCTACAGCTCGGGCTGGGGCTATTACCCATCGGGCACATTGGGTCTGGTGCTGGCGATTGTGGTGGTGCTGGCCCTGATGGGGCGGATTTGAAGCGGCTCGCTTTATGACGCCATGGCGAAAAAGAAACTGTTCGCAGAGATCAGAATATGCCCGCCGCGATTTTACCGGATACCGAGCGACGTGCTGCGCGATCGCCGTTTCGGCGATGACGAGCGTCTGGAAATCTTGAAAGCCTGGGCGCTCCAGGCCGAGCCTGCGCGCGCGGAAGAAATTGCG
Organism: Rhizomicrobium sp.; assembly: GCA_036499345.1. Lineage (GTDB taxonomy): Bacteria > Pseudomonadota > Alphaproteobacteria > Micropepsales > Micropepsaceae > Rhizomicrobium. The sequence goes on from DASYDX010000160.1 coordinate 2,459, forward strand.
GGGCTCGTCGCTGAAATCGGGCGGCGCCTGGAACGGAACGATCACGCGGCAGAGTAGGAGGAGATCATGGCGGTGACAGACGAGCGAAAAGATTTGAGCGCGCAGGACGCCCGCCAGGGCGTCGAAACCGGGACCGTACGCTGGGTCTTGCGCATCAGCCTGGGCCTCGCCGTGCTGGCGGGCATTGTCATTTACTTCAGCTTTGCCGATCTCTGAGCCGCACCCCGGCTCTTGACGGACCCGCGCCTGCCCGTCACCAAGGGGCGTCGAGCCCGGGCCGGAGTCATGCGCAGCGCCGAACTTTCCATCGTCGTGCCCACCTACAAGGAACGGGGCAATGTGGCGGAGTTGGTGCGCCGGCTGGATGCCGCGCTTTCCGGCATCGCCTGGGAAGTGATTTTCGTCGATGACAATTCGCCCGACGGTACCGCCCAGGCGGTGAAGGATCTCTCCGCCGCCGACAGCCGCGTGCGCTGTCTGAAGCGCGTGGGCCGCCGGGGGCTGGCGGGCGCCTGTATCGAAGGCATGCTGTCCTCCGCTTCACCCTTTGTGGCGGTTATGGACGCCGATCTCCAACACGACGAGAAAGTGCTGCCCCAGATGCTGGCGCGGCTGAAGGGCGGCGCCGATCTGGTCGCGGGCACACGCTATGTCGAAGGCGGCGATGCCGGCAGCTTTTCCGAAAGACGGGGCGCGATCTCGCGGCTTGCCACCCGGCTCACCCACCGCCTGGTGGGGACCAATCTCAGCGACCCGATGAGCGGCTTCTTCATGATGCGCCGCGACCGCTTTGACGACATCGCCCCGCGTCTGTCGCCCGTCGGCTTCAAGATATTGCTCGATATCGCGGCGACTGGTGGCGAGCGGCTTGCCATCGCCGAACAGCCCTATGTCTTCGGCGCGCGCTTCGATGGGGAGAGCAAATTCAACGCCCAGATCGGCGTCGAATTTCTGGGCCTGCTTCTGGCCAAGATGACGGGCGATATCATCGATCCGCGGTTTCTGTTCTTCGCCATTGTGGGCGCTGTCGGCCTGATCGTGCATCTGGTCACGCTCAGCCTCGCACTGACCGTCATTCCCGATCATTTCCGGACCGCACAAGCGCTGGCGACCCTGGTGGCGATGACCAGCAATTTCTTCCTCAACAACGAACTTACCTATCGCGACCGCCGTTTGAAGGGCTTCGCGGTGATACGGGGCTTTGTGCTGTTCTGTCTGATCGGATCGGTGGGGGCGCTCACCAATGTCGATCTCGCCTCCTGGCTTTATACCGAGCGTCAGGTCTGGTGGGTGGCGGGCGCGGCGGGTGCGATCATGGGCGCCTTATGGAATTACGCCATGTCGACCTTGTTCGTGTGGCGGGCGCGTTGATTTCCGCGCGCAATGCGGGGCTTTGCGTGGCGGCGCTGATCCTGCTGCGCGCGATCATGGCGGCCTGGCTGCCCTTGTCGGCCGATGAAGCCTATTACTGGCTCTGGTCCCGGCATCTTGCCGCCGGTTATTACGATCATCCGCCGGTGATCGCATTCGTCATTCGTCTGGGTACGATGCTGTTCGGCGATACCGAATGGGGCGTGCGGTTTGGCGGGGTGCTTCTCTCGATCCTGACCAGCCTGTTCGTCTGGCAGGCGGCGTCGGTGATCCTGCGCGATGACGCGCGCGCGGCGCTGGCGACGCTCCTCTTTAATCTCACATTGATGATCGGCGTCGAGATGCTGGCGCTGACGCCCGACACGCCGTCCATCGCCGCCACCGCGGCTTTCCTGTTCTGTCTGGCGCAGGTGCAGGCGACGGGGCAGGGCCGCTGGTGGCTTTGGGCGGGTGTCGCGGCGGGCGTGGGGCTTCTCTCGAAATATTCCGGCTTCTTTGTCGGTGCAGGGGCGCTGTTCTGGCTGTTATCCGCGCCCCGCCAGCGGCGCTGGCTCGCAACATTTTGGCCTTGGGCCGGTGGATTGCTGGCGGTCGTGATTTTTCTGCCCAATCTCTGGTGGCAGGCCGGGCATCACTGGATGACGTTTGCGTTTCAGTTCGGCCGGGTCAGCGACGGCCATCTCACCGCGCGATTCTTGGGCGAATTTGCAGGCGCGCAATTGGGAATGGCGACGCCTTTCATTTTGGTGCTGGGCGTCCTCGGTGCATGGGCCGCGCGCCGCCGCGAGGATCCCCGTTATCTTTTGCTCGCCCTGATGGCGCCCGCGCTGGTCTATTTTCTGATCCATGCGCTGCATGACCGGGTGCAAGGCAATTGGCCCGCCTTCCTTTATCCCATGCTCGCCATCCTGGCGGCGGAGGCTTTCACAATCGCGCCCGGCTTGCGGGGCTGGGTGTCGCGGTTGGCGATGCCGGTGGCGGGCGTCATTCTGCTTTTGGCGTATGTCCAGGCTGCCACTGGTTTGATCCCGCTCAAGGCCGATCCCTTGGCGCGATTGCTGGGCGTGGGTATGCGCGAGACAGCGCGCGAAGCAGGGGCGATTGCCCGGGCTCACGGCGCGCGTCATGTCCTGGCCGCCGATTACGAGACTACGGCCTGGCTGCGGTTCTACAATCCGGATTTGCTTTTGGCCGCAGTGGATCAGCCGAACCGTTATCTCGAAGCCCCGGTCCTGACCTTGGACAAAGGTCCGCTGCTGTATCTGGCCGCCCATGCGCGTGGGACGGACCCGGCTTTGCTGGCGAATTTTGCGCGGCGGTCTCGGCTGCCGGATCTTGTGCGCGCACGGGATGGCCGCGTCATTGCCCGCTATGACGTCCTGCTGCTGGATGCGCCGCTGCGCGCCCTTCAAGCAAAAGCGCCTTGAAGCGAAACGATTTTCCGATGCGGGGAGAAGTGAGCGGACACCCGAGGCGGGCTGTCGAAGGGGCTGGGGGCGTTCCGGAACGGACGTCCGCTCGGTTTAGAAAACAGAAAGCCCGGAAATTCGTTCCGGGCTTCCGTTTATTTTTTCAAAGTTTTTGCGCCATCGCGGCAGATGGCGTGCCGGGTGGTGCCGTGGTGGACGTGAAGTCCGCGGACCCCAACAACAATCCCAACAACAACAGGCTGGCGATGGCCGTTTCGATGGGGCGTTCGGCGATACGGGCGGGAATTCGCATCGTGTCTTCCTCCCGGCCCTAAACGGGTGGCCTGCCGCGCAGCGCTCCGGAAAAGGCGCTTACGATCAACAGGACGACGAAAACGATCAGCAGGACCTTGGCAATTGTCGCCGCCAGGCCGGCCAAGCCGAAAAAGCCCATATAGCCAGCAACCAGCGCGAGAATGAGAAAGGTTAGGGCCCAACCCAGCATGCGGAACTCCTCAAGCAATTCGTTCCAGAGAACGCCTGCCTGAGGTTCCCGGTTCCCGTCCCGGAAATAGCGGTTGGTCTATTTGCGCGGTTTGTTGCGGTTGAGAAACATATTGGCGGCGCCCGCCAGGCCCGCGCCGACCACGGTGATCCAGGGCGTCTCTTTGGCGACCGCGGCCATGATTGCCGCCATGATCTGACTGGAGCCCGCACTGGTTTCGCGGCGCGGCGGGCGGATGCTGATGATGGCGATGGCCCAGATCAGCGGCGGCAGCAGGAAGATGGCGCCCGTGATGGCGTTGCCCCAGGCCACGCCAACGAACGGCGCCAAAGCGGCAGCGATGCCCAAGCCGATCAGGCCCACGCCGAAAAAGACCAGCGCGACACCGGCCGCCAGCAGAACGGCTTTTGCGCTCAGGCGCGCGAACATGAATCCCCCAAAGGCTTAATTGAACCCTGTAACAGCCGCCAGTTTACGCCAGCGGCTGCTCGAGGGGAATGAGGAGCGGTTCCAGGAAAAGTGGTTTCCGGTTTTCCGTCCGGAACCGCGACCAACTTAGCGCCGAAGAAATATCGCGCCGAGGAAGGCCCCGATGCCGCCAGCAATCAGAAGCGATGTCAGAGGCTGTTCGCGCACCTGGGCGCGCAGATCTTCGGCATGTTCTTCCGCCCATTCCTCGGCATCGTCACGGAATTCGCCCGCCATCACTTTGGCTTCGCGGGCGGCTTCCTCGGCCAGCCGCATGGCGCGGTCGGCGACATCCTCGGCCGAACGCATGGCGAGCTGGGCGCGCTCCGACGCGGCCACGCTGACATCCCCCGCCAGGCCTTTGATATCGTCTTGAAGGGCTTCGAAGTCGCGGCGCAATTGGGTCATGCGCGTTTCGATGCCGACGGCGGTCTTTTTCTTGGCAGCCATGTCAAATTCTCCAGCTATTCACAGATGATAATCGATTTTCAGGCCGCTTGTTTCGCGACGGGATGGAAAAACAGTGCCTGGCCCACGGTGGCCTGCACCGTTTCGGGCAAAAAGGGCTTGGCGATCAAGTAGGTCGGCTCGGGTCGTTCGCCGGTCAGAAGTTTTTCGGGATAGGCGGTGATGAAAATCACGGGAATGTCGAAGGAAGACAAGATCTCGTTGACCGCATCGATGCCCGATCCGCCTTCGCCCAGATTGATGTCGGCCAGCACCAGGCCGGGACGTTCCGACTTGGCCTTGGCGACCGCTTCGTCGCGGGTCGCGGCGATGGCGACCACCTTATGGCCCAGCTCTGTGACAAGATTTTCCAGGTCCATGGCGATAATCGGCTCGTCCTCGATGATCAGGACCTTGCTGGCCAATTGACCGTCGATGGTCTTCTGGGCATCCAGAATGGCGGCTTCCACCTCTTCGGGGCTTTCATCGATGATGAAGGCGGTTTCTTCAGGGCTGAAGGCTTCCACGGCGGTCAAAAGCAGGGCGGCCCGCTTGGAGGCGGAGAGAGCTTTCAACCGGCTCTCAGGGCCGTTACCGGCATCAACATCATCGTAATGTTCGGCGCCCGACTGCCAAATGGCATGGAAAAGCCGGTACAGGCCGACCCGGGGGGGCACGCCTTCGGGCATGCTTTCCTCGCCCTCCAAAAGGGCCTGCAACGCCGCGCGGACATGGGCGTCACCGGAAGCCTGACCACCTGTCAGCGCCCGGGCATAGCGGCGCAGATACGGCAGATGTGGCGCAAGGGTTTGCGTCATACTCATGAGGAAGGCTCCTTCGGCGTTAGGATAAAGCGCCAATTGGAAATTCACGCCAGCCCAAAAAGTTCCCTCACCTTCCGGAACCTTTCCAGCCAGGGGGCGTTCTGGACCCATGGGGCATGAAAGCTGGCGGGGGTAACGCCTTTTGGAGTGCTCATCCTAAGATGCAATGGGATAACACCGTGTCGAACGAGGAAAAGCCGAACGAGAAAACCCGGGCCATCCGTGCGCGCCAGCGGGCGATCGGGCGTGAGCTCCGCCGGATGTATGACGATGTGGCTCAGGAGCCTGTTCCGGACGATTTCCTGGATTTGCTGCGCAAGATCGATGATGCCGAGGATGCCCGCACGGGCAAGAAGGTGTCGTGATGGCAGCGCCCGCGCATCAGCATGTTGAAGCCGGCCACAAAGACAGTGGCGATGGCGATTTCAAAACCGAGCTGTTGGCTCTGATTCCTTTTTTGCGCGCCTTTGCGCGTTCGCTCACCGGCAGTCAGGAAGGTGCGGACGATCTGGCGCAGGAAACCTTGGTCAAGGCCTGGCAGAGCCGCGCCTCCTTTATTCCCGGCACCAATCTCAAAGCCTGGCTCTTCACCATTCTACGCAACCAATTCTATTCGGACCGCCGCCGCGCCTGGCGGCAGGCGCCCTGGGACCAGGATGCGGCCGAACGGATTCCCGGCGGCGGTGAGGATCAGGTCTTCTCCGCGCAACTGTCCGACACAGCGCGGGCTTTGCGTTGCCTGTCCGACGAGCAGCGTGAAGCGCTGATCCTGGTCGGCGCTGGCGGCTTTTCCTATGAGGATGCGGCGGCGATCTGCAAATGCGCGGTCGGCACGGTCAAAAGCCGGGTTGCACGCGCGCGCAAAGCGCTGATGGAAATCCTCGACGGCGATGATACGCTGGAAGGCGTAGCGCGGCCCGCCGAAGGAGACGCCGCCCGTGAGATCATGGCGCAGTTGGACCGGCTTGCCCCGCCCGAGACTGGGGAACCCGGTGGAAAACGCCGCCCCAAATAGTCTGCAGGACAATACGCCCCTGATGGCGTCCGACCCCGGTTGGACGCTCAGGCGGCGCCTGCTTTTGATCATCACCATCGCGCTTTTGCCGGTGGTGGCTGTCAGCATCTTCCAGGGTGTCGAGCGGGTGAAGCGCGACACCGAAGATGTGCGCGCCCAGCTGATCCAATCCGCACGCGCCACCTCCGCCAATCAGCAGGAAGTGCTGAATGCGGGCGAGCAGATTCTGCGCGCCATGGGATCGTTGCAGGATGTCCGCGACATGAGCGGCAATTGCGACGGCATCCTGGCCGACGCGATGATCGGGGTGAGTTATTTCACCAATCTCAGCCGCATCGATGCCAAAGGCACCTTTGTCTGTTCGGCGGTGCCGCTCGCCAAGGGCATCAACATCGCCAATCTTCCGGTTTTCGCGCGTGTGAAGACCGCCAAGGGCGTGGTGGTGGGAACGCGCACCATCAGTCAGGCCTCCGGGCGGCCCGTGGTCGGCACCCAGCTTCCGCTTCTCAAAGCCGATGGCAGCTTCGATGGCAGTCTGGCGATCACATTGGACGTGCAATGGTTCGATTATCTGCTGCGCGCCCATCCCTTGCCCAAGGGTGCCGTGGCGGTGATCTATGATCGCAACGGCGCCATTCTCGCCACCAACGATCAGACGGTTGCGCCGGAAATCGCCAAGGCCGCGATGAAAGCCGGTTTCCCCGATGGCATGTCGCTCGACGCCTATCAGTCCGGGCGGGCCTGGCGCTTCGGCAATGTCGCGCTGATGGGCAATTCGATTTTCGTCGCTTTCGCCGAGCAGGAACAGCGGCTGTTCGGTCAGACCTATGTCCATGTCGGTATCGATTTTCTGCTGCCGATTGCGATGATCCTGTTCGCCTGGATCGCGATCTGGTTCGCCACCGACCGTCAGGTGACGCAATGGATTTTCTATCTGCGCCGCATCGCCATCGCCTATCGCAGCGGCCATTACACCATTCGCCCCGATCTGGCGGACGCGCCCACCGAGTTCAAGCAATTGGGCGAAGCGATGAGCGAGATGGCGGGCGGCATTCAGGATCGCGATCGCCGCCTGCGCGAATCCGTCAATCTCAAAACCACGCTGATCCGCGAAATCCATCACCGGGTGAAGAACAATCTGCAGATCGTGATGAGCCTGCTTTCGATCCAGGCCAATCAGGTCAAGGACCCGCATGCGCGCGAAGCCTTGATGCAGGCCCAGATGCGCATCAACGCGCTGGCGCTGGTCCATCGCATCCTCAATGAGCTGGAAGACCAATCCACGCTCGACCTGAAGCAGCTTCTGGACGAATTGTCCCGTCAGATCGCCGAGGGCATGGGCGACATTGAGCATGTCCGCGTCGAAGTCGATGTGCCGCATATGGTGGTGGCCAGCGGTATCGCAGTGGCGTTGGCACTGTTTACCGTCGAAGCACTCACCAACATCTTCAAGCACGCTTTCCCGCGCCAGACGCAGGGCGTGATCCGGGTCGCGCTCCGGCCCGATGGCGAAGGCAAGCTGAAGCTGTCCATCGCCGATGACGGCATCGGTTTTGCCATGGACGAGACCGGCAAG
>DASYDX010000161.1:0-5130 GCA_036499345.1 Rhizomicrobium sp.
AACGAGAACGAAAAATTGGAGACGCCGCCCGAGATATGGGCATGCGGATTCTGGCGGCGAATAATCTCCGCCGCCTCGACGAACGCTTTGCCATACTCGTTATGCTCTTCCAGACCCGTGGCGACGGCGAAGATATTGGGATCGAAGATGATGTCTTCGGGCGGGAAGCCGACCTTGTTGACCAGAATATCGTAGGCGCGCTTGCAGATTTCGATCTTGCGTTCCTTGGTATCGGCCTGGCCGACCTCGTCGAACGCCATAACCACCACGGCGGCGCCGAAGCGCAGAATTTCACGCGCATGTTCCAGGAACGGCTCTTCGCCTTCCTTAAGGGAGATGGAATTGACGATGGCCTTGCCCTGACAGCATTTCAGCCCCGCCTCGATCACGCTCCACTTGGAGCTGTCGATCATCAGCGGCACCTTGGCGATGTCGGGCTCGCCCGCGATCAGATTGACGAAGCGAGTCATCGCCGCTTCGGAATCGATCAAGCCTTCGTCCATATTGATATCGATGATCTGGGCGCCATTTTCGACCTGGCTGCGCGCGACTTCCAGCGCCGCTTCGTAATCATTGGCGGCAATCAGCTTGCGGAACTTGGCCGAGCCGGTGATGTTGGTGCGCTCGCCGACATTGATGAAGTTGAGGTCGGGGGTGAGCGTGAAAGGCTCCAAACCAGACAAGCGCATATAGCGGGGCTTTTCTGGGATGACGCGCGGCTTGACGCCTTTGATCGCCTCGCCGAACGCCTTGATATGTTCCGGCTTGGTGCCGCAGCAGCCGCCGATGATATTGACCAGACCGGAGCGCGCGAACTCGCCCATCATCTCCGCCATGGTTTCCGGCGTCTCATCATAGCCGCCAAATTCGTTGGGCAGGCCGGCATTGGGATGCGCGCTCACCAAAGTGTCCGCCGCATTCGACAGATCGGCGATATAGGGGCGCAGCTCCTTGGCGCCCAAAGCGCAGTTCAGCCCGATGGCAAAAGGATTGGCGTGGCGCACCGAATGCCAGAAGGCTTCCGGCGTCTGGCCGGTCAGGGTGCGGCCCGACAGATCCGTGATGGTGCCGGAAATCCAGACCGGCAGGCGAACGCCCATCTCGGCAAAGACTTCTTCGATGGCAAAGATCGCGGCTTTGCAGTTCAGCGTGTCGAACACCGTTTCGATCATCAGCACATCGGAACCGCCCGCGATCAGGCCTCGCGTGCCGTCGCGATAGGTCGCCCGCAATTGATCGAAGGTGATGTTGCGGAAGGCGGGATCGTTCACGTCCGGAGAGATCGTGGCCGTGCGGTTGGCCGGGCCGAGCACGCCCGCCACCAGGCGCGGTCTGCTGCTGGTGGCATATTGATCGCACAATTCGCGCGCCAGCCTGGCACCGGCTTCGTTCAACTCGCCCACCAGATGGCCCAGGCCGTAATCTTCCTGGCTGGTGAAATTGGAATTGAAGGTGTTGGTTTCGATGAAATCGGCACCGGCCTCCAGATATTGGCGACCGATCTCACGAATGATTTCCGGCTTGGTCAGCGTCAGAAGATCGTTGTTGCCCTTAAGTTCGCTGGGATGGTTGCCGAAACGCGCACCGCGGAAATCGTCCTCGCCCAACTTGTAACCCTGGATCATCACGCCCCAGGAGCCGTCCAACAGCAGCAGCCGCTCACGAGCTTCCTGCTTCATCCAATCCAGGCGGGCATTGCGGTCGAAACTCATGACAGTTCCTTTGGCCGAAGACCCAGCAAGCGCGACGCCGCATAGCTGAGATTGGCCTGGTTGAGCGTATAGAAATGAAACTGGTCGAAGCCGAGCTTGTGCAATTGCTGCACCTGATCGGTCAGCACGGCAGCCGAAACGATGCGCCGGCTTTCGACATCGTCATCGAGCCCGTCATAGGCCCGCGACAGCCAGCCAGGGATCGAAGCGCCGCAACGCGCCGCCATGCGTTCGACACCGCGAAAGGCCGTGGTCGGCATAATGCCGGGCACGATGGGGATTTCAATTCCGGCCTTGGCGGCATCGTCGCGAAAGCGCGCCGTGGCTTCATTGTCGAAGGCGAATTGCCCCAGCGCACGGGTTGCACCCGCCCCCACTTTTGCCTTCAGCAATTCCACATCATGGGCATGATGGGGCGAATCCGGATGACGCTCGGGATAGAAAGAAACGCTGATCTCGAACGGCGCGATGCGGCGGATACCTTCGATCAATTCCGGCGTGGTGCGATAACCGTCGGGGTGGGGCTGGTAAGGACCATCCATCCCCGGCATGTCGCCGCGCAGCGCCACGATATGACGAATGCCCGCATCCCAATAAGCGCGGACAATCTCGTCGATCTCGGCCTTGGACGCGCCGACGCAGGTCAGATGCGCGGCAGGCTTGAGCGAGGTCTCTTCCACGATGCGCTTGACGGTGGCATGGGTGCGCTCGCGCGTCGAACCGCCAGCGCCATAGGTCACCGAGACAAAGGACGGCTGCAACGGCTCCAACCGCTTGATCGCGGACCAAAGCGACGCTTCCGCCTCCGCCGTCTTGGGCGGGGAGAATTCGAAGGACACCGAAATCGGGCCTCCATTACCAATCAAATCCTTCAGACTCATGCGGCCTCTTTGATTCTGGGCGCACTTTTGGCGGTGGCGAACCAGAGCTTGACGGTCAATTTGTCGGCGGTCGCGGATTGCGGCGCGATGGTTTCGCTGTCGCCCGATTTCAATCCCGCAGCGGAGAACCAGCCTTCCACTTCGCGGTCGGAAAAGCCCAACCGGCGATGGGCATAGTCTTCGCGGAGGAATTCCAGCGTATGCGGCGCGAAATCTGCGATCAGGATGCGGGCGCCCGGCGCCATGACGCGCGCGGCTTCCGCGACGGCAGCGCCCGGATCGTCGAGATAATGCAGAACCTGATGGAACAGAACCGCATCGAAGGCATCGCGGTCACCGTTGAACGGGAGTCTATAAGTGTCGGCCAGCCGGACCTGTGCGTTCTTGACGTCGCCGCGCAGCAACCGGTCGCGGGCAATCGCCAGCATTTCCGGGCTGACATCGACGCCCACGGCGCGTTGCGCATAGGGGGCGAGCAATTCCAGCATCCGCCCGGTGCCGGTGCCGGCATCCAGGAGATTTTGGATCGGCCGTTGCGTCATACGGCGCAAGATGGCGGCCTCGACATCTTTCTCGGGCGCATGAAGTGCGCGGATACGCTCCCATTCCGGGGCATTGGCCTTGAAATAGGCGGCCGCCTCGGCGGCGCGGGCCTGACGCACCAGCATCAGCCGGGCCATGTCGGCCTGAACCAAGCCGGGATCGGCCAGGGCCGCCAAGGTCGCGCCCAATTCCGCGCCTTTGCCCCGGTCGGCGGCACGATAAAAGACCCAGCTTCCTTCCTTGAAACGCTCCAAAAGCCCAGCTTCGCCCAGCAATTTGAGATGGCGGGAAACCCGGGGCTGGGACTGCCCCACAATCTCAATCAATTCGCTGACCGTGAGTTCCGCCTGACGGAGCAGCAGCAGCAGGCGCAGACGGGTAGGATCCCCCGCCGCACGCAACATGGCCACCAGCCTATCCATCGCCACTTCCTACAACATATAAACATATCTTTATATGCTTGAGGTGGAACAGATTACAAGCCCTTTTCGGGCCTTTATGGTCTGGACAGGCCGGACAAAAACCCTGAAAACCTCCCCTTTTTAAGGGCAAGGGGCATTACGGCAATGCGCGTGTTGCAGGCGCTGGCGATGGTGTTTTGCGGTTTCGCGGCGACGGCTTGCGCCTCGATGCCGCCGACGCCGGAAATGATCGCCAACAACGATCCCTATGAGCCGACCAACCGCGAGACCCTCAAATTCAACGGTCAGATCGACCGCTATTTCGTCATTCCCACTGTCGCACTTTACTTTGTATTGGTGCCGGAAGGCGGCCGTCGGTCCGTCCATCATTTCCTGGAAAACCTCTCCCTCCCCACCACCTTCGTCAACGACATGCTGCAAGGCGAGATGAAGCGTGGCGGCCAGACCGTGGCGCGTTTTCTGGTCAATTCCACCATCGGTTTCGGCGGCTTTCTCGACCCCGCCAGCAAGATGAAGATTCCCGACCATGGCGAGGATTTCGGCCAGACTCTGGGGACCTGGGGCGTGGACGAAGGTCCTTATCTAATGCTGCCCTTTTTCGGGCCCTCCAATCCGCGCGATGCATTCGGCCTGGGCGCCGATGTCGCCCTCGATCCCACCAACTACATCCATTACAAGCAGCATCTGTGGTGGTTCGCGGGACAGAAATACTTCACGATCCTGGACCTGAGAGCGCAGACTTACACCACGGTCCAGGGCATCCAGCGCAGTTCTGTGGACTATTATGCCAGCCTGCGCAGCCTGTATCGCCAGTTGCGCGAGAACGCGATCCGAAACGGACATCCGCAAAAAGCGGACGATCTCCCGGATTTCTAAGGTTTCACGATGTGAAACGCTGTAAAATCGCCTTGAACTTGCCACACGCAAACGCAACTCTAGCGTCTCCCGAAAGAACGGAATCACGATGCGCCTTCAACCGATCCTGCGCCGCACCTTTCTGGCCGCCTTATTGAGCCTTTCGGCGGGCCTGTTCGCTGCCCCCGCTTTCGCCGCCAGCCCGGCTGAGGATTTCGTTCAGCAGAATATCCATCGCGGCCTCGACATCCTGAACAACAAGCAGCTCTCGGCCGATCAGCGCCGCAGCCAGTTCGAAGGCTTCCTGATGGGCCTCACCGACATGAAGCGCATTGCGAACTTCACCTTGGGTCAATATCGCCGTTCGGCCAGCCCGGGCGATGTCGCCGCCTTCGAAAGCGCGTTCCAGAACTACGCCGTAGCGGTCTATCAATCCTATTTCGCCAAATATGCAGGCCAGTCGCTGAAGGTGACGGGCAGCCAGCAACGTTCCAGCGACGATTTCATCGTCGCCACGCAGCTGATCGATCCCAGCGACAAGTCGGGACAGCAACCGTTGGAAGTCGATTTCCGCGTCCGCACCGACAGCGGCAAGCCGGTGGTGGTGGATTTCTCCGTGGCGGGTATCTGGCTGGCACTGGAAGAACGCGATCAGTTCACCGCGTTCCTGGGCCAGAATAACGGCAACATCCACACCCTGATCAGCCATCTCAACGA
>DASYDX010000162.1:0-9074 GCA_036499345.1 Rhizomicrobium sp.
GATGTGTTGCTGGCCAGGATGGTGTTTGGCCCCGCGATCTTGTCCAGGCGCGCGAAGATGTCCTTCTTCACTGCCATATTCTCGAACACCGCTTCGACGATCAGATCGCACCGGGCCAGGTCTTCCAGCTTCAAGGTGCCGGTGATGCGCCCAAACCGCGTGCGCGCATCGGCTTCCGACAAACGCCCGCGTTTGACGCTGCTTTCAAAACTGCTCTGGATCGCGCCCAGGCCCTTTGCCAGCGCCGCGGCGTCGGCCTCCACGATGGTGACGGGAAGTCCGGCATTGGCAAACACGGTGGCGATGCCACCACCCATCAGGCCTGCGCCGACCACACCCACTTTTGTGATCGGCAAGATCGGGGTGTCGTCGGCAAGCCCGGGAATTTTGGATGCCTTGCGTTCGGCGAAAAAGGCATAGCGCTGCGCTTTGCTTTGCAGCGAATTCATGCAGGCGAGAAAGACCTCCGCCTCGAATTCCAAGCCCTGATCGAACGGCATGGTGGCGGCGGCTTCCACACAGTCTATGGCTTTGCCCGGCGCCTCGAAGCCGCGAAAATTGTGGCTGGCGCGGAAATCCGCGAAGAGCTGCGGCGCAATGCCGGTGACTTTTTCGTTACGGTCGCGGGTGCGGCGTATGCCTTTGCCTGCCGCCAACAGTTGACGGAGGAAGGCGAGCGCGCCCGACTGCAACTCCTTTTCGGGCATCAACGCATCCAGCAGCCCGAGTGCCAGGCCGTCCTCGGCGGAAATCGATTTACCGTCGGTGACCATCTGCAAGGCCTTCTCGACGCCGATCAGGCGCGGCAGACGCTGGGTGCCGCCCGCGCCTGGCACGATGCCGAGGGCTACTTCCGGTTGGCCCAGTTTGGCGGAGGGCACCGCGACGCGATAATGGCCGCACATCGCGGTCTCCAACCCGCCGCCCAGCGCAGTGCCGTGGATCGCCACCACGATTGGCTTCTTGGCCGCATCCATCGCGTTCTGCACGTCGCGCAAGGACGCGCCGGTCTGTTTCTTATCGAATTCGGAAATATCGGCACCGGCAATGAAGGTGCGTCCCGCACAGATCAGAAGTGTCGCTTTGATCGCGTCATTCGCCTCGGCCTGGTGCAGCGCCGCGATCAAACCTTCGCGCATGATTTCCGACAGCGCATTGACCGGCGGGGAATTGAGCGTGATGACGGCGATCTCGCCATCCTGGGTCAGATCGGTCACGGGATTGACGGCGGTCATGGCTTCTCCTGCTGGAACGCTTGCAGCCCCGTTTGCGCCCGGCCCAGGATCAGGGCGTGCACGTCGTGGGTGCCTTCGTAAGTATTAACGGCTTCAAGGTTGAGCATGTGCCGGATCACGGGATAGGCGTCGGACACGCCATTGGCGCCCAGCATGTCGCGGGCTTCGCGCGCGATGGTCAGCGCCTTACCGCAATTGTTGCGCTTCATCAGCGAGATCAGCGGCGGAGAGGCGGTGCCTTCCTCGATCATCCGCCCCAGTCGCAGCGCGCCGTTCAGGCCCAGCGCGATCTCCGTCTGCATGTCCGCGAGTTTTTTCTGGATCAATTGATTGGCAGCCAGGGGTCGGCCGAATTGCTTGCGCTCCAGCGTGTAATCGCGCGCCGCGTGCCAGCAGGCTTCCGCCGCGCCCATCGCGCCCCAGGCGATGCCGAAACGCGCGCGGTTGAGGCAGGAGAAGGGGCCGCCAAGCCCCTGTGCACCCGGCAACAGCGCGTCCTCTGGCACGAAGACATCCTGCAGCACGATTTCGCCGGTGGCGCTGGCGCGCAGCGAGAATTTTCCGTCGATGCGCGGGGTTGAAAATCCCTTGGTGTCGCGATCGACCAGAAAGCCGTGAATTTTTCCGTCGAGCTTGGCCCAGACCAGCGCAATGTCGGCGATGGGCGAATTGGTGATCCACATTTTCGCGCCGTTGAGGCGAAAGCCTGCGCCATCTTTTTGCGCGCGCGTGACCATCCCGCTGGGATCGGAGCCGTGATCGGGCTCGGTTAGGCCGAAACAGCCGATCATTTCGCCGCTCGAAAGTTTGGGAAGATATTTTCTCTTCTGCGCTTCGCTGCCGAACGCATGAATGGGATGCATCACCAGCGAGCTTTGCACGCTCATCGCAGAGCGGTAGCCGGAATCGATCCGCTCCATCTCGCGCGCCACCAGGCCGTACGCGGTGTAGGAAAGTTCACCACCGCCAAATTCCTCAGGCAAGGTCATACCCAGAAAACCCATCGCGCCCATTTCACGCAGGATGGCAGGATCGAATTCTTCGTTGCGGAAGGCGTCGCGAATCCGGGGTGCGAGGCGCGCGGTGGCATAGTCGCGCGCCGATTTTACCACCATGCGTTCTTCGTCGGTGAGGCTTTGCTCCAGCCCGAAAGGATCGGTCCAGTCGAAATCGCCTTTGTCGATATCGCTCATTTGCGGTTCTTCCCCGTCGCGCGCGATGGCTTGGCTTTGGCGGCCGGTTTGGATTTCGGTTTGGCGGCTTGCACCTCCGCGACCGGAAAAGTGCGCGTGATGAAGGCTTCCACGTCGGAGAGCGCTTTGGTACGCGCGTCCGCGTCGGGGTTGCCGTCGCGGGTGAAATCCGCACCCAGGCCGGGATAGACCAGAATTTCCGATGGCACATGCTGGGATTGAAGCGCGGTGTTCAAGGCCTGTGATTGATCGGGCGGCACGCGGGTATCGGCCGAGCCATGCTGGATCAGAAATGGCGGGGTGAGGGCGCTGATATACGAGATGGGGCTGGCTGCGCGCACGATGCCGGGGGCGCAATCCGCTGCTTCGCACCCCAAATGCGCGCCCAGCCTGGTGGTGCCGCTCGCAGAATTTTCGGGAGTCCAGCTGGCAAGGTCCATCGGCCCATACCAGTCGATCACGCCCTGAACACAGTCGGATACCAATGTGACTTTCGATTGTGCGTCGGCGGCGGGCTCCAACGGGGCGACGCCGCAACTGGTCCCCACCAGCGCCGCGATCTGCCCTCCGGCTTCCGCGCCCCAGATCATCACGCGCGTGGTGTCGATATTATAGTCGGCGGCATGGCTGCGCAGCCAGCGGATCGCCGCTTTCACGTCCTGAACCGGGCCGGGAAAATGTGCTTCGCTGGCGAGGCGGTAATTCACGCTCGCCACCACATAATTTTTGGCGGCCAAACCTGCGAGCAGGCCCGGAAGATCATCGAAGCCGTCGAGATGGCGCGCATCGCCGCTTACCCAGCCGCCGCCATGCACGAACACGATTGCGGGCCTGGGTGTCTGTTTCGGTTTGATAGGCGGTTGATAGAGATCGAGCGTCAGGGGGCGAAAGCCCTCGATCTGCGCATAGACCAGATCGCGATGCGCGGCGACTCCGCCGGGAAAAGAGACGATCTGTCCCAGGTTGGGCGCGGGCGCCTTGTCGGCCGCGCCCGCCATCGTCGCTGTCAACAAAAGCAGCGCGCCGATCAGGCCCTGTCGCAACATTGTCATCTGTCCGTTTCCGCACGCCGAACGTGTCATGCGGCCCATCTTGTTGCAACGCCGCAAGGCAACGTCCCGGTCCCCGGCGCGTTAGGGAAGGGCGGGGTCCTCCGCCCATTCTGGCAGCTATTTTGATGATGCGATTTTTAAACACCCCGCTGACGCGGTTTTGCGTCCTGTTTCTCATTTTGCTCTGCGGGGTGCTTGGCGTTTCCCATGGCTGGGCCGCCGATCCGGCATCCGGCCATGCAATCGCCGCGGCGGGTGGCGGCACCCATAGTGGTGTCGCAGGCAATGGTGCGTCAGGCAGCGGCAAGGCCGAAGCGATATTGGTCGCCGAAATCGTCCTGCTGCTGTTGGTCGGCCGCCTTCTGGGCGAAGTCATGCAGCGGCTGGGTCAGCCGGCCCTGATGGGCAATCTGCTGGCGGGCTTGGTGCTGGGCCCGTCGCTGTTCGGCGCGATCTGGCCTGCCGCACAGCATTTCATCTTTCCGTCCGATCCCGCGCAGAAAAGCATGATCGACGGGCTGTCCCAGGTCGGCATTCTCTTTCTTCTTCTGCTCACCGGCATGGAGACCGATGTGAAGCTGGTGGGCAAGATGAAGGGCGCGGCGGTCTCGGTTTCGCTTTTCGGGATCGCGGTGCCTTTTGCCTGCGGCTTCATGCTGGGTCAGTTGCTGCCGGAATCCCTGATGCCCGACATGCCGGGCGGGCGGCTGGTGCCCGCACTCTTTCTCGGCACCGCGCTTTCGATTTCGTCCATCAAGATCGTGGCGATGGTGGTGCGCGAGATGAATTTCATGCGCCGCAATCTGGGACAAGTGATCGTCTCGACTGCCATTCTGGAAGACACGGTGGGATGGGTGATTATCGCCGTCACCTTCGGCATCGCCGGGGCGGGCGGTGTGAATGCCTGGGGTGTGGTGAAAACCGCGGGTGGCGTGCTGCTGTTCCTGGCATTCTGCTTCACGGCGGGACGCTGGCTGGTCTTCACCGCTATCCGCTGGGCTAACGACACGTTCCGCAGCGATTTTCCCGTGATCACGGTCATCATTGTGATCATGAGCGTGATGGCGCTGATCACGCATTTGCTGGGCGTGCGCACGGTGCTGGGCGCATTCATGGCGGGTGTTCTGATCGGCCAGTCGCCGATCCTGACCGACCATATCCAGCAGCAATTGCGCGGCATGATTTCGGCTTTCTTCATGCCTATTTTCTTCGGCATGTCGGGCCTGGCCGCCGATCTGACCATTCTCGGCAACCAGACTATCCTGTTTCTGACGGTGGGTTTGGTCGTGATCGCGTCCATCGGGAAATTCGCAGGCGCTTTTGCCGGCAGCATGGTCGGCGGCTTGAAATGGCGCGAAGGCGTGGCGCTGGGCTGCGCCATGAATGCGCGGGGTTCCACCGAAGTGATCGTGGCGTCCATCGGTCTTTCGATGGGGGCGCTGACGCAAAATCTCTACACCATGATCGTCACCATGGCGATGCTGACCACCATGGCGATGCCGCCGATGTTGCGCTCTGCGCTCGCCAAGCTGCCGATGGATGAGAGCGAAAGAAAACGCATCGAACGCGAGCGGCTGGACGAACGCGGCTTTGTCCCCAATCTGGAGCGCCTGCTTTTGGCGGTTGATACCAGCGCAGCCGGGCGAATGGCGGCACGATTGGCAGGGCTGTTAGCGGGCGGTCATGGCATGCCCGTCACCATTCTGAAATTGGATTCCGATTTGCGGGAAAAGCCATCTGCGGCAGCGGATGGCCAGCGCGCGAAGGAAGAGGACAAACAACAGAAGCACGAACTGGCGGGCCGCTCCGGCGACAAGGACACCGAACGCAAGGACATGAGCGGCGCAGTGTCGGTCGGTGAAAGTGCCGCCGAACAGGCCATCGATCCCGTGGTCAAGGAGGTCAAAACCGGCGCCAAGGCCAGCGCCGCCAAAGTCATCAAGGATGAGGCCGAGCCCAATCCCGACAAGGTCCATCTCACCACCCGGTTGCCCGTCGACAAGGCGTCCGATGTGGTGCGGGACGAGGCGCGCAAGGGCTATGATCTGCTCTTCATCGGCATGGAAGCGGTGCATGATGATGACGGCAATTTCTTCCCCGAAATCACCGAACTGGCCGCGGGCTTCGATGGGCCGCTCGCGATCTTGTCCGGCGGCGGCAGCACCGCGTCTTTGACAGCGCGCAGCCGCATTCTGCTCCCGGTCAATGGCTCGCCAGCATCGCGCCGCGCCGCCGAAGTGAGTTTCGTGCTGGCGCGCGCCACGGGTGCGCGGGTGAGTGCGCTCTATGTCTCCCAGACCGATGGGCGGTCCCGCACCCGCTTGCGGGAGGAAGGCGTGCTCAAGGACATGACGGATCTGGCCGAACGCTATGGTGCACGCCTGATCACTCGCATTTCCAAGCGAGGCGCCGCAGCCGACGCCATCTTGCGCGAGAATGGCAGTGGCTATGATCTGCTGGTGATGGGGGTGAGCCCCAGGCCCGGCGAGGAGCTTTTTTTCGGCAACACGGCCAGCGGGGTTTTGCGGGGTTGGAAAAGCGCCTGTCTGTTCCTGGCCTCTTGAGCAGGCGCGCTTAATTACATGATATTGGTGTGAAAAGTAATTTTATTGCGCATTTTTCTTCACTTTTATGCCGGGAAAGCTGCTGCTGTTACTCAAAAACACCAGGAAAACAGCGCCATTTTCTTGAGAATGTTACCCGTCCTCTGGTACTTTACGGCCGGGGCCGGATTTTCCGGTTAGGACTGGTATGAAGCGCTTACTCCAGGCTGCACTTGTTGCGGCCGGTCTTGTTGCCCTTATGGGCCAGGCCGGTGCGGCGGAGTTGCGTCTGCCGCCCAGCCTCACAGCTTTCGGCGCCACCGGAAATATTGCGCCGTCGTCGGCTGCCGCGCTTCCCGAAGCCGCCCTGCGTGGTCCGGCCTCGCGTATCGGTCAGGACACCTTGGCGGGCGATCCGCTGACACTTCAAACCAGTTTCGGTACGGCTGCTTTGCCCAGCGGCTTTGTTGCCAGCGTTGCGCTCAGTGCGCATCTGGCGGTGGATACAGGCTACGACGTCGATCTGACTCAGCGCTTCGGCAATTATGACGGTGTGCAATCGCCGCTGATTTCGCAAAGCGGATTTATGGGTCTGGCGAGCGGCGGCCATTATGCCGGCGCAACCTATATGCCGTCATCGGATGTGCATCTGCGGCTTGGCGCGACGGACTGGAGCGACCGCGCCGATCGCCTGGGCCTGCTGCCGACCGCGACCGGGCTCCCCTTGGCCTATGACAATGGTTATTCGCAGTCCCTGCTCGCGGGCGCGACCTGGGACATCGCAAGCTGGGCCGATCTTGGCGTCAGCGCGCTTCACAACACCCAGCGGATTGCCGATCCGGTCGCCAATCTGGGAGCGGGTCGCCGTGTCGATACCGATGCGCTGGAAATGATGGCGCGCCTGAAACTGGGCAATGGCTGGGTGACGACCGCCGCTTACGGCCAGGGCCTCAGTCAACTCGATCAGCGCAGTCAGGCATCGTCGATCGATACACGCTCCTATTCCATCGCCATCGCCAAGCATGGCCTGTTCGGGGAAGACGCGTTGGGCGTGTCGCTCTCGCGTCCCGCGCTGGGCTTGCCGAGCAATGGCTTCAATGCGGTATCGGCTTCCAACGATCTGGCGCCTTTGTTCATCGCCAATGACCGGTTCCCCAGCCAGACCCAGGAAACCGATCTTCAGCTTGGCTATATCACCAGCTTCCTGGATGGCGCCTTGGCGCTTCAGGCCAACGCCTCTTATCAGATGAACTATCAAGGCCAGACCGGCGCGACCTCGGTTTCGCTTCTCAGCCGCGCCAAGATCAAGTTTTAGCTTCGCGCCCGGGACGCGTTGCGATGGCGGCCTGCCTTCGCTAAAAGCCCCAGATCCTCTCGCCCCATAAGGAAACCCAGCATGGCCGGGCCGCAATTCGTTTATGTGATGAAGGGTCTGTCCAAGACCTATCCCGGCGGCAAGCAGGTGCTGAAGGACATTTGGTTGTCTTTCTATCCCGGCGCCAAGATCGGCATCGTGGGCGTCAACGGCGCCGGTAAATCCACCCTGATGAAGATCATGGCGGGGATGGACACCGAATTCACCGGCGAGGCCTGGTCCGCCGATGGCGTGCGCATGGGCTATCTTTCCCAGGAACCGCAGCTCGACCCCGCCAAGGATGTGCGCGGCAATGTGATGGAAGGCGTTGCCAAGAAGCAGGCGCTGGTCGATCGCTACAATGAGATCGCGTCGAACTATACCGACGAGACCGCCGATGAAATGGCCAGGTTGCAGGACGAGATCGAGGCGCAAGGCCTTTGGGATCTCGACAGTCAGGTCGAACAGGCGATGGATGCACTGCGTTGCCCCGACCCGGATGCCAAGGTCGATACCTTGTCGGGTGGTGAACGCCGCCGCGTCGCGTTGTGCCGTCTGCTGTTGGATGCGCCGGACATTCTGCTGCTCGACGAACCGACCAACCATCTCGACGCGGAATCCGTCGAATGGCTGGAAGCGACGCTGCGCGAATATAAGGGCTGCGTCATCCTGGTCACCCATGACCGCTATTTCCTCGACAATGTCACCAGCTGGATCCTGGAACTGGATCGCGGCAAGGGCATCCCGCACGAGGGCAATTACTCGTCCTTCCTGGAGATTCAGGAAAAGCGCCTGAAGCAGGAATCCAGCGAAGAAGCGGCGCAGCAACGCACCATTGCGCGCGAGCGCGAATGGATCAAACAATCGCCCAAGGCGCGTCAGGCCAAATCCAAGGCCCGTATCAATTCCTATGAAGAGCTGGTCGCCAAGTCGCAGGAACAGCGCGCCGTCACCGCCCAGATCATGATCCCTGTCGCCGAACGGTTGGGCGATCTGGTGATCGAAGCAGAAAACCTGTCCAAGGGGTATGGCGATCGCCTTCTCTATGAAAATGTGAATTTCAAATTGCCCGCCGGTGGCATTGTCGGCGTCATCGGTCCCAATGGCGCGGGCAAGACCACCTTGTTCCGCATGCTCACGGGTCAGGAAATGCCCGATGGCGGTGTGCTTAAGGTCGGCCCCACGGTTCAGATCGGCTATGTCGATCAGTCGCGCGATGCGCTCGATCCCAACAAGAATGTCTGGGAAGAGATTTCCGGCGGCACCGACATCATCGAATTCGGCAAGACCAAGATCAACAGTCGCGCCTATACCGGCGCTTTCGCTTTCAAGGGCGGTGACCAACAGAAGAAGGTCGGTCAATTATCGGGCGGTGAGCGCAACCGCGTGCATCTGGCCAAGATGCTGAAGTCCGGCGCCAATCTGTTGCTGCTCGACGAACCGACCAACGATCTGGATGTCGATACGCTGCGTGCTTTGGAATCCGCGCTGGAAGACTTTGCCGGTTGCGCCATGATCATCAGCCATGATCGCTGGTTCCTGGATCGCATCGCCACCCATATGCTGGCGTTCGAAGGCGACAGCCATGTCGAATGGTTTGAGGGCAATTATCAGGACTATGAGGCCGATAAGAAGCGGCGTCTGGGCATCGATGCGGATCAACCCCACCGCATCAAATACAAGCGCTTCGCGAGGAG
>DASYDX010000163.1:0-2650 GCA_036499345.1 Rhizomicrobium sp.
TGGTGCCGCCTGCGTGACTCGAACACGCGACCCCCGCATTACGAATGCGATGCTCTACCGACTGAGCTAAGGCGGCCCGCGCGCCTTTCAGGGGCGCGATTGGCCGGAAACTACGCATCCCGCCCGGGGACTGCAACCTCCCAGGCCCGCCTTAAGAGAAATATCGCAAAGCCGGGACGCCCGGCCGGAATATCCAGGCAATCCAAGGTTCTGGCCGCGCCGTCAGGCTGGTTTTCCGCGCGGATGGGCGTTCTGATAGGTCTCCATCAGCTGGCGCATGTCCACCGCGGTATAGGTCTGGGTGGTGGAAAGCGAGGCGTGGCCGAGCAGTTCCTGGATGCTGCGCAGGTCGCCTCCCCCCTGAAGCAGGTGGGTGGCGAAGGAGTGGCGCAACGCATGTGGGGTGGCGCGCTCGCTCAGGCCCAGCCGCCCGCGCAATTTCTGCATCAGGCTTTGCGCCTCGCGCGCGCTCATCGGTTTGCCCCGGCGCGACAGGAACAGCGGTGCGGACGGCGCGCCGGTGAACGGGATTTTCGCGGCATAGGCGTCCACGGCTTCGCGCAGCAAAGGCAGCACCGGCACCACCCGCTCTTTGCGCCCCTTGCCCAGAATGGTGATCATTTCCGCCAAGGGCACATCGCCGCGCTTCAGCGACAGCGCTTCGGAAATGCGCAGACCCGCGCCGTAAAGAAGCGTCAGCAGCGCCGTATCGCGCGCGCCCAGCCATTCGACATCATGCTCGCCCGCTTCCTCGATGGTGCGCGCGGCGTCGGTCTCGCTTAGGGGGCGCGGCAGCCCGCGCTTGATGCGCGGTGTGCGCACCGCGCGCGGCGCGGCATTCTCCAGAATGCCTTCACGCGCCAGGAATTTGTAGAAGCCACGAATTGCCGCCAAGGCGCGCTGCACGCCGCCCGCGCCCAAACCCTCACTGCGCCGCGAGGCGATGAAGGCGCGGATATCGGCGGGCCGCAGCTTGGCCAATGCTTTTTCGCTGACCTCGCCGCCCAGATGTCCACGCTGAAACGCCAGAAAGCGCCCAACATCGTCGCCATAGGCGCGCAGCGTGTTCGGACTGGCGCGCTTTTCATGTTTGAGCGACGACAGCCAGAGCTTCTGCAATTCGTCCGGCGAACGCCCCATCGCCGGGTCAGGTCTTGATGGTCACATTCGCCTTCTTGGCGTCGGCCATAAAGGCGGCAAGCCCCTTGTCCGTCAGGGGATGAGAAATCAGCTTCTTGAAGATTTCCGGCGGCATGGTGCCGACATCGGCGCCCGCCAGCGCGCATTCGCGCACATGGCTGACGCTGCGGATCGAGGCCGCCAGAATTTCCGTCTTGAAACCGTAATTGTCATAAATGGCGCGGATATCGCGGATCAGGCCCATGCCGTCTTCGCCGACATCATCCACCCGCCCGATAAAGGGCGAGATGAAAGTCGCACCGGCTTTGGCCGCCAGCATCGCCTGAACCGGCGAGAAGCAGAGCGTGACATTGACCATCAAGCCGTCATTGGACAGCGCGCGGCAGGCTTTCAGCCCGTCCCACGTCAGCGGCACCTTGATGGTGATGTTCTTGGCGATCTTGGAGACCGCCTTGCCCTCTTTCATCATGCCGTCGAACTCGGTGGACAGCACTTCAGCGCTGACCGAGCCCGGGACGATGGCGCAGATTTCCTTCAGCACATCGGAATAGTCGCGCCCGGTCTTGGCGGCGAGCGAGGGATTGGTGGTGACGCCATCCACAAGGCCGCTGGCTGCATATTCGCGGATTTCCGCCACATCGGCGGTGTCGAGAAAGATTTTCATGGCTGTTCCAATGACCTTTTGGTTGACGAGGCAGCGGCCGGGGCGCGAATGCTACCCCATGAGGGCGACATCTTGAACCGGGTCCGCTATCGGCCGGAAAACCCCGTTCTGCCGGAGATCGCGCGCGCGGGTGTTCTGCTCCCGCTGCCGCTGGCGGGCGCCTATGACTATAAACTCCCGCCTGGGGTAAACGCGCCCCGCGGCGCCCTGGTTGCCGCGCCGTTGGGAAATCGCGAGACCCTGGGCGTGGTGTGGGGACCGGCCGAAGGCACGGTGGGCGACAATCGCCTTAAGACTGCCGAACCGTTAGAGGGCGGGCCGTCTCTGCCCGCCGCGCTGTGCGATTTCATCGATTGGGTCGCGGCCTATACCCTCAATCCACCTGGGGCCATCCTGGCGATGGCGCTGCGTTCGCGCGGGGCCTTCGAACCCGAGACGATGCGGACAGCTTACGTGAAGGGCGAGATTGTCCCGGCCCGGCTGTCGGAGGCGCGCAAGCGTGTGCTGGCGGTTGCCGAAGATGGATTGGCGCGCAGCGTGTCCGGCCTGGCGGAAGACGCCAATGTTTCACCCGCCGCGGTGCGCGGCCTGATCGAAGCGGGGGCATTGGCCGCGACCCAGCTTCCCGAATTCGCGGCCTTCCGGTCGCCGGACCCCGATTCCGCCACGCCCGAACTCAATCCGGATCAGGCGCGCGCGGCGGGTACGCTGCGCGATGCGATCAAGGCCAATAGCTTTTCGGCGCATCTGCTGGATGGCGTCACCGGATCGGGCAAGACCGAAGTCTATTTCGAGGCCATCGCCGAAGCCCTGCGCCAGGACAAACAGATTCTGATCCTGTTGCCG
>DASYDX010000164.1:0-3192 GCA_036499345.1 Rhizomicrobium sp.
GAAAGACGACAAGGCGCTGGCGGAAACGCGCACGCAATACCGCCAATATCTGGCCGACATGATGAAACTGGCGGGCATGAGCGATACCGATGCGCGTGCCGATCGCATTCTCGCGCTGGAAACCGAAATCGCCAAAGTGCAATGGAGCCGCGCGGATCGCCGCGACGCCGACAAGATCTACAATCCCATGCTGATCCCGGATTTGAAGGCGATGGCGCCAGATTTCCCCTGGGATGCCTTCCTGGCGGAATCGCATATTCCGCTCACCACCGCGAATGGCAGCCCGCGTTACGCCATCGTGGCGGAGAAGACGGCGTTTGCGCCCTTGGCCAAAATCTTCGCGGCCACGCCGGTTTCGACCTGGCGCGATTATCTGGTGGTGCATTACCTCCAGCATTTCGCGGCCTATCTGCCCAAGCGTTTCGATGAGCGGAATTTTGCGTTCTACGGCACGGTGCTGGCGGGCAATCCGCAGCAGCTCGACCGCGCCACGCGGGGTATTCATCTGCTCGACGGCACCTTGGGCGAAGCGCTGGGCAAGATTTATGTCGCGCGTTATTTCCCGCCCGATGCCAAAGCCAAGGCCGACCGGTTGGTCTCCAATCTGTTGAAGGCTTACGAGGCCGATATTCAGACCCTGGATTGGATGGGCCCTGCCACGCGCCAGAAAGCGCTGGAGAAGATCCGTCAATTCACGCCCAAGATCGGCTATCCCGACCATTGGCGCGATTATTCCGCTTATGACGTCAAGCGTGACGATCTGATCGGCGATATCCAGCGCGCCTCGGTGTTCGAATGGAATCGCGACGTCAACCGCATCAACCAGCCGGTGGACAAGACCGAATGGGGCATGTCGCCGCCCACCATCAACGCCTATTACAATCCGTCTTTCAACGAGATCGTTTTCCCCGCTGCGATTTTGCAGGCGCCCTTCTTCGATCCCAATGCCGACGATGCCGTGAATTATGGCGGTATCGGCGCGGTGATCGGGCACGAGATCAGCCACGGTTTCGACGATCAAGGCAGCAAGTATGACGGTAAGGGCGTGTTCCAGGATTGGTGGACGAAGGAAGACCGCGCCAATTTTGACGCCCGCACCGCGGAGATGGTGAAGCAATATGATGCGTTCGAGCCCTTGCCGGGGCTGCACGTCATCGGCGCCAACACGCTGGGCGAAAATATCGCCGACAATGCCGGCATCGCCATCGCGCTCAAGGCCTATCATATCTCGTTGAACGGCAAGAAGGCGAAGGTGATCGACGGGCTGACCGGCGACCAGCGCTTTTATCTTTCGTTCGGACAGATCTGGCGCACCAAGCAGCGCGATTCCTCGCTGCGCACCCAGACGCTTTCAAACGAGCATGCGCCGTCGGAATTCCGTGTCATCGGACCGACCCGCAACCAGAATGAATGGTACAGCGCGTTCCCAGTGAAGCCCGGCGACAAATATTATCTGCCGCCTGAGCAGCGGGTACATCTCTGGTGATCAGAGTCTGCTGAGAATCTCGTAGGACCTCAGCCGCGCGGCGTGATCATAGATCTGGCCGGTGACCATCAGCTCGTCGGGCTTATAGCGATCGATAAAGGTTTCCAATCCCGCCTTCACGGTTTCGGGTGATCCCACCTGTGCCAGCGACAACACGCTGGCCAGCATCGCTTCGATGCGCGGATCGGTGAAATAGCCGCTGATATCGGCGATGGGCGGCGGCAATTGTCCGGGATTGCCGGTGCGCAGATTCACGAAAGCCTGCTGGAGCGAGGTGAAGAGGAATTTTGCTTCCGCATCGGTGTTGGCCGCCACCACATTCACCCCAAGCATCACATGCGGCTTTTCGAGGAAGGGCGAGGGGCGGAACTGGGCGCGGTAAAGCTCCAGCGCCTGGGTCAGTTGTTCCGGTGCGAAATGCGATGCAAAGGCGTAGGGCAAACCCAGCGCGGCGGCGAGTTGCGCGCCATAGGTGCTGGAACCCAGCATCCACACCGGCACTTTGGCGCCCTGGCCGGGAATGGCGCGCACCAGCTGGCCGGGCTTGGGGTCGCCCATATAGGCGATCAGCTCCAGCACATCCTGGGGAAAATTCTCGATATCGCCATTCAGCGTGCGGCGAAGCGCCAAGGCCGTGCGCTGATCGGTGCCGGGCGCGCGGCCCACGCCCAGATCGATGCGGCCGGGAAACAGCGCTTCCAACGTGCCGAACTGTTCGGCGATCACCAACGGCGCATGGTTGGGCAGCATGATGCCGCCCGCGCCGACGCGAATGGTTTTGGTGCCGCCCGCAATGTGCGCGATCACCACGCTGGTCGCGGCGCTGGCGATGCCGGGCATGTTGTGATGCTCCGCCACCCAGTAGCGGCGAAAGCCCCAACCCTCGGCATGACGCGCCAGATCGAGGCTGTTCTTCAGTGCCAGCGAAACATCGCCGCCTTGAATGATGGGAGAAAGATCGAGAACCGAAAGGGGAACAGAAACCAATTCGTCCAACATGGTTTGAAATTGCGCGGTGGCATGATGCGCGCCCATGCGTATGGCGTCCAGTGCGGCAGTGTCCTTGAAGACAGTGCGGCCTTTATCGTGCCGCGCGTGAAATATCGGCTCTCGCCGTCAGGCGTTGGCGGCCTGCGCATAAACGCGGCGGCGGCCGATGGCTTTCATGATGGCAAACGAGCCGATGGACAGGATCGTCTTGCTGGCGATGCCCCAGATGGTCATGACCGTGCCCCAAAGGGTCACGCTCATGGTCAGGGCCAGCACCAGATTCAGCGCGGCGGAGAAGAACATCAGGCCCGCCCAGACATAGCCGAAAATAATCGCCAGATCCGGCACGAACTGAAGCGCACGGTCGGGCAGATAGCGGTTCATCCAGCCGCGTTTCAGCATCGCCGCGCCCACCGCCAGATAGATCAGGCTGGGCTTGAGCATCACAAACACCGGATTGTTGGTGATCAGCGTGGCAGTGCCGGACGCGATCACCACCACCAGGCTGATCCATTGCAGCGTATCCACGGGCTTCTTTTGCAGAAGCTGCCATCCGATCTGGGCGATAGCCACGGCCACGGCCAGCACCACGGCCAACAGGATATTGTCGGTGATCGCATAGATGCCGAAGAACAGGATGGTGGACGCCAGATCCATCAGCAGCATGCGGGCCGTGGGCAGGAACGATCTCACGCCATCACTCCGTAATAGGCGTC
>DASYDX010000165.1:0-5317 GCA_036499345.1 Rhizomicrobium sp.
TCACCGTTGGCTGGATTTCACCGTTGGCTGGATTTCACCGTTGGCTGGATTTCACCGTTGGCTGGATTTCACCGTTGGCTGGATTTCACCGTTGGCTGGATTTCACCGTTGGCTGGATTTCACCGTTGGCTGGAGATCAGAAGAATCTCATCTGCGATCGCGCCCGCCTGCACACATATATATAGGTCGAATATCTCTCAGAGCTTTAAGTAGAAGAGGGCTGCATAAAGGCGCCTTCAATTCCCTGTTTTCAGGACACAGTTCCCTGTTATTGGCCACGTAATTCCCTGTTTCTTGTGGCTGGATATCAGGTGAGATTCATTGCTTAGTCGTTGATCAACCAGCCAAATATCGAGGGGGGGCAATCCGGGGACGTGAAAACAATAAAGTCCCTGTATTTTGATTCAGTCGCCATTTTTGAAGTCTCTTAGCAGCCGGATTTTTATCGGCGCTGAAATCGCTAACCGGTCTCTAGATCGCTGTTCTCATTATCTTGGAAATTGGGAGATTTCAGCTAGAGACGCGACCACAGCGTTAGATGAATTCAAGCGAAAATCCCTGTTCGGCGATGCTCCAGGCCTGGTCACGAACCGGCAACGGCTTAAAATCCCAAGATGAAATCTTGAGAAACGCGCTTTTCGGGACTTTGCTAAGAAATTTGGCTGGGGGACTAGGATTCGAACCTAGACAGGCAGAGTCAGAGTCTGCAGTCCTACCATTAGACGATCCCCCAAGACCGGGCCGAAAACCCTTTTGGGACAGCCCCTTTAGACCAGCCCGCCGCCCCTTTCAAGGATGCTTTTGGGGCCGGGTTATTCCTTCCGGATTTGGCCTCTGATCTCTCCATCGGGGTAGGCCGGGCTGTGCATATCGACATAAACGGTACCGGCCAGCAGGCTGTCGGCCTGCGCTTTTGTCAAAGTCGCCGTGCCGGTGACTGGGGATGCTGTGACCGGAAAGGTCAGAAGTGCCGGGCCACCCGTGCCGGAGGCTGCCGGGCCGTGCAGGTCGATCTTGTTCGGCGCGGTGCCGTCATAACTCAGATAATAGGTGAGGTTTCCCGTCGCACTGTCATAGGTGAACTGGCCTTCGCCAAAGGCGTCACTCTTGGTGGCGGGAACGGCATATTTGCCCAGAAGGTAGGCCGTCAGAGACACGGTCTGCGCCTGTGCCTGAGACGCCAGCAGGGCAACGCCCGCCGCAAGGATAACCGCCCGCATATTCGCCACCCGCTCTAGCAACCGGCGCAGTGTAGCGGGGATTCGTCGCCGGAAAAGTCGCGATGCGATTGGTTGCCTTCCTGTCGGCGTCGCGTGCTACCGTCGGGCGGCGGATCATCCCGCGGACTGAGGCAGAATTGCAGGAAAATCGGGCATATACGGGCAAAGGGCGCAGCGAATCGTCCGGGTCCGAAGCGGGCGGCGGGCCGCTGCTGGCGGTGCTCGATCTGGGCACCAACAATTGCCGGCTGCTGATCGCCCGTCCCGCGCCGCCCGACAGTTTTCGGGTGGTGGATTCTTTTTCCCGCATCGTCCGGCTGGGGGAGGGCGTGGGCGAAACCGGCCTTCTGTCCGAAGCCGCCATCGACCGCACCATCGCGGCACTCAAGATTTGCGCGCAGCGTATCGCGCGCCATCGCGTGCGCCATGTCCGCGCCATCGCCACCCAGGCCGCGCGGCAGGCGGGCAATACGGCCAAGCTCATCGCCCGCGCCCGGCAAGAGGCCGGCATCGAACTCCATGTCATTTCGCCGGAAGATGAAGCCGATCTGGCGGCTCTGGGCTGCGCGCCGCTGATCGGGCGCAAATATAAAGGCGCGCTGATCTTCGATATCGGCGGCGGCTCCACCGAGATCGTCTGGCAGCACAAGACCGCGCGGGGATTGGAAAAACGTTTCGCCGCTTCGCTGCCGGTGGGTGTGGTCAATCTGGCGGAAGATTACGCGGACGCAGCTCGCAACCGGGCCGGTTTCGAAACCATGCGGGCCGCGATGCGTGAACGTTTCGCGCCCTTTGCGGAACAGACACAAGGCTTCGATCCGGCGGGCGAACATCTTCTGGGCACCTCCGGCACGGTGACGACGCTTGCCGCCATTGCGCTGAAATTGCCGCGTTATATCCGTGCCAAGGTCGATGGGAGCTGGCACGAAACCCCCAAACTTCTTTCGGTCGTGGACCGCATTTCGCGCATGGACGTGCCGGCTTTGGCGGGTGTCGGCGCCATCGGGCCCGAACGCGCTGATCTGATGCTGGCGGGCTCCGCCATTTTCACCGCCATTTGTGCGCTCTGGCCCAGTGCGATGCTGCGCGTCGCCGACCGCGGCTTGCGCGAAGGCATGCTGCGTCAGTTGCGGGACGAGCTGGCATCGCGGCGGCGGAAGCTGCACGCATGAAGGGCCCGTCCGGATCTGGACGCGGCGAAGTGCGCGTCAAAGTGAAGAAGAAGCGGGGCCTGAAGGCATCGTCCCGCGAGTGGCTGACGCGTCAGCTCAACGATCCTTATGTTCATGCCGCCAAGAGCAAAGGTTATCGCAGTCGTGCGGCGTTCAAGCTGCTGGATCTGGACGAGAAGTTTCATTTTCTGCGCAAGGGCGCGCGGATCCTGGATCTGGGATCTGCGCCCGGTGGTTGGAGTCAGGTTGCGGCCGCGAAAGGCGCAGTCATCGTCGCCGCCGATGTGCTGGAGATGGAAGAGTTGCCGGGGGTGACGTTCTTTCAGGCCGATCTAACCGATCCGGATGTGCCTGCGATGTTGAAAGAGGCGCTGGGCGGTCCCGCCGATCTGGTGATGACGGACATGGCCGCGCCCACCACCGGCCATCGCGCCACCGATCATCTGCGCACCACGGCCCTGGTCGAGATCGCGCTGGAAGTGGCGGAAGATACGCTCCGTCCCGGCGGCGCTTTCGTCGGTAAAGTGTTTCAAGGCGGCGCCACCAACGAACTTCTGTCGCGGATCAAGAAATCCTTTCACGACGTGAAGCACGTCAAGCCGCCTTCCAGCCGTGCGGATTCGGTTGAGCTCTATCTGGTCGCTTTGGGGTTCAAAGGCGGCCAATAGCAAAAAGCCCCACCGTCTTTCAGGCAGGGCTTCTCGCAAACGATAGAGAAAGAATTACGGCGCGGCTTTCAGACTGATCGAGCCGATACCCGCGGCGACGTTCAATCCCTTATTGCCTTCGACGCTGAGGGGCTGAAGCGCGATGGATTTGTCCAACCCGCCGAGCAGGACATTCGCGCCCACGCCGACGCCGACTGTGGCGCTGGCCGTCGCGCCCGCATAATCGCCTTCCAGCGCGCCTTTGCGAACGTCAGAGGAGGGCGCGAACACGCCCCAGATCAGAACGCCGCCATCGGTGTAGCCGATATCGACGCCGAATTTGGAAATGCTGCCAGTGTAATGCTCACGCATATGTCCGCTGGGACGGAAGGTGCAATGCAGGTCTTTGGACGAGCCGAAAACGAAACCCCAACCGCTCGCGACATTGCAGGTCAGCTCGCCGACCTTGACGCCATGGGGCGCCGCTTGGGCTGCGCCAGCCAGGCCAAGACCGGCCACGGCGACAGCCGCCCCCATCAACAAACGCAATTGCTTTTTCATATCTTTCTCCTTGAATAAATCGGGGCCCGGTTTGCGTGCGGGCTGCCGGACAAGAAACGCCTTCCTCTGGCTTCGGTTCCGTTTTGCGCCGTACGACCGATCTTCAAAAATGGCGGAAAACGGGCAAAAAATGGTGCTTTTGCGGGCCCCTTGCGGAATCGGGGAACCGCTGATACAGGCTCGGCGCTCCAATACGGAGCCGCCCATGAGCCGCCAGACCATCCGCGAAGCCCTGACCTTCGACGATGTGCTCTTGGTGCCTGGCGCCTCCGAAATTCTCCCCGCCCAGGCCGATACCCGCACCCGTCTCACCAAGACCGTGGAACTGGGAATTCCCCTCATTTCCGCCGCCATGGACACGGTGACCGAAGCCGGTCTCGCCATCGCCATGGCGCAGGCGGGCGGCATGGGCGTCATTCATAAGAACCTCAGCATCGAAGAGCAGGCCGAACAGGTCCGCCGTGTGAAGCGCTTCGAAAGCGGCATGGTGGTCAATCCGGTGACCATCGAACCGAATGGCACGCTGGCCGACGCCCTGGCGCTGATGGAGCGATATCGCATTTCCGGTGTGCCGGTGGTGGAGGCGCCCAACAGCAAAGGCGCGGGCAAGCTGGTCGGCATTCTCACCAATCGCGATGTGCGTTTCGCGGCCGATCCGCGGCAGAAGGTTTCCGAACTGATGACCAAGGATCGTCTGGTCACGGTGCGCGAAGGTGTGAAGCCGGACGAGGCCAAGCGGCTGCTGCATCAGCACCGGATCGAAAAAATTCTGGTGGTGGACGATGCCTATCGCTGCGTCGGCCTCATCACCGTCAAGGATATCGAGAAGGCGCAGAAATATCCCAATTCCTGCAAGGACGAGCGCGGACGGCTGCGTGTCGCCGCCGCCACCGGTGTGGGCGAGGACGGCTATGCCCGCGCCATGGCGCTGATCGAAGCAGAATGCGACGTGATCATGGTGGACACGGCGCATGGCCATTCGCGCGGCGTGCTCGATACCGTGGCGCGTATCAAGAAAGCGTCGAACTACACCCAGGTCGCGGGCGGCAATGTCGCCACCGGCGATGGCGCCAAGGCTCTGATCGATGCGGGCGTCGATGCGGTCAAAGTGGGTATCGGCCCCGGTTCGATCTGCACCACCCGCATCGTGGCGGGCGTGGGTGTGCCGCAGCTGACCGCGATCATGGACGCGGTGGAAGCGGCGCATGCCAGCGGCACGCCGGTGATCGGCGATGGCGGCATCAAATACTCCGGCGATCTGGCGAAAGCGCTGGCAGCCGGCGCCAGCGTGGCGATGGTGGGCTCACTTCTGGCGGGTACCGAAGAAAGCCCGGGCGAAGTATTCCTTTACCAGGGTCGTTCTTACAAAGGCTATCGCGGCATGGGCAGCGTGGGCGCGATGGCGCGCGGCTCCGCCGACCGCTATTTCCAGGCTGAGGTGCGCGATGCGCTGAAGCTGGTGCCCGAAGGCGTCGAAGGCCAAGTGGCTTATAAGGGCCCGGTCGGTAACGTGGTACACCAGATCATCGGCGGCCTGCGCGCCGCAATGGGCTATACCGGCTGCAAAACCATCGAGGAATTTCACCAGAAAGCGCAGTTCGTGCGCATCACCGGCGCGGGCCTGCGCGAAAGCCATGTCCACGACATCACGGTCACGCGCGAAGCGCCGAACTATCCCGGCGGCGGCGGCTGATCGCGGACATGCACCACCGCGTTG
>DASYDX010000166.1:0-5750 GCA_036499345.1 Rhizomicrobium sp.
CCATGCTGGACCGCCAGGCCATGGACCATGGACAGGCCCAGGCCCGTGCCTTTGCCGATTTCCTTGGTCGAAAAGAAAGGCTCTATGGCTTTCTTCAGCGTCGCTTCGCTCATGCCGGTGCCATGATCCCTGATCGCGACGCGCACATAACGTCCCGGCGCAAGGCCCGCGGGAAGCGCGTCCGGGCTATCGAGCACGATCTCGATAACACCACCCTTGGGCATGGCGTCGCGCGCGTTGATGACCAGATTGAGGATGGCCAATTCGATCTGGTTGCCATCCACTTGCGCGGGCGGCAGATCGCCCGGCAGATCGAGTTTGAGCTCGAATTGCGGGCCAATCGTGCGCACCAGAAGGTCGCGAATGCCTGCGACCAACATTTTCAAATCCAAGGCGTCGGTCTGCAAATCCTGCTGGCGCGCAAACGCCAGCATGCGCTGGGTCAGGGCTGCGCCGCGCTGGGCGCCCTGCAACGCGCCATCGATCAGACGGCTGGCGCGCGGATCATCGCCCATATGCTTGCGCAACAGATCCAGATTGCCCATCACCGCCATCAGCAGATTGTTGAAGTCATGTGCGACGCCGCCGGTCAGCTGGCCCATGACTTCCATTTTCTGAATCTGGCGCAGCGCCGCTTCGCTTTCCTGAAGCTTGCGAGTGCGCTCCTCGACGCGCTGCTCCAGGGTAGCCGCCAGATTGGATAACTCTTCCTGCCGTCCCGCCAGTTCGGCCAAGGTGCCGCGCGCTTGATACTGGCGCCGCCGCCCGCGAATGGCGGCGCGCACCAGGCTGACCAGGGTGGTGGGATGAAAGGGCCGTTCCAGCGCGGTGACATTTCCCAGAAGTTCGGCCAGACGTGCCGCCGCCGGATTGCGCTCGGGCCCGCCGCCATGGCGCGTCAACAGAATGATGGGAAAATCCGACCAGGCCGGTTGATCGGCCAGGGCCTGTGTCAGCGGCCGCAGATCGGACGTCATCACCGCTTCATCCGCGATGATCGCCAGGCCCGCGCCAGCCGCGATCTGGGCGCCGATCGCTTCAAGATCGGGATGCACTTCCGCGGGAAAGCCCGCTTCGCGCAGCATCGCCATCGCGACAGCGCCGTCGCGGCCGGTGGGCGCCAGGATCAGCGCGCGTTCCGAAACGGGGCCCGGCTTGCTCACTTCGCCTTGCTCTGAAGATCGTCTCCGGCGCCCTGATAGACAGGGACCCCGCGCAGCACGCCTTGGAAATCGATCAGCGGTTCGCCCATCGTCAGGCCGGTGTCGCCGATGCGGTATTCGCGGATGGTGCTTTCATGGTTGCCGGTGCGCTTCTTGATGACCGAAATGGCGCGGCGGATCTTGCCCCGCGCTTCGAAATAGCGAAGCAGAATGACGGTATCGGCCAGATAGGTCATATCGACCGGCGATTTCATGTCGCCCACCAGACCATGCTGCGCCACAGTCATGAAGGTCGAGGCGCCCTGGCGGTTCAGATATTGCAGCAATTCATGCATGTGCAGGATGAGGGAGTTTTCCTCCGGCATCGCGGCCTGATAGCCATTCATGCTGTCGATCAAAACCGTCTTGATGTTGTTGGTATCGACGGCGTGACGGACGCGGTGGGCGAATTCGCCCGGCGACAATTCCGCCGCATCGATCTGTTCCAGATGGAGTGCGCCGCTTTCGGTGGCCGCGGCAAGATCGATGCCTATGCTCTTCATACGTGCGAACAACAGGCCGGTTTCCTCGTCGAAGGAAAACATCGCCGCCTTTTCGCCGCGCCTGATCGCCGCCATCAGGAAGTTGATCGCGATCAGGGATTTGCCGGTACCGGCGGGCCCCAGAATCAGCGTGCTGGAGCCGGCATCGATGCCCCCGCCCAGAAGCGCGTCGAACTCCGCGATGTTGGTCGATAGCCGCGTGCGCGCATAGTTGGTGCGGTGTTCGGATGCCACCAGACGCGGAAAGACGCGGATGCCGCCATGGACGATGGCGAAGTCGTGATAACCGCCGCGATATTTCTGACCGCGATATTTCAGGACGCGTGCGCGCCGCCGCTCCGCGCCGTAATCGGGCGCCAATTCTTCCAGCATCACCACGCCATGCGCCACACTGTGCACTGTCTTGTCGCCCGCCTCGGCGGTCAGATCGTCCAGCAGCAGCACCGTGGCGTTGTGGCGTGCGAAATAATGCTTGATCGCCAGGATCTGGCGGCGATAGCGCAGCGAGCTTTGCGCCAGAAGCCGGATTTCCGACAGGCTGTCCAACACGACGCGCGTAGGCTTTACGCGTTCGACGGTATCGAAGATCTGCTTCGTCGCTTCGTTCAGTTCCAGGTCCGAGGAATAAAGCAGGCTCTGCTGGTGATCGGCGTCGAGCAGGCTTTCCGGCGGGATCAGTTCGAAAACTTCGATCTGCGGCGGAAAGGTCCAGCCATGCGAAGCGGCGCTTTCGCGCAACTCCGCTTCGGTTTCGGACAAAGTGATATAAAGGCATTTTTCGCCCTGGGACGCACCTTCCAGCAGGAAGTGCATTGCCACGGTGGTTTTGCCCGCACCCGGCGCGCCTTCCACCAGAAACACGTTTCCGCGCGAAAGCCCGCCCGCCAGGATTTCATCCAACCCGGCAATGCCGGTCTTCGCTTTATCTTTCGTCACCATGAAGCTCTCATGCAAATGCAGCCGTGCCTGCTATCGCCAATCGGCTTTGTACCAATTGGGACGGTTCGGTCCGGCGATAAATTGATCCAAAATCAATAAGGCGCCCTTCGAGAGGCCGGGTAAAGAGCCCGAGAAGAAGTAACGCCGGGCGCGCAGAAAGGATGCAGTTGCGAGCCATCCGCAGGGTGCGACAGACAGAAGGGGCGCGTTCGATTTACAGGCGCGACGCTGGGATCGGCTTGTCGCATACCCAGATGGGCGAGTGCACACTCCGCCGATAGCAGCGGGGAAAGAAGTAATGAAAAGCCAATCCGGCAAGCACGACGCCCGCGATCAGGGCGACGACGGTCAGCCAGGTTGCTCTGGGATATTCGCGAAAGCCCCAGCCGAATGCCCGCCCGCCATAAATCGCAAGCCCCGCCGCCGCCGCGATGGGCAGGCTGACGAACAAGAGCACATAAACAAGGTTCAACATTGGCTACGCCTTGGCCCGGTGTTTCATGGTGTGGCACCGGCGCTCGAGGGCATGTTGGAAGGATTCTGGGCCGCGGCGCCAGGAGTTGAAGCGGGCGAGACATAAAGCCGGTTTTCGCCGAACGCCATATAGACGTGCAGCTTGCGCAATATGTTCATGCCGATGATCAGGTCCGGCATCTTATAGCCCATGCGCTGCCGCGTCTGAATTTCATAGGCCGACATGAATGGGTTGTCCGTGCTCATCATGTCGGGCGTGATGACGACGCGTGCGCCTTTGACCTGGATGTCGCCAAAGGCCAGTTCGTTGAAAATATGCAGAATCGCCTTGTCTTTCGCGGCCTGATCCTTGTGGCGCAATTCGATATCGATCTGCGTATCGGGAGAGCTGGTGGTAATTCCGAATATCTCCCGCGCCGTCTGCCGCGTCATGACGGTATATTCCGCACCCGTGTCGATGATCGCGGTCACCATATGCCCGTCAATCTCCACCGGAACAGTGACGTGTGTGTTCTGGATGGTGATAGGCACCTCGCCCACTGCCGGAGCCTGCCAATAGATCACGCCGCCCGGGCAATGGTCGCGGTCGAACATTCGCAGCATGCCTGTGCCGAAATCGATATCGGTGTCGTAATGGGTCATGAAATCCAGCCCGAACGACCCGGCAATGCCGGTCTGTAGATCCGGCCAGACCGGCATATAGATGGAGCCGTGCGCCCGTTTGCCGAACGCGAACCGGCTGACCGCGGCATAGCGCGCGCGCAAATTTCCCGAAACATCCGCCAGCATATAATTGCCGCCGTCGCGGGTTTTGATGTCCAGCGCCTTGGCCGTTTGTTCGGCAATCGCGGTCAAGGCGTTGCCGGTGTCGAATACGAAAAGTTGATCGTGACCATCGATCTGCACCGGAATCAGGGGGCGCAATCCTTCATCGGTCATCTGAAGCTGCACTTCGTTGAACAATGTTAGTTGACCGCAAGCGGGCGCTTTATCGGTGGCGTGCGCGGGCAAGATGGCAGCCAGCATCGCGCCCATGATCAGCGGCAGCATGTGAATCGGATTGCGCATCAAGCCCCTCCCCAGGGATTGTCAGATTACACGCGCGCAATGGGGTGTGCCAAGGCGACCAGTGCTTGCCAGTCCCACACAAACCCGTTGTAGTTGTGCCGTCGCAAGGCATGGGGTCGTTCGGATGGGCGCTGGCAGGTTGGCAGGGGCTTTACGGGCCGGGATGGTTTTTCTGTTTCTGGTGCTGCCCGGCGCAGCGGTGGCGCAAAGTGATTCCGATCTGGCCGCCAAGGCCGATGCGTTGATCGCGCCCATCGCGAAGGCCGACCGGTTCAGCGGCGCGGTGCTGGTGGCGCGGGGCGGCAAGCCGGTTTTCCGCAAGGCCTATGGGCTGGCGAACCGCGAATGGAATGTGCCCAACGATCCGGAAACCAAATTCCGCATCGGCTCCATCACCAAACAATTCACCGCCATGGCGATCCTGCAATTGCAGGAGGCGGGAAAGCTTTCCGTCGACGATCCGGTCTCGAAATATTACACCGATGCGCCCGCGGCCTGGAGCGCGATCACGCTCAAGCATCTTCTGACCCACACATCGGGCATTCCCAGCTATACCAGCATTCCGCATTTCTTCGACGCCGAAGCGCGGCGCGACCGCACACCGGAGGAGATCATCAAACTGACGGCGGACAAGCCGCTGGAGTTCGAGCCGGGCAGCAAATTCGCCTATGACAATAGCGGGTATATTCTGCTGGGATACATCATCGAGAAAGTCTCAGGCGAGACATATGCCGATTATATCCAGCACCACATCTTCGATCCTTTGGGCATGAAGTCGAGCGGTTATGACGTCAGCACCGTGGTTTTGCCCAAGCGCGCCGCCGGATACAGCCGGAGCAAGAACGGGCTGATCAACACGCCGTATCTGTCGATGACCGAACCCTTCGCCGCCGGATCGCTCTATTCGACGGTGGACGATATGCTGATCTGGGATCAGGCGTTGACCGCGGGCAAGCTGCTCAGTCCCGCCTCGTACCAGGCCATGTTCACCGATTACGGCCATCATTACGGCTTCGGCTGGTTCATCGACGATCAATTCGGCCATCAGCACATCTGGCACGAGGGCGGTATCAACGGCTTCGTCACCGAGTTCAGCCGTTATCCGCAAGACAAATTGACGGTGCTGGTGTTCTCCAATCAGGACGGCCGGCCCGTCGGGGGCATCGATAATGGCTTGGCGGCGCTTTATCTGAAGGTGCCGCCCCGCACGGCGGCGGCGGGGGGCGAGGCATTGCTGAGACGCGCCATCGAAACGTTGCGCGCCGGTGCGCCCGATTACGACACGATGGGCCCGCAATTGGCGGCCGCCACGCGCGCTCAGCTGCCCATGCTGCAAAAGACCATCACGGGTCTGGGCGCGATCAAGACGATCACGCTATTGAGCGCCGAGCCGGGCGGCGGGGATCGCTATGACGTCGCCTTACAGAATGGCAATACGGAATGGACAATTGTGGTGAGCAAGGACGGTAAACTGGCGGGCGCGAATTTCAATCCGGCGCCGTGACGTCCGATGGGGTTGTCTGGACGGGATTGTCTGCGCCCAACCGCTTCTCGTTGTGATTTG
>DASYDX010000167.1:0-2796 GCA_036499345.1 Rhizomicrobium sp.
CCCATGATGCCGAGCTGCTTGGGCGTGGTCAGTCCGCGTTTTTCCAGATCCTGGGCTACCGCCGCGAAATCGTCGAACGCGCGCTGACGATTTTCCTTCACCGCCGCTTCGTGCCAGGCGGGACCGAACTCGCCACCGCCGCGAATATTGGCCACGACATAGATGCCGCCCTTGGAAAGCCACAACCGCCCGAAATTGGCGGAATAGCCCGGCGTCAGCGACACTTCGAAACCGCCATAGCCATACAGCACTGTGGGCGCGGGCCCGTTCAGCGTTTTGGGACGCGTGACGAAATACGGTATCTTGGTCCCGTCCTTCGACACCGCTTCGAACTGTTCGGTGACGAGGCCGCTGGCATCGAAGCGCGCGGGCAGCGACTTGATCGGGCGCGGCGGATCTTCGCCATCGGTTGCGTATAAAGTCGGCGGCGTCAGATAGCTCTGAAAACTGAACATCGCTTCAGGGCCGAAATCATTGACCGAAGCGATGTCCGCCGCTCCGCCACGCGGCAGAACCACGCCGCTATCGGTCCAGCCGCCGCGCTGATGCTTGAAGAAATGCACGGCGCTGATGACGTTGCTCGCGATGGCGGCATAGATGCCGTCGCGGCCCACCGCCACGCTTTCCACGCTGTCACGGGCTTGCGGCGCAAAAAGAATTTGGGTTTCCCCGTCGCGGAAAAGAACCAGCGAACCTTTGCCGAATTTCTCCTTGCTGGCGGGATCGGTGTAATCCTTGCGCAAGGTGACGACCCAGGCGGAATTGATCCGCCCTTTCAGATCCGCGAATAGCGGCAAAGGCAGCTTGGTCACCGACGTCTTGGCCGCGTCCACCACATAATATTCATTTTCGAAAAAGCTGACCGCACGGATCACAATCCCGACATCGCCTTCCTGGGTATGAAAGGTCGCGGGCGCGATCTGCACATCGGCCACCTTGCCTTCGTACAGCGTCTTTGCGGCGGAAACCGGCGTGCCGCGCTTCCACAATTTGGCGATGCGGGCATAGCCGGAATTGGTGAGACTGCCTTTGCCGAAATCGGTCGAGAACAGGATCGTGTCGTCGTCGAGATAGGCCGCATCGCTCTTGGCTTCCTTGAGCGAGAAGCCATCCAAGGTCATCTTTTTGGCCTTCAGATCATATTCGCGCAGCACCACGGCATCGCCGCCGCCGCGCGACAGACGGATCATGCAGCGCGTTTCTTTCGGCGCGCATTCCGCGCCTTCGAAAACCCAATTCTCTTTTTCGCTCTTCGCCAACGCATCGACATCCAAAAGGATTTCCCAATGCGGCTGGGGGTTGGCGTAATCGGCGATGGTGGCGCGCCGCCACACGCCTTTGGGATTTTTCGCGTCCTGCCAGAAATTATAGACATGGCCGTGGCGCAGACTGCCGGAGGGAATGCGGTCGGGCGCATCCATCACGTCCAAAATGTTGTCATAATTCTTTTGATAGCGCGGATCGGCTTTCAGCAGGCCCAGGGATTTTTTGTTCTGCTCCGCCACCCATGCCAGGGGTTTGGCGCCATGCACCTCTTCCAGCCAGGCATAAGGATCGTCCGTCTTCTTGTCGGGTGTGGCGGCGGTCACGGCAGGAACTCCCAGGCTGGCGCAGAACAAGATTGCCAGGAACGGCAGACAGAGACGTGGCGGCATAACGGCTCCCGGACAAGGCATGCCAGCTTGGCGAATTTTGCCGCGTCAGGGCAATGGCAAAAACCATGGGCGCCCCCTATAAGGCGGCCATGACCCCCTTCCGCAAAATGCAGGGCCTCGGCAACGATTTCGTCGTGTTCGACGCGCGGAAAAACCCGGTCCCCATGCCGGCGTCACGCGCCAAGGCGATTGCGGACCGGCATTTCGGTGTGGGCTGCGACACGCTGGTGCTGATCACGCCCGGTCAGGGCGATCTCGATGCTATTCTGCGCTTCTTCAACGCCGATGGCGGAGAAGTGGAATCCTGCGGCAATGCCACACGCTGCGTAGCACGGCTGCTGATGGATGAGAGCGGACATTCCAGCGTGCGGCTGGGCAGCAAGGGCGGCCTTCTGGTTTGTGAGGATGCGGGCCAGGGCCTGGTGCGGGTCGATCTGGGCGTGCCCGGACTGGACTGGAAGGACATGCCGGTCACGCATGCCGTCGATACCAATCAATTCTCCATTCCGCTGGATCAAACCGAGGTCAGCGCCGCCGCCGTCCTGATGGGCAATCCCCATTGTGTCTTGTTTGTGGAGGACGCGGAGCGTGCACCGGTCACCGAACAGGGCCCGAAGCTGGAAACCCATGCCTTCTTTCCCACCCGCATCAACGTGGAATTCGCGCAAGTGAAGGATCCCGGCCATATCCGCATGCGGGTGTGGGAACGCGGCGTGGGCGTGACTTTGGCCTGCGGCACGGGCGCCTGCGCCACCGCGGTGGCCGCCGCCCGCCGGGGCTTGACCGGCCGCAAGGTCGAAGTGGAACTGGATGGCGGCAAATTGCAGCTGGAATGGCGCCAGAGCGATGACCATGTCCTGATGACCGGCCCCGGTGTTACGGTGTTCGAGGGCCTGCTCGATCTGGATCGCTATGGCCATTGATGTCGTCACATTCGGCTGCCGCCTGAACGCCTATGAGAGCGAGGCGATCAAAACGCGCGCGGCCGAAGCGCAATTGCAGAACGCCGTGGTGGTGAACACCTGTGCCGTGACGGCGGAAGCCGTACGCCAGTCGCGCCAGGCCATTCGAAAATTGAAGCGCGAACGTCCCGGCACCCGTATCATCGTCACCGGCTGTGCCGCCCAGACCGAACCGGACA
>DASYDX010000168.1:0-2320 GCA_036499345.1 Rhizomicrobium sp.
AGGGGGCAATCAAACCACCTTATTAAACACCATCGCCCCGGAAGGCTGAGTTTTGTAGCCGGACTGCGGTCCATAGGTCCGCGTCGGCGCGTTCATGCGCTCCACTTCGCGGGCAATCGCCTGGATCATGCCTTCGGACGCATTCTTCACCCGCGCCAGCATGCGGGCATGCAGTTTCAGCACGTCGCGGAACTGGGCGGTGACCAGCAGAAAGCGCTCGCGCAAGCTGGGCGGTGCCGATTTGGCGATGCGGATATCGAAATTCTGCGCTTCGCGGCCATAGATCACGGACAGTTTCTGAATCTCCGGATCCATGCTCCGCATCTCGGCAGGCTTGCCCGCTTTCAACGCGGCGATATCGGCTTCCAGCGCCACCACCAACCGTTCGGCCAAACTGATCAGCCTTTCGATACGCGGCGTGTCTTCGATCTTGGTCTCGCTCATGATGCAGCCGCCGCGAGCTGCGGGGCTTCCTGATGGCGCAGCAACTGGCGCGAGACCGAATCGGCCAGACCGAAGCCGCCCTTGTCAGCAATCGACTTGGCGTATTCGTTGACCATCATCGATCGGAACATCTCTTCGCCTTGGCCGCCGCCCATGGGGCCGTCGGTGGGAATGCCCTGAAACATCGAGCCGAGGAACTGGGCGATGAAGACGCCTTCGAATTCCTTGGCCGATTTGGCCGCCGTCGCTTTGTTGCTCGTCGCGCCCGGCGCCTGCACCGATGCGGGCTGGGTTGCGAGCATTGCGGTCTGAAGGGTCGCGTCCATCAGCCGATCACCTGAATATCGGCTTGCAGCGCGCCCGCCGCCTTGATCGCTTGCAGGATCGAGATGATATCGCGCGGGCCCACGCCAAGCGCGTTCAAGCCATCGACCATGCTCTGGAGCGAGACGCCCTGGTTGAGAACGGCCATCTTGTTGCCCTTCTCGTCGTCGATCTGGATCGAGGTGCGCGGCACGACCTGGGTGGTGCCGGTGTTGGAGAAGGGCGAAGGCTGGCTCACCTGCGGCGTCTCGTTGATGCGGATGGTGAGGTTACCCTGCGCGATGGCGACCGTGTTGATGCGCACATCCGCGCCCATCACGATCACGCCCGAGGTCTGATCGATGATGACCTTGGCGGGTTGGTCGGGATCAACCTTCACTTGTTCGATATCGGTCAGAAGCCCCATCACGCCGCCCGGATAATTGGCGGGCACGCTGAGATGCACATTGGAGGGATCGGAGGCCACGGCCACGCTGCCGCCCAGATAGGTGTTCACCGCTTTGGCAATACGGGTGGCGGTGGTGAGGTCCGGGTTGTGCAGCGAGAGCTTCAGATTATCCATGCCGGCGAGGTGAAAGCCGGTCTCGCGTTCCACGATGGCACCGTTGGAAATGCGTCCCGCCGTTGGCACGCCTTGCGTCACGCTGGCGGCAGCGCCTTGTGCGGAAAAGCCGCCGACCGCGACAGGGCCCTGGCCCACGGCATAGGTCTGGCCATCGGCGCCGAACAGCGGCGTGACCAGCAAGGTGCCGCCCTGAAGATTCTTGGCATCGCCCATGGCGCTGACGCTGACATCGATGCGCGAACCCGAGCCCGCGAAGGCGGGAAGGTTGGCCGTCACCATCACGGCGGCGACATTCTTGGTCTGCATGGTC
Source organism: Rhizomicrobium sp. (assembly GCA_036499345.1). GTDB lineage: Bacteria > Pseudomonadota > Alphaproteobacteria > Micropepsales > Micropepsaceae > Rhizomicrobium. Next base: position 1,644 of record DASYDX010000168.1, read on the forward strand.
TGGCCGCGCGTGTTGACGCCCAGCCGTTCCAACATGGTCTGAATGGATTGCTGGGTGAACGGCGCATTCTTGAGCGAGTCGCCCGTGCCGTTCAGGCCGACCACCAGGCCATAGCCGACCAGCATATTGTCGCGAATGCCTTCGATCTCGATCAGGTCCTTGACCCGCGAGAAGGCGAGGACGGGCCCCGGCGCGGCCATCAAGGCGGCGCCGATGGCGAAAGCGGCGATACGGATATAGAGCGGTGCGCGCATGAACTCGGCTTCTGCCTGTTTCTGGGATGCACCCTTGCCAGTTTCGTGCCGCGGGCGTCCTGAAAATATACAAGCAAAATCATGCGGTTATATTACAGCCGAACGGTGTTCGGGTTCGGCCGGGCAGCTTTTGCCGGGCAGATCCGCTCCCGGCTAGGCTGTAGCCGTCGCTGGCGTGCCCCGGCCGATGGTCAGCGCCAACAGGGCGGCGGCGATGCCGACAAAGCCAGCCACCACGAAGGATTCCAGATAAGAGCCGGACATGCCGCGCGACAGCCCTGCCAGGAAGGCAGCCGAAGCCGCGCCCAGCTGATGGCTGGCGGAAATCCAGCCGAACATCACCGGCGCTCTTTGCGACCCAAAGGCGCGATTGGTCAGCGCCAGGGTCGGGGGCACGGTGGCGATCCAGTCCAGGCCGTAAAA
>DASYDX010000169.1:0-6714 GCA_036499345.1 Rhizomicrobium sp.
TCGTTCTTGAATTCATACTTCAGAACCGTGCCTTCCTCGTCCGGCAAAGCTGGCGGGCGGGCGAAGTCATGGATCTCGACAATCTCCGCGCCCTGCGCCTTGAGGATGGCGATGGCGTGCTGCAACAGTGGTTCGGTGGCGGATGAAGACTGGTCCGGCGGCGGCAAGATCACACCCAGCCGTTTGCCCTTGAGCGACGCATTCGAGATTTGGGCGGCATAGTCGGCGCGATGCGTATCGGCCTCCACTGTTGCTACATCTGCGGGATCACGACCCTCCATCGCGGACAGCAGCAGCGCCGCATCCGCAACGTCGCGCGCCATCGGTCCTGCGGTATCCTGGGTATGGGAAATCGGCACGATATGGGTGCGCGATACCAGACCAACCGTGGGCTTCAGAGAGACCAGGCTGTTGAAGGCGCCGGGGCAGACCAGAGAACCATTGGTTTCTGTGCCCAATGCCGCCGCCGCCAGGCTGGCGGCAACCGCCGCTCCACTGCCCGCGCTCGAACCACAGGTGCTGCGGTCCAGCACATAGGGATTGTGCGTCCAGCCCCCGATGGCCGACCAGCCACTGATGGAATGGGTGGAACGGATATTGGCCCATTCGCTGAGATTGGTCTTTCCCAGAATGATCGCGCCCGCCGCACGCAGCCGCGCCACCACAGGCGCGTCGCGATGGGTGACATTGCCCGCCAGCGCCAGTGATCCTGCCGTGGTCGGCATGGGATCGAGGGTTTCGATATTGTCTTTCACCAGGATCGGAATGCCATGCAGCGGTCCGCGCACATGGCCCGCCTTGCGTTCGGCGTCCAGCGCCTTCGCTTGCGCCATGGCGTCAGGATTGAGCGCAATGACACTGTGCAGCTTGGGATCGATGGCCGCGATACGTGCACGGTACGCCTCGACCAACCCCACAGCGTCCACGCGTCCTGCCGCCATATCGGCTTGAAGCGTGGCAATGGGCTTTTCGACCACATCATAGGGCGCTGCCAGGACCGGCGTTGCCAGTCCCACCAGGACACTCACCAAAATCGTGCTGCGCATCCCCTGCTCCCCGCCGGTGAAGCGCACATGATAGCGTCAGAGGCGCTTTTGCAGAAATACCAGGGTGAGCCAGCGGTCGAATTTGCGGCCGACCTCGGGCAGACGCCCGGTCTCCTCGAAGCCGAAATCCTTGTGCAACGCGATGCTGAGGCTGTTGTCGCTGTCGATCCCGCCGATCAGAGCATGCAAGGCCTGCATACGGGCGCGTTCGATTAGCGTCGCCAGCAAAGCTTTGCCGATGCCCCGGCCGCGCGCATCCTCGCGGACATAGATCGAGTGTTCGGCGCTGGAACGATAACCTGAGGGCGCCCGGAACGGGCCGTAGCTCGCGTAACCGGCAAGACCCGATGCGTCCCGCGCCGCGAGCACGACATAATCGCTCTGGCGTTGCGCAAACCAATCCGCCATCTCGGCGTCGGTCTTGGGATATTCGTGCCAGGAGGCCGTGCTGGTGGCGGCGGCATGATTGAGAATAGCCGTGATGGCGGGAAGATCCGCTTCCCTCGCATCCTCGATCAAGAAATCCGCAGCCATGGGGCTATATAAAAGAAAAAGGGCGGCATGCGCCGCCCTTTTTTATTTCCCCATCTGTCTGCCACGCGGGCAAGCCCGCTAGCAGACATCTTCCCCCGCCTGCGGCTTTGCCGCGCGAGGGAAGAAAGCTGGTGCCAAGACGCTCTAGTTAGATTGCCGGCGCAGGAACGCCGGGATTTCGAACTGCTCGTCCATGCCATGGTCCGGGAACAAGTCTTCGCCTGCGGCAGGGGCCGGCGGCGGCGCGACGGATTCCTGCGCAACGGGACGCTGCATCGGCGCGGCGCTGGCGCGCGGCCGCTCGGTCACGACCGGCTCGGCGCGCATATCGGAGTCCACGGCCTTCTTGCGACCGAACAAGCTCCAGCCCGCTTTCTTGGGCGTGGCCTGCTGGCGCGGCGCCAAAGGCTGCTCTTCGACCGGACGATAGCTTTCGGTGGCCGGATAACGCGCCGCCGTCATAATGGGCGCTTCCTCGATCACGGGCAGTTCCCGGTGGACGGGCATCGGTGCGGGCGTTTCCATCGGCGCAGCGGCGGGCGCATTCAGTTCCGCAGCCAGGCTTTCAACCTGGGCCTGGACCGGATTGACGGCCGGCTTGACCGGCTCCAGGCGGAACGCCTGAGACCGCGCCACCGTCTTCAACACATGCACCTTTTCGGGCATTTTGAGCTGGTCGGCATCGATACCGGTGGCGACCACCGACACACGGATACGGCCTTCCATCTCATCCAGGATGGTGTTGCCGAAGATGATGTTGGCGTCGGGATCGACTTCGGCGCGGATGCGATTGGCGGCCTGCTCGACTTCGAACAGCATCAGGTCCGGACCACCGGTGATGTTGATCAGGACGCCACGGGCGCCCTTCATGGTCACATCGTCCAGCAGCGGATTGGAGATCGCCATATCGGCGGCGCGCAATGCGCGGTCTTCGCCTTCGGCTTCGCCCGTGCCCATCATCGCCTTGCCCATCTCGGTGATCACCGACTTGATGTCGGCGAAGTCGAGATTGATCAGGCCCGGCATCACGATCAGATCGGTGACGCCGCGCACACCGGCATGCAGCACTTCATCGGCCATGGCGAAGGCCTGAGACATGGTGGTGCGGTCGGACGCGACGCGGAACAGATTCTGGTTCGGAATGACGATCAGGGTGTGAACGAATTGCTGCAACTCGGCGATGCCCTTCTCGGCAACCCGCATGCGGCGGTCGCCTTCCAGTTGGAAGGGCTTGGTGACCACGCCGACCGTGAGGATGCCCGCTTCGCGCACCGCGCGCGCGATGACCGGGGCTGCACCGGTGCCGGTGCCGCCGCCCATACCGGCGGCGATGAACACCATATGCGCACCGGCCAGATGTTCCATGATTTCGGGCAGCGATTCCTCGGCGCCCGCGCGACCCACTTCCGGCTGCGCACCCGCGCCCAGACCTTCGGTCGTGCCCACACCCAGTTGGATGCGAACCCCGGCCTTGGACTGCATCAGGGCCTGCGCGTCCGTGTTGGCGACGACGAATTCGACGCCATCGAGACCGGCTTCGATCATGTTGTTGACGGCATTGCCGCCCGCGCCACCGACACCCAGCACGGTGATCCGGGGCCGTAATTCCTTGGTTTCAGGTAATTTGAGATTGATCGCCATTTAGGTTCTCCACAGTGACAGCGCGAGGTCACCTTGCAAACGCCCGAATCGCCGAACCGATTCGTATTTATGTAAGTTGAATCATTCCAACCACCGGCCGGTCAACCGTCCCCACCAACCTTTGCGCTCTTCGGTGGGATTGGTCATCGGAATATCGGGATTGATCATCTCGGGAGGCATTGTCGCGCCTGCCATGAGCAATCCGATCGCGGTGGCGTAATCAGGTCCGGCGTTGGCGGCGGCGAGCCCTGGGAAGCTCTGCGGCCGGCCGATGCGGACCTGCTTGTTGAGAATGCTTGCCGCCAGCTCGCGGGTGCCCGCCAACTGACAGGCGCCACCCGTCAGGACGGCACGGCGGCCAGCGGCCAAGTCGAAGCCTGATGCCTGGAGGCGCTTTTGCACCTCCTCGAATGTGGCCTGCAACCGGGGCTGGATCACGCGCGCCAGCATGGAACGGGGCACGCGCTGCACCGCTTCCTCGCCCTGCTCGCCCGTCTGGGGGATCGCGATCACGTCGCTGCCCGATTCCATGTCGCCCATCGCGGCGCCGTAAAGAGTTTTGACCCGTTCGGCAGCCGACAAAGGCGCAGTGAAAAGCTGAGCGACGTCGGTGGTAACGCTGAACCCACCCTTGGGCACCACGTCGGCATAGACCAGATGGCCTTCCAGGAAGACCGCAATCGAGGTGCAACCGCCGCCCATATCGATCACGGTGGCGCCGATCTGCTTTTCGTCCTCGCTCAGCGTGGCCAGGCCCGAGGCATAGGCGGAAAACAGCGTTCCCACGACATTGAGATGGCAGCGTTCCACCGCCAGCTTGAGATTTTGGAGCGGGCTGGGCCGTACCGCCACCGCATGCATGGCAACGCCGATGCGCTGGCAGAACATGCCGGAAGGGTTGCGCACGCCCCGGGCCTCATCGACCACATAGGCGGTGGGTGCACTCTGGATGATCTCGTGGCCGTCCAGTCGGCAGCGGGTGCGGCCTTCGTTCAACAGTTGGCGCAGATGGCTGTCGGAGACCAGCGCGCCGTCCAGCGCCATCACAGCCCGGCTGTTGACCGAAGCGGGCTGACCGCAATTGACCGAGATCAGGACATTCTGGATGCGGGCATCGGCGTGGTTTTCCGCCGCAGCGACGCAATCGCGGATGGATTCTTCGGCCAGCTCCAGACTGGTGATGGTGCCGGAGCGGATGCCCGCGCTTTCGCGCAAGGCGCTGCCCAAGATTTTCAAGCTGCCCTGCTCGGCCCGGCCGATGACACAGGCCACCTTGGAGGAGCCAATATCCAGCGCCGACACTAGGCCGGGGCGGTAGGCGGGTATTTCATTGTTGACGCGCAATCGGATCGCCTCGCCCATCCTCAGGTTTCTTTCCCGCGTTGAACGTCTTTCTTCTCGCCACCGCGCAGAACGAAGAAATATTGCGTGGGCGAACGCAGATCGATCTCGGTGACGTCACGCTCCAAGACCCCGGCATCCACGATCAGATGATCCAGCGCGCCCAGCTCCTTTGCCCAATCGGCCTCCGGAAGCTTGACCACCACGCCGTCATTTAGGATCAGATTCCAACGCCGCTGCGAGACATATTCATAGGCCGCGACCCGGGCCGCGACGGCGCGGTGCGCGGTCACCGCATCGATCATGGCCGCAGCGGCTTCGGGCGCGCCCGCCCCCAGCAGTTTGGGCAGGCGGGCAAATTTCTCCACGCCCTGGGCGGTGATGACGCCGCCCGCACGTTCCACCACGGCAACGCCGCCCTGGGGCGAGCGCCACAGGGCGAAGGGACGTTTTTCCACGATGGTGACGAAAATCGAGTCGGGATAACGGCGGACGACATCGGCCGAGGCGACCCAATCGAGCGCCAGAATACGGGCGCGGGCATCACGCAATTTCGCCCCGAAGATGGATTCACCGGGTTTCATGCCCAGCGCCGCCAGGATGGTCTCGGGCGGAACCCGGCTGTTGCCGGCAAGATGGATTTCCGAAATGCCGAAACCGGCATCGGCGGCCACGGCATCAATGGCATCGCCCGTACCGTGAATGGTGCGGCCGATCACGCCACTGACGAACAGCGCTGCGACGGCGGCAAACAGCACCAGGCCCAGGCTCATTAGCAGGATGGGCCGGCGGAAAAAGCCAAGCATCGACGCAAGCAGGCCGCGAAACACACCGTCACGCCCCGTATCGCGCGGACCCCGTTGCCGGGACGGCGTGGCGGCTTCGCGCACCGGACGCGCGGGCTTGCGCGTGGCGCGGGCACGGGGATTTTCACGGGGCTGGCGTTCCACTTTCACCGATCGCATGAGGCGTCCTCCACCAACCAGCGGCACAGCTTGGCGTATGAGATGCCCAGATGCGCGGCCTGTTCCGGCACCAGCGAGGTCGGCGTCATGCCCGGTTGGGTGTTGGTCTCGAGCAGGATCAGGCGGGGCTTTGCCCCCGTATCGTCATAACGGAAATCGGTGCGCGACACGCCGCGGCAGCCCAGCGCGCGGTGCGCCTTCAAAGCCAGATCCATGCAGCTTTCGGCGATATCTGCCGGAACCGGCGCGGGCAGGATGTGGCGTGAGCCGCCCGCCGCATATTTGGCTTCGTAATCGTAGAATTCGAGGTTCGTAACGATCTCGGTCACGCACAAAGCACGGTCGCCCATCACCGAGACGGTGAGTTCGCGGCCCGGCACGAACTCCTCCACCATCATCTCGTTGGAGAGGTTCCATTGATCGCTGCCCAGCGCAGCGGGGGGACGGTTGTCGCCGGGGCGAATGATGAAGACGCCCACACTGGAACCTTCATTCACCGGCTTGACCACATAGGGCGGCGCCATCAGATGACGTTCTGCAACCTGGCGGCGGTCGGCAACGATGGATTTCACCACCGGCAGGCCCGCCGCGCGGTAAACATCCTTGGTGCGTTCCTTGTGCATGGCGAGCGCAGAGCTGAGCACCCCGGAATGGGTGTAAGGCAAGCGCATCAATTCCAAGAGCCCCTGCACCGTGCCGTCCTCTCCGAATCGTCCGTGCAAGGCATTAAATACAGCGTCAGGCTTCGCCTGATATAGTTGGTCGCCCGGATTATCGCCCGGATCGATGCTCACCGGCTCGAAACCTTCTTCGGCCAGCGCCTTCATGATGCCGCGCCCGGAAGACAGGCTGACCTCGCGCTCGGCGGAGCGTCCGCCCATCAGGACCGCGATGCGCTTGAAGCCGCTCATGAGATTTCTCCCATGGCCTGGCCGATGCGCTTGATTTCCCATTCCAGCGAGACGCCCTGGCTGGCCCGCACCCGGCGGCGGACTTCTTCACCCAGGGCTTCGATATCGGCAGCGGCGGCCTCACCAGTATTGATGAGGAAATTGCAATGCTTCTCGCTCACCTGCGCCGCGCCCACCATCAGCCCCCGGCAACCGGCACGGTCGATCAGTTCCCAGGCCTTGGCGTCTGGCGGATTTTTAAAGGTCGAGCCGCCGGTCTTGGCCCGGATCGGCTGG
>DASYDX010000170.1:0-3641 GCA_036499345.1 Rhizomicrobium sp.
ATGGCGCAGGGCCGATCGTCACAAAAGCCTGCCGGGCGGCAAGGGTTGTTCTTGCGGATTTCCGTGCAGACGAAGCGCGAGGCGGTGCCCTCCACCGCCTCCACGATATGAAGAAACGTGATCTTGTCCGCTGCCCGCGCCAGCCGGTAACCGCCGGTAGGACCCAGCGTGCCTTCCACGATTCCGGCTTGCGACAAGGCCTGCAACGCTTTGGACAGATATTCCTTCGGCACGCCATGCAATTCGGCCAGGTCGCGGGTGGACAGGCGGCCCTCACCGGGCACGCCCGCCAGAATGGCGCAACAATGCAGCGCCCATTCCACCTGGTTCTTCAACTGCATGGCTCTACCGCGCCGATTCCGATGCTTCAGCTTAGTCCGGATTTGGTCAGGCCATAGGGGCCGTCCATCGAACCGGGTGTCATCTCGAAGCCGACACCCAGCCGGTTCCAGCCATTGATCGCCAGCACCATGAAGCTCAGATCCGAAAGCTCCTTCTCGCCGAAGACCGCGAGCACTTTGTTATAGATGTCGTCCGGCACGCCATGCGGGCCCAGCTTGGTCAGGGCTTCGGCCCATTCCAGCGCCGCGCGCTCGCGTTCGTCGAACAAAGGCGATTCCCGCCATACCGCGACATGGTGCAGGCGCAATTCCCGCTCGCCGTGTATCTTGGCTTCCTTGACATGCATATCGACGCAAAAGGCGCAGCCATTCATCTGCGAGACGCGCAGATCCACCAGATGCTTGATCGCAGCGCCCAGGTTGGTGTGGCGCAGCAGCGCGCTGAACTCGCCATATTTCTTCGCCAGTTCGGGCGACTGTTTCGCGTAATCGAGACGTTGGCTCATGGCAATCTCCATCGGATTTCTATTACGGATAATATATATCCGTAATTAGATTTGGTCAAGCACCGCATGGGCCTTTTTGCCCGGCTCCCAGTTTCCGCAATTGTCGCCCGGGCGCGCACGCCGGGCCGGTTTTGCCGTGTTCCGGCCTATATTTTCCCGCCCCGATGGGCTAAGCGGAACCCCGCATCGCGCTGCCCCATGCGCGAGCCTTAGGGAGATATCCATGGTCAAGCTCGGTTACGCCACTGTCGGCTCCAACAAGCTGGAAGAGGCGAAGAAATTCTATGACGCGCTGCTGCTTCCGGAAGGCGCGACCTCCCTGTTCGAGCATCCCTCGGGCGGCCGGATTTATGGCAAGGACGGCGGCATCCTGTTCGGCGTGCTGGGCCCCTTCGACAAAAAGCCCGCTTCGGTCGGCAATGGCACCATGGTCGCACTGAACATGGACAGCCGCGCCAAGGTCGATGAATTCCACGCCCGCGCGCTGTCGCTGGGCGGCACAGACGAAGGTGCGCCGGGCGAACGCGGCCCCAATTTCTACTTCTCCTATTTCCGCGACCTCGACGGCAACAAGCTCTGCGCGTATCACGTCGGCTGATCGCATATGACGAGCGGACAACAGGGCGCATCGCTCAGGCAAAGAGAACCCGGAACCTGGTGGTTCCGGGCCGGCCTTTTCGTTGTGGGCGGCGCCCTGCTTGTTTGGCTCGTCACGGCCTTTCTCAACACCTGGCTTTATCCGCGCGACTGGATATTGACGGTGCACGACCCCAAGGAAAAAACCGGCTTCAGCCGCGCCTTCCAGACCCAGCAGGAATGCGAGAAGGTGATGCGCATGTGGCACGGCGAAGCCGACCGCGCCCGCCGCGAAGGCAAACCCGAAGCCGCCCCCACCGCGACCTGCGCCAAGATCTAGCCCAACGACGCCTCAAGCTGGCGCACGAATTCCTTCATCTTGCCGGCATCGATCCAGCGCACCACTGCGACGACATCGTGCTGATAGTCGATGAAGATGATGTTCGCGCCATCACCGATGAACGCGACGCTATCTTCCGGCGCGTCGGGATACATTTTCTTGCCGGTGTTGAGGAACCAGTTGCAGAAGCCGTAACCGGGATTGGGCCCGGTGGGCGTGCGCGCCATCGTCACCCATTTGTCCGACAGGATCTGCTTGTCGCCCCATTTTCCTTTGTTCAAGCCCAGCAATCCCAGCCGCGCCTGATCGCGGGCCGAGATGAACATGCCGCCGCCCCAATGGCCGCCGCCTGACACCACTTTTGTCTGCTTGCCGTCGATCTCGGTGAAGCTGTTGTCATAGCCTTCCCAATGCCAGGTGTCGGACATGCCGATGGGATCGGCGATGTTCTCCTTCATCACGTCGGGCAAAGGCCGCTTCCACAAATGCGTCAGCGCCAGCGCCAACGCATTGACCCGCACATCGTTATATTTCCATTCCTGGCCGACCGGCGGCGGACCCTTGGCGAGTTCTTCCCAGCCTTCCTTGCCCGGCCGGTCCGCCCACCAGGGCTTGCCCCACAAGGTGCCGATCCAGCCCGAGGTCTGGCGCAACATCTGGTTCCAGGTGATCGGCTGATTGTGCGGCAGCATGAAGTCGGGCGTCGGCTTCACATAATCGATCACCCGGTCGTCGATATTCTTGATCAGGCCCTTGTCGTAAGCGACGCCTGCCACCGACGACACAAAGGTCTTGCTGACCGAAAAGGTCATATCGACATCGCGGGTCTGTCCCCACTCCGCTACGATATAGCCGTGCCGGATCACGATGCCGTTGGCGGGCGCGTGCGGCTTCAAAGGGCCGATGGGCGTGTTGAAGGCTTCATGCGCATATTTCAGTGGCACCGCAACACGCAGATCGCGAATGTCTGCCTGTTTGGCCAATTCGGGCGGATAGGTCATCTCCGCACTGACGGCATACTCCACCGCCGCTTTCAGCTTGGCGGCGTCGAAGCCTTCCTGTTTCGGCGCGTGCGTCGCCCAGACATCCCCCTTGGGCGGCAGATAATCGGCGGCAAAAGCCAGCCCCGGCGCCAGGCTCGCACCCAGCAGCAATCCCCAAAAAATCTTGCGCATGGCGATGCCCCCCAAATCCCGCACGAACTCTGCAACCCGCGCTTCACGCCGACAAGGGGATTCTGAAGAGGCGCCTACAGCCGCGGCGGCAGCATCGCGCTGAGAAGAAGCGACGCCACCAGCAGCAGCACGCCAAGCCCCAGCAATTTCGCGCCCATCACCGCGCCGGGACCGCGCCAGGATTCGACAGGAATTTCCGCGCTGTCGGCCTGAGCTGCCCGCGCATTCAGGCCGATGAAATTCTTCCCGAACACCACCACACCCGCCAGCGCCGCGATCAAACTGCTATAACGCAGCAACGCGACAACCATCCAGGCCAGACTCAGGACCACACTCATCGCGCCTCGCCTTTTGCATCGGCGTCATAGGCGTCGATCAGCGCATTGAGCGCGACCAGCGTCTTCTGGAATGATTGCACCACCGCTTCGGTCTGGGCCGCCAAAGCATAGGGAATTTCGATGGGCGCGCCCGGGTCCATCCGCTTGCCCTGAATGGCCTCGATCAGCCCGATCAGCTTGGCCCGCTCGATCCGGCAATCCTCGATGAACAGGGCATAAGGGCTATCGGACATGGAAACCTTGTAGACGACCGGCATAGGTAAAGCCCGGCCCGCCAACTGGTTCCATTTTGCCTTGGTTTACAGGGTTTTTATGCCCAGTTTGGCCGCCACACGCTGGCGCGCCATCACCCGGTCGCGGTCTTC
>DASYDX010000171.1:0-1890 GCA_036499345.1 Rhizomicrobium sp.
CTGCGCACGCGCCGCCTTGAGCGCGGCGAAGTCGCTGTCGGCGTGATAGGAAGAGCGCGTCAATGGCGACGCCGACACCATCAAAAAGCCCTTGGCGCGGGCGACCTGCTCCAGCCCGGCAAATTCCTGCGGCGTCCAGAAGCGATCCAGCCTGGCATGTTTGCGGGTAGGCTGGAGATATTGGCCGATGGTGAGGAAATCGACCTTCGCCGCGCGCAGATCGTCCATCACCTGCATGATCTCTTCACGGGTTTCACTCAGACCGACCATCAGGCCGGATTTGGTGAAGCCTTCGGGATAAAGCTCCTTGGCGCGTTCCAGCAGACGCAGCGAAGCATAATAACGCGCGCCCGGGCGCACCGTCAGATAGAGCCGCGGCACGGTTTCCAGATTGTGATTGAAGACTTCCGGCTTTGCCGCCATCACCACTTCGATGGCGCCGTCCTTGCGCAGAAAGTCCGGCGTCAGAACTTCCACACTGGTGCCGGGGCTGGCGGCATGGGTCGCTTCGATCACTTCCGCGAAATGGGCGGCGCCGCCATCGGCGAGGTCGTCGCGATCCACAGACGTGATCACGACATGGCGCAGACCCAGCTTCTTCACCGCGGCAGCGACATTGCCGGGCTCGGCCGGATCGAGCGCCGACGGCAAGCCGGTCTTGACGTTGCAGAAGGCGCAGGCGCGGGTGCAGGTGTCGCCCATGATCATCATGGTGGCGTGCGCCTTGGTCCAGCATTCGCCGATATTGGGACAGGCCGCCTCTTCGCAGACCGTATGGAGATTGTGTTCGCGCACCACATCACGGGTGGCGGCGTATTCGCGCGAAACCGGCGCCTTCACCCGGATCCAGTCCGGCTTTCTGGGGATTTCCTGGTCGGGGCGGTGCGCCTTTTCGGGGTGGCGCGGGGTCAGGCGGTCGATCACAACGGTCATGGGGGAGATATAGAGGCGGTCCGGCAAAAAAGCATCCATTCCGGACGCGCGGGAGGCATGCGGAATAAGAATTAATTCCTCAGCTTGAACCTTTCCACTCCGGGAACGTTGCCGAAGGGCCCGTTCAAAAGGTTCACGCTATGGCCCCTCGCCGCTCTGCTTCCCGCCGCCGCATGCCAGCCAGCCGCTTTCTCAGTCCCGCCGCGCTTGGCGCGATAGGGGCTGTCGGTGCCCTGGGCCTGATGGGCCTGGCAGTCGCCTTGTTCGGGCCACGGCGCTTTCAGCGCGAGATTTTCCAGCCGGTTCAGGATGCGCTGTCGGATAGAGCCGAAAAGCTCTGGACCGAAGCCAAGCGCCTGCGGGCCTGATCAGCGCCCCACATCGTTGCCGGTATTGCGAATGAGGCGCGGCGGGAAATCATAATCCCGCAACAGCTTCAACTCCGCTTCCAGTTCGGCCTTCACGGCCGCGCGCGAGGCTTCCGCTGCCTGCACCATCTCTTTCGTGTTCAGCACCAGCGAGGCGCCTTGCCGGCCGGGCGGCCCGGGGATGCCCAACATCAAGGGAAGACCGCCTTGGATGCCGGTGGTGACGAAATCGATGAACCAGGGCTGGCGTATCGTCTTCAACGGATTGCCCACCAGCACGAGGCTGATCGCGGTTTGCCCTTCATAGTGTTCGAGCTCGACGAACACGCCCGACCGGTCGGGCCGCCAGCTGTCATCCAGAATGGGCAATTGCCGCCAGCCGCAATGATATTCGCGGCAAAGCGATGGCCGCGTGTCATAGATCGCGCAGCCCGCCGCTGTGCAATGGCGGCAGGTGACGCCCGCCTCTTTCTGAATCTCCGGCCGGTCGATCGCCATCGCCGTGCAGCAGACGGTGCAGCCGCCGCAATCGCGTCCCGGTACGAGGTCGAGCTTGTAATCCATTCTTAAGGCGCTTTCGGCAACAGCC
>DASYDX010000172.1:0-3757 GCA_036499345.1 Rhizomicrobium sp.
ATGGCGGCGTCGGCGCTGTCGCCGGCTTTCAGCTCGAAGGCGCCATACGCAAAGCTCATGGGAATAGACCGGCCATTCCATTCGGCGGGCTGGGCCTGCACCGCGTCGGCCAGGGCATCGGCCTTCTTCTGCGCATGTTCATGCGTGGCGTGCGACAGAAGAATGGCGAATTCGTCGCCGCCCAGCCGCCCCACGCAATCGCTGTCGCGCACCATCGACAACAGCACATTGGAGAACTGAACCAGCACGGCATCGCCCGCGGCATGGCCGAAGGTGTCGTTGGTCTGTTTCAAATGATTGAGATCGAAATAGATCAGGGAAGCGGGCGTGTTGTAGCGCCCGGTGAAGGCGATATAGCGGGTGAGTTCGCGGACAAAGGCACGCCGGTTCAACAGCGGCAACATATGGTCCTGGTCGGCGGCTTTTTCGGCCTCGTCCAGCCGGGTGCGGGTCTGGGCCAGTTCGCGGCGCAGCGTGTCGACCTCGCTCATCAAGCCCATGATGGCGTCACGGACCCGGGGCGTGAATTCGGCTTCGGGAATTCCCAAGACTGTGGCGGGCAGCAATTCAGAAGCCTCGGGCGATGCGGCGTCCTCTGCGCGCCGTCCATAGGCGGTCGCGACGCGGCGCGCGGGTCTGGCCGGAGGCGGGCGGTCGATCTTCATGCCGGGCGGGACCGTGGGGTGAAAGGCGAGCGGGTTATGTGGCGGCCAATGTAGCGGATTGGGTCATGGGGGGTAAATGCGCCCCTTTCCTTGGGGCTTTTGCCCCCTATACTGCACCGCTTCCTGAACCGGCCCGATACGGCAACACAGCAGGCGATTCGAAGCATGGCCCCCCGACCTTCCATTGGCATCATCATGGGCAGTCAGTCCGACTGGCCCACCCTGAAGGCCGCGGCCGACATGCTGGACGCGCTGGGTATCGGTTATGAGACGCGCATCGTCTCCGCCCATCGCACCCCCGACCGCATGGCCGAGTATGCCAAGGGCGCGGGTGCGCGGGGCCTGAAAGCCATCATCGCGGGCGCGGGTGGGGCGGCGCATCTGCCCGGCATGGTCGCCAGCATGACCACCCTGCCGGTGCTGGGCGTGCCGGTACAGAGCCGGGCGCTGAAAGGTTTGGATTCGCTGCTCTCCATCGCCCAGATGCCGGGCGGCGTGCCGGTCGCGACCTTCGCGATTGGCGAGCCGGGCGCGAAGAATGCCGCGCTTCATGCCGCCGCGATCCTGGCGCTGTCGGATGAAAAGCTGGACAAGCGCCTCAAAGGCTGGCGCGCGAAGCAGACCAAATCTGTCGGCAAGTCGCCCAAATGAGTGACGTGAAGACGCTGGAAAAGCCCGTCCCGCCCGGCGGCGTGATCGGCATTATCGGCGGCGGCCAGTTGGGCCGTATGCTGGCGCTGGCCGCGGCGCGGCTGGGGCTGAAAGCGGCGATCTACAATGACGAAAATCACGCGCCTGCGTTCCAGGTGACGCCGCTGCAGATCGCAGCGCCCTATGACGACCGCAATATGCTCACCGGCTTTGCCGAGATCTGCGACGTCATCACATTCGAATTCGAGAATCTGCCCTCCGATGCCATCGCGCATCTCGCTAGTCTGAAACCGGTGCGCCCGGGCCGGCGCGCGCTGGAAACCACGCAGGACCGTTTCACCGAGAAAAGTTTTGTGCAGGCGTTGGGTCTGAAGACCGCGCCCTTCGCGGCGGTTTCGTCCGCCGAGGAAGCGGAAGTTGCCTTCGCGCGCATCGGCGGGCCCGCAATCCTGAAGACGCGCCGTCTGGGCTATGACGGCAAGGGGCAGGCCAAAGTGACGAGCGGTTCGGATGCCGCCGCCGCTTTCGGGCAGTTGAAGAGCGCGCCCTCCATCCTGGAAGGCTTTGTCGATTTCGCGTTTGAAGCTTCGGTGGTGGCGGCGCGCGGCGCCGATGGCAGCTTTGCGGCATATGATCCGCCGGAAAATATTCACGAGAACCATATCCTGCGCCGTTCTCTGGTGCCGGGGCGGTTGACCAAGACGCAAGGCGACGAAGCCAAGGCGATTGCGCGCAAAATCGCGGATGCGCTGGACTATGTCGGTGTGCTGGCGGTGGAATTGTTCGTCACCCGCGATGGCGGGTTGATCGTGAATGAGATCGCGCCCCGAGTGCATAACAGCGGCCACTGGACCATCGAGGCCTGCGCCTGCTCCCAGTTCGAGCAGCATGTCCGGGCGGTGGCGGGCTGGCCTCTGGGCGATCCCGCCCGCCATGCCGATGCGGTGATGGAAAACATCATTGGGGCGGAAGCCCATGCTTGGGAAAGCTTGGCCCGGTCGGGCGCGCTGCACCTTTATGGCAAGCGGGAAGCGCGTCTGGGCCGCAAAATGGGCCACATGACGCAGCTGAAGCCGTTGACGAAATAACGGCTCCCCCATAGTTTCCCGGCCTATGACGACGCGCACCACCACGACCAAGACGAAGACGACCAAGCCCGATGGGGCTGGGCGTGGCGCGCGCGACTGAGAATTCGGCGAAAGCGAAACACCCAAGCCCCGCTCCAAACCGGACGGGGCTTTTTTATTGCCTACCGCGCAGGCGCGAGCCGGAGCGGAAAAGAAGTGAAATTGAAAATAGAGGAACGAAGACCGTGAAGAACAAGATTGTTGCGATTGTGGGCGCAACCGGCGCTGTGGGCCGCGAATTCATCGGCTGCATCGAAAGCCGTGGCATCGACATCAAGGCGCTGAAGCTGCTGGCGTCGGCGCGTTCGGCGGGAAAAACCTATCCCTTCCGCGGCAAGGAATTGACGGTCGAGGAATTGAAGGACGATTCCTTCGAAGGCGTCGATATCGCGCTCTTCTCCGCAGGCAGCGGCATCTCCAAGCAATATGCGCCGATTGCCGTGAAGGCGGGCGCGGTGGTGGTGGACAACAGCTCCGCCTTCCGCGCCGATCCGGAAATTCCGCTGGTGGTGCCGGAGATCAATGCCCGCCGCATCAAGGATCATAAAGGCATCATCGCCAACCCCAATTGCTCGGCGATCACGACCCTGGTGCCGCTCTGGCCGATCCATCAGGTCAACCCCGTCAAGCGCCTGATCGTTTCGACCTATCAGGCCGCGTCGGGCGGCGGTGCCGCGCTGATGGAGGAGCTGGAAGAATCCACCCGCGCCTATCTGAACGGCAAGGACTATGCGCCCAAGGTGGTGAAGTATCCCTACGCCTTCAATCTTTTCAGTCACAACACCGCCATCGATATGGCGACGGGCTATAATGACGAAGAGACCAAGGTGATCCGCGAATCCCGGAAGATTTTCGAGGTGCCGGACATGGCGATCAACGCCACCTGCATCCGCGTGCCGGTGCTGCGCGCCCATTCGGTGTCGATGACGTTCGAATGCGAGCGCCCGATCTCACCGGAAGAGGTGCGGGAAATTCTGGCCAAAGCGCCGGGCGTGAAGCTGGTCGATGACTGGGCCAACAATTATTTCCCCATGCCGAAAGATGCCTCGGGTCAGGGTGATGTGCTGGCGGGCCGTATTCGCCGCGATCTTTCCGACAATAGCGGCAAAGCGATTTCGATGTTTGTGGCGGCGGATCAGTTGCTGAAAGGCGCGGCTTTGAACGCAGTTCAGATAGCTGAACTGCTTTAAGCCCCCACCTGTCTCTTTCGCGCAAGCGCTCAGAGACATCCTCCCCCGCCAGCGGCTCTGCCGCGCGGGGGAGGAAATTCCGTGTGCGCTACGATTTTGCCTTGGGTTTCGGTGCTGCCCAGGA
>DASYDX010000173.1:0-3747 GCA_036499345.1 Rhizomicrobium sp.
AGGAAATTGCAATGCTTCTCGCTCACCTGCGCCGCGCCCACCATCAGCCCCCGGCAACCGGCACGGTCGATCAGTTCCCAGGCCTTGGCGTCTGGCGGATTTTTAAAGGTCGAGCCGCCGGTCTTGGCCCGGATCGGCTGGGCGGCCTCGCGGCTGGCGGCCAGATCTTCCATCCGCGCCTTGATCGCTTCGGGCTTGTCGGGGGTGCCTTCGAACACGGCCTCGATAAAAATGAGATCGTCCGCTGCCTCGGAATGGCGATAGGAGAAACCCATATCGGCCCGAGTCAGGGTGATTTTGCGCCCTTCATTGTCGAGCGCGGTCGCTTCCACGAAAATGTCGGCGATCTCCCGGCCATAGCAGCCCGCATTCATCCGAAGAGCGCCACCCACCGTTCCCGGCACGCCGCGCAGAAACTCCAAGCCCGCGATTCCGGCATCGGCGGCAACCCGCGCGACATGAGCATCCAAGGCCGCCGCACCGGCGCGCACGCGCGTGCCATTGGCTTCAATCTTGCCGAAACTGGCGGGAAGCCGGACCACCGTACCCGGCACGCCACCGTCACGGACCAGAAGATTGGAGCCGACGCCGATCACCGTGACGGGAATATCGCACGAGCGCGCCGCCAGGAACATCGCCAGATCTTCGGTATCGGCGGGGCGGAACAAGACTTCCGCGACACCACCGGCGCGGAACCACACCATGTCTTTGAGGCCTGCATCGCGCATGACGGTGCCGCGCACGGGAGGAAGCATGTCGCAAGGGCGGGTCATGCGCCCTCCAGCTTCTTTTGGAGATTGTGCATCCAACCGGTGATCGAGCCCGCGCCGGTGCCCACCACCACGCCGCCGGGCTTGAGATGCGGCGCCACTGCGGCGGCCAGATCGTCCTCGCCATTGATGACCAGGACATTTCGATGGCCATGCGCGCGCAAGGCTTCCGCATAGGTGTCGCGATTGATGCCGTCTATCGGTTGCTCGCCCGCCGCATAGACCGGCGCGATGATCGCGACATCGGCATCGTTCAGGCATTTGGCGAATTGCTCGAAGGTATCGCGCAACCGGGTGAAGCGATGTGGCTGCACCACCGCCACCACTGGACCGTTATAGGCCTGACGCGCCGCACGCAGGGCTGCCGCGATCTTGAAGGGATTGTGGGCATAATCGTCGATGATGGCGGCGCCATTCCATTCACCGACTTTCGAGAAACGGCGGCCCACGCCCCGGAAGCCGGCCAGCGCCTTGCGCAGAACATCATCGCTGACGCCCAGCTCGCGCGCCACCACGATGGCGGCCAGGGAATTTTGCACATTGTGTTCGCCCGGCATGGGCAGCGCGAGATCGTTCAGGCGCGCTTCGGTGTTCCGGCGCCGGTCTGTAAAAATCACATCAAAGTGCGACGCGCCTTCGGAATAGGAGACATTCACGGCGCGGGCATCGGCCTGCGGGCTGAAGCCGTAGGTGATGATACGGCGGTCGGTGATGCGCCCCACCATCGCCTGCACTTCGGGATGATCCAGGCACAGGACCGCGAAGCCGTAGAAAGGCACGTTCTCGACAAAGCGCTGGAACGCATCGCGCATGGCATCGAAGGTGCCGTAATAGTCCAGATGGTCCGGGTCGGCATTGGTGACGACCGCAACGGTGGCGGGCAAACGCAAAAACGTGCCGTCGCTTTCGTCGGCCTCGACCACGACCCATTCGCCCGCGCCCAGCCGGGCGTTGGTGCCATAGGCATTGATGATGCCGCCATTGACCACGGTCGGATCCATGCCGCCCGCATCCAACAGTGCCGCCACCATGGTGGTGGTGGTGGTCTTGCCATTGGTGCCCGCGATGGCAACACACGACCGAAGCCGCATGATCTCGGCCAGCATTTCGGCGCGGCGCACCAGCGGCAGGGATTGTGCCCGCGCCGCATCGAATTCGACATTGCCCGGCTTCACCGCCGACGAATAAACCACGGCATGGGCGTTCTTCAGATTACCGGCGGCATGGCCGATGGCGATGTCGATGCCCATGGCGCGCAGGCGTTTGACATTGGCGTTCTCCGCCACGTCCGAGCCCTGCACCTTATAGCCAAGATTGTGCATGATCTCTGCAATGCCGGACATACCGATGCCGCCAATGCCGATGAAATGGATAGCGCCGATATCCAGCGGAACGCGGGTGGCGACAGGCATGGCCATCATGCGGCCCTCGCAAGATTATCGACCATGTCGGCCAGTCTTTCGGCGGCATGGGGCGTCGCCAGCCTGTGCGCGGCGGCGGCGCGGCGTGCCAGATCATCCGGCGACGAGAAGATGCGTGTCAGCATCTGAGCCAGGGATTCCGGCGTCAGACTGGCCTGTGCCACCATCCAGCCCGCATCCGCGCGCGAGAGAATTTCCGCATTGGGCGTCTGATTGTCATCCAGCGCATGGGGCAACGGCACCAGAATGGCGGGGCGGCCAATGGCCATCAATTCCGCGACAGTGCCCGCACCGGAACGTCCGATCACCAATTGTGCCTTCGCCATGCGCTGCGGCAGGTCCGTAAAGAAAGGCTGCAACTCGGCACGGATACCGGCATTGGCGTAAACGGACCGCACGGTTTCAATGTCTTCCGGACGGCATTGCTGCACGATTTCCAGACGCGACTTGAAGACATGCGGCAGACGCGTCACGGCTTGCGGCACGATCTCGCTGAAGGCGCGCGCGCCTTGGCTGCCGCCGAACACCAGCAGATGCAGCGGACCTTCCGGCGCGGGCATCGCATAAGGCGCACCCCAAAGGCCGACCACATCGGGCCGGAGCGGATTACCCGTGAGCACGATCTTGGTCTTGTCGCGTGGGGCAAAGCGCGCAATGGGAAACGCCGCCGCGACGCGGCGCACTTGATTCATCACCAACCGGTTGGCACGCCCGACCACGGCATTCTGTTCGATCACGGCAGTGGGCAGCCGGGCCAAGGTTGCCGCCAACATCACCGGCACCGAAGGGTAGCCGCCAAAGCCGATCACAGCGGCGGGCTTTAATTGCAACAGCTTGCTCAGAGCCTGAAACACCCCAGTCGCGATCTTGAACGGCGCAATCAGGGAATTCAGCGGCGCAGAAGACACGGTTTCGATCCGGGCGCCGGGGAATGACGTCGCGTAATTGGCGAAGCGCGCATCCGTCATCACCACGATCCGGCGGCCGCGGCGGCGCAATTCATCCGCCAGCGCCTGCGCCGGAAAGAGGTGACCGCCGGTGCCACCAGCGGAAAGAACGATGACGCCGCTCATGCCTGCACACCAAGCGCGCCCAATAGCGATTCCGCACGCGTCGCCAACTTCGGACGCTGGCGCGTCACCGCGAGCGCAAAGCCCATGGTGAGTGCGATGGAAAAGAGTGACGAGCCGCCATAGGAGATGAAAGGAAGCGTCATACCCTTGGCCGGCAGAAGTGACACCGCCACGCCCATATTGATGAAGGCTTGCACGGCCGTCACCACGGCAAGCCCCGCGCCCGCGAGCTGGCAGAAGGGATCGCGCGCATTGGCGGAACGCAGTAGCAACCGGACGGTGAGAAGCCCGAACAGACCGGCAATGATAGCGCAAAGAATGAGGCCGAACTCTTCGCCCGCCACCGCGAAGATATAGTCGGAATGGGCATCGGGAATGCGATATTTGACGGTGCCCGCCCCCGGGCCGACGCCCGCAAATCCACCATGCGCGAAGGCTTTCAGTGCCAGCCCAGCCTGATAGCCGATGTCGGAATCGCTCATA
>DASYDX010000174.1:0-3893 GCA_036499345.1 Rhizomicrobium sp.
CCCAGCTTGCGGCCCGCGCGGGCAACACGCACCGGGTCGAACCAGGCGGATTCGATAAAGACGTTCTTGGTTTCCAGCGAGCAGCCGGTGTCCTCACCGCCCATGATACCGGCGATGCCGCGCGCGAAACTGTCATCGGCAATGACGATGGTCTCGCTGTCCAGCACATAGGTCTTGCCGTCCAGCGCCAGCACTTGTTCATGCGGCTCGGCCATGCGGGCATGCAGATTGCCCGACAGCTTGTCGGCATCGAAGACATGCAGGGGGCGTCCGCGTTCCTGCGCAATCAGATTGGTGGCGTCCACCAGGGCTGAGATGGACTTCATGCCCACCGCTTTCAGCCGGTCCTGCACCCATTGCGGCGACGGGCCGTTCTTCACATTGCGGATCAGGCGGCCGGCAAAGATCGGGCAGGCATTTTTGTCCACCGGCGCGAAGTCCAGCGTGATCCTTTTCGGATTGGAGAACTTGCCCGCCACCGGTTCGATCTTCTTGGTCTTGAGCGTGCCCAGGCCCGCCGCCGCCAGATCGCGCGCGATGCCATAAACGCTGGCCGCATCACCCCGGTTGGGCGTGATGGAGACATCGAACACCGGGTCGGCCATCTCCCGATAGACAAGACCCAGCGCGGGCGCGGCGGGCGAACCCACCACCGCATCGGCGGCAAGCTCGATGATGCCGTCATGATCTTCGCCCAGCAGCAGCTCGCGTGCCGAACACATCATGCCACGCGATTCCACGCCACGGATGGTGCCGATCTTCAAGGCTTCGCCAGTGATGGGAATGACGGTGCCGGGCTTGGCCAGCACCACCTTGATGCCCGCACGCGCATTGGGCGCGCCGCAGACGATCTGCAATAAATCTTTCTCGCCGGTGTTCACCATGCACAGGCGAAGCTTGTCGGCGTTGGGGTGTTTCTCGGCAGTGGCGATCTCGGCAACCGTGAAAGCCTTCAACCGCGCGCCCGCGTCCTCGACGCTTTCGACTTCCAGGCCGATGGAAGTCAGCTTGTCGGCGATGGTCTGAACATCGGCGTCGGTGTCCAGATGCTCTTTCAGCCAGCTCAATGTGAATTTCATTTCGACAACCCTCCATCAAGGGTCGGAATGTCGAGGGCAGCGAAGCCATAATGGCGCAGCCAGCGCAGATCGGATTCGAAGAAGCTGCGGATGTCGGGGATGCCGTATTTGAGCATCGCCATCCGGTCCAGGCCGAAGCCGAAGGCAAAGCCTTGATACTTCTCCGGGTCGATGCCGCAATTGGCCAATACGCGCGGATGCACCAGGCCCGAACCGCCCAGCTCCAGCCAGTCATTGCCATGGCCAAATGTGATCTTGCCCGGCACCGACCGGTCGCAGCGCATATCCCATTCCAGGCTGGGTTCTGTGAAAGGGAAGAAGCTGGGCCGCGCCCGCAATTCAAGATCGTCGATCTCGAAAAAGGCTTTGCAGAATTCTTCGACCGTCCATTTCAGATGGCCGAGATGGATGCCTTCATCCACCACCAGGGCTTCGACCTGATGGAACATGGGCGAATGGGTGGCGTCGGAATCCACGCGATAGGTGCGGCCCGGCGAAATGATGCGGATCGGTGGTTTCTGGTTCAGCATGGTGCGCACCTGCACCGGCGAGGTGTGGGTGCGTAGCACATGGCTGGTCCCGTCCGGCTGCGGCGCCACATAGAATGTGTCCTGCATCTGGCGCGCAGGATGGTCCGGCGGAATGTTCAGCTTGGTGAAATTGTAATCGTCATATTCGACGTCCGGGCCTTCGGCGACGGCGAAGCCCATATCGGCGAAGATGGCGGTAATTTCTTCCAGCACCTGCGAGATGGGATGGACGCTGCCCTGGTTTTCCGGGCGCGGGGGCAGGCTGACATCGATGGTTTCGGTCTTGAGCCGCGCATCGAGCGCCGCATCGGCCAGATCGGCTTTGCGGGCAGCGATGGCGTTGGTGACGGAATCGCGCAAGCCGTTCAGCAACGGGCCTTGGATCTTGCGCTCGTCCGGGCTCATCGCGCCCAGGGTCTTCAGCAATTCGCTGATCGAGCCCTTTTTGCCCAAGGCGGCAACACGGATCGCTTCCAGCGCGGCTTCGTCGCCAGCGGAAAGGATCTGCGCCAGGATATCGGACTGAAGGGAAGCTGCGTCAGCCATCGGAAACCAAATCCATAAGAGGAATCAGCGGCCCGCTTTCATAGCAGGCCGCTTGCTCCGATGGCGTTTGAAATCAGGCCTTCGCCGCGGACGCCTGATCCACCAGAGCCTTGAAAGCAACGGGCTCGTGGACGGCGAGGTCGGAAAGCACCTTGCGGTCGATCTCGATACCGGCGCCGGCGAGCCCACTGATAAATCGGCTGTAGGTCACGCCATGTTCGCGGCAGGCCGCGTTGATGCGTTGGATCCAGAGCGCGCGGAAATTGCGCTTACGCTCTTTGCGGCCAATGTAATTGTGCTGCAGCGACTTATCGACGGCTGCATTGGCCGTGGTGATGTTGTTTTTGCGGCGGCCGCGGAAGCCCTTGGCTTGCTTCAGGACTTTGTTGCGGCGGGCACGGCTGGGTACGGCGCGGGGAGTACGTGACATGGTTGGATCTCCTTACGCGTACGGCATCCAGCGCTTCACGCGCTGAATTTCGGATTCGGACACGACTTCGTGGAGTTCCTTGCGCGTGCGCTTGGACTTGCTGATCAGGCGGTGGCGCTTATACGCCTTGCCGGTTTTCAACTTTCCGGTCGCGGTAAATTTAAAGCGCTTTTTAGCGCCCGACTTGGTCTTCATTTTGGGCATTTCGCTCTCCTCTGGCGGCAATTAAGCCGCATAGCTTTCATGGGTCGCCACGGCATGCCCCGCCGGGCGGCCCGAAAGAGCGCGCTTTAAAAGGCAAAATCAGTAGAAAGGCAAGCGGGACTATTCGTCCACGCCCGACCCATCGCTGTCGCCGTTGCTGCGGTTTCTGGCAGGACTGGGGGACGAGCGGTCGGTCACCCCGAAATCCTGGGATTTGCTGCCGCCTTCGGCAACTTCAAACCCTTCCGCGGCCAAACCACGCTTGAGAAGTTCGCGCACGGCTGCGGCACGGCTCGGCATACGCCTGGAAAAGCGCCAATTATCAACGGCTTCCAACTCTTCCTGGGTCAGCATGATCTGCAGGCGCTCGCCTCTTGTCAGGTCATTCATGGCTCGTGTCTCGTCTTACTCACTCTTAGTAAAGTTAGAAAGTTCCTAATAGTTCCCATTATAGGAAAAACAGGGGGTGGCGGCAACGGCGGCAAACGTACAAAAGTAGGGTTTTACTAATATAACATATTGATATATATAGATAATTTTTCTTGCGGGGAAAGGCAAAAGAGCAGACTTTTGCAGGCAAGGAGGTCCCCATGGACCAATTCACTCATCCCCAGCCCGATCTTGCCGCCGAAGCCAATCATCGCGTCGCCAACAGCCTCAGCCTTCTGGGCGGGCTCGTGCGCATGCAGGCCCGCTCCGTGGGGCGGACTGGCCGCTCCTTTTCTCATGCCGAGGTCCGCTTGATGCTGGACGGCATGAGCGCGCGCATAGCCACTCTTGGCCAGCTTCACAGGCTGCTGGCCCATATGCCGCCTGAAGGGGTGATCGTCCTCAATCATCATCTGCGCGATATCAGCAGCAATCTCGTTTCCGCATTTTCCTCGGAGCAGCGTCCGGTCATTGTTGAACATTCAGGCCGCGAATGCCTGGTGCCAACCAAGCATGTGCAACCGATCACGCTGATCCTCTGCGAGATTCTCACCAACGCGCTGAAATATTCTCACCCTTCGGGTGTGCCCGTGAGAATCTCGCTTCTGTGCGAAGCGTCCTCCAATGGTGCTCTGCAGGTGACGGTCAGCGACGACGGGATCGGATTGCCGGAAG
>DASYDX010000175.1:0-9485 GCA_036499345.1 Rhizomicrobium sp.
GGCTTGAAGGCCGAGCCGGGCTGGCGCACCGCGTCGGCGGCGCGATTGAAGGCCGATTGCGCATAGGAGCGGCCGCCCACCATGGCGCGGATGGCCCCGTCCGGCGTCATCGCCACCAGCGCGCCTTGTCCGGCATGAAGCTTCTCGCCATCGGTATCCAGGCCCTGCGCCACTGCGCGTTCGGCCATATTCTGCATGTCCAGATCGAAGCTGGTGCTCACCACCACGGCGTCGGACCCTTCGCCCAAAATGCCGTTCAGCTGCGACACAACCCAATCCACGAAATAGCCGGATTCCGGGGTGCCCGTGCCCGATACGGTGCGTGGCCGCGTCGCCTGCGCCTGGGCGCGGGTGGCGGCATTGATGACGCCCACCTCTTCCATCGCTTTCAACACCACACCGGCGCGCGCCAGCGAGGCATCGGCGTCGGCGATGGGATTGTACCGCGCGGGCGCTTTGACGCTGCCCGCCAGCATCGCGGCCTCTGTCAGGCTCAGCGTGTCGGCATGTTTGCCAAAGAATTTCTCCGCCGCCGCTTCGATGCCGAACACACCGGCGCCGAAATAGACCCGGTTGAGATAGAGCGTGAGGATCTGGTCCTTGGAATAGCGTGTCTCCAGATACAGGGCCAGCATCGCTTCCTGAATCTTGCGATCAAAGGTGCGGTCGGGATCAAGGAACAGATTCTTGGCCAGCTGCTGGGTCAAGGTCGACCCACCCTGCACGACATGGCCCGCCATCATGTTCCGGACGCCCGCGCGCGCCATGCCGATGGGGTCAATGCCGAAATGGCTCCGGAAGCGGCGATCTTCGATGGCGATGAAAGCATTGGGCACATACGGCGGAAGCCGCGTGACATCGACGGAGACGCCGCGCACCAATCCGCGCCGTGCGATCATGCGTCCCTTGTCATCCATCACCGTGATGTCGCGCGACGCCGGACCGGTCAGAAGATTGCGCACATCCGGCAGATCGGACAGAAAATGCGACCACAGAATCGCGCCGAAGATCACGCCCCAGATGAGAAGCATCGCGACCACGAACGGCCAGATGCGCTTGCGTTTCGGTGCGGGCTCCTCGAAATCGTCGTCGAAATCGTCTTCGTAGGGGTCGTCGTGCGCATCATCGCGCCGGGGTACATAGCTGCCCGCGCCGCGCCGTATGATGCGCGGTTCGTCGTCAAAATCGTCGGATGGCGGCCGCCGCTTGCCCATGGGGCGGATCGTGTCTCTTAAGGGTTAACGGGACTTTAAGAGTTCATTAACCAGCCATCGCGGCGGTGCGATGGCAAAAATGCGGGTTCCCTCAGGAGCCCAGGCGGTATCCGCCATCCTCGGTCAGCACGATTTTGGCTTCCCCCACATTTTCCTCGATCTTCTTGCGAAGCCGGTAGATGTGGGTTTCCAGGGTATGGGTGGTGACGGCGGGGTTATAGCCCCAGACTTCATGCAGCAGGGTTTCGCGCGCCACCGTGGCACCCGCGGCGTGCAGGAATTTCAAGATATCGGTTTCCTTTTCCGTCAGCCGCACCTTGCGCGGCCCGCGCGACAAAAGCTTAGCGCCGGGGCGGAACAGATAAGGCCCGATTTCGACCGGGGCATCGTCATTGGCGGCGTGGCGGCTGAGATATTGATTCATCCGCGCCAGAAGATCGGCAAAGCGAAATGGCTTCTCCAGATATTCGCCCGCGGGCAGGGGGATTTCGGGTTCCGACAACAGCAGGATCGGAGCGCTGAATCCCCGGCTCTTCAATTCGCGCGCCAGAGCATCACCGGCGCCATCGGGCAGCCCCTGATCGATGATGGCCAGCGCGAAATCGTCTTCGGCCGCAAGGCTGCGGGCCTCGGCCATGCTCGCGGCTTCCACGACGGTATAGGCGCCTTCGCGCGTCAGTTGCTCGGCCAGCGAGCCGCGCAGCAAACCATCATTGTCCACCAGTAGAATACGTTTGATGCCGGGCATGCCGTCCTGATCTTTGTGCGGCGGCACAATAGCCCGATTTGCCCCAGTCCAAACCCTTCGAGGCGGCAAATTCTGCCGCACGGGATGCGAAGAGCAATGAAATTCCTGCAATAGAGCGGGCTTTTTCCTGGCAAGGAGATTGCTTTGCAAAGGCCATGGGCATCGATCCCACCCTTTCGGCCGCTGCGACACCGCTTTCCGCGGACGCCAAAGCTGCGCCGCCATCGTCGGATTGGGATTTCTCCTTCCACAATCTGCTGTCGATCATCAATCCGCTCGAGCATCTGCCGGTCATCGGCACGATCTATCGCGCCATCACCGGCACCCATATCGGCATTCCCGAACGCATCGCGGGCGACGCACTGTATGGCGGCTTGTGGGGTGCGGTCTCGGGGGCAGCCGATGCCGCCTTCGAAGCGATCACCGGCAAGGATTTCGGCTCGACGGTGCTGGCGCTCTTTACGGGGTCGCACAAAGACGCGGCCGTCGCGAGCAACCAGACGCCTGTGACGCCCGCCAAATTCGCCGCGTTGTCGCAGAACGGCGCCCCCGACGCCACGCCGGACATGATGGCGCTGCAGGCCTCGCTCAGTCGGAAGGGCGTCGATGGCGAACTGGCGCAGCGTGCGATGAGCGCTTACCGCAAATCCATGATGCTGCCTTCCCTGGTGCCCGCCAGTTAGCTAATCTTGCGATCATGGATCTGATCGTTTCCAATTCTGCTGCAGGCACCGTGATGGACTGGGGCGCTGGGCCGCGCCGTTGCGCGGTGGGGCCTGCCGGTATCGGCGCCAACAAGAAGGAAGGCGATGGCAAGACACCCATCGGCGTCTTTCCGCTCCGCCAGGTCTTTTGGCGCGCTGACCGCACGCAGAAGCCGCAAACGATTTTGCCCGCGCGCGCGCTGATGCCGGAAGACGGCTGGTGCGATGCGCCGGGCGATCCCAACTACAACAAGCTGGTCAAACATCCCTATCCGGCGAGCGCCGAGCATCTGTGGCTCGACAGCCCTGTCTACGACATCATTGTGATTGTCGGCTTTAATGATGATCCGGTGGTACCCGGCGCGGGCAGCGCGATCTTTCTGCATCTGGCGCGTGAAGGCTATACGCCGACCGCGGGCTGCGTGGCGCTGACCGATCACGATCTGCGCGCCGCGCTGGCGCAATTCCGCACGCAGGACCGGGTGCGGATTAAAGCGTAAATTCGATCAAATGAATCTCACCATGGCCGGGCTCGACCCGGCCATCCAGAATTAGGATCGCTTTGCTTTCCTGGATGGGCGGGTCGAGCCCGCCCATGGAGAAGGAAAAACAAGCAGTTTTTAAACTTTCTGTCTTTCGCCGAAAATCGCACTCCCCACGCGCACATGCGTTGCGCCGAAACGAACCGCGATCTCGAAATCTCCGCTCATGCCCATGCTGAGCTGATCGAGCCCATTCTCCCGCGCCAGCTTGGCGAGGAATGCGAAATGCGGCGCGGCATCGTCATCGGCAGGCGGAATGCACATCAGGCCCTCGATCGGCAATTCCCGTTCGCGCGCATACGCGATTAACGCCGCGGCGTCGGCGGGCATCACGCCTGCTTTCTGCGGCTCCTCGCCCGTATTCACCTGCACGAACAGGCGCGGGCATTGTCCGCTTTTGCCGCGCTCGGCAGCCAGCGCATCGGCCAGCCGTGTGCGGTCGAGGGTCTGGATCACATCGAACAGCGCCACGGCCTCTTTGACTTTGTTGGTTTGCAGCGGGCCGATCAGATGCAATTCCAGATCGGGGTATTCCGCTTTCAGCGCCGGAAATTTGCCTTGCGCTTCCTGCACCCGGTTCTCGCCGAACAGGCGCTGGCCCGCCATCAGCGCTTCGCGCACGGCACCGGTGTCCATGGTCTTGCTGACGGCAATAAGATTCGTCCGGGGCGCGGGCGCGATTGCCGCCTTCCGCGCCGCGTCGATGCGGGCCAGTATGTCGGCCAGATTCTGAAGGATGCTCATGACGGCGGGGAACCTAGCAAGAGCGGCCGCGCGTCTCAACGCGGGTTTGCTCGCTTTGGTGACGGATGACGACCGCTTGCCCGACCCCTTGCGGGCGGCCCGCGCTTTGCCCAAAGGCAGTCTGGTAATCGTGCGGTCGCGCGATATTGCGCGCCGCCGTGCGCTGGGCGAAGCGCTGCGCGAAGCGACGGAAGGCCTGATTTTGCTGGCCGCGGACGATCCGGTTCTGGCCGACCGGCTGCATGGCCTGCATCTGCCGGAAATCCGCGCCGGTCAGGCGGCCTATTGGCGCGCCCGCCGACCACATTGGCTGATCACTATCGCGGCGCATTCGCCGCGCGGCCTGCATGCGCCCTATGCCGATGCGGCTTTGCTGTCGCCCGTTTTCGCCACGCAAAGTCATCCGGGCGCAGCCTCGCTGTCGGCGCCGCGCGCACGGCTGATTGCGCGCAATGCATCGCTGCCGGTCCTGGCATTGGGCGGTGTCACCGCGCAAAACGCATCGCTGCTGTCGGGTTTTTCCGGGATCGCGGGAATTGCGGCTTTAAACGTGTAGATTGAGATGCAGGAACCCTGCATCCATCTTTAGCTGCGGCGCGCCGTTGAAGAAGACGCCGCTGTCGCGGGCATAATCCAGCTTCTGCCAGCCGCCGGTGATCTGCCAATTGCTGTTGAGCACATAACCCAGCGACGCCTGGTATCCGTTCAGCCCCAGCCGTGCGCCGTCTACGCCCAGGCTTCCGACATGGCCTGCGACCGCATTGCCATATTCGACGCCAGCGACCCATTGGCCGTAAGTGGCGGCGGCGCTGGCATGCAGGGCGCGTGTGGATGCACCGTCATAGCTGCGCGTGACGTCGAAGGCATAGGCATTGCTGCTGCGATAGGAACCGCCCAACGACAGGCTGAGATCGTCATTGACGGTGTAATCGGCGCGCAGCCCGAACCCGAGATCGCTGACGCCGCGCTGATCGAGCAGTTTGTGTTCGCCGCGCCCTTCCGCGATGCCGCCATAGCCGGTGAGGCTGACGGGTCCAAAATCGGTCGAATAGCGCAGGCCCGCTTCCCAGATCGATGCCTGACGGCCAGGCACATCAGGCCCCGCATTCACAAACGGCAGAAAATTCTTGCCCTGGTTGGGCGTGAAGGACAGCGCCAGTTGCACCCCGAACAGGGCCGGGCTGACATAGGCCAGCTTGGCGTAATTGGACGACGCGCCCACAGCGGTGCGCAGCGCAAAGACATCGCTGACGGCATGGCTGGTGAGGGGATTGCGGAAGAAGGTGGTCTGAGGGTCATCCAGCGACACCTGGGCGTCCACTTTGGGCCCGCCGGCCGCCACGACATAGCCCGCGCCGTCGGTCTGGCCGAGCTCGACCCGGCCCAGGCCGGTACGGATATCGGCGAACAGCTTTTCGAAGAAATCTCCGCCATAACGGCCCCAGGACAGCCGGTCGCCGGCCGCAAAGGTGGCGTTAAGGCCCAGTTGCAGACCGCTGTCATAGTCGCGGTGCAGCCGGGGCATCAGTTTGACCGAACCCGAGGCCCAGGGCTGGGCGGATGGGCTGGAGTCGAAGATCGCCCCGCTGGCCGTGCCGCCGACCGAAAGCTGGGCCTCACCCACCGGCACGTCCAGGCGCGAAAGGCTCAAATCGTCGGCATCCAGCGCTAGAGCCGGCGTCGCCGCCAGAACCCAGCCCAGGGCCACGCCCGCCGCCCGCACAGCATTGCTTTTTGGAAATCCCGGCCCGCTCATAAGCCCTTCTAACATAAGCCAAACCGGGGTGCTTGCGACAAGGCGCGCGCCGTTGCGCCCTTTGCGCCGTGCCAGTATAAGCCGGACAGGCCAGGGGGTGGACGGTAACCCTGTTGGGCACCGTCGAAGGAACAAACCTGATGCGAATTCTGCCCATTTTGCTGTGTGCAGCCGTCTTGCCGGTCCTGGCGGCCTGTGGCGGCAACGAAACCTCCACCGACATGGATACCGGCGCCACCATCGTGGCGGGCGGCACGGGCAAGATGACCCTTGGGGTCAATTCCTATCTCTGGCACGCGGCGCTCGACACTTTGTCCTTCATGCCTTTGGCCAGCGCCGATCCCTTTGGCGGCGTCGTCATCACCGACTGGTATGTCGCGCCCTCGCTGCCGGACGAGCGGCTGAAAGTCACCATCTACATCATGGACCGTAATCTGCGCGCCGATGGGCTCAAGGTCGTGGTCTTCCGTCAGACCCGCAACGGCGCCAATTGGAGCGACGCGACGCCGTCGCCCGACACCGCGCATAAGCTGGAAGACGCTATCCTCACTCGCGCGCGAGAATTGCGTCTGGCGACCTTAAACCCGCGCGCGTAAAAGGCGGAGCGGGGCCAGGAAAAGTGTGCAGCGTTTTTCCGTCCGGCCCCGCGACCAATATGAAGAGCCGGGAACGAAAGGCCTGCTGATATGGCGCGTTACAACGCCAAGGAATCCGAAAAACACTGGCAAGCTGAGTGGGACAAGCGGGCGCTGTTCAAGACGCCCGACCATGACGACAAGCCCAAATGCTATGTGCTGGAGATGTTCCCCTATCCGTCGGGGCGCATCCATATGGGCCATGCGCGCAACTATGCCATGGGCGATGTGCTGGCCCGCTTCCGCCGCGCGCAAGGGTATAACGTCCTGCATCCGATGGGCTGGGATGCCTTCGGTCTTCCCGCCGAGAATGCGGCGCGCGACAAGGGCGTAAGCCCGCGCGACTGGACCTATGAGAATATCGCGCATATGCGCGACGGGTTGAAGATGCTGGGCCTGTCGCTGGACTGGAGCCGCGAATTCGCCACTTGCGATCCGGAATATTATCACCAGCAGCAAAAGCTGTTCCTGCAATTCTACAAAGCGGGCTTCGTCTATCGCGGCGAAGCGGATGTGAATTGGGACCCGGTCGATCAGACCGTGCTCGCGAATGAGCAAGTGATCGACGGACGCGGCTGGCGCTCCGGCGCGGTGGTGCAACGCCGCAAGCTATCGCAATGGTTTTTCAAGATCACGGATTTCGCGGAAGAATTGCTGACCGCGCTCGACACGCTGGACCAGTGGCCGGAAAAAGTCCGCGTCATGCAGAAGAATTGGATCGGCCGCAGCGAAGGCCTTCGCTTCCAGTTCACGCTGTCGGATGGCGAGAAGCTCGACGTTTTCACCACGCGCCCGGATACTTTGTTCGGCGCGAGTTTCGTCGGCCTGTCGCCCGATCATCCGCTGACTCAGGAACTGGCCAAGACCGATCTCAAGCTTCAGGACTTCATCGCCGAATGCCGCAAGACTGGCACAGCGGAAGCGGAAATCGAGAAAGCGGAAAAACTGGGCTACGACACCGGCCTCACCGCCGCGCATCCCTTCGATCCCAACTGGAAGCTGCCGGTGATGGTGGCGAATTTCGTGCTGATGGGCTACGGCACCGGCGCGATTTTCGGCTGCCCGGCGCATGACCAGCGCGACCTGGATTTCGCCCGCAAATATAAGCTCGATGTGGTGCCGGTGGTGGTGCCGTCCGACGCCGATGTGAAGAGTTTCTCCATCGGCACGGAAGCCTATGTCGGCCCGGGCAAGTTGGCCAATTCGAAATTCCTCGACGGCATGACGGTGGACGAGGCGAAAGCCGAAGTCGCTTCGCGGCTGGAAAAATCCGGCGTCGGCGAACGCACGGTGAATTACCGTCTGCGCGATTGGCTGGTGTCGCGCCAGCGTCCCTGGGGCTGCCCCATTCCGATGGTGCATTGCCCCAAATGCGGCGTGGTGGCGCTGAAGGAAAGCGACCTGCCGGTGCTGTTGCCAGACAAGATCGACTTCTCCAAGAGCGGCAATCCGCTGGATCGCGACCTGGCGTGGAAAAACACCACATGCCCCGATTGCGGCGGCCCGGCCACCCGCGATACCGACACGCTCGACACCTTCGCGGACTCGTCCTGGTATTTCGCCCGCTTCTGCGATCCGCATGCGCAGGAACCTGTCAACAAGGACGCGGCGGATTACTGGCTGCCGGTGGATCAGTATATCGGCGGCATCGAGCATGCGATCCTGCATCTGCTGTATGCCCGCTTCTTCACCCGCGCGATGCACAAGCTGGGATTGATTTCGATCTCCGAGCCCTTCGCGGGAATGTTCACCCAGGGCATGGTCTGTCACGAGACCTATCGCGACGCCGATGGCTGGGTTACGCCCGACGAGGTGGTGAAGGAGGGCGGCAAGGCTTACCGGAAAGATAACCACGCGCCAGTGGAAATCGGCTCGTCCGAGAAAATGTCCAAGTCGAAGAAGAATGTGATCGCGCCCGAAGCGATCATTTCCGACTATGGCGCGGACACGATCCGCTGGTTCATGCTGTCGGACACGCCGCCGGAACGCGACATCGAATGGACCGATGTGGGCGCCGAAGGCTGCTGGCGTTTCGTCCAGCGCATCTGGCGTTTGGTGAGCGAGGCGGAAAATCTGCCGCCGCCCGGCACTGCCGCCGTGCCGTCGGATGATGCGTCCAAGGCGCTTCGCCAGGCCGCGCACAAGGCCATCGCGGCGGTGACCGAAGATCTGGCAGGCCTGCGCTTCAACCGCGCGGTGGCGCAGCTCTATATGCTGTCCAACGCCGTCGCCGACGCGCCCAAGGCCGATGCCGCCACACGGCGCGAAGCCCTTGAAGCCATGGTGCTGCTGGCCGCGCCGATGATGCCGCATCTGGCGGAGGAATGCTGGCGCGCGCTGGGCCATGACAGACTGGCCGCCGAAATGCCCTGGCCGACATACGATCCGGCGCTGCTGAAATCCGACACCGTCACCATCGCGGTACAGGTGAACGGCAAGCGTCGCGGCGAAGTCGTGGTCGCCCGTGACGCCGACAACAAGACCGTGGAAGTGGCGGCTTTGGCGGAAGAGGGCGTCAAACGGGCTCTGGATGGTGCCGCGCCAAAGAAAGTCATTGTTGTTCCCGGCCGGATTGTGAACATTGTCGCATGAAGCAGGCGTTGCTCATTGCATGCGCTTCTCTCGTCCTGGCGGGATGCGGGTTTCATCCGCTCTATGGCGGCAAGATGGAACCCGAGCTGGCTTCCATCTATGTCGAGCCGCTGGCGGAGCGCGATGGCTATGAGCTGCGCAATCAGCTGATCGATCTTCTAGGGTCGGACGGCCGCGATGTCGGTAAGGCCTATCATCTCAAGCTCACGCTCAATCAGGTCTCGAACGGCGTCACCTTGCAGAACGACGCCACCATCACCCGCTACAATGACACGCTCACCGCCACCTATGTCCTGACCGACGCAAAGGGCACGGAGGTGACACGCGGCACCCAGACCAGCCTGTCCACCTTCAACGTTTCCAATTCGCCCTACTCGACCCTGGCGGTGCAGCAGGATTCCGACCGCCGCGCTGCAGACGATCTAGCCGACCGCATCCGCATGGATCTGGGTGTGTTCTTCGGCGCTCGTCGATGATCGTCAAGACGCAGGAGGCGGATCGCTTCGCCGCCAATCCGCCGAAGGCATTGCGAGTGGCGCTGGTGTTCGGT
>DASYDX010000176.1:0-8825 GCA_036499345.1 Rhizomicrobium sp.
AACAGCGGCGCCATCGCGCTCGACCGGCGCGACATCAGTGTGGGCGCGATGCCCAATGACATCATCGATTCCCCGTTCAATATCGATCCGGCGGGCGCGGTGGGCCTGGGCTGGGAGAATGACGTGCGCAGCACCACCAGCGATGCGGGGCTCTTTGTTACTTCCGACATTCAATGGGACAAGCTC
Organism: Rhizomicrobium sp.; assembly: GCA_036499345.1. GTDB lineage: Bacteria > Pseudomonadota > Alphaproteobacteria > Micropepsales > Micropepsaceae > Rhizomicrobium. Next base: position 187 of record DASYDX010000176.1, read on the forward strand.
GATCTGATCCTGGGCGGGCGCTATGACGCTTACAATGTGCGCTCGGTCGATCGCGGCGTGATGGCGTTCGAGTCGCCGGACGGGCGCGGCGGCAAGGGCTCGCTCACCTATTCGGCAAGCCTCAGCTACAAAACCGATTGGGGCCTGATCCCTTACGTCACCAATGCCAAATCCTCGGCCATCGAGATCGGCCAGGCGAGTCAGGTTGTGACGTCGCTTCTGGCGGCTAGCGATTGGCTGTCATCGTCTTTCCTCAACGAAGCGGGCGTGAAGTTCGCGTTTCTGGATCAGCATCTGGTGGGATCGCTGGCCTGGTACCGGCAGGAACGCACCCAGCTGGAGCAGGGCGTAGGTGTCACCAATGTCCGGGGCACGCGTTCGGAAGGCGGCGAAGCCGAAATCCGGTATGTGCTGAATCAGAATATCAGCGCCACCTTGGCGGCGAGCATGCAGCACACCATCGTGAAGGGGCCGGATCACAGCTTCACGTATATTCCGGCGCGCGATGCGGGCGTGTCCCCCGCCAACGGTTTCGGCGGCAGCTATGTGGCGTTCGATTTCTCGACCCTGCCCGGCAAAAGTGGCGATTACGAATATGCGTTAATCCCGCATGCGGTGATCAGCCCTTACCTTACTTACACCAGCGACAATGAAAATTGGGGCGGGACCTTTGGCGGCACCTATGTCTCGCACACCGCGCAGATCGTGCCGCGGCCGATCATCTTCCCCGCCTATGTGACGTTGAATGCGTCAGGCTTCCTGCGCATGGGTTTGTGGGAAGTGGATGTGAATGTGAACAATCTAGCGGGCGAGCGTTACTTCACGCCCGACGCCGATACCTACGCCAATCTTGCGGCGCTGCCGGGCGTGGGCCGCACCTGGCGCATCACCTTCAAGCGAACGTTTTGACCGCGTAGGCGCCGCGCAACACCCGGCGCACTTCGTCCAGAAGCTTGAAGAGGTCGATGTCGCCATAAAGCTTGTTGGAGAGGTGCAGCACCACCACGCCATGCAGTCCGGCCCATAGAACATGGCCGATCAATTCCGGATCGCCCTGGAAATAACCTTCCTTCACCATCAAGCGGATATGGGTGGTCATGGTGGCTTTGGCGCGCGCTTCCGCCGCCGCCAGTTCGGGCACCGGCGTGCCCTTGCGTTCGGAGAAATCGAAGATCAGGCGAAAGCAGGTGCGTTCTTCCAGCGCGAAACGGACATAGGCTTTGCCCACCGCGGCGCTTTTCTCCGGCGGCGTGCCCGGTGTCGCGATGGCGGCTTCCAGTTGATCGGCGAAACGGTTGAAGGCGCGCGCGCGGATCGCGGAGAGGATCTCGTCCTTGTCCTTGTAGTAGCGATACGGCGTCATGGCGCTCACGCCCAGTTCCGCCGCCAGAAGCCGCATGTTGAAATTCTCGGGACCGCGCTCGACATAGATGCGCGTCGCCAGCTCGCAAAGGCGTTCGCGGAAACCGGCAATATCGCTTTCAGTAAGGACGCGTGGCATGGCGAAATCCCTTCGGCGGCTCTTGTCGCAAAGGTTTTAAATTTACGCTATCTTTATACACCGTAAGGCGTATGAAATCCTCTGCGATCAAGGCATTGTCCGCATGCGTCAGGCGGGTGGCTATGCGGATTTTCTTTATTCCGGCGGTTTTTTTGATCGCAGCAGCGTTGCCGGCGCGCGCCGAAACCCAGGCTTGGGTGCAAGCTGTCGCAGCGGGAAACTTTGAAGTTCGCGCTCTCACCGGCGACGCGACATGTCCGGTTTTAAAGAGCGACAAAGGCGAAAGCGCGATGGCAATGCGCGCGCCCGACAATGGCGCGTTCCCGATGGTCTGCGCTGCGCCGATTCCCGCCGATGCGCATGAACTTTCTGTGGCCGGTGCGCCGTTACCGCTTCCTGTTGTTCAGCCCAACCGCATTCTGGTGGTGGGCGATACGGGCTGCCGCATCAAAGGCGGCGCACTCCAAGCCTGCAACGATCCCGCCGCTTGGCCTTTTCCGTCGGTTGCCGCCGCGGCGGCAAAGTTGAAGCCCGATCTGGTTCTGCATGTCGGCGATTATCTGTATCGCGAAGAGCCCTGTCCGCCGGGCAACAAGGGCTGCGAGGGCTCGCCCTCGGGCGACAATTGGCCGAGCTGGCGCGCGGATTTCTTCGCACCCGCCGCGCCACTGATGGCGGCCGCGCCCTGGATTATCCTGCGCGGCAATCATGAAGACTGCCAACGCGCGGGTCTGGGTTTCTTGCGGTTGCTGGGGCCGGGTGCTTTCGATGCCTCGGCGCCTTGCATGCCGCATCTGCCGCCCTTTCTGGTGCCGTTGGGCGGCGTGACGTTGGCGGCGATGGACAATGCCGATGCGCCGGACACCAGCATCGACAGCAAGCTTGTCCCGATCTACCAGAAAGAATTCGAGGATCTGGCGGCCGCGCCCGCGCCGCTCTGGTATGCCGGTCACCGGCCGATTTGGGCGGCGATCTCCGGACCGCTCAATATTCCCATCGGCGGCAACGCCACCATCATCGCGGCGGCAAGCAAGACGCCTGTGCCGCCGAATATCGCGCTGATGCTGTCGGGGCATATTCACACCTTCGAAGCGATCAATTATGCGGGCAAGATTCCGCCGCAGATCGTGGCAGGCAATGGTGGCGACAATCTCGATGTCACGCCCGCCGATCTCAGCGGTGCGATCTTCCAGGGTCAGTCCGGCGTCAGCGTGAAAGACGGCCTGTCGGTCGGCGGCTTCGGGTTCATGATGCTGGTGCGCGGCGAGGGCGTCTGGAACATCGATCTCTATGATGCGCGCGGTAACGCCAAGGGCCAATGCGTCTTCACACCGGGAAGCGGCGACGTCTCCGGCCGGGTGGATTGTCCCGGCTTCCGGCCGAATTAATTCGCTTTCCCGGGCGCCTTGGCGGCGTCGGCATCCAGCGCAGTCAGCATCGCCTGGGTGGGATAGGCATCCGCCACCATGCCGTGCGTGATTTGATATTGGCGCAGCGCGGCCCGGGTCTTGCGGCCCAGCAAACCGTCCGCTTCGCCCGTGTCGTAACCCAATGCCGTCAGGTCGGCTTGAAAGCGCATTCGTTCGGCGCGCGACAAAGGCTTTTCGCTTCGCGGCCAGACGGCTTGAATGCCAGGCCGGGCCATCATGCGATCGGCCAGCAACGCCACGGCCAGCGCATAGCTGCCGGCATTGTTGTATTTCATGATCATGCGGAAATTGTTGAGCGTGAGAATGGCAGGGCCACTCGCGCCCGCGGGCAGATAGAGCGCGGCCATGTCGTCGCCTTGCGGAAGCGCGCCGCCCGCAATCGGTGTCACACCGCGCGCCGCCCATTCCGACAGCGGCTTTTGAATGCCCAGATCGGCATCCTGATACGCGAAATCCTTGGGCAGCACGACTTCATAGCCCCAGGGCTTGGCGGGGTCCCAGCCTTCGCGCTGGAACAAAAACGCGGTCGAAGCCAGCGCATCGGCGGTGGAGTGCCAAAGATCGATGCGGCCATCACCATCGCCATCGGTGGCGTAGCGGAAAAAGGTGGTGGGCATGAATTGCGTCTGGCCGAACGCGCCCGCCCAGGACGATACCATGCCGGACGGCGCATAATCATTCTGCTGCAACAGCAGCAGGGCCGCGATCAATTCGCGCTTGGCAAAACCCTGCCGCGATCCGTCATAGGCTTGGGTCGCGAGCGAGGCGAAGAGATTGTAGCTGCCCTGGTCGCGGCCATAATCGGTTTCCATGCCCCAGACCGCGACCAGGATTTCGCGGGGTACGCCGAAGCGCGCTTCCAGGCCTGAGAGCAAGGTGGCGTTCTGGCCCAGAAGATATTTGGCGTCGTTGATGCGCCGCTGCGACACGGCGCTGTCGAGATAGGCCCAGACCGGGCGGACGAATTCCGGCTGCTCGGCGATGATGGTGGGAAGGGTGGTGAGCGGCGTGATGCCGGTCATGGCCTTGTCATAGGTGGCGTCCGTCACGCCCTTGGCGGCAGCCTCGGCCCGGAAGTCGTGGAGGAAGGTCTGGAACTTCTGGTCGGCAGCGGGCGGGGCAGGCGGTGCTGGCGGGGTGGGGTGATGGGCCGGTACAGGGGCAGGCGGGGCCGGAACGGGCAGGGTTTTGCCCGCACAAGCGGCCAGGACCGTCAGGCTGGCAGCGGCAAAAAGGCGGGTCAGGCGGCGCATGGGACTTTCTAGCACCGATTCTGCGGCTTTTTGGCGGAAATCGGGGATTTTTGAGCGGTTGACAGGGTTTGGCCGCGCGCATAGTTTCCGCGCCTCTTTGCGGGTGGCCCAAGCTGCCTGATCGACGTCAAAAGGCAGTGTCATGAAGGTTCGCAATTCCCTCCGTTCGCTCAAGAAGCGTGACAAAGACTGCCGCGTCGTCCGCCGCAAAGGCCGGACCTATGTCATCAACAAGAAGAACCCGCGCTTCAAGGCCCGTCAGGGCTGAGTGCGCGTGGTGACAGGAGCGCTGGGGGCAGACTAAGTTTGCCCTCATGCGAAAGTACGTCCTCATCGCTCTTCTGGTATTGATGCCGTCGCTGGCAATGGCCGCGCCCAGCGAAGAGGACAAATTATTCGCCGAACTCAAACAGGCGGATTCGGCGGAAACCGCCAAACCCATCGAAGCCAAACTCAACGACATCTTCCATATCTCGGGCAGCGCCAGCGTCGATCTGCTGATGACGCGCGCGGGCGCGGCCCTGGGGCAGGCCGATCATGCCACCGCGCGCAAGCTGGTGGATGCCGTGACCCGCATCGCGCCGCGTTATGCCGAAGGCTGGCGGATGCGCGCGCGCATGCAGCAGGCGGCAAGTGACGATGCGGGGGCGATGGTTTCGCTGGAGCGCGCGGTCGCGGCCAATCCCCGCCACTTCACCGCCATGGCCGAGTTGGCCGAAATGCTGGAAGATTATGGCGACAAGCCGGGGGCGCTGAAGCTCTATCGCCGCGCGCTGGTGCTGGACCCGCATCTGGCTGTCGCAGTCGAGCGCGTGAAAGCCCTGACCAAAGAGATCGAAGGGCAAGGAATCTGACTCTACTGCTTTTGAAGCGGGCTCAGGCCCGCCTCCCCTTCTGCGCGTAGCGCATGGAGGGGGAGGTGCCCGTAGCAGCGCTTATTGCGCGCGGGCTTTAGCCCGCGCGCAAAAGTAAGCTGCGTAGGGCGGAGGGGGTAAAATTATCTCGCACCGACCATCGCAATCCTCAGCATATTCGTCGTGCCGGTGACGCCTAGAGGAACGCCGCCTGTAATCACCACGCGGTCACCGCTTTTGGCGAAGCCTTCGCGCTCGGCAAATGTGATGGCTTGATCGACCATCGCGTCCAGGGTGGAAATGTCTTCCGCCGTCAGACAATGAAGACCCCAGACCAGAGACAGACGCCGCGCCGTGTCGATGCTGGGTGTGACGGCGAGGATCGGGGCGGCGGCGCGTTCGCGCGCGGCACGAAGCGCGGTCGAACCCGATTTGGTCCAGCAGATGATGGCTTTGGCGTTCAGGGTCTGGGTGACTTCATGCACCGCCGCCATGATCGCATCGGGGATGGTCGCTTCCGGCGGACTGCGCTGGGAATCGATCATGCTCTGATACAGAATATCGGATTCGATCCGGCAGGCGATGTGATCCATCACCGTCACCGCCTCGACCGGATACGCGCCCGCCGCGGACTCTGCCGACAGCATCACTGCATCGGCGCCGTCATAAACGGCGGTGGCCACATCCGACACTTCGGCGCGTGTGGGAGTGGGGGACTGGATCATGGATTCCAACATCTGGGTGGCGATCACCACCGGCTTGCCGGCCTTTCGCGCCGCCCGTGTGATCATCTTTTGCACGCCGGGCACCGCTTCCAACGGCAGCTCCACGCCCAGATCGCCTCTGGCTACCATCAGCGCGTCGGACAATTCCAGAATCTGATCCAGACAGGCCAATGCTTTGGGCTTTTCGATTTTCGCCAGCACTCCGGCGCGGCCCGCCACGATCTTCTTCACTTCGGCGATGTCTTCGGGCCGCTGCACAAAGGACAGCGCCACCCAATCCACACCCAATGCCAGGGCGGCATCGAGGTCGCGCCGGTCCTTGGGCGTGATCGCCGACATGGGCAGCAACGTATCGGGCATGTTGACGCCCTTGCGGTCCTTGATCTCGCCGCCCACCACGACTTCGGCGTCGGCATAGGTATCGGCGCGCTTGAGCAAGCGCAGGCGCACCTTGCCGTCATCGATCAGGAGCGCATGCTTCTGCTTGATCGCCTGGAAGATTTCCGGATGCGGGATCGGCACCTGATCGGGCGTGTCGCTGGTTTCGCCCAGCACCAGCCGGATCCGTTCACCTTCCTTCAGCATCCGCGATCCGCCGTTCAACGTGCCAAGGCGGATCTTGGGACCTTGCAGATCGACCAGGATGCCGATGGGGCGGCCCTTTTCTTCCGCCAGCGCCCGCAGGTCGCCATGCATGCGCGCCAGAAGTTCGTGCGGGGTATGGCTCATATTGATGCGGAAGACATCGGCGCCGGCATGGAACAGCGCTCCCATGATTTCTGGTGTGTTGGAGGCCGGACCCAGTGTCGCAACGATCTTGGTCTTGCGCAGGCGTCTCATGCGGGGCCGTCCGTCAGTTGGAGAGGGTCTGCGTCCATTCCGGCGATTTGCCGGTATCGACTTCGAAGAAGCCGCGCTGCTCCAACCCGCGGCGCGTGCAATCGCGCCGTCCCGGTGTCAGGAATTTCGCGCCGGGCGCGGTGCAGAAGCGGGTCTTGCCTTCCCAACTGCCGCCAGCCCCGTCGGTGGCATAGAGATAATAGTAACGCGCCTGAAGTGGCCCGGTCAGAAGCCGGACGCAGGTCTTGGGGGCGACGCTCCACCAGCCCTGGCTGGACCATTGGGTTCCGTCGAAGCGGCCCAGCGCGACGCGAGTCGCCTGATCGCTTTTGTTGCAGACGTTGAAATCCGCCCATGCCGGCGATGCAGCCGGAACTGCAGCCAGCATCGTCAGAAGAGCCAGGAGCGGCGCGCGACGCATGCGCGTCATTTGGTTGGGCCGGGCCGTCCGCGTCAAGGGCACGCTTGCGAGAAGGGGGCTCGGCTTTTACAAGCCCAAACCGATGGACGCGCCCTTCACGCTGATCCCGCCCAGGGCGGAAGAGACAAGCTCTTTGCTGTTTCTCTGCGACCATGCCGCCAACAGCGTACCGGCCGCGTATGACGGGTTGGGCCTGACCCCAGCACTTTTCGAGACCCATATCGCCTACGATATCGGCGCGGCTTTCGTGACGCGGGCCTTGGCGGACGCTTACGGCGCGGCGGCGCTTTTGGGCGAGGTGTCGCGGCTGGTGATCGATCTCAACCGGGGCGCCGACGATCCCACCCTGGTGATGAAATTGTCGGACGGCAGCATCATTCCGGGGAACCGGAATGCGGACGCCAAAGAGGTGGCGGCGCGTCTGAAACAATTTCACGCGCCTTATCATGCCGCCATCGGCAAAGAGATCGCCCGCATCGGGCCACCCGCGGTTCTGGTCTCCATCCACTCCTTCACACCCGCCTGGAAAGGTGTGGCACGGCCCTGGGAAGTGGGCGTGCTTTATGGCCGCGATGGGCGTCTGGCGCGGCCCTTGATGCGGCATCTGACGGCGGCGGGATTTCAGGTCGGCGACAACGAGCCTTATACAGGCGCGCTGGAAGGCGATACGCTGGACACCCATGGCACCAAGACCGGCCATGCCAATGTCTTGATCGAGATACGGCAGGATTTTCTGGCGGACCGCGCGAAGGCGGAGGCGTTCGCGCCTCGGCTGAAGCCGATACTCGATGCGGCGCTGGCGGACATGGAGATTTGAATGGACGACAAGACCCAGACTGAATTGGAAGCCCAAGTGTTCCGCCGTCTGGTGCAGCATTTGCAGAATCGCACCGACATCCAGAATATCGATCTGATGACGGTGGGCGGGTTCTGCCGCAACTGCCTGGGCGACTGGTTCCGCGAAGCGGCGGCGCAAAAAGGCATTGCGCTGGAAAAAGATGAGGCGCGCGGGCTGGTCTATGGCATGGCGCCCGCGGAATGGAAGAAAAAATACCAGAAAGAGGCGACGGCGGAACAACAGGCGGCCTTCGCCCGGGCCCAGGAAACCCACAGCTAGAAACCCACAGCTAGGTTTTTCCGCCGCGTTGCGCCGGGGAAGCGTCGCGGATAGGGTCCGCCGCCTCAAATTTCCCGCTGATTTCCGAAGGACCCGCCATGGCAGATTCCGGCTTCGCCAAAGAACATCTGAAGTCCTTCATCGACCGGATCGAGCGGCTGGAAGAGGAGAAATCCGCGCTGACCACGGACATCCGCGAAGTCTATTCCGAGGCCAAGGGCACCGGCTTCGACACCAAGATCATGCGGCAGGTGATCCGCATGCGTAAGCTCGACAAGGCCGATTTCCAGGAGCAGGAGGCCATTTTGGACCTCTATCTCAGCGCGCTGGATATGCGCTGAACGCCCGCGATCAGCCCGTCTTGCGCACGCTACGCTCGGGCAGATCGCCATCGGCGATGCTCTCGTCCGGCTCCAGGCCGAATTCCTTCAATTTGCGGTAGAGCGTGGAGCGGCCGATGCCCAGCCGCCGCGCCACTTCCGACATATGGCCTTCATA
>DASYDX010000177.1:0-5636 GCA_036499345.1 Rhizomicrobium sp.
GAGAAAGCGCCGGATGCCGAAGCACTTGCAGCGATGGCGCGGCTGCCGGACGGACCGCAAGCGCCATCCGGAACGGCGGACGAACCGGCGGTGAAGCTGGCGCTTGCGGCGCTTCCGCCGCTACCCAATCCGGAAAGCACCAATATGGTTTTGCGATACACGCTGGTGGCGAAATCCTGGTGGCTGGAAACGCGGTGCCATGTGGGTGAACCGGCGAAGGCCGAAGGATTCAAAGCTGGTGTCGCGATCTATACGCAGGCGTTTCGTCTGTCGCTGCAGAAGGCCTTCAGCATTCCGGAAAGCAAGGCCGAGGAATATGTCGAGAAGATACAGATGTATCGGTTGCAGGAATTGAGCGCGGCCAAGTTTTACGGCTGTGGGCCGGATGCCAAAGCGGCCTTCGCGCCGGGGTTGGCCGAAGTGCAGCGGGTGACGTTAAAGCCGTAACAGGCGTATGCACGCGAAGTTGTGAGCCGCGCTTTACGCCGCTTCGGCGGGAATGGTGCCGAAGGTGCGGGTGCGGGTGCCGAAATCGGCGAGGGCGTCTGTCAGGTCGGCCTCGGTGAAATCGGGCCAGAGCCGGGGCGTAAAGACGAACTCGGCATAGGCGCATTCCCAGAGCAGGAAGTCGGAGAGGCGCCGCTCGCCCGCCGTGCGGATCAGAAGATCGACATCGCCGTCTTCGCCGGTGAGCGCGGTGCTGAGATCGTTTTCCGAGGCATTGGGTCCGAGCGTATGGGCGGCCCGGAGGATGGCGGCGCGGGCGGAATAATCTATCGCCACGCGCAGATGCAGGGCGTCGCCGAACTGGGTGGCTTGTTCGCTGCGTTCGATCTCGGCGACCAAGGCGGGCGCGAGGCGGTCGCGCCGCCCGATGATGGACAGGCGCACGCCGTCGCGGACCAGATCCTCGGTCTCCGCATCCAGGAATTCGCCGAAGAGGCGCATCAGTGCCATGACTTCGTTGGCGGGGCGCTGCCAATTGTCGGCGGAGAAGGCATAGACGGTGAGAGTGCGGATGCCATGACCGGGCGCGGCGCGCACGATGCGGCGCAAGGCATCGATGCCGGCGCGATGGCCCGCGGTGCGCGGCAGTTTCTGCGCGCTGGCCCAACGGCCATTGCCGTCCATGATGATGGCGACATGGTCCGCGTTTCGTTTGCCGTCACAAGAACTTTGCATTGCAGAGTCTCCTGTCAAAAAAAGGGTGATCAACCGGGAAGGACACGTAGGCGCGCATTCGAGAAATCATCGCCCGCCGTTTTGGCGGCATCGCGCACCAACTGTTCGAGCAGTGCCAGATAATCGAGGAAGCGGCGGCGGCCCGAGCGGGTGAGGATGCAGACGGTCTGGGGCCGGTTGCCTTCGAAGCTTTTGTGGATATCGACCAGGCCGGCTTCCTGCAGCACTTGAAGATGGCGGCTGAGATTGCCGTCGGTCAGGCCGCACAATTGCTTGAGATCGGAAAAGGCCAGGCCCTTGGGATGGGCGACCAGCGAAGAGAGCAGGCCCAGCCGGGCTTTTTCGTGCATGACGCGGTCAAGGCCTTCAAAGGCGAAAGGCGCGCCGGGGTCAGTCTTCATCATCGGCATCTCCCGCGGAGAAATAGAGGATCGCGGCCATCAGCATCTGGCCTGCGAAGAAGGGGAGCCCCATCAGCCAGGGGATCAGATCGTGATGGCGTTCGCCCAGCATCAGGCTGGCGAAGGCGGCGACGAAATAAAAGCCCGCCCCGAACATCATGTTGCGGGGAAGCGTGCGCACAGAGGCAAAGAGGCCGAGGCTGACGAACAATTGCCAGAGGCCCGGCATCATCCAGAGCGCTTCAGGTTCGAAGCGCAGCAGGAAGACGGGAATGAAGAAGCAGGCGGCGGCGGCGGGGAGGAATTGCTCGATCGCCTGGGCGATCATGGTGTCGGCGAGGCTGGAATGCAGGCGGCGGGAGCGGCCTTGCATTTCGATCCGCACCACGGCGGCGGACAAGGTGCCCGCGCCGATCCAGCTCCAGACAAAGAGTGCGGGCTGGGTGATGGGTTGAATGCCGAGAAAATTCTGAGCCGTGGCGGTGATGACGCCGATGATGCCGGTGATGGCAATGGCGAGCGGGCCATAGCCGCGAAAGGCGGTGCCCGCCGCGATCTGGGTGCGGATTTCCCCGATATCGGACAGAGCCTTGTCGATGTCCTGCATGCGTCAGGTCCCACGAACTTTGTAATGCAAAGTACCCGGCAGGGGGCGGATTGGCAAGCGGGAACTGTCAGAGGGCGAGCATGGGCAGGCCCGCGGCCTGGCGCTGCTTCATGGTGCGCAGCCAGCCATGCAAAGCCTCGCAATCCAGGCCGTGCATCATCAGGCGATAGCCCGCTTGCAAGGTGGACAAGGGCACCATCGGATGGCCGTTCTTGATAAAGGAGAGATGATAGGTCGAGCCCAGAATTTTGCCGATATAGATCGCCACGGTCTCATCGAGCTGAAGCGAGTTGGCGGCGCGGACGAAATCGCTGCGCGGCAGAAGCAGCGCATACAGGGGCGTGTAGACTTCCACTGCGGTCTGCACATCACAGAAATTCAGGAGGCGGCGCGGCGTGGGCGCAATCGGGAACGGGCCGTCCGTGATCATGGAGAAATCGACCCGCTCAGGTGGCGTGAGGTCGCGATTTTGCGCGCGCAGTCCGATGTTCAACTGGATGATGAAATTATAAACGTTGAGATCGTGCTGCAGAAAGACATTGTCTTTGAGGGCGGCCAAGGTGCGGGGGCGCAGCGGCACGGTTTCGATGGCGGCAATGCCGGAATTGGCTTTGATGAAAGCCAAAATCTCGGTGCCGATGTGGAAATGCCGCATGATCAGGAAATTGGCTTCGGGCGATCCGAAATATTTCAGGCCCCAATAGATCGTGCGATGGAGGAGGGTGTTGAGATTGGGCGCGCGAGGGCTGATGCCGCGCAGGATTTTCACGAACAGGAAGAAGACAAAAATGATGGGCCGGATGATGTTGAACATCCAGGAGCGTGACCAGGATGCGGCACCGGTCAGAAGCGCTTTCTTGGCGTCTTCGTCGATCGGCATGCCCTGGTCGAGATAGAGCGCCAGCCAGGGATTGGGGTCCCTAGGATCGAATGTGGCGGCGTCGAATATCCGGTTGCTGCTCACACTGCGATCTCCTCGATCTGGAGCGCATAAAGCCGGGCGGTGACTTCGGCGGTGCGCACGATGCGGCGGGCAACCGCATCGTCGGGCAGGACCATCTCCAGCATCTCGCGGAATTCCACGATATGGCCGGTATCGTTTTCGCCATGATAGAGCAGGAAGCGCACGGCATTGTCGGGCAGCGAGAGCGTTTTCTGGATGCTTTGCCCCCATTCGCGCGCCTTGATCGAACCCAGGCCTTCGATGATCCACATCGCGCCCAAAAGGCCAAATGGGTTGGGCAATGACGCCTGATGAAACATCCAGGCCGACAATGCTTCAGAACCGATATTCTTGTCGGCGTTTTGAATGGTTTCGAGCAGGCCGCCGGCGGCGACATAATCGGCTTCCAGCAGCCGGTAGTCGCGATGTTCGGTGATGGCGTGGCGCATGACCCGCGAACGGATTTCCAGATGCGGCTCGGCAATATTGCTGGCGGCGCGCGACATCCAGAGCGCGCCGTCCTTGACCTGTTGGCGCAGATTGAGAAGCAGCGCCTGATAATCGGCAAGCGTGATTTGTCCGCGTGAAAGGCGGCGCAGCAGGGGCGTGGTTTCCAGCCGCTGCTCCAAATCGGTGAAGACGATGGTCAGGCGGCGTAGAACATCCGTGGTGGCTTCGTTCATACCGCCTCCGCCATCAGGAAACCCACCAGCGCGCGGCCGCTTTCCGGCACCACGCAAAGAACTTTCTGGCCCCGGACCAGTTTGCCGGATTTCAGCAGCGCGTCGAGCATCACCCAGATGGAGGCCGAGCCGATATTGCCTTTTTCGCGCAGGACCGAGAACCATTTTTCTTCGTCGATCATTCCCGCGGTGTTGCGCAGCAAGGAGACGATTTCCTCGCGGAGCGATTTGGCGGAATAGTGGCAGAGCAGCCAATCGATTTCGGCGGGACGGATGCGGCCCTGTTCCACTTTCTTGAGATAGACCCCGACCCAGGCGCGGATGACGCGCTTGAGCAATTGGAAATCCTGCAAGAGGGCGATGGCGCCTGCGGCATGCGCGGCGCGGGGACCCAAATGCGACCAGGCGTTGGCGAGGTCGTTGCGCCCTTCGATGGACGCGCCCGCCCACATGCAAGGGTCGAAAGTGCCCGCGAGCGAAACGATGTCGATCTGGTCGATGCGCAGATTGATAGCGCCGGGGCGCGGTGCGGGCTCGCAAACGATGGCGCCTGCGCCGTCCGAAAGCGTGAAGCGCAGAAAATCGGCTTCGGCGCACAAGCGACCCTTGGCATCGCAGAGCGCGGTGCCTTCATAGAATTCGGGGCGGAACCAGCGGGACGAAAATTCGCCCGCGGCGGTGGCGGCCAGATCATGCTCGCCCGCGCGCACCGCCAGCCAGGCGGCTTTCGCGGCCATCAGCGAAGATCCGCAGACCGATTGGAAGCTGGCAATTTCCATCGGCGGGGCGCCCAGCGCGCCGTGAACGGCGGTGGCGTGGCCCGGCACCAGATAGTCGCCCTGGGTCGTGGCAGTGGCGAGAAATTGCAGCGCTTCCAGATCGCGGCCGGATTGGTGCAGCGCTGCCAGGACGGCGCGGGCCGACATATCGGCATTGGTGTGAAGCGGCTTTCCGCCCGGCGCCAGCGCGTAATGCCGGGTTTCGACGCCGTTCCAGCGCAGCGCGCGTTTGCCCAGAACTGAAGCGCGGCCATACACGCGGCCCAGATGATCCTCCATCCGGTCCATACCGACGGGATCGCCGGGCAGAAATGCTCCGGCGCCGGTTATGAAAACATCTCGCAGCATGGCTTGCGCGCGCGCCTGCATTTTCTTGTTATCGCCGCAGCACTTTTGGGCAGCCCCCTGGAACGCAATCGGCCACCATGGAAGGTGGAAATTGCGACGATTGCAACAAGGTTTTGACCATGTGGGTGGAATCCGCGGATTGGGTTAATCGCGGTGTCTTTTCCCGGGGCGGCTTGCGTGTGCCTCTGCTGCCTGCGACAGGTGGGCGTGCGAAGCGGAGTGTGGCGGTTGGGCTGGTATCAGAAACATTTTCCCGAAACCTGGGCCGGAACCAGCGTGCTGGATGATTTCGTCCAGGTGTTCATGGCCTATGGCGGGCCGCCGCCGATGATGCTGATCGAAGACCCGCACGGGCCGTTGGAATCCACGCTGTGGATGTGGCTGCCGGAGGCGCATCTGCTGGATGCGTTTCCAGGATTTGTGACAGTGGAGGGACAGGCATTGCCCAAAGCGGCGATCCTGTTGGCGGGCAATCGTTCGCGGTTCGATGCGGATTTCGAGACGGCGGTGCGGCCCAAGCGCGGGTGAGCGGATATTGGCTTTGGCCGGGCGCGGCTGTATGAGAAGGCCATGAACAAGACACCCAAGAACCCTGCCAAGATGACCGACGCCGAGCGCGCCGCGATGAAGGCGCACCATCCCCAGCCCTTCGGCACCAAGGCGCAGCAGAACAAGGGCAAGCGGGTACAGCCT
>DASYDX010000178.1:0-2286 GCA_036499345.1 Rhizomicrobium sp.
TGTGGAAGTGACCGAGCGGCAGTTGCTCTCCACGCTGGAACGCTATGGCGTGAAACAGATCGAAACCGAAGGTGCCAAGTTCGATCCCAACCTGCATCAGGCCATTGCCGAAGTACCGGGCGAGGGCCGTGCGCCGGGCACCATCGTGACCGTCGTGCAGCACGGCTACACCATCGGCGACCGGCTGCTGCGCCCCGCCATGGTCACGGTGGCGCGCCGCGATGAGGCGCCCAAAGTCGACACCAAGGCGTAAAGCGCGATGGCGGATCTCAACATCGTCGTTGCGGGCGCTTCGGGCCGGATGGGGCGCACCCTGGTGCGCGAGATCGCCCAGGCACCGGGCCTCAATCTGACGGGCGCATTGGAAGTCGAAGGTCATCCCGATCTGGGCCGCGATGCGGGCCAGCTTGCGGGCCTGGCGCCCAATGGCATCCAGCTTACGGCCGATCCGCTGCCATTGATCGCGTCGGCACAAGCGGTGATCGATTTCACCCGCCCGATCGTGTCGCTGATGCTGGCCGATCTCGCCGCTCAGGCGCGCATCGTGCATGTGATCGGCACCACCGGCTTTGCCGCCGAGCATGAAAAGCGGATCGAGGCAGCAGCCCGCCATGCCGTGATCGTCAAGTCTGGCAATATGAGCCTGGGCGTGACGTTGCTGGCCGCGTTGGTCGAGCGCGCCGCCAAGGCGTTGCCCGATTACGATATCGAGATTTTGGAAATGCACCACAAGATGAAAGTGGATGCGCCGTCCGGCACCGCCCTTCTTCTCGGCGCGGCAGCAGCCCGAGGCCGCGAGGTTTCGCTGAAAGACAAGTCCGTGCGCGGGCGTGATGGCGAGACCGGCATCCGCAATGACGGCGCCATCGGCTTTGCCTCGCTGCGCGGCGGCACGGTGGTGGGCGAACACCA
Source organism: Rhizomicrobium sp. (assembly GCA_036499345.1). Classification (GTDB taxonomy): domain Bacteria; phylum Pseudomonadota; class Alphaproteobacteria; order Micropepsales; family Micropepsaceae; genus Rhizomicrobium. The sequence goes on from DASYDX010000178.1 coordinate 913, forward strand.
AGTCTTCCTGGCGGGTCCGGGCGAGCGCATCACCCTTTCGCATTCCGCCGAAGACCGTACGATCTTCGCGCGCGGAGCCTTGGCGGCGGCGCGTTGGGGTCACGGCAAGAAGCCCGGCCTCTACGGCATGACGGACGTGCTGGGGCTCTAATGCCCAAACTGATGACGCGCGCCGAGATCGAAGAGTTCTTCGCGCGCCTCAAGAAGCACATTCCCGATCCCAAGACCGAGCTGCAATACAAGAATCCCTACACTTTGCTGGTCGCGGTGGCGTTATCCGCGCAGGCGACCGACAAATCGGTGAACAAGGCGACAGAGCCTTTGTTCAAGACCATCGACACGCCGCAGAAGATGCTGGCGCTGGGGGTGGAGAAACTCACCGACGCCATCAAGACCATCGGACTTTATCGCGGCAAGGCGAAGAACGTCATCGCGCTGTCGAAGCTTCTGATCGAGAAGCATGACGGCCAGGTGCCACAGGATCGCGAAGCACTGGAAGAATTGCCCGGCGTGGGCCGCAAGACCGCCAATGTGGTTTTGAATGTCGCGTTCGGCGAACCGACCATCGCCGTGGACACGCATATCTTCCGCGTTTCCAATCGCACCGGACTTGCGCCCGGCAAAGACGTGCTGGCGGTGGAATTGAATCTCGAAAAGCGGGTGCCGGAACAATTCAAGCAACACGCCCATCACTGGCTGATCCTGCACGGCCGTTACACCTGCGTGGCGCGCAAGCCTTTGTGCCCCACCTGTGTGGTGCGCGATTTGTGCAATTTCCCAGACAAAACCAAAGAGCTTCTCGTCGAAAAGCCGAAGCTCAAGACGTCTTCGCGGAAGACTGCAAAGCGATAAGGCAGGCCGGATCCGCCGCGCCGGTCTTGCCGCGCGGCAGGGTTTCGACATGGTCGACCTTCGCGGGCGTGCCGATCAGGAAAAAGAAGGCGTGGCAGGATGCGGTGTCGTAGCGCCACATCTCGACATTCCCGTCCTTGCGCAAAAAAGCGGGCGCGCCGACCAGCGTGCGCAATTTCACCGCCGCCATGCCATTGAACTCGGCCGGCTCGGGGCCGCGCGGTGTCACGGGCATCATGGGCGTCGCACCCGGCACGGGGGCCGGGGTCCGCTGTGCCGGCGCGGCGCAACCCGCCACCGCCAGCGACAGTGCCAGGAACGCAAATCTCCGTTTCATGCCTTGGCCCGCATCCGTGTCTGTATCCGCATCCGGTGAAACAGATGCACCATCAACGCCGTGCCGAACAAGGGCGCTGCCAGATTGAGCAAGGGAACCATGCTGGATAGCGCGATCACAGTGCCGCACGCCCAGACCGTTCCGGCATGACGCCGCCGCAAATCTGCGGCCTCTTGCAGCGTCAT
>DASYDX010000179.1:0-15300 GCA_036499345.1 Rhizomicrobium sp.
GCATGAGCAGATCAAGACCACCTTGCCCAAGGCCAAGGATCTGCGTCCGGTGATCGAGAAGCTGGTGACCCTGTCGCGCCGCGGCGCCAAGGATTTGCACGCCCGCCGTCAGGCGCTGGCCCAGATCAAGGACGCCGATCAGGTGGTCAAGCTGTTCGACGTGATCGGTCCGCGTTATGCCGGCCGTCCTGGTGGTTATACGCGCGTCCTGAAGGCGGGTTTCCGCCACGGCGACAATGCTCCGATGGCGATCATCGAGTTCATCGACCGTGACGTCGATGCCAAGGGCAAGGATTCGGGCCCGGTCGAAGTGGCCGACGATTCCGAGGCCTGAAGCTTCGGGGCAACAATGAATTGGGGCGGCAGAAATGCCGCCCTTTTTGCTTGTTGAAGCCGTTGGGAAATCCCATGGTTCTGGAAGCGGGGGCGGAAGGGTGAAGACGATGAAGACCGTTTCCCTCGCAGCGGCATTTCTAGTGGCGATTGTGGCATTGGCTTTCTGGACCATGCCGGGTGCCGGTGCGCCGCCGACAACCCGCTTGGTCGCGCCGCAACAGCTGCGCCTGCCGCCGGCGTCACCGCCGCGCAACGAAACGCAGCCTTCCTCCATGGGCCAGGTGCAATTGACCTTCGCGCCGGTGGTCAAGCGGATCGCGCCCGCCGTGGTCAATGTCTATGCCCGCTCGGTTGCCCAGGTTCAGGTCAATCCGCTGTTCAACGACCCCTTCTTTTCGCAGTTCTTCGGCGCCACGCCTGAGATGCGCCAACGCGTGCAGCAGTCGCTGGGCTCGGGCGTGCTTGTGCGCGCCGATGGATTGATCCTCACCAACAATCATGTGGTGGAAGGCGGCACAGACATTGTGGTGGCGCTGAACGACAAGCGCGAATTCAAAGCCAAGGTTCTGACCGCGGATCCACGAACCGATCTGGCGGTGCTCAAGATCGATACCAAGGGCGAAAAACTTCCCACAGTACCCTTCGGCGACAGCGATGCGGTCCAGATCGGTGATCTGGTTTTGGCGATCGGCGATCCTTTTGGAGTCGGCCAGTCCGTGACTATGGGCATCGTATCGGCGCTCGCGCGCACGCAGGGTTCGGCCAACGATTATCAGTTCTTCATCCAGACCGATGCGGCCATCAATCCTGGTAATTCCGGCGGCGCCTTGGTGACGACAGACGGCAAGCTGGCCGGCATCAACACCGCGATCTATTCGCGCTCGGGCGGCAATATCGGCATCGGCTTTGCCATTCCCGCCAATCTGGCGCGGCGCGTTGTCGAAGGCGTAGAGGGCGGCGGTAGTGTGCGGCTGGCTTGGATCGGCGCGACGGGGCAGGCGGTGACCAGCGCCATTGCAGAGAGCCTTGGTCTTGCAAAACCGGGCGGCGTTTTGGTGAAAGACGTTTATCCGGGCGGACCCTTGTCCAACGCCGGTGTGAAGATGGGCGAAGTCATCATGTCGGTGGATGGCGCGGCCGTCGATGATATGCAGTCGCTCAATTACCGCATCGCGACACACAAGCCGGGCGACAAGGTCGCTCTGCGAATTGCGTCGGGAAAAACCGTGCGTGACGCTGCGGCCACCTTGGCGCTGCCGCCGGAAACGCCGCCGCGCGAAGCCACAGTGATCGCGGGCCGCAATCCGCTCACTGGCGCGAAAGTGGAAAATCTTTCACCCGCTGCGGCGCTCGATTTGCAAATGGATCTTTTGGCCAAAGGCGTGGCGATTGTTTCCGTCAATCCCAATTCCTATTCCGGGAGCTTGCGGTTCCAGCCTGGTGATATTGTGCGCAGCGTGAATGGCGTCAGCATTAATCGCGTTTCAGATCTCAATCGCGCGGTAAGTGGCGTCAATCACTGGGATATTGTGTTCGAGCGCGGCAATCGCAGGCTGACTTTATCCGTCAACGGATGAAATCACAAAAAAGCCGTTTTGTTTAACTTCTCCACCTTGTTACCGCATGTTTCGCTGCGATCACTTTCGCACCGGTGCAGACTGTAATCGGCGAGGACGAGCGTTATCTGTTGCGATGGGGGATATCGCAACAGAGGATTTTGTTATGAAAAAGTTCGTTCTGAGTTCCGCAGCCGTGTTGCTACTGGCTACGGGCGCCGCCCAGGCCGACAGCATGCATGATGATAATTGGTATGCATCCATTCTTGGCGGCGCGAGCTTTTCCCCTTCGCTGATGGCGGGCGGTTCGCTGCATGACATGGACACCGGCTATAATATTGGTGCGCGTGTCGGATATGGGCTCGACAATGTTCTTCCCGTGCAAGGGTTCTCCGTCGAAGCCGACACGTTCTACAATATGTCCGGCTATAAGGGCACGAGCGGGCTTTCCCATCTCGCATCCACCAGCTTCATGGGCAATTTGGTCTATCACGTCGATACCGGCTGGCCGCTTCGTCTTTATGGTGGCGCGGGCCTGGGTGCGGTGAATGACCGGGTCGGCGGCGTTGTCAGCGATTCCTCGACGGTGTTCGGTTGGCAGGCGTTGGGCGGTATCGAGTATCCGGTCTCACAGGACATGACCCTGTTCACCGAATATCGCTATCAGAATGCTCATGACGCCAATATCGGCGCCCTCACAGGCGTCGGTAACACCAGCAACAACGTTTCTGTCGGTATGAAATTTAGCCTCTAAAGGCCTCTCTGCCGTAGCTGGTTCGAGGGCCAGCTACGGCACCTTCCCCGCCAGCATGCTCTGTATGCGCGGGGGGGGGCGGGGTTGTGCCAAGGCGCGCACGCCATGTGGCGTGTGCTATACCCATGCCATGAGCGATCTCTTCGAATCTGGCGGCTTGGCGGAGGACGCGCCGCGTCCCTTGGCGGACCGGCTCCGGCCCAAGACTTTGTCAGAAGTGGTAGGCCAGGATCACCTGCTGGGTCCTGAAGGGCCGGTAGGCCGCATGGTGGCCGCGGGCCGCCCGCACTCGATCCTTTTGTGGGGACCGCCCGGTACCGGGAAGACCACGATTGCGCGGCTTCTATCTTCTGCCTTTAAACTTCACTTCGATCAGCTGTCGGCAGTCTTTTCCGGCGTCGCCGATCTGAAGAAGACGTTCGAGGCCGCGCGCACACGGCGCAAGATCGGGCAGGGAACGCTTCTCTTCATCGATGAAATTCACCGCTTCAATCGCAGCCAGCAGGATTCTTTTCTGCCGGTGGTGGAAGACGGCACCGTGGTTTTGGTCGGCGCCACCACGGAAAATCCCTCTTTCGAATTGAATGGCGCGCTCTTGTCCCGCACGCAGGTTCTAGTGCTGCGCCGGCTCGACGATGCCGCGCTGGAAAAACTGCTGGAGCGCGCCGAAGCCTTTTACGGCGAGCCGCTCAAACTGACGCCGGATGCGCGGGAGAGTTTGCGGGCGATGGCCGATGGCGATGGCCGGTATCTGCTCAATCTGGCGGAAGAAGTCGCCAATCTGAAGATCGTAAAGCCGCTCGATCCTGCCGGGCTGATGGCGGCGGTGCAGCGCCGCATGCCGCTCTACGACAAGTCGCGCGAAGAACATTACAACATCATCAGTGCGCTCCATAAGTCGATCCGCGGCAGCGATCCGGACGCGGCGCTCTACTGGCTGGCGCGCATGCTGGCGGGCGGCGAGCAGCCGCTCTACATCGCGCGCCGTCTGGTGCGGGCAGCGGTGGAAGATATCGGCCTGGCCGATCCCGAAGCCGTTCACCAGGCCTTAGCGGCCAAGGATATGTTCGATTTTCTGGGCTCGCCCGAGGGCGAATTGGCGCTGGCGCAATGCGTGATCTATCTGGCCTCCGCGCCCAAATCCAACGCGGTCTATACCGCGCTGGGAGCCGCCAAGCGTGCGGCCCAGGAGCATGGCTCGTTGACACCCCCCGCGCATATCCTCAATGCGCCCACCAAGCTGATGAAAAACCTTGGCTATGGCGCGGGCTATCAATATGACCATGAGGCGGAGGGCGGATTTTCCGGCCAAAATTATTTTCCTGACGCGATGGCGCGCGAACAATTCTACACGCCGAAAGAGGCGGGGTTCGAGCGCGAGATCGCCAAGCGGTTGGACTATTGGGCGAAGCTTCGCGCAAAAAGGGGTGGCGCATAATGCAGTGGGGCGTGATTGCGATGGTGGCCCTGGGCGGTGCCCTGGGATCGATGGTGCGCTATTTCGTGGCCGGCGCCGTTCAGCCAGCCTGGTGGCCCGGATTTCCGTTCGGCATTTTCGTGGTCAATATCTCAGGCGGTTTCGTCATGGGCATGATTACGGCGCTGGCGGCGCTGAAGCTCAACCTCTCGCCGGAAATGCGCGCATTCCTGACCACGGGCATCCTGGGCGGCTATACGACCTTTTCGACCTTCTCGCTCGATAGCGCCTTGTTGCTGGAACGCGGTGCCTACGCGCAGGCAGGCGCCTATGTGGTGGGATCGACGGTTCTTTCCATAGCGGCTCTGTTTGCGGGTCTTTGGATCATACGTGGGTTTTATGCCTGAGATACGCACAATAGACCAAGACGATGACGGCATCCGGCTCGACCGCTGGTTTCGCCGCCACTATCCCACGCTCACCCATGCGCGATTGGAAAAGCTGCTGCGCAAGGGCGAAGTGCGCCTGGACGGCAAGCGCGTGAAAGCGGCCGACCGGGTTCTGGCCGGCCAGAATATGCGCCTGCCGCCACAGGTCATTCACGACAAGGTCGAAGAAAGACCCAAGCCTGCGCCGATCCAGACTTCGCGCAAGCTCGAAGATACGATCCTCTATATGGACAAGCATCTCTTTGTCTTGAACAAGCCATCGGGTCTAGCCACCCAGGGTGGCTCGGGTCTGAAGGAGCATGTCGATGGCATGCTCGATCAATTAAGCTTCGAAAAAACTTCGCGGCCCAAGCTGGTGCACCGGCTCGACCGCGATACCTCGGGTGTGCTGCTGGTAGCGCGCACAACGCAAGCGGCGTCCGGCCTTTCGCACGCACTGGCAAGCCGCGACGCATCGAAAGTCTATTGGGCGTTGGTCAAAGGCGTGCCGAAGCAGAAGCATGGCATCGTCAAGGCCGCCCTGGCCAAGGAAGGCGTTCGCGGCAAAGGCGAGCGCATGACGGTCAGCGAAGATGAGGAAGCCAAATTCGCCCTGACGGAATATGCGGTGATGGCGCAGGCGGGACAGGAATATGCCTGGGTGGCGGCGCGGCCCGTGACCGGGCGCACGCACCAGATCCGCGTGCATCTGGCAAGCCTGGGGACGCCCATCGTGGGCGACTTCAAATATGGCGGGACCGACGCCAAGGGAAAGGGGGCCATCGTCGACAAGCTGCATCTGCACGCCCGTTCCATCGACATCGCACGTCCCGATGGCGGGCGGCTCAATGTCATTGCGCCCTTGTCGCCGCACATGACGAAGAGCTGGCAATTGCTCGGCTTCGATGTGAACGACAAGCGCGACCCGTTTCCGGCCAAAAAGAAACGGTCATGAAGCGTTTCTACAAGACGGTGACGGTGGACGAAACGCCGGAAGGATTTCGTTTTCTGCTGGACGGAAAAGCGGTTCGTACCCCCGCGCGCCAGCCTCTGCTTCTTCCCACTTTGGCATTGGCGGAAGCCGTGGCGGCGGAATGGCGGGAGCAGGGCGAGGAAATGCAACCTGCCGCCATGTCTCTGACGCGGCTTGTCAACACGGTCCTGGACGGAATCCGCAACACCCGCGACGACGTGGTCGGCGCGATCCTGCGCTTTGGCGAGAATGATCTTCTGGCCTATCGGGCCGAAACGCCGGTGGAGCTGGCGGCCCGCCAGCAGCAATGGGACGATATTCTGGATTGGGCAGCGCAGGCGCATGGCGCGCGCCTGGCGGTCACGGCCGGGATTGCGCATCTCGATCAGCCGCCGGAAGCACTTGCGGCCCTGCGGGACGCTGTTGCCCGCCGCAGTGATTTCGAGCTGGCAGCACTGCATGTCACGGCATCGATCACAGGCTCGCTGATCCTCGGGCTGGCCGTGCTGGATTGCCGCCTGACGCCGGAGGGCGCGTTTGGTCTGTCCCGGCTTGATGAGGCCTTCCAGGCCGAACAATGGGGTATGGACCGAGAGGCGGAAGCACGGGCCGGGCGACTGGCGGACGAAATTGCCCACGCGGCAATGCTGGTACGCCTCTCGCGGGCTTGACGGTTTTGCCTGCGCCTCTCAGTCTGGTTCCATGAAGGATATCATTTCCGAACTTGAAGCCCGCAGAGCCTTGGCGCGCGCCGGTGGCGGCGAAGCCCGCGTCGCTGCCCAACATGCCCGGGGCAAGCTTACCGCCCGCGAACGGATCGAATTGCTACTCGATCCCGGCAGCTTCGAAGAGTTCGACATGTTCGTCGAACATCGCGGCACAGAATTCGGCACCGAAAAGAATCGCATTCCCGGCGACGGCGTTGTCACCGGCTGGGGCACGATCAATGGGCGCATGGCCTATGTCTATGCCAAGGATTTCACCGTCTTGGGCGGTTCGACCTCCGAGGCGCATGCTGACAAGATCTGCAAGATCATGGATATGGCGATGCAGAATGGCGCGCCTGTCATCGGATTATTCGATTCCGGTGGTGCGCGCATTCAGGAAGGCGTGGCGGCGCTGGCGGGCTTCGGCGAAGTCTTCAAGCGCAATGTGTTGGCCTCCGGTGTTGTGCCGCAGATTTCCGTGATCATGGGTCCTTGTGCGGGCGGCGATGTTTATTCTCCCGCGCTCACCGATTTCATCTTCATGGTGGCGGGCACATCTTACATGTTCATCACCGGTCCCGACGTCACCAAGACGGTGACGCATGAGGATGTTACGCCGGAGGAATTGGGCGGCTCCAAGGTTCATACCACGCGCTCATCGGTCGCCGATGGCGCCTATGACAATGACGTCACCTGTCTGGAGGAGATGCGCCGTCTTTATGATTTCCTGCCGCTGAACAATCGCGACAAGACGCCGGTCTGGCCGGTCGAGGATGATCCGCGCCGTCAGGACATGTCGCTCGACAGTCTGATCCCGGAGAATGCCAACAAGCCCTATGACATGCGGGAGCTGATCCTGAAGGTCATCGACGAGGGTGACTTCTTCGAAATCGGCGAAAGCTTCGCGCGCAATATCATCACCGGCTTCGGGCGGGTGGAGGGAGCGACGGTGGGCTTTGTCGCCAACCAGCCCATGGTGCTGGCGGGGGTGCTGGATTCCGACGCCAGCCGTAAGGCGGCGCGCTTTGTCCGTTTCTGCGATTGCTTCAACATTCCGCTGGTGACCTTTGTGGACGTGCCCGGCTTCATGCCCGGTACCGCCCAGGAACATGGTGGCATCATCAAGCATGGCGCCAAGCTTCTCTTTGCCTATGCCGAGGCCACGGTGCCGAAGGTTACCGTCATCACGCGCAAGGCCTATGGCGGCGCCTATGACGTGATGGCGTCCAAGCATATGCGGGCCGATGTGAATTATGCCTGGCCCAGCGCCCAGATCGCAGTAATGGGAGCCAAGGGCGCGGTCGAGATCATTTTCCGGCGCGAAGCCGGGGACAGTGAAGCCTTGGCGGCGCGGACCAAGGAATATGAAGACCGTTTCCTCAATCCCTTCGTCGCTGCATCGCGCGGCTATATCGATGATGTGATCCGGCCGCATTCCACCCGCTGGCGCATTGCCCGCGCCCTGCGCATGCTCAAGAACAAGCAGGTGGCGCAGATTTGGAAGAAGCACGACAATATCCCGCTCTGAAACTGCCATGCAGCGCAGACGCCCGCTCAGGCGGGAAGCGACCCTCGAAGATCTGTTGTGGCTTCGGCTGAAGGTGCTGGAGGGCTGGCATTTTCGCCGGAATGCCGTGTTTCAGACCTTCACCGTTGGTTTTGTCGAGCATGACGCCTTGCTGGTAGTCGAACTGGAAGCCGACCGCACCTTGCGCAGCCCCGTGCGCGACCGGCTGTTACGCGAGGCGGGATATACGATCCTGCGGTTTCCCAGGGCCGACGCCGAGGAAAATCTGGATAGAGCCATGACGATGATCAAAGCCGTGCTGGCGGACCGCAAAGACTAGGGCATGCCGGGAACGCCGGAATCGATCTGCTGCAGAAACGCGGCCAGGGCGTCCGGATAGGATTTGTAGCGGATCTCCGCCAAGCATTTGCTCTCGCTGTCGCGCAGCACGCAATCCTTGAGGCCCCAATCGCTCTCGCGGTCGAAATGATCCAGCATGAAGCGCCAGGCCTCGGCGCGGCGTCCCAGACGCGTAGCGGTGGCGACATAGGCTGCGCAGGCGCCATTGTCGTGATTGGCGCAACCTTGCTGAAAATTCGGCAAATCTCTTTCGTCGCGTGGGCGATAGAGCGGGCTCAATGTCACATCCGCCAAAGTCCCTTGCACCAGCTTGAAGGTCCGGGCCGGGGTCCCGGCGCAGGCGTAACAGGAATAGCGATACAGAAAACGGTCATCGCCATGCACGATCTCCTGTTCGCCATCGCCATCGGCATCTTCGGGAATGATCTCGCTGCCATTCCAGCTTCCGCCATCCACGATCCGCCACTGGCCCGCTACAAGGTCCAGAATTTGGATCTGGGCGCAGCAATGGGCGCCGCCGGAAAAACGCGAAATAAAAAATTCCGGCGTGGTGTTGGCAGAATCCATTTCCACCATCGAGACGCTGGGCGGAAATTCATGAATGTCGGAATGCTGATCCAGCGATAGGGTCACCGGCTTGGCGCCTGGTGAAGAGGCTGTGATGAGAATGGGCGCAGCAGCATCCGGGGCCGGCATGGCAATGGTGATGGCGGCGGTGCCGAACTGAAGGCTTTGTGTTCCCGGCCCATGGGGCAGAGGCAGCTTTTCCGGCGCCTGGGCCAGAGCCGGTAGCGCCAGCAGCACCCAAAGGCCTGCCGCCAAGAAATCAATGCGCATTGTCATCGTCGGGCGTTCCAACTGGGCGGGCCGCAAGCCGGGCGACTCTCGCAGTGGTATGTTCGATATGCGCCAGCCGCCGGGCAAGGACGGTCATAGCGAAATTCTCCTTCAATCCCGCGAAACTTTCGCGTGCCACCGCCAAGGGCGCGCCGGGCGCTTCGCCCGCCAGCATTGCCATCACACGGCTTCGCGCTGCCGCGATGTCCGCATCGGCACGCTCGGCATCGAGTTCCGTACCCCGCACCTTCATCAGAACCGGCATGGATGTCAGATCCGACGCCAGGGCGTAGTTGGCGCCCAGAAGCTCGTTGAGCGTAGCTAGGGTGCGGCGGTCGGCATTGGGTTCTCCGGCCATGCGGCGGACCGCGCCCGAAAGCTGCGCCACCGCATCCAGGATGCGTTTGCGGGCGAGACGATAGGGCTGGCGCAGATGATCCCGGCGCAGGGCCGCTTCGGCAAAGGCACTGTCCGCGACCAGCAGGCCTTTCACCAGGCGGGGAAGATCGTCCCGCTCCCAGCTGGGCAGCAGGAAACTGAAAATGTAGGAAAGGCCAGCGCCGATCAGGGTATCCACCACCCGTTCGAAGAATTGGGGGTGAACGCTTGGGTCTGAGAAATGCAGCAGGACCAGCGAGGAGATCGATGCCGCCGCCGCCGTGATGCGATAGCGCACCCCCGCATAGGCATGTGATAGGCCGATGGCTAGCACGATCGAGACCAATAGAAGGCTTGGCGGGGAAATCGCGATCAATGCCACCGCGATGGCGCATCCGATCAAAGTCCCGGTGATGCGGTCCAATCGCCGCTGACTGGTCACGCTGTAATTGGCCCGCATGACTAGCGCGATGGTCAGAAGAACCCAGTTGGCGTGCGCGAAGCGTGGGAAAATAAGGGTCAGCGCAAACCCCGAGAGCAGGGCCAGCGACAGCCGGATGCCAAAGCGCAAAGCCGGCCTGGTGATGTCGAACTGCCGGGTCAGGACGTTCAGACCGCTCGGAATGCTTTGCTGGAAGGGCGCCAGATCCAACTCGCTGGCCAGCTTCGATGGTGGCGTATCCTTGTCCAAGGTATTTGCCAGTGTGGCGACATGCTCGGACGCGACCGCGAGCTTGTTCGCGGTCACATAATAGGCGTGGTCCACCGTCTCGCTTTCCGGCGTTTCACGATTGTCTTCTTCGACGGCAGCAATCAGCGCGGCTTCGTCGCCCGTGCGAACGCTGACCGTCACGTCGGCGCGGCGTTTGCGAAGCGCCAAAGTGAGGTTTTCGACTTCATCCGCGACCGAAAGGATGAAGGCGTTGATCCGCCATTTCAGCTCGCGCCGCCGCGAACGGCGCAGCAGCTCGAAATCCGCATCGCTCGACAGCATGGTCTCGAAAGCGTCCAGCAGCGCGATCAAAGAATCGATGCGTTTTTTCTGAAGCAGATGGCTGCGGCGCGAGAAGATCGCATCGCGCGCGGTTTGCAGACGCTCGATCAGCGCGGCATGGGCGTCGATCAGGGCGCGGAAGGCGGACGGGCCTTCCATGTCTGGATTGTAGAGCGCGGCCTTGGCGCGCAGATAGGTGGCGAACCCTCGCATCGCTTCCGCCAGAAGCAGACGGCGGGCACGGTCGTCGAAGGCGGCGGCGAAAGCGCCGGCATAGAGCGCATAGACGAGGGCCCCCGCGGCGAAGACATCCAGATAGAAGAACGCTTCGCCCAGCGTCTCGAAATGCCGCCCCATGGCATAGACCAGGGTGAGGACCCCCGTCATGGATAAGGTCAAAGCGCGCTTGCCATAGGCGGAGATCAACCCCGTGAACAGGCCGGTGAAGCAAACCACCGCCGCCAGCGCATAGGGCTGGAGCCAGAGTTGCGCGAAACTGGTCAGGGCGGTGAAGCCCACTGCGATGGTCAGCGCCCAGCCCAGAATCCAGGGCTTCAGGTGCAGGGGATCGGGCTGGTCGGAGATGCTGACACAGACGGCCCCGGCGGCGGCCATCACGGCGGCATCAAAGCCCAGCGCCGCGCCCGCCAGAAGGCCCGTCAGCCCCACGCCTGCGGCCACGGACAGGCCGTTCTCGATATGGACGCGGAAAAGCGCCAGGGCGGCGGCGCGAGGGATATTCGCCATTGTCATGGGCGTACAGCGGTTTACCGAAACTTCGCAACCCCCTAGAGTCGGGGAACAACATCACAAGACCCATGCGCGGGCGGGAGCGGCACGTCCTTGTTTCGAAAGATTCTGATCGCCAATCGCGGCGAGATCGCCTGCCGGATCATCCGGACCGCCCGCCGGATGGGCATTGCCACCGTGGGGGTCTATTCGGACGCCGACCGGGACAGTCTGCATGTCGAAATGGCGGACGAAGCGGTGCATGTCGGCCCTGCACCCGCCGCCCAATCCTATCTGCAGACAGACCGGATCGTGCAGGCCGCCCGCGATACGGGCGCCGAGGCCGTGCATCCCGGCTATGGCTTTCTCTCCGAGCGTGAAAGTTTTGCTGCCGCTCTGGAAAAGGCGGGCATCGTTTTTATCGGGCCCAATGTGCGGGCGATTGCCGCCATGGGCGACAAGATCGAATCCAAAAAGCTGGCGAAAGCGGCGGGCGTCTCGACTGTTCCCGGTTTCATGGGAGAGATTCAGGACGAGGGCCATGCCCGGGAGATCGCGCGCGAGATCGGCTACCCCGTGATGGTCAAGGCCTCGGCCGGAGGCGGCGGCAAGGGGCTGCGCATCGTCCATCAGGAAAGCGAGTTGGCGCAGGCGATCCTGTCCTCCCGCAACGAAGCGCAGGCCAGCTTTGGCGACGGCAGATTGCTGGTCGAGAAATTCGTCACTGAGCCGCGCCATATCGAAATCCAGTTGATGGCCGACAGACACGGCAATGTCGTGCATCTCAATGAGCGGGAATGTTCGATCCAACGCCGCCACCAGAAAGTGATCGAAGAAGCGCCGTCGCCGTTTCTGGATGAGGCGACCCGGTCGGCGATGGGGGCGCAGGCTGTCGCGCTGGCCAAGGCCGTTGGTTATGACAGCGCCGGAACCGTCGAGTTCATCGTCGATGCCAAGCGCAATTTTTATTTCCTGGAAATGAACACGCGCCTACAGGTCGAACATCCGGTGACCGAGTTGATCACCGGCCTTGATCTGGTGGAATTGATGATCCGTTCGGCGGCTGGCGAAAAACTGCCATTGGCGCAGAAAGACGTAAAGCGCGAAGGCTGGGCGATCGAATCCCGCGTCTATGCGGAAGATCCCTATCGCGGCTTCCTGCCGTCCACCGGGCGGCTCACGCGCTACCAGCCGCCATCGGAAGGCGTGCGGGATGGAATTACGGTACGCAACGATACCGGCGTGACCGAGGGCAGCGAAATATCGGTCTATTACGACCCCATGATCGCCAAGCTCTCGACCCATGCGTCAACCCGCGGCGCGGCTGTCAACGCCATGGCGGCGGCGCTGGACCGGTTCGAGATCGCCGGCATCGCGCACAATGTGCCGTTCCTGGCTGCGATCATGCACAATGCGCTCTTCCGCGAAGGCCATCTCACCACGGGCTTTATAGCGGAGGAATTCCCACAAGGCTTCAAAGGCGCGGCCTTGTCCGACCAGGACACGCGCTTCTTCGTCGCTGCGGCCATGGCTGCGAAACTCATGCGCACCCAGCGCGCCGGGCGCATCAGTGGGGCGCTAAATGGGGGCATGAAGATCGGCGATAGTTTCGTCGCCAGTCTTGGCGACCGCGACATCGCGGTCTGTGATGCCTGGCTGGCGGTGGGAAACCTCCGGTTGGCTATCGACGGCAAGATTTTCGAAACTGTGGTGGACTGGTTCCCGGGCCGTCCCTTGATGATTTTAAAACACCAGGGCGGCGAGACGGCTTTTCAGGTCGCGCGCCATGCCGGCGGTTATCGCCTCATACAAGGCGGACGCGATCTTTTGGTCAGCGTGCGGTCACCGCAGGCTGCGCGTCTAGCGAAATTGATGCTGGCAAAGCCTGCCGCCGATACGTCGCGTCTCCTCTTATGCCCCATGCCGGGCCTGGTCACGGCTCTGTCGGTCACCGAAGGTCAGGAGGTCAAGGCAGGTGAGCCTTTGGCGGTGGTGGAAGCGATGAAGATGGAGAATGTGCTGTCCGCCGAGCGCGATGGCGTCATCGCAAAAATTTTGGTGAAGAAGGGCGACAGCCTGGCCCGCGACGATGTGATACTGGAGTTCAAATGAGTGAAGATGTCACATCGTTGCGCGTGCGTGTCGAAGGCATTGTCCAGGGTGTCGGCTTTCGGAATTTTCTTTTGATGGCGGCCATGCGCAATCGATTGGATGGCTGGGTGCGCAACCGTTCAGACGGTTCGGTCGAAGCGTTGGTCAGCGGCGCGACCAAAGCGGTGGAGGATTTCGTCAGCGCGGCAACGCAAGGGCCGCAAGGCGCGCGTGTCCGCGCCGTCGATCTTCACAATAGCGAGCCACCGTCCGAAAAAGGCTTTCAGCAGCGGCCGACGCTTTAAAGCGGTTCCAGGAAAAGTGCGAAGCGGTTTTCCGTCCGGAACCGCGACAAATATCAAATTAGAGTGTTTCGCGATTGATGAATCGCGAAACACTCTAGCCGAAGATTTTTGTGAAGCTGCGCTTCAGGGCGACATCCACATCCGCCATCGTGGCCGGGATGCCAAGATCGGCCAGGCTGGTGACGCCATGCTGGCGCACGCCGCAGGGTACGATGCCGCCGAAATGGCTGAGGTCCGGTTCGACATTCAACGCCACGCCATGAAACGTCACCCAGCGCCGGATGCGCACACCCAGCGCCGCGATCTTGTCTTCCCTAAGCCCGCGCGCGACCCAGATACCGACCCGGCCTTCGCGCCGTTCGCCCTTGACGTTGAATTCCGCCAGGGTCTCGATCAGCCATTGCTCCAGGTCGTGGACGAAGCCCCGCACATCGGGCTTGCGGTCTTTCAGGTTCAGCATGACATAGCCGACCCGCTGGCCCGGGCCGTGATAGGTGAACTGGCCGCCCCGGCCGGTGTGATAGACCGGGAAGCGGGCATCGATCAGATCGGCGTCATTGGCGCTGGTGCCCGCCGTATAGATCGGCGGGTGTTCGAGTAGCCAGACCATCTCGCCCGCGCGCCGGTCCGCGATGGCGGCGGCGCGCTCTTCCATGGTCGTCAGCGCTTCGGGATAAGGGATGAGCGTGTCGGATATCCGCCATTCCGTCCGGCTTTTCAGGGGCGTGTCCAAATTAAGCTTTCCGAAACCATAATCCGGCAGGCTTGCCGACATTCACCTGCAATATAGGCATGCGCCATGGCTTCCAACATCGACAATATCAAAGTTGAGATTTCCGTGGTGTTGGGCCGCTCCGTCATTCCCATGCATCAGCTTCTGCGCATGGGCCGCGGCGCCGTGATCGAGCTGGATTCCCATCAGGACGACCCCGTCACCATTCTGGCCAACGACAAACCGGTGGCGAAGGGTGAGATCCAGATTCATGGTGACAAGATTGGGGTTGCGGTGGTGGAACTTCTGTCCAACTACGAGTAACACAATTATTTAATGTTGAATTATTTATTCTCCACTGAATTGTTGCAATTTCGGGAGATGGAGACTAGGTCAACTGTCCAATTCAAGGGCAGGGCCGCATGCTCCCGCTTGTTCTTAACCCCCTCCGGTTGAAAGTTGGCCTTGCCGGCCGTGGAGCCGCCCTGGCGCGGCGCGCCACCTTGTTGGCCGAAGCGGGCGTCGAAGCCCAGCTTCTGTCCCCCGATGTCTCTGACGAGGTCCTGGCGTCTCTCAGGCTGCTTTTTGTGGCGGGGCTGGAAGAGGGCGAATCCCGCGAACTGGCCCGCCGTGCCCGCAGCCTGGGCGTCCTGGTCAATGTCGAAGATGTTCTGCCGCTTTGCGACTTTCATGTGCCTGCCATTGTCCGGCAAGGCGATCTGTTGCTGACAGCTTCGACGGGCGGCACCGCACCGGGGCTGGCTCGCGCAGTACGTGAACATCTGTCGGAAAGCTTCGGGCCGGAATGGAAAGATCGGCTCGTCAGCCTGTCTCAGGAGCGGGCCAAATTCCGTGCCCAGGGCCAGCCGCCCGCCGAAGTCTCGCGCAATGTGCGCGCCTTGGTGGCCGAGAAGGGCTGGCTGTGAGCGTTACCGTCATCGATACGCGCCAAGGTCCCGCAATACGCCGTTCCGACGCGGCAAAAGCAGAACTCGCATCCCTTCAGGAGCACGCTCTGGGGCGGGATGCCAACGGTATCTTGGAATTGGCGCTGACCGGTTCGCTGGAAGGGCGTACGGCCGTGGTGTCGTCTTTCGGCGCGGAATCGGCGGTGTTGCTGCATCTGGTGGCGGCCATCGATCCGGCGACGCCTATCCTTTTCCTCAACACGGGCAAGTTGTTCGGCGAGACTTTGCGCTATCGCGACCGGCTGCAG
>DASYDX010000180.1:0-3659 GCA_036499345.1 Rhizomicrobium sp.
CCAGGAATGGCTGGACCGTTTTGCCGAGGCCGTGCGCAAGATTCCCGAGATCGTGGAATTTTACCGCATGACCGGCGAAGTCGATTATCTGATCAAGATCAAAGTCGCCGACATTGCCGCCTATGACCGGGTATACAAGCAGCTCATCCGATCCGCCTCGCTGACTGACGTCTCCGGCGCGTTTGCGATGGAAGAATTGAAACACACCACCGCCATCCCCCTGCCCGCTCACTAGAATAGTTTCATGCTGCGTATCACCGACCTGCGCCTTCCCATCGATCATTCGCCCGACGCGCTTGCCGCCGCCATCGCAGCCAAGCTGAAGACCGGCCGCGCCGCGCTGGGCGATTTCACGGTGGTCAAGCGCGGTCACGACGCACGCAAGAAGCCCAAGATTTTCTACGTCTACACCATCGACATCGCCGTACCGGACGAAGCGGCACTTCTGGAGCGGCTGAAGGACAGCCATGTCAGGCTCGCGCCCGACATGACGTACAAATTCGTCGCCCGCGCGCCGGAAAAATTCCAGCGCCCGCTGGTGATCGGCGCGGGACCTTGCGGCTTGTTCGCCGCCCTGGTCCTGGCGCAGATGGGGTTCCGCCCCATCATCCTGGAGCGCGGCAAGGCCGTACGCGAGCGCACCAAGGACACCTGGGCACTCTGGCGCAAAAACATCCTGACACCGGAATCCAATGTTCAGTTCGGCGAAGGTGGCGCGGGCACTTTTTCCGACGGCAAGCTCTACAGCCAGATCAAGGACCCGCGCCATCTGGGCCGCAAGGTCCTGACCGAATTCGTCAAGGCAGGCGCGCCGGAAGAAATCCTCACCGAAGCCCATCCCCATATCGGCACCTTCCGGCTGGTGACGATGGTGGAATCCTTGCGCAAAACCATCGAAGAGTTGGGCGGAGAGTATCGCTTCCAGAGCAAGGTCACCGATCTTCTGATCCAAGACCGCACCCTCAAAGGCGTAAAGCTGGAGAGCGGCGAAGAAATCGTCTCCGATCATGTCGTGCTGGCGGTGGGCCACAGCGCCCGCGACGTTTTTCAATTGCTGCTGGACCGGGGCGTCACCATCGAGGCCAAGCCCTTTTCCATCGGCTTTCGCATCGAGCACCCGCAAAGCCTGATCGACAAGGCGAAGTTCGGCGCCAGCAACACACAGATCGGCGCGGCCGAATACCGCCTGGTGCACCATGCTTCCAATGGGCGCTCGGTCTACAGCTTCTGCATGTGCCCCGGCGGCACGGTGGTCGCGGCCACCTCCGAAGAAGGGCGCGTCGTCACCAACGGCATGAGCCAATATTCGCGCAACGAGCGCAACGCCAATGCCGGCATCGTGGTCGGCATCACCCCGGAGGACTACACCTCTTATGGCGCAGGGCCACTGGCGGGTATCGCGCTGCAGCGGCATTGGGAAAGCCAGGCGTTCCTGGCGGGCGGCGAAACCTACGCCGCGCCGGGCCAACGCGTCGGGGATTTTCTGGCGGGCAAGCCCTCTACGGCGTTGGGAACGGTGGTGCCGTCCTATCGCCCCGGCGTGACGCCCACCGATCTTTCCACCTGCTTGCCGGATTACGCCATCGCCGCGATCCGCGAAGCGCTGACAGCCTTCGGCCGCCAAATCCGCGGCTTCGATATGGACGATGCGGTTCTGACCGGCGTGGAGACGCGCACCTCGTCACCCGTGCGCGTGCCGCGCGATGCGAATTTCCAGAGCGTGAACACCAAAGGCCTTTATCCCGGCGGCGAAGGCGCGGGCTTTGCGGGCGGCATTCTCTCGGCGGGCGTGGACGGAATCAAACTTGCCGAAGCCGTTGCGCTGGATATCGCCGCAGCCCGTTAGGCGGACAGGAATTCGGAAACGAAAGGCGTGCGCGGATCGCGGCGCACATCCTGGGGCGTACCCATCTGCTCGATACGGCCTTGATTCATCACCGCCACCAGATCGGCCACCGCGAACGCCTCTTCCTGGTCATGGGTCACAAACACGGTGGTGACACCCGCCTTGTCATGGATGTGGCGCAGCCAGATGCGCAGATCCTTGCGCACCTTTGCATCGAGCGCGCCGAAGGGTTCGTCAAGAAGCAGCATACGCGGCTCGATGGCCAGCGCGCGCGCCAGCGCCACACGCTGACGCTGACCACCCGACAATTGGCTGGGGTAGCGGTCGCCTAGCCCTTCAAGCTGCATCATGGAGAGCAATTCCTCCACGCGCCGTTTAATATCGGCACCGGAGGGGCGTTGGGCGCGCGGACGCACCTCAAGCCCGAAAGCGATGTTCTTTGCCACCGTCATATGGCGGAACAGAGCATAATGCTGAAACACGAAACCCGCCTTGCGCTCGCGCGCCGGCATGTCGAGCCAGTTCAGATCGGCAAACCGCACCGTGCCCTGATCGGCGGCTTCCAGCCCGCCTAGAATGCGCAACAAGGTGGTCTTGCCCGATCCCGAGGGTCCCAGCAGCGCCAGGAACGCGCCCTGCGGCGCGGTCAGGCTGGCGCCATTGAGCGCCGCAAAGGTGCCAAACCGCTTGGTCAGAGAATCGATGATGAGAGACATCCGGGTTCCTAATGCCTGTGCGTGGCAGCCAACTCGTCGGCGTAATGCCATTCCAGAAAAGATTTGAGCGCCAGCGTCAGCAGCGCCAGCAATGCCAGCAGCGCCGCAACCGAGAACGCACCGACATAATCGTAATTGTTGTAAAGCAGCTCGACATGCAACGGCATGGTGTTGGTCTGGCCCCGGATGTGGCCCGACACCACCGACACGGCGCCGAACTCGCCCAGCGCACGCGCATTGCAGAGCAGAACGCCATACAGCAACGCCCATTTGATATTGGGCAACGTCACGCGGCAGAAAGTGGCGAAGCCAGATGCGCCCAGGGACAGCGCTGCTTCTTCTTCATCGCGCCCCTGATCGGTCATCAGCGGGATCAATTCGCGCGCCACAAAGGGAAATGTGACAAAGACCGTGGCCAGCACGATGCCGGGTAAGGCGAAGAGAATGTGGATGTCGTGATCGCCAAGCCAGGGCCCCAGCCAGCCCTGGCGGCCGAACACCAGCACATAGACAAGCCCCGATACGACCGGCGACACCGAAAAAGGAAGATCGATCAACGTCACCAGCAGCGCTTTGCCGCGAAAATCGAACTTCGTCACCGCCCAGGCGGCGGCGATGCCGAAGACGGTGTTGAGGGGAACGGCGATGGCTGCCGCCAGCAGCGACAGCCAGATCGCCGCCAGCGTATCGGGATCGGCAATCGCCGCCAGCACCGGGCCCACGCCTTTTGCGAACGCTTCGCCGAACACCACCATCAAAGGCAGGATCAGGAACAGCGCGACAAAGCCGATGGCCAGCCCACACAAGGTGAATCGCAACCAAGCCGGATCGTCGGTCGCGGACCGGAATTTTCTCATCGCCGCTTCGCCGCCCAGAGCTGAAGTCCGTTCAAAGCCAGCAGCATGATGAAGGATGCGCCCAGCATCACCACGCCGATGGCAGCGGCACCGGCATAATCGAATTGTTCCAGCTTGGTGATGATCAGAAGCGGCGCGATCTCGGACTTCATCGGCAGATTGCCCGCGATGAAGATGATCGAGCCATACTCACCGACCCCGCGCGCGAAGGCGAGCGCCGCGCCGGTCAGAAGCGCAGGC
>DASYDX010000181.1:0-21943 GCA_036499345.1 Rhizomicrobium sp.
GTCGCGCGGGGCGGGCATCTGGTGGAAGACGATCTGATCGCGGCGCTGGACAGCGGCCATCTGTCGGGCGCGGTGCTGGATGTCTTCGCGGCCGAGCCGCTGCCGTCCGAAAGCCCGATCTGGCGTCATCCCAAGATTACCGCCACGCCGCATATCGCGGCCTTGACCGATACGGCAGCGGCGCTCGCCTTTATCGGCGACGGTGTGGCGCGGGCCGAAAGCGGCCGCCCGCTGTTGCATGTGGTGGACAAGGCGCGCGGGTATTGAGGCGTTAGCACCAGGGCTGGCGGCTGCCGGTCCAAGGCCGGGCCAAGCCTTCCTGGACAAGCCGGTCGCCCAGCGACTCGCCGTTGCGGATCACGATCCGCAACTTGCGGCCATAAACGTCTTTGTCGCGGTCCACCGCTTCAAGTTCTATCGGGCCGCCATTGAGCAATTCGCGCAGTCTGTCGGTGGCACGCCGTCCCAATTGCGCTTCGTAATCGCATCGCGGCGGGTGGGTTTCCGGCGCGTCGATATCGGCGACGCGTATCCGCTCGCCATCCATCCAGAAAGTGTCGCCATCCACGACGCAATTGGTACCCCCGCCGGTAAAGCAGGAACCGAATTTCCCGGGCCGGTAGGCGGCAATTTCTGTTTGAAGCGTTTTAATGGCGGATGGCGGGCGCGAAATGACGGACCAGGCGATGGTGCCGGCCAGCAAAACGCAAAGTGCGACTATCAATCGCGTGGCGCGTTTTCGGCGCCTGCGTTTTTTCGGATCGAGTTTGCGGATCTCGGCCATTCGCCGTCAGCGCGTGCCGATGCGCAGGCCAAACAGGCGGGGAATGGCGGCGACCGCGACGGCGACGGGTGAGGGCGTCACGTTGCGCTCTTCTGCATCTTCGCAAGCCAGGATGGCGCGGCGTACGGCGCGGCCGCCGATGAAGCGGAAAGGTTCGGGCGGCAGGCGCGGGACCTCGCGGGTGCAGAGCGGCAGGCTGGACCACATGTCCTTCTCGCCCAGCACCAGCGACGCCAGGCACTGGCCGCCGATATAGGTCGGGTTCACGCCATGGCCGGAATAACCCAGCGCGTAATGCACACGCGTGCCGGGCAAGGTCTTGAAGAAGGGCAGGCGGTCGGCGGAAATGTCGATGGCTCCGCCCCAGGCGCGCTCAATCCCGATGTCGCGGAAGGCGGGGAGCAGCCGATAGAGCCCGTGCTCGGCCCGCGCCGCGCTGGGAGCGTCTTGGCGCAGGCGCGGTAAGCTGGTGTCGCCGTCATAGGCGATGGGGCCTGAACCCGAACCCATCAAGACGCGGCCATCGACGGTCTTGCGGAAATAATGCACGAACATCCGCATGTCCGAGATGCCTTCCTCGCCATTCCAGTTCATGGCGGCAAGCGCTTGGGGTGCGGCGTTGCTCATCACCGCGAAGCTGGAAAAGACGGTGACGTGCGGCTTGTTTTCTTTCAGCGCCGCCAATTCGCAATTGGTCGCCAGCACGACTTCGCGCGCCACGATCTGGCCTTTGGCGGTGCGCACGCGGTTGGGCGCGCCTTTGTCCAGGCCGATCATGGCCGTGTTCTCGTAAAGCCGGACACCGGCTTCGATCACAGCCTTGCGCAAGGCCCGCGCCAGGCGCGCGGGATGCACATTGGCGCCTTCGTGCAAAAACACGCCGCCGCGAAAGACCGGCGAGCGGCAATAGGCTGCCATCTCGGCGGGGCTCAGTTCGCGCGCCGTCTCCGGCACGCCCAAGCGGCGCGCGGTTTCGACATAGCCCGCGATCTTGGCGTCCTGTGCCGGGGCGGCGGAGACGCGCAAATTTCCCGCTTCCCGCCACCAGACGTCACGGCCCGGTGCGGTGGCGAAAGCGCGAATGCCGTCCTGCGCCACGGTCCCCGCACGCGCCACCGCCAGCGCCGCATCCGCACCGATGGAATTGGACATGCCTTGCAGCGAGGCCCAATAGCCATGGACCTTGCCGCCATTTTTGCCGCTGGCGCCGGAGCCGCAAAGGCCCGCTTCTATCAGTGCGATGGACAGATCGGGTTTGCGCGCCTTCAACGCCAGCGCGGTCCAAAGACCTGTATAGCCGCCGCCGACAATGGCGACATCGACCGTGATCTCGCCGGACAGAGTGGGCGAAGCGGGTTCGCCCCGTTCCTGGGCCATCGCTTCGGCGAACCACCAGGATGGATCGTTGGGCAAAACGCTGGGTTGACCGGACATGATCAATTCTTTTCCAGAATGCGCGCCAGGAACGCCTTGGTGCGCGGATGGCTGGGGGCGGAGAAGATTTGCGCGGGTGGGCCTTCTTCGACCACCTGGCCGTCCGCCATCATCACCACCCGGTCGGCGACTTCGCGGGCAAAGGCCATTTCATGCGTGACCACGATCATGGTCATGCCGGACGCCGCGAGGCGGCGCATCGTTTCCAGAACTTCGCCCACCAGTTCGGGATCGAGCGCCGAGGTCGGCTCGTCGAACAGCATCAGGCGCGGTTCCATCGCCAAGGCGCGGGCGATGGCGACGCGCTGCTGCTGACCGCCCGACAATTGGTGCGGGTAATGATGGGCCCGGTCCTTCAGCCCGACACTGGCGAGAAGTTCCAATGCTTTGGCGCGGGCCGTGGCTTTGTCGATGCGCTGCACCTGCACCGGGGCCTCGGTCACATTCTCCAGCGCGGTGAGATGGGCGAAGAGGTTGAAACGCTGGAACACCATGCCGATGCGCGCGCGCTTGGCGGATGTGGCTCTGTCGTTTTCGGGCTTGAGTTTGCCATCGGGCGCACGGACATAGCCGATCAACGCGTCCGCGACTTTGATTTCGCCACCTTCGATGGTTTCGAGATGATTGATACAGCGCAGAAGCGTGGTCTTGCCGCTGCCACTGGCGCCGAGCAGACAGACGACTTCGCCCGCCGTCACATCCAGCGACACACCTTTCAAGACTTCCTGGTTGCCGAAGCGCTTGCGAACATCGCGGATTTCCACCAGCGCCATCAGCCATGCTCCAGAGCGAGGCGGTCATCGGCGGGAAGCGCCGTCGTGCGTTGACCGAAGCGGCGCTCGATCATCTTCTGAAGCGCGGTGAGGATTGCGGTCAGCACCAGATACCAGATGCTCACCACCAACAACACTTCGAAATATTTGAAATTCTGGCTGTAGATGTTGGTGCCGGTGGAAAAGATTTCCGGCACCGCGATGGCGAAGAGCAGCGAGGTCGTTTTCAGCATGGCGATGAATTGATTGCCGGTGGGCGGGATGATCACTTTCAAGGCCTGGGGCAGCACGATGCGGCGCATGGCGCGGGCCTTGGTCATGCCCAACGCGCGGGCGGCTTCGCGCTGACCCGGATCGACCGAGATCAGGCCCGAGCGGATGATCTCGGTCATATAGGCGCCTTCGTTCAATCCCAGCGCGATGGTGCCTGCGATCAAGGCGGGCAGGTTGATCGCATTGTTCGTCAGGACGGGCAGGGCGTTGTACCAGAACACGATCTGCACCAGCACGGGCACGCCGCGAAAGAAACCCAGATACCCTTGTGCCAGCCAGCGCAGCGGCCGGATCGGCGAGAGCGCCGCCAGCGCACCGCCAAAGCCCAGCAGGATCGCCAGCGCCATCGCCGCGAAGGTGATGCCCAAGGTGGTGAGCGCCGGGACCAGGAAGGTTTCGGAGAAGAGCGTCTCGATGAATGCGCTTGTGTCGAAGACCATATGGCTCCCCCAATCGGCGGGCAGGATCGCGGATATCGGCCCGCTTGTCACTCACGACATGCGCCCAAAATAGCAGCTATGCGAGCGTCAGCGGCGGGCCACGATCCGCCGGATCAACTTGCCGGAGGAAATGCTGCCGACCTGCTCGTCCAGCAATATCCGTGCGGACGCGAGGGGCGTCAGCACCAGATCGGGGTCGAAAGCGGCATACAGGCGGCCATGATCGTCGCGCCGGTCGGCATCTTTGGTCACGCGCCAGCTCAGATACAACGTGCCGCCAGGCGTCAGCAGAGACAAGATCCGCGCGACCGAGGCGGAGATCGCATCGTGCGGCAGGTGCATGATTACGGTTTCGCAAAGAATGTTCGCGAACGGTTCTTCCGCATTTGCGAGAGCGGGCAGTTCGGCGTGGCGGAATTCGATGCTGGGGTGCCGCCGGCGCGCTTCCCGCAACAGCGCTTCAGAGGCATCGAAGCCGATGGCGGGATAGCCATTCGCGTTCAGCCAAGCGGTATCGCGCCCACTGCCGCAGCCGATATCCGCTGTCGGGCCTGGGGTGAAATAGCGCCGTACCGTGGCGTGCAGATCGGTGGGTGCGGGCTGGGTTTCCCAATCTTCCGCAAAACCCGCCGCGCCCAGGTCGTAGGCGCGAAGCGTGGCGTCATCCATTGTTTTGTCTTCGGTTATCGTCAGCGGATGGGCTTGCGGATATCGCCGTTCCGCAAATGCCATTTGTCCAGGATCTTATCGTATTCGCCGTTCTTCTCCAGCGCCGCCATGGCGGCGGTGATCGCGTCATGCATGGGTTTGTCGCCCTTGCGCACCGCCATGCCCAGCTTGTTGCGCGGCACTTCCGGGCGGCCGGAAATGATCGGGCTGCCCAGCGCCAGCTCGGGCATCAGATTGGTGACATAGGCGGCAAAGGACCAATCGACGAACGCGACATCGGAGGATTTCTTGCGCAGTTGAATGACCGCGTCGTTGAAGCTGGGAAAATATTTCAGATCGATCTTTTGTCCCGGCTTGCAGATCGATTGATTGACCCGCTCGATGGCTTTGGCCTGGGTGGTGCCCGAAATGGTGGCCACGCTATGGCCGCACAATTGCGTCTCGTCCTTGAATTGCAGTTTGCTGTCCTTGCGCACGACAAACTGGATGCCCCCCGCCAGATAGGGCACGAAGTCGAACACCTGTTCGCGCTGCGGCGTGACGCCGAGGCCGGAGGTGACATAGTCGAACTTCTTCGCCACCAGTCCCGGGAACAAGCCGCCAAAAGCGATGTTCACGAATTGCGGCTTCAGGCACATGGCCCCCGCCAGAGCGCGCGCCAGATCGATCTCGAATCCGGCGGGCTCGCCCTTGTCGATATACATCTGGGGTGGGGTGGACATGTTGGACGCGACGGTGAGCATGCCGGGTGTGACCAGATCCGGCGGCGGTTTGACCGTGCAATCGGCCAGGGCCGGGGTGGCCATCACGCCCAATCCCAGGCACAGAAATAATGCCGCCGCATGTCTCATTTTTATGTCTCCCTGCGCCGAACCTAGGCGGAATCCGGCAGGCACTCAAACCGGAATATCGCGGCTGCGATATCGACGCGGGTGTGGCGTGGTGGTAGCGTTCCTGCCGTCAAACCGGCGGGGGTTCCCATGGCTGGGCTTGCTTCTCTTCCAACAAAAATTCCATCACGGCGCGATCTGTTGGCCAGTGGGCTGGCGGGTGGCTTTCTGCTCGCCTTCCATCTGCCGTCCGCTGAAGCCGCAACGGCGAATGTGACAGAGGGCATGCCGCCGAGCGCGGCGCCGTTCGCGCCCAATGCTTTCATCCGCATCGACCGCACCGGAAAAACCACCCTGATCATGCCGCAAGTGGAGATGGGGCAGGGCGTTTATACGTCCATCGCCATGATCCTGGCGGAAGAGCTGGACGCCGATTGGAGCAAGGTGACGGTGGAAGCCGCGCCGCCGAACGAAAAACTCTATGCCAATCCCATGCTGGGTGTGCAGGCCACAGGCAATTCCAATTCCATCCGCGCTTTCTGGATGCCGCTGCGCAAAGCGGCGGCCGGGTCGCGGCAATTGTTGATTGCTGCTGCGGCGAAGCGCTGGAATACCGATCCGGCAAGCTGCATCGCCCAGAATGGCGCGGTGCTGCACCAGGCCTCGGGCCGTTCGCTGTCCTATGGCGAATTGGCCGACAGCGCCAATGGTGTGCCGCCTGCCGATCCGCCGCTGAAAGCGCCGAAGGATTTCAAGCTGATCGGCAAGCCGCTGAAACGGCTCGACACGCCCACCAAGGTCGATGGCCAGGAAATTTATGGCATCGATGTGATGTTGCCGGACCTGAAATTTGCGACCCTCGCCGCCAGCCCGACATTCGGCGGCAAGGTGGCCCATGTCGATGACAGAGCGGCGAAGAAAATTCCGGGCGTGCAGCAGGTGGTGGTGCTGGACGATCTGGTGGCCGTGATCGGCGATCATATGTGGGCCGCCAAGAAGGGCCTGGACGCGCTCGTCATCACCTGGGACCCGGGCGCGAATGCCAATGTCGATTCCACGCAGATTTGGAATCAGATCCGCAGCGCCAGCGACAAACCCGGTCTGACCGCCAAGAAGACCGGCGACGCCGACAAGGCGCTCGGTGACGGCGAAAAGATGGAAGCGCGGTTCGAGCTTCCCTTCCTGGCGCATGCGACCATGGAGCCGATGAATTGCACGGTGCATCTGACGCCCGGCGCGTGTGAGCTTTGGCTGGGCACCCAGATCGCGGCGCGGGTGCAATCGACCGCCGCAGCGACGGCCGGTGTGCCGCTCGACAAGGTGGTCGTGCACAACCAACTGATCGGCGGCGGTTTTGGCCGCAGGCTCGAGCCCGATATGGTGATCAAGGCGATCCGGGTCGCTCAGCATGTGGAAGGTCCGCTCAAAATGGTGTGGACCCGCGAAGAAGATATGCAGCACGATCTGTATCGTCCGATCTATTACGACCGGCTTGCCGCCAGCTTGAAGGATGGCCGGATCGAGGGCTGGCACCACAAAATCACCGGCTCGTCGGTGGTGGCGCGCTGGCTGCCGCCCGCCTTCACCGGCAATCACAATATCGATTTCGACACGGTCGACAGCGCGATCGATATTCCCTACGAAATTCCCCATCTGCGGGTCGATGTGGTGCGCGACGAACCGCCCGCGGTTCCCACCGGCTTCTGGCGCGGCGTCGGCCCCAACAACAATGTCTTCGCCATCGAAAGCTTCATCGACGAATTGGCGAAGAAGGCGGGCAAGGATCCAGTGGAATTCCGCCGCGGCATGCTGACCAAGAACAAGCGCTTGCTGGGGGCGCTCAATCTGGCGGCGGAAAAATCGGGCTGGGGCATGCCATTGCCCGCGCGTCATGGGCGTGGCGTCTCCGTGCAAATCTCCTTCGCCAGTTTCATCGCCACCGTGGCGCATGTCGAAGTGGACGAGAGCGGCAATGTGCGGCTGCACAAACTCACCACCGCCGTCGATACCGGCATCGCCGTCAATCCGGATACCGTCATCGCGCAATTGCAGGGCGGCATGATCTTCGGCGCCACGGCGGCGCTGTGGGGCGAGATCACGGTGGAAAAGGGCCGGGTGCGGCAATCGAATTTCAACGATTACCGCATGCTGCGCATCAGCGAGGCGCCCGTCATCGATGTGCATCTGATCCCGAGCGGCGAGGCTCCGGGCGGAATCGGCGAGACCGGCGCGACCACCGCGCCGCCCGCGATCCGCAATGCGATTTATGCCGCCACCGGCATCGCGCTGCGCAAGCTGCCTATCGACCGCGATGTGCTGGCGGGACGAAAAACTGTCTGACGATCCACTGGCCCGGTTCCCATTCGGGGCTTATGGTGCCGCCCATTCGCGTTGACGAATTGAAAACGGAAAAAAGGGGAGAGCATTCAATGACGGACATCTCACGGCGCGGCTTGCTGCAAACGGCAGCGGGTCTGGCGGCAGTTGCGGGCAGCACGCCCGTTTTGGCACAGGGTATGGAAGCGGCAGCCAAGGGCGGCTCCATCCGGTCCCGCTTCGCGCTGGACCCCAGCCTTCTTTATGTGAACGCGGCCAATCTTTGCCCCACCTTCCTCACCGCCATCGCGGCCGAGAAAGCGGAATCGGCGGCGCTGCAGGCCAATCCCTCGCAGGAATATCGCCGCAAATATAATCCGATGGTCGCGACCATCCATGCCCGCATCGGCAAGAACATCAACGCCCCGGCGGAGAGCATCGCGCTGACCCGCAATTGCAGCGAATCCAGCGGCAACATCACGCGCGGCGTGCGGCTGAAGGCGGGCGACGAAGTCATTATCGGACACGAGAATCATCCTTCCAACACCAATTGGTGGAAGCGCCGCGAACAGACCGAAGGCATTGTGGTCAAGATCGCCAAGCCCGCCGACGAGCCGCGCACCAAGCAGGAAGTGCTAGACGCTTACATCTCGATGGCGACCCCGCGCACCAAGGTGCTGGCGCTCTCGCATCAGACCAATCTGGGCGGCATCGTCGCCCCGGTAAACGAGATCGGCCGTTTCTGCCGCTCCAAGAATATCTGGTTCCATGTCGATGCGGCGCAGACTTTCGGCTGGATGAAGCTGGACGTTGCCGCCATCGGTTGCGACTCGCTGGCCGCCAGCACGCACAAATGGATGATGGGCCCGATCGGCGGCGGCGTGCTTTATGTCCGCAAGGAACGCATCGCCGAACTCGACCCCTTGATGCTGAGCGTGGATTATTATCATTCCGGCGAACGCGATGCAGTCGATGGTCAGACGTTCGAGTATCTGGGCCAACGTCCCGATGCGATGCTGCCGGGTCTGTTGGCGGCGCTGGACGAGCGTGACGCGCTGGGCGGCGATGCGGGGATCGAGAAGATCGCGCGCGCCAATGCCGCGTTGATGCGCCAGAAGCTGTCGGCCAAGGGCGTCAAAGTTCTGGGCTCCGGCGATCCGGCGCTGTGGGGCACGGTGCTGGCCGCCGATGTGAAGGGCTTGCCCGACAGCGCCAAGGCGCTTTACGGCAAGAAGCTGGCCGGTTCGATCACCCATGTCGGCGACAAGACGCTGCTACGCATCTCGCCCCATGTCTACAATACCGCCGACGAACTGGATCATGTGGCGGCCTTGCTGGCCTGATCCGATTTTCAGCAAACACAGGCGGGCCGTCCTTCGGGGCGGCCCGTTTTGTTTTCAGTCCGCGCGGCCATTTGGCAGATCGGCTGGCGCATCCCATAGTGCGGCATGTCCGAAACCACGCCGCTTATTGGGATCATCGTTGCCGGCCTTGGCTTGGCGTTTCTGTTCGGAACCGCGGCCCAAAGGCTGAAACTGCCGCCCCTGGTGGGCTATCTGCTGGCGGGTGTGGCCGTGGGGCCTTTCACCCCTGGTTTTGTGGCCGATACCCATCTGACGCAGCAATTGGCCGATATCGGTGTGGTGCTGCTGATGTTCGGCGTGGGGCTGCATTTCAGTCCACGCGATCTTTTGGAAGTGCGCGGTGTGGCCGCCCCCGGTGCGACGTTGCAGATGCTGATCATCGCGGGGCTGGGCACAGGAGCCGGTGTGGCGCTGGGTTGGCCCATCGGCGAAAGCGTCATGTTCGGCATCTGTTTGTCGGTGGCGTCCACTGTGGTGGTGATGCGGGCGTTGCAGGATCGCCGCTTGACTGAAACTGGGCGCGGCCGCACCGCCATCGGCTGGCTGGTGGTGCAGGATCTGCTCACCGTCATCATCCTGGTGTTGCTGCCGCCGCTGGCGACGACCTTGAAGGGCGGCGCGGTCGATCTGGGCGTTCTGGCGCGGGCCTTGGCCATTACTTTCGGCAAGCTTGGTGTCTTTGCCGCGTTGATGATTTTGGTGGGACGGCGCGTCATTCCCGCGATCCTGCACTACATCGCCCATACAGGCAGCCGCGAGCTGTTCCGGCTGGCGGTCTTATCGGTGGCGCTGGGTGTGGCGTTCGCGGCGGCGGCGTTGTTCGGTGTTTCCATCGCGCTGGGCGCTTTCTTCGCGGGCATGATCCTGTCGGGTTCGCCGCTCAGCCAGCGCGCTGCCGAGGAATCTTTGCCGCTGCGCGACGCCTTTGCGGTGCTGTTCTTCGTGTCGGTCGGCATGTTGTTCAATCCGCACGCTATCCTGGAGCGCCCGCTGGAATTGGCGATCACGGTCGGCATCATCGCGCTGGGCGGGTTTGCTGCTTACGGACTGTTGCGGATGCTGGGCGTGCGCCAGGGCTCGGCCATCACCATCGCGGTCAGTCTGGCGCAGATCGGCGAATTCTCCTTCATCCTGGCGGATCTCGGCATCGGGCTGGGATTGTTGGCGCCGGAGCGGCGCGATCTGATCTTGGGCGCGTCGATCCTGTCGATCCTGCTCAATCCGCTGCTGTTCGCGTTCGTCACCCGGCGAGAGACCGCGGCCAAGACCGCGCCCGAACCGGAAGCGGCGCGCATCGCACCCGAGCCCACCGGATTGACCGGCCACGCCGTTATCGTTGGCTTCGGACGGGTCGGGCGGCTGGTCGCCGATCAGCTGGGCGGCATGCCGGTTCTGGTGATCGAGGAAGGTGTGGTGGGGAAAGCGGGGGTCGAGCACATCAAGGGCAACGGCGCGCGCCAGGATGTGCTGGCCGCCGCCAATCTGCCCGGGGCGCGGCTGATGTTTGTGGCCATTCCCGAAGCCTTCGAAGCCGGTCAAATTGTGGAACAGGCCCGGAAAGCCAATCCCAGGCTACCCATCGTGGCGCGCGCTCATTTCGACGGGGAAGTCGATCATCTGCTGAAATTGGGCGCCAATCAGGTGATCATGGGCGAACGCGAAATCGCCCAGGCGATGCTGGATTTCGCGCGCGCGCATTGACGCGGGGGTTTTGCGGCGGGGCGGAGAATTCACTAGGGTCCGCCGGGGCGGAGGATTGGGCATGAGAGCGCGATTTCTGACTTTTGCGGGCATCTGTCTTTTTCCCACGGTGGCGCTGGCGGCGCCGCCTGCCGATATCGATGCCTATATCGTGCGCGCCATGCAGACTTTCGGCGTGCCCGGCCTTTCGCTCGCCATTGTCGAGAATGGCAAAACCGTGATCGCCAAAGGCTATGGCGTGACGGAAGTGGGCAAGACCAAGTCCGTCGATGCGCATTCCGCCTTTCCCATCGGCTCGGAATCCAAGGCCTTCACCTCGGCGGCGCTGGCGATCCTGGTCGACCGCAAAAAGCTGAAATGGGAAGACCGGGTCAAAGACAGACTGCCCGGTTTTCAGATGTATGATCCCTATGCCACCGAACATATGACGGTGCGCGATCTTCTCACCCATCGCAGCGGATTGGGTTTGGGCGAAGGCGATCTGATGCTGTTTCCCGATACCGACCGCAGCCGCGCCGAGGTCGTGCATGCGCTGCGCTATCTGAAACCCGCCACCGGTTTTCGCGAGAGTTATGCGTACGACAATATTCTCTACATCGTGGCGGGCGCGCTGGTCGAAGCGGTGTCGGGCCAGAGTTGGGAAGATTTCGTCACGCAGAATATTTTGAAGCCCGTGGGCATGGGCGATACCCACACCAATTACGACCGCAACGCCCCGAACGCAGTGCGGCTGCATGCGCGCACCGACGGCGCTTTCCTGGGCGCAGGCCATCAGGCGGTGCTGCAACGGGGCACGGCCCAGACGCTTACGCCCGCGGGCGGTATCAATGCCAGCGCTGCCGATCTGGCGAAATGGATGAATTTGCAATTGGCGCGGGGCAAACTGCCCGGCGGCAAAGACCTGTTCAGCCGCGCACAGGCCGATGCGATGTGGCAGCCCATTGTGGTGGTGCCCGCCGAAGGCCCGCGCCGCTTGCCGCAACTAAAGCCCGATCTGCAAACCTATGCTCTGGGCTGGTATGTGGAGACGTATCGCGGCCACAAGCTGGTCCGCCACACCGGCGCGGTGGGTGGGGCGCTGGCGGCGCTCTATCTCATTCCCGATAAGAATGTCGGTATCGCCGTCACCATCAATTCGGAAGACAGTATGGGGCTGGTGTCTGCGACCTTCCACATCATCGATCATTATCTGGATTTACCGCCCACCGACTGGGTCGCGGTGCTGAAAGACGCGCAGGAGAAGACCGAAGCCAAGACCGCGGCGACGATGAAGGCTTTGCCCAAACCGGAAGCGGGCGATGGTGCCAAAGCGAGCCTTTCGCTTGCCGCCTATGCAGGGAAATATAACGATCCCTGGTATGGCAGCATGACCATCCGCGATGATGGACAAGGTAAGCTGCGCATCCGCTTCGACCGCACGCCAGGCATGGAGGGCGGGTTGGAGCATCTGTCCGGCGACAAATTCCGCACCCGCTGGACGGACAAGAGCATCGAAGATGCGTATGTCAATTTTACGGTGAAGGATGGCAAGATCGCGGGCGCGACCATGGCGGTGATTTCGCCCATCGCCGATTTCAGTTCCGACTATCAGGACCTGCATTTCGCCCCAGCGGGAAAGTGACACGATGTTGAAGAGGATGTCCGCGCTGTTGTTGACGCTTGGCTTGACGGCCTCTGCCGCCCAGGCGCAATCCCTTCTGGACAAAGCGGTGGCGCATGCGGGCGGTGAGGCAAAGCTGAAGGCCGTGCATCAACTGCATTGGACCGGCACCGCCACCATCTTCGCGAAAGACAAGATTGAGATCGGCACGTCCACGACCGTGCACCCCTTCAAAGATGCGCGCTCCGACACTTGGCTGGCGACAGATGGGCCCACCAAAACCCGTTCGCTGATCGTCGAAGGCGATCATGGCTGGACGGAGATGGATGGCGACCGCAAGCCGCTTCCCGCTGCGCAGGCCCGGCACGAAGCGGCGCAATATTCGCTTTACGGCCTGATGCTCTTGTCGCCGCTGCGCGACCCCAAGGCCATGATCACCATCGATGCGATCAAGGGCGAGGTTGCCGTCACCTATCCTGCCGCCCCGCCCACGGTTCTGGTCTTTGCCAAGGACGGCAGTTTGAAGGCGGCCCGTAACATGGTGCCCGCGCCCGATGGCAAAGGTCCACCCATTCATCAGGTCATTCGTTTTGACGGCGATATGGTCAGCCGTGGCGTGCATTGGCCGCGCCACATCGTCATCAGCCAGGACGGCAAGCTATATTACGATCTGAAGCTGGAACAGTTCGAGGTCAGTTGATGTTTCATGCCGCACCGATTTCCAACGCCGATCCGAAGATTTTCTACGCCGAACTGGCGCAGCAGCTGGAAGGCTTGCTGACCGGCGAGCGCGATACCATCGCCAATGCCGCGAATATGGCGGCGTTGATCTTCAATACGGTGCCGCGTCTGAATTGGGCGGGCTTCTATTTCCTGCGCGGCGAGGTCTTGGTGCTGGGCCCGTTTCAGGGGCAACCGGCTTGTGTGCGCATCGCCATGGGCAAAGGCGTTTGCGGCACCGCTGCGCAGACATTGCAGACCCAGCGCGTGGAAGATGTGAACGCGTTTCCCGGCCATATCGCCTGCGATTCCGCTTCGCGCTCCGAACTGGTGGTGCCGTTGATCCGCGACGGCAAGGTGTTCGGGGTGCTGGATCTCGACAGCCCCGAACCGGCGCGCTTCGAAGCGGTGGATCAAGCGGGGATCGAGAGGCTGGCCGCCCTCTTTATCGTGGCCAGCGATCCGCTTTAAAGCGTTACAGCGGCTCTGCGTTGACAAACGCCGACGGGCGGCCTTCCGTACTGTCACGGCGATGACGGGAGTGGTGATGCGTCTGTTACAATCCGGTAAGCTTGGCAGCGTCTGGCGCTTTGTGCGCGAACCGCTGGCGGTCGCGGCGGTGATGATATTTTCCACCAGCGCTATCGCCGCACCTTTTTATGTCCCCTCGGGTTCGATGGAACCAACGCTTGCGATTGGTGACGCCATCGTCGCGTCGAAATTCGATTATGGCTATAGCCGCTTCTCGATGCCGTATGCGCTGGGGCCGCAATCCGACACGCGGCTGATGGAAAAGCTGCCCGCGCGCGGCGATGTGGTGGTGTTCAATCTGCCGCGCGATCCCAAAGTGGTCTATGTGAAGCGTGTGATCGGTCTTCCCGGCGATCATATCCAGATGCACGCGGGCCATCTTTCCATCAATGGCTATGATGTGGCGATGAAACCTGTGGGCCGCGGTGAAGTGGAGATGGAAGACGGCAGCCCTATGGCGGCGGCCCGTTATATGGAAACGTTGCCGGGCGGTGTCACCCACCCGATCTACAAGCTGGGCTGGCAGAACCCGCTCGACAACACGCCGGAATTTATCGTCCCCGCCGGGCATCTCTTTATGATGGGCGATAATCGCGACAATTCGCTGGACAGCCGCGTGCCGGCGGAAGCGGGCGGCGTCGGTTTCGTGCCGGTGGAAAATCTGGTGGGCAAGGCGCAGATCGTGATGGGCTCTTATGACTATCGCAATGCGCGGCAAATCTGGACCTGGCCGGTGGAATTCCGCCTGGCGCGCTTCTTCAGCAAGGTTCGCTGATAGGAAATTGCGGGCCTTCCCGCCCAACTTGCATGTGTGGCTCGGTCTGTCGCAAGCTTGGCGCCTCTTATGGGGTGCCGCATGTCTTTCACTGATGGTCCGCCGTCTGTTCGTGCGCCGCTGAGCTATGTCTATCGGACCGAGAAGCGGCCTTACGTCTATATGGTACCGCCGCCCGGTGGCGTGCCGCCGGTCTGGGGTGAAATCCATGTCGCCGATGTGCCGGTGCATGACGCGCGGCAGTTACCGCAAGCCGCCACGCTTGCACGACAAGGCTTCGAGCTTCGCCTGCACCAGACCGCCGTCACCGATTTCTATGATCCGGAACAAATCACCGGCATTTATTATCCCGAAATCGAGCAGCTGCTGGGTGCGATGACCGGAGCGGACAAGATCCTGATTTTCGATCACACCATCCGATCCATTCCCCGCCTGCGCGCGGGCATGAAGAATATGCGCGAGCCTGCGCGCTATATTCACAATGACTATACCGAAGCCTCCGGTCCCGAGCGGGTGCGCAATCATCTGGCGCCGGAAGAAGCGGAGTGGCGTCTGAAGCACCGCTTTTTCGAGATGAATGTCTGGCGGCCGATCCGGGGCCCGCTGGAGGATTCGCCGCTGGCGGTCTGCGACGCCAGTACTGTCGCGCCAGACGATCTGATGGTGTGCGATCTGATCTATGCCGACCGGATCACCGAGACCTATAGCGTGATCAGCAACCCCGATCATCGCTGGTATTATTATCCGCGCATGCAGCAGAACGAGGCGCTGATCTTCAAGGGCTTCGATTCCGACAAGACATCGCGAACCCGCTTCACGCCGCATACCGCTTTCGAAGACCCCACCGCGCCCGTCGGCCGGTTGGAACGTGAAAGCATCGAAGTGCGGGCCTTGATCTTTCTGCCGCCCGGATAGGTCTTTCGTCTGGGGCAACCGGAATGAGGCCAATCCGGAATTGCACCCTGTTGCAACACTGACTAACGTTCGCCCAGCGACCGGACGCCGCTCCGGCAATCCTCAGGTGGGAGATCATCAATGGCGCAATTTCTTCGCATTCTGTCCGTGAGCGCTGTCTTGGGCGCGGCAGCTTTGCTCCCGGCTTATGCCGCAGCGGGCAATCTGGTGGGAACCGGCGGCGCGGCGCGGGGCAGCATCACCGCGACGCCTGCTCCCAATGGTGTGATCCTGCGCGTCGAAGCGACGGGCCTGACGCCCGGCTGGCATGGCATGCATTTCCACGAAAAGGGCGATTGCAGCGATCCGAAATTCACCAGTGCGGGCGCGCATGTGCATGCCGCGACCCCGGTGACGCACGGTTTCCTGAACGCCAATGCCAATGACGCGGGCGATCTTCCCAACATCCATGTGGCTGCGGATGGGTCGGCGACAGCGGAATTCTATTCCACACTGGTCTCGATGACCGGTGAAGGTGGGCGTCCGGCGTTGCTGGATGCGGACGGTGCAGCGCTGGTGATCCATGCCAATCCCGACGATTACACCACCCAGCCCATCGGCGGTGCGGGCGACCGCGTCGCTTGCGCCGTGATCAAATAATGACCGCGCCGCGCGGGATCTGAATCCAGTCATGTCGAAAAAGATAAAGCCCAAGCAAAAGCAACGCGCCCGTGCGGGCGGCGCCAGCCGCCGTCAAGTGTTGGGCAATCTGGCGGCGACGGGGCTTGCCGCATCACTGGGTGGTGGACCCGCGCTGGCGGCCAGCCGCGATTTCGATACCAAGCTGCGCGAAGCGATCCACACCGTGGTCGTGATCTATGCGGAAAATCGCAGCTTCAACAATCTCTTCGCCAGCTTTCCGGGCTTGCAGCATCCCTTGTCGAAAGTCGATCCGGAGCGGCTGATTCAGCGCGACCGCAATGGTGCTGTGCTGCCCGGCCTGCCGCCGATCTGGGGCGGGCTTGTTCCCACCGAACAGATGCTGGACGGAAAACCTCATCAGATTGGTGAGACCGCGATCACCGGGTTGGCCAATGGCCCCTTCGCGCTGCGCACGCCCGAGGGCGAATTGCTGCCGCACGGTCTGGTGACGCGCGATCTGGCGCATCTGTTTTATCACAATCAGATGCAGATCAATGGCGGGCGCAATGACGGCTTTGTCGCCTGGGGCGACAGCGGCGCGCTGGTGATGGGTCATTACGGCGATGGCGCGAGCGATCTCGCCATCGCGCGCCTCGCCCGCCGCTATACGCTATGCGACAATTTCTTCATGGGCGCGTTCGGCGGCTCGTTCCTCAATCACCAATATCTCGTGGCCGCGCAGCCGCCCTTTTATCCCGATGCCGACAAAAGTCCGTCGGCACGATTGATCGCCGTTCTGGAAGGCGATGATCCCAAAGGCGCGCGGCTCAAGCCCACGGACAAGTCACCCGCCAGCGCGCTCGATGGCCCGCCGCGTTTTTCGCCCAACAATTTGTCGCCGGATTTCTATGCGGTGAACACTATGCACCCGACCTATCCGCCGGGCAGGCCCGACGCCTCCAATCCTTTGTTGCTGCCGCCGCAACTGCACAAGACCATCGGCGATGTCTTGAGCGACAGGGGCGTGGAATGGGCCTGGTATGCCGGGGCATGGCAGGCCGCGCTGGATGGCATTGCCTCGAACGGCAAGGGTTTTCCGCCCAAGCCGAACTTCCAGATCCATCATCAGGCGTTGAATTATTTCCAGAGCTTCGCGCCGGGTACGCAGATGCGCGCGGAACGGTTGCGCGATGGCGGCTTGGGAAGCACGCCCGAAACCAACAAATTCATGGCGGATATCCGCGACGGCAAGCTGCCCGCGGTGAGTTTCTACAAGCCCGAAGGCGATCTCAACATGCATGCGGGCTATTCGACCATCGCCGATGGCGACCGCCATATCGCGCAAGTGATCGAGATGCTGCGCGCCGGTCCGCAATGGAAAAACATGCTGATCGTGCTGACCTTCGATGAGAATGGCGGCTGGTGGGATCATGTCGCGCCGCCGCGCGCCGATCGCTGGGGCCCCGGTTCGCGTATTCCTGCGATTCTGGTTTCGCCGCATGTGCGCAAGGGCCATGTCGAGCACACGGTCTATGACACCGGCTCGATCCTGCGCTTCCTGACGCGCCGTTTCGGTTTGGAAAAATTACCCGGTCTGCGGTTGCGCGAAGACGAGATGCGCCGCAATGAAGGCTTTGCGCCCGGTGATCTGACCGAGACGCTCGCGATCTAACGGCGGTTGGATTTCAGAAGGGGCTTTCGCCCCGGTAATTTCCGGCCTGGGCATAGCGGCAGACCAGAATGTCTTCGCTATCGCTCTTGGCTTCGGCGCAGCCGACTTGGGTCGTGTCGCGCCACACCAGCTGGGTGTAATGGCCGACATCCGCTGTCCTGCCGGTGGTGCTGTTGTTGGGAAACACGCCGGGGCGGAAATATTTCTTCTCGCGCACCCAGGCATCCACCATGGCTTCGGGGCCATAATAGCCTTTGGTGCCCGCCCAGATATTCTCGCCCTGCGGCGCATAACGATTTTCCGGCGCATGTTCGAAGCGTCCGGTTTCCGCAAGATAATCGGCCCATTGCTGCGCGCACGCGGCCAGGCCTTCGTTCCAGCTCAGCGGCTCCAGACCCATGGCCTGGCGTTCCTGATTTTGGCCTGCAAGGACGCGCATGTCGAAAGGATCGGGCATCTGTATCGAGCCCATGAATAACGGCGTGGCCAGAACAGCCGCACAGGCCAAGGCGCGTGTTTTCCACCGCTTCGACAACATGGGACGGAAAGCTCCTGCGTTTCGGCAGGCAGTTTCCCGTTACAGGGTTTCGGGGGGGTTCAGAGAGAAAGTTAAACTTCGTCTAACGGGTCGCGCAAAATTTGATTAAATTTGATCCGAATTAGGCTTTTTTATCCGATTTTATCGGGAAAATGACCACACGGTCGCCTTTGGCCATCGCGCCGAACAAAAGCCGCGCGAATTCGATCGGCACGCCGACACAGCCATGGGTGGCATAGCCTTCGCGCACATTGCTGCCATGGATCGCCACGCCGTCATTGGTGAGGCGCAGCATGTAAGGCATCGGCGCGTCATAGCTGCTGGAATAATGATCGGCGTCTTTTTGCAGAACGGTGAAGTTGCCGGTGGGCGTAGGCTTGCCATCGGTGCCGAACAGGATCACGGACGATCCGATTTCGTTGCCATCGCGAAAGACCGAGAGCAATTGGCGCGCAAGATCGACGCGCACCCATACGTCTCCTTTTGGGATGTCCTTATCGTCCCAGACAAAGTCGCCGAAGCGCATCGGTTTGGTGATGTTGAGGACGCTGCGCACGATTTCCTGCCGCCCACCGGGCAGAGAGAAAGACGGATAGCTGCCTTCGCTGTAGCGGATGCGCGTTGGCGGCGGTTGCGGAATTGGGGGCAAGGCCGGCGCCGCGATGGCGACAACGACCTTTGGCGTGGCTGCGGATAGGGCGTGCTGCTGCAAGGCCGCCCAGAAGAATGCGCCCACCAGGCATCCGGCGATGATCAGAGGCAGATGACGCAGCGGGCTTTTCATCCGGTGCCCTTGGAAATTATCGCGCGCTGGTCAAAGCGTGACGCGCACGGCGACGCACCGCCATGCCGATGCCGAAAAAGCCCAGGATCAGCATCGCCCAGGTTCCCGGTTCGGGAATGCCGGACGGAATGCCGGGATCGGTCGGAGGCGCGCCGATACCGCCGCCGCCCGGGCCGCCTACGCCGCCGCCCGGGGGAACGGCATTGAAGGCGCGTCCCGGCGAGATGTCGGGATCGAAGGCGTTGCCCAGCGGAATGGCGGGGCCGTCCAATTCATTGCTGAGGACCCGCTCTTCCGGCTGCGGCAGCGCATTGGCGAGCGCATCGGGGGCGAGTGAGAATGCCGGATCGCCCGGCACGGAATCGGCGCCCAGCGGCGGCGCGCGGTCGCGCTCGGAAGACAGCACGCGTTCTTCGGGTTTGCCGGGCTTGGTCGAAAGCAATGCACCCGAGCCGCGCTCGCCCGGCGAACGGTCAGCGAAAAGCGAAAGCGGATCTTTCAGCGCGGCCGTCAGCCCGCCGCCCGCAACCTGGCTCGTCTTGCCGATGGCGGAGGGACTTGTGTCGGCCATGGACACCACGCCGATCAAAAGAGGAACCAGCACAAAGGTGCGTTTCCATCTTTCGCGGCGTGCATCTGCGTCCGACAGCGCCGGTGACGGCTCTGCCTTCTGCAGGAGGAATAATTTTATGCGGGGAATGAAAGTGCCCAAATTGATACAAACTCCGTTCTAGGCACCATTATGCAAGATGCATGCTCAGTGTGTATCCAGAGCATGTTACATGGTTAACGCCCAAGCAACCGTGCGGAATTTGGCCAATTTGTCCCCCCGGGTCAACGGCCCATGACTCGCCCGCAACGATAAAGTGCGAGTTCCCTGAAGGGATTAGCGGCGCGCGCCGCTGTCGAAACCGGGAAGCGACCAACCTCTGACGATGGCGCCGCCGCGCAAGACAAAACCCGCCGCGAAGGCCAGCCCCGCCGACAGCCAAAGCTCGGTCTGTGCCAGCCGCAACAGCACGAACACGATGGCGGTCGCGGCGGCGGCGGTGACATAGATCTCGCGCCGCAGCAGGACCGAGACTTCGCCCGCGAAGAGATCGCGCAGCACCCCGCCAAAGGTGGCGGTGAGGACGCCCATGATAACGGCGACGAGGGGTGTCACGCCCGTGGCCAGCGCCTTGGCCGAACCCAGCACGGCATAGGCGGCCAGGCCCCCGGCATCCAGCCAGAGAAAGATGCGCGAACTCCAGGGCCGTTCGCCCACGGCCCAGACGATGGCGCCCGCCGCCAGACAGACCCAGAGATAGCCGGAAGCGTGCAACCAGAAGACCGGCACGCCGATCAGCACGTCGCGCAGGGTGCCGCCGCCCATGCCGGTCATCACCGCAAAGGCGAAAAAGGTCACGACATCATGCTGACGCCGCGCCGCCGCCAGCGCGCCGGTGATGGCGAACATGCCGACGCCGAGATAATCCAGAAGCGGCAGCAAGCTCGTCATTGCGATACCCCCACATCCAGCCCGCGGTACCGGGCTGCCTATTCGCGGGAATTGTAGAGCGCAGGACCTGGCCCAACGCAAACAAAACGGGGCGCTATGGCCTCGTGGGCGGTCTTGCGATGAATCTGTGCGGGAATTGGCGCTACTGAATCTGGCCCGTGTCGATTGCTTTTTTGGCGACCAGGATCGCGCGGTCATAACTTCCGCAACTGGCCGACGCCCAGACCTGGGAGATGCGGCCGTCATGATTGACCATCCCACCTTCGCGGCTGACCCGCGCGGTGAAGCGCATTTTCTCTTCATCGATCAGGATTTGATACCCCAGATAGGCGATTTGGGTGTTCGGCGTCATCAGGCCCCCTTTGATCCCGGAATTTTATAGCGCGGCTGTTCTGCGCCGGTCCGGGACGGCGAAGAAAATGCAAAGGCCGAGCTTTGGGTGGAATGGTTCAATCGCCTTGCACAAGGCGGAAAAGGTTTGGCGCGTCCAACATGGTGCTTTCGTCCGCGCGGCATTCATTGAAGCCCACGCCGATCTTGTAGCGCTGGTCATATTGCAGCGTCGCCTGCCCGTCGGCGCGTTTGATCACGGTCGCCAGCAACCATTGGCGGCGGCCGGGAACCCAGGTGGACCAGTGCTGGCCGATTTCGACGGTTTGGGACATTGCTTTCAACCCGCCGCTTTGGTGAAGCCTTCATGCCAGCGCGCCCGTTCGGGGTCAGCAGGATAGGGATTGGCCGCGGCATCCGCCTGCCGGCCACGCGCGGCGTTCCAGCCCTTCGCATAGGCGCGGCTGAGTTTGTAATCGCGCAGCGCGCGTTCTTTCTCGGGCATTTGAACCGGCATCGGCGTTGCTCCTTTACGTCTCCCGCGGACGGTCTTCCGCACGCGTGAGATACGGGAGAATGAAAATCATCCTTCCGCATCGCTTTCAGCTTTTAACGGCGACGCCGCGTCCGGCTTTTTGTCTTCTGGAATGGTTTGGTCTGCGGGGCGTCACGCAGCTACCAGCGATAGAGATGGGGAGGAATTGCCGCGCTACAAGGCGTTTGCGAGCGATTAGCAAAGATAGACCGGTATTTCCGCCAAAATCGCATCAGCGGACAATGTGCAGCATGAATTCGCACGCGATTGCCGACCCGGTGTGCGTCGAAACAGCCGGTACCGTGTTATGGTGGTGTGGCGATAGCGCCGCTTTTCGAAAAAGCAGCAGCCGCGCGCGCCCAGGAGAAAATCATACAGACGAGTTACATCCGGTTCGGCCGGCGCTATTCGATTCCTTCGACCGCGCAAATTCTGGACGAATTGAAGACGGGCTTCGTCGCCGGATATGTCCCGATCGGCCAAGGCCGTGCGAAGCCCGGCCCCGCTATCGG
The DNA here is from genome assembly GCA_036499345.1 of Rhizomicrobium sp. Taxonomy (GTDB): domain Bacteria; phylum Pseudomonadota; class Alphaproteobacteria; order Micropepsales; family Micropepsaceae; genus Rhizomicrobium. Next base: position 21,619 of record DASYDX010000181.1, read on the forward strand.
CACCCAACAAACAGAGAAATCCGATGAAAATTCCTGATCCGAAAGACATGATTTTCCGTGCGGTGGAGATCGTCGACGTGATCGCCGATAAGCGCGTTGTCCCGCCTGTGTTCAGACCGGCGGCGCGAATTCTGGGCAAGCTGCATTTGCCGAAATAGCGGCGCGTGCGATGACGCCGCCAATACGCGCGCGGCCCATCGGTTTTCGGCTGAAGGCCGATCCCAGCCAGCCGCGCCAATATTTCCACATTGTGCATCCGGCGCCCTTGGCATGGGCTGCGCTGTTGGAGCGGCGATACAACCCTTTTACGGGCATGCGCGCTCTG
>DASYDX010000182.1:0-22233 GCA_036499345.1 Rhizomicrobium sp.
TTTGCCAACCTGTCCGCCGACGCCAAGAAAGCGGCGGCCGGGATCGTGGCGCCCAGCCATATCGTCCTGGCTTTTCTATTATTCGGCCTGGCCGTCGGGCATCTCTGTGCCGCGCTATTTTATCACGGCGTGATCCGCAAAGATCGGGTTCTGCAGCGCATGGTGCCGGGCACGGATATCACAGCTTAAAATCCAGACAGGCCACCCCGCTGAGCTCGGATCCGGTATCCCCAAAGAAGGGCTGACCCGGCCCCGGCGACCCGCTAAAAGGCCGGGATGGAAAGCCTGCTGGACAAGCTGGCGGCAGCCGATGCCGCAACGATCGCCCGCGCCGCGCAGATGTTGCGCGAGGGCAAGCTGGTCGCATTTCCCACCGAGACCGTTTATGGCCTGGGTGCCGATGCCGGGAACGGCCAGGCCGTGGCGAGCATTTTCGCGGCCAAAGGCCGGCCGCACTTCAATCCACTGATCGTGCATGTCGCCGCGCTGGCGGACGCCGAACAGCATGCCGTTTTTTCCAGCACCGCGCGGACGCTTGCGGAAAAATTCTGGCCTGGCGCCCTCACCCTGGTTCTGCCGCGCCGTGCCGAGGCACGTCTGTCGGAATTGGTCAGCGCGGGACTGGACACGGTGGCGCTGCGCATGCCCGCCCATCCTGTCGCGGCGGCGCTGTTGAAAGAAGCGGGCATTCCTATCGCCGCGCCCAGCGCCAACCCATCGGGGCGAGTCAGCCCCACAACCGCTCGCCATGTCGCCGAGGGCCTAAGCGGAAAAATCGATTTCATTCTGGATGGCGGACCCGCCGCGTTGGGCTTGGAATCCACCGTGATCGGATTTGACGGCGGCACGCCGGTTCTGCTTCGGCCCGGCGCCGTCGCGCGGGAAGACATCGAAGCCCTTGTCGGGCCGCTGACGCAACCGGACCAGACGATCCGTTCGCCCGGGCAGCTCGAAAGCCATTATGCGCCAAGCGCGGCCTTGCGGCTCAACGCGCAGGAAATGCAGGACGGCGAAATTCTTCTTGGTTTCGGCCCATCGTCTGGCGCGGCGCTGAATTTAAGCGCCTCCAGCGATCTGAAAGAAGCCGCCGCCAATCTCTTCGCCATGCTGCGGGAACTGGATGCCATGGGCGCACGGATCGCTGTCGCGCCCATCCCCGAAACCGGGTTGGGCGAAGCCATCAACGACCGTCTACGCCGCGCCGCTGCACCAAGGACCTCTCATGTCTGATATTTTCGACCGCCTCAAGCACGCCGCAGGCGCCAGCGGCTTCAGTGAAGATGCCTCGGAAATTGCGCCGCATCTGGAGGAATGGCGCGGGCGCCTGAGCGGCAAAAGCCCGCTTCTGCTCAAGCCCGCAACCACCGAGCAGGTCTCCGCCATTCTCGCAATCTGCCATCAAACGGAGACGCCCATCGTGCCCCAAGGCGGCAATACCGGTTTGGTCGGCGGGCAAATCCCGCTGCATGGCGAAGTGTTGCTCAGCCTCAAGCGCATGAACCGCATCCGCGCCGTCGATGCCCCCGGCATGACCCTGGTCGCCGAAGCGGGCGTCACGCTGGCCCAGGCACAGGAAGCGGCAGCGAACGTGCAACTTCTGTTTCCGCTCAGCCTCGGCTCGGAGGGAAGCTGCACCATCGGCGGCAATATCTCGACCAACGCTGGCGGCAATCATGTCCTGCGTTACGGCATGATGCGTTCGCTGGTGCTGGGTTTGGAAGTCGTGCTGGCGGACGGACGTGTGCTGCCGATGCTGAAATCCCTGCACAAGGACAATACCGGTTACGATCTGAAGCAGATTTTCATCGGCGCCGAAGGAACCCTCGGCATCGTCACCGCCGCAAGCTTGAAGCTTTTTCCGGCACCAGCACAAACTGTTACGATTTTCACCGCGACACCGTCCCCCGCCGCCGCTCTGACGTTGCTGGGCCATATGCAAGCCCGCACCGGTGGATTGCTGTCCTCATTCGAATTGATCTCGCGCCCCACCTTGGAAATGGTGCTGAAGAACATCGCGGGCACGCGTGATCCCCTGGCCGCGCCTTCGCCCTGGTATGTTCTGATGGAGATATCGGGCGGCGCGGGCGCCAGCCTCGACGCCCTGGTCCAATCTGCGCTGGAGGAAGCGATTGCAAACGATCTGGTGACGGACGCGGCCCCGGCCCAGAACCAGACGCAACGCCGCAGCTTCTGGCACATGCGTGAAACCATTTCCGAAGCGGAGAAACGCGAAGGCGTTTCGATCAAGCACGATATTTCCGTGCCGGTCGCCTCCATCCCGGCTTTCATTGCCGAAGCCACGGCGGCGGTTCTGGCACATTTCCCCGGCGCGCGGCCGGTTTGTTTCGGCCATATGGGCGATGGCAATCTGCATTTCAATTTCAGCGCCCCGCCGGGCCAGGACAAGGCCTTCGCCGCGCAATGGGACCAAATGCAGCTTATCGTTCACGATATCGTGCGGTCCTATACCGGCTCGATCAGCGCCGAACACGGTATCGGCCAGATGAAGCGCGATATCCTACCCCGCTACAAATCGAGCGAAGAACTGGACGCAATGCGCGCCCTCAAACATGCCTTCGATCCCAAGAACATCCTCAATCCCGGCAAGACGGTTCCGGCGGTCAAGCGGCTCTAGGTAAAGCGGACTTGTCCGGCAGAGCCGCCGCCTGTTGCTTTTTGCTCGACCGCACGCTGATTGCGGCGGTGATGAAAGTCGCGGCATAGGGCAAGCTCTGCACGCCCAGCATCACCATCCACAGGCTCACCGCAGGATCTTCGAAGCCGCGGTCGAACCCCATGGAAATCATGGCGGCGAGCAGCCCCGCCAGCAGCACGGTTTCCTGCCAGATCACGCGCAGCACCTGGCTGAAGCGGGCAGGATCTTCGCATTTGGGTGTGCGCATGAACGGCTTGCCCGCCGTCAGCAGGCCCGACCACATCGCCTTGCCCACCGTGTGGGTGAGCGACAATCCCGCAACCGAAGCCATCACCGCCCCTTTAAGGCCAGAGCGTACTTTGGGCGGATACAGCAAAAGTGTCTTGACCAGCTTGGTGGCGAACAGCGCCATCGCCGCCGCCGACAAGGCCGGCATCGGGACATCGATATAGCTCGGCGCCGCCCACATCAGCACGGTCCAGATCAGCGCCGTGCAAGTCACGATCATGCCGAGCCCGTCCGATATCCAGGGAAGCCAGCCGGAGAGAAATTGATAGCGCTGTTCCCAGGAAAGGCCCGAGCCGCCCAGGAAGATTTCGCGCGCATGGCGCTTCATGATCTGCATGGCGCCGTAAACCCAGCGATAGCGCTGCGACATGAAGGCTTCCAGAGTATCGGGCTCAAGCCCCGCGCCCATGGTCTGGGGAATATAGGCGGCCTCATAGCCTGCTTCGAACAGCTTCAGACCGAGCTCGGTGTCTTCGGTGATGCACCATTCACTCCAGCCGCCGACTTCTTCAAGTGCATCCTTGGCAACGATGGTCATGGTACCGTGCTGGATGATGGCGTTGTGCTCATTGCGCTCCACCATGCCGATATGGAAGAAGCCGCGATATTCCTCAAAGGCCATGGCCTTGAAGAGATTTTCGCCGGCATCGCGATAATCCTGCGGCCCCTGCACCAACGCGATGGAGGGCGAGGCGAAAAGCGGCATGGCACGGCGAAGCCAGAAAGGCTGCACTTGGTAATCGCTGTCGATCACCGCAACATGGGTGGCGGTGGGATCGGTAAGCGCCAGAGCGCGGTTGAGCCCGCCAGCTTTGAATCCTGCGATATTGTCGAAATGATAGAAACGAAAGCGCGGACCCAAGGTCTGGCAATAGGCTTCCACCGGCCGCCAGACCTCGGGGTTGGACGTGTTGTTGTCCAGCACGATGACTTCGTAATCGTCATAATCCAGACGGGTCAGCGCCGCGATACTCTCGATCACCATTTGCGGCGGTTCGTTGTAGGTGGGAAGATGGATCGAAACCCGCGCGCTTTTTTCCGGGATCGCGGCAGGCACGACACGGCGATCGACGCGCCACAGCGATGCCGCCAGCTCAATTCCCTCGGTGAGAATGATGGCGCAGGCCAGCACAACCAGAGGCGACATCGCCACCATCGCGGCGATATCGGTGGGATCGATATATTCCAGCGCCGTGGCATCGATCAGCGCCAGAAGGCCGGTCGATACCAGCGCGATCAACCCGCCCATCACCAGATAGCCGGTCTGGCGCACCCGGGGCATGCGGCCCAGGATCAGAAGCCCCAGCGAAAGGCTCATGATCGCCGCCAGCAAAGCGTAACCGCGCCATTCGGGGAAGGTTCGCAGCAATCCGGTGAATCCGAATTTCGGATGTCCGGTGGCGTCGAACACGCCCCAATAGGCGCCCACTGCGCCCTCACCCGTATTCTTCCAGGGCGAGTCATATGCTTCCATCAGGTAATAGTCGTAACCCTTCTCCTGCGCGTATTGGACGAAGGTGCGCACGAAATAGGCTTCGTTGGCGATGGAGGCCTGAGCTGAACCGCGGGTCCGGCCTTCCGACGGCCAGCCCGCTTCACCGACGATGATCGGCTTGTCCGGAAACGTCTGCTGCGTGATGTCGTAATGATTGCCGATGAAGCGCATTGCGCCGCTGATATGGACATTCTCCCAATAGGGCAGCAGATGGACGAAAACGACGTCCACATGCTTGGCGATTTCGGGGATGACCACCCAAGTCGACCAGGGCTCTGCTGTCGTCACCTTGATGCGCGCGGGCAGCGCGGCGCGCACGCGATCGAGATAGACGCCCAATTGCTCGCCGGACACATAGCCCATCAACTGGGTCTCGTTGCCGACGATCACCCGGTCCACCACCCGGCGGTTGGCCAGGGCGGTTTTGATACCCAGCGCAATCTGCTCGTCATTCTTGGCGAGATCCGGACTGATCCAGATCCCCAAAGAAACCGTCATGCCGTAACGGCGGGCAATCTCCGGCACCTTCTCCATGCCGCCATCCACCGTATAGGTGCGAATATGGCCGGTGACTTTCGCCAGCTGCGCGAGATCGCGGTCGATCCGTTCCGGCGTGATGTGAAGCTGGTCGCTGGCGCGGAAGAGATGGCTGGGGTTGTAAGCGATGCCGCGGACTTGCCCATCCCAGTCCGGCGCCACCATCGTGTAATCGCGGCTGGCCCAGAATAGCGCGCTTGCGCCCACCACCATGACCAGCGCGATCAGGATGCGCAGCCGCCCGCCATTCCAAGGCCGGCGCCGCAAAATTCGTTCAATCCGCGTCAAGAATCCTTGTCCTATTGCGGCTTGTCGTCGGGATCGTTGGGATCGGGCACATAGCCCGGCTCGCCGCGGCGTGGCGCAGGTATGGTGGAGACCAAGGTCATGTCGAACACCAGAACCTGATCCGGCGGGATCATGGTGCCCGCCCCGCGCGCGCCATAGCCAAGATTGGCCGGAATGACCAATTGCCAGTGATCGCCTTCGCGCATCAATTGCAACGCTTCGGTCCAGCCCGGGATAACTTCATTGACCTTGAAATTCGCCGGCAGGCCCGGCGAGGTTCCGTCGAAGACTTTCCCGTTGATCAGATTGCCTGTGTAGAAGACTTCCACAGAATCGGTAGCGGCCGGGCGTTTGCCGAAACCGCTCTGCACGATGCGGAATTGCAGGCCGTCGGGCTTGATGATCACGCCCTTTTTCTTGGCATTGGCCGCAAGAAAGGCCGCGTTGGCTTCGGCACTGAGCGCCGGGTCGGTGGTGGGCGCAGCGGCGGGTCCGGCGGCAAACGCAGCCACGGGCCAGGCCAGAATCGCAGCCGCCACGAATGCCGCAGAAAGTCTCATGATCGTCTCCTGCCTCGGAGTTGGAATTTAGCGCGTCCAGCCCCAGTCGGAACAGGGTCTTTCGAGCGGATAACGGGGAATTCCGGCAATTTTCCGGACGTCAGCTATGGCCGAGAAGTTTCATCAATACATGCACCAGAACCGCCAGGCCGAAAAGCGCCACCAGGATGCCGGACCCCCGATTGATGATCCGCACCGTCCCGTCGGTGATACGGGCATGGAAAATCCCGATCACGCTGGTCAGGCAAAGCCACCAGCCGGCCGAACCGCCCACAACGCCCGCCACCACGAAACCGGCATCGACAAAGGAATTGGCGCCGCCCACCAGGGCGCGAAAGCTGGCGAACATCGAGGCGAAGGCCAGCAAGGTCGCGGGATTGGTGATGGTCAGGACGAAAGACGACACCATGGCGCGCACCAGCGTGGACCCGCCCGCTTCGCTTTTGTCGCCATCCTCCACCTTCCCCGCCACGGGTGAGATCACGGTATGAGCGCCGAACCAGAGCAACAGCGCCCCGCCCACCAGCTCGATCAGAGAATCGTAGCTCTGGATCAATTGCGCAATCCAGGTCAGGCCGAAGAAGGTGATGATCGCGAACACGCCATCGCCCAGCGCCGCGCCCAGCCCAGATACGAAGCCATTCACCGGACCGAAGGCGAAGGTGCGGCGAATGCAGATCAAATTCACCGGACCGATCGGCACAGCCGCGATCAGCCCCATGATGACGCCGGAGATTATGAGAATGATGTAATCCATCAGGGTCCCTGGCCGTAAAGCAACGCGAAGGAGATTTGCCGCAAACCGTCAAGGCCGGCTTGTTGAAGCCAATGTCTCGACGAAGCGCAGAGGTTTGCCGCTGGCCAGCCCCGTCAATGCAAAATCGCGCATGACGACGCGGCCGTCCAGCACCGCCGCCACGGCCCAGCCCTGGGTCTTCATCCCGTCGAAGGGCGTCCAGCCGCAGCGGGACGCGATCCAGCTATTCTCGATCATGCGCGTCAGTTTCAGGTCCACGATGGTGAAGTCGGCGTCATAGCCCCGCGCGATGCGGCCTTTGCCAGCAATGCCAAAGATGCGCTGCGGGCCATGCGCGGTCAGATCGACAAACCGTTCCAGACTCATCTCGCCTTTGTTGACGTGATCCAACAGCAAGGTGACCAGGGTCTGCACGCCCGGCATGCCCGAGGGCGTGTCCGGATAGACCTTGTCTTTCTCTTCGCGGGTATGGGGGGCGTGGTCGGAGCCGATCACATCGATCACACCTTCGCGCACCGCTTTCCACAAGGCCTGGCGATGGCTCTCATCACGGATCGGCGGATTCATCTGCGCATAAGTGCCAAGCCGTTCGTAACATTCCGGCGCGCTGAGGGTGAGATGCTGCGGTGTGGTCTCGGCGGTGGCGAAATCTTTCGCGCCCGCCAGCAGCGGAATTTCGTCGCCGGTCGTCACATGCAACACATGCAGCCGGCGGCCCGCCTGTTTCGCCAGGCCGAGCACACGCTCGGTGGACGCGCGCGCGGCTTCGGCATCGCGCCACACGGGATGCGTCGTGGGCTTGCCTCGCTCCGCCAGCGGCTTGCGCGCAATCAACCGGTCTTCGTCTTCGGAATGGACCGCCATGCGGCGGTTGCCCGATTTCAATGCAGCAAGAATGTCGTCGGGATTGTTGAGCAAGAGCGAGCCAGTCGAAGACCCGAGAAAGGCCTTCACGCCGCAGACGCCCGGCAGGCGTTCCAATTCGCCCAGCGCGCCGACATTGGCGGGTGTCGCGCCGACGTAAAAAGCATAGTCGCAATGCATCCGGCCTTTGGCGCGGGTCAGCTTGTCCTCGATCGCGGCGCGGGTCGTGGTCGGCGGGGCGGTGTTCGGCATTTCGAAAATGCCCGTCACGCCCCCCAGAATGGCGGCGCGGGTCCCGGTTTCCAGATCTTCCTTATGCTCGTTACCCGGCTCGCGGAAATGAACCTGGCTGTCAATGGCGCCGGGCAGGACATGCAGCCCCCGGGCCTCAAAGATCTCTGCGGCCTTGGCATCGGGGAAATGCCCGATGGCCGCAATCCGCCCGGCGATGACCCCAATATCAGCCTGGGCAATGCCGCCCGGCGTGACCACGGTGCCATTTCGGATCAACAAATCGAATGTTTCAGTCATGCCCGGTCTGGGTACCCCCTCCCTGCCACCTTGGCAACCTTGACAGGGAGGGTTACTTCCCTTGGCTATGGAACCGGTTCATCTCAGCGACCGCGCCGTCGTCGCCCTGGAGGGCAGCGCGGCACGCGATTTTCTGCAAGGTCTCGTCACAAATGACCTGGGGCGGCTGGCGCCGGGCATCGGTTTGTATGCCGCGCTGCTGACGCCGCAGGGCAAAATCCTGTTCGATTTCCTGATGGTCGAAGGCGATGGCGCGCTTCTTTTGGACTGCGCCGCGGACCGCGCCGAGGCCCTGGCCAAACGGCTTACAATGTATCGCTTGCGGGCTCCGGTGGGAATCGCGCTTCGGCCGCAACTTGGTGTCTTTGCGGGCCTCAGCGGACGGCCTGCCGAACGCGCGGTCACCTTTGCGGACCCCAGGCATGCCGCCCTCGGCCCCCGCAGTATCGGTGCGCTCGCGGAGATGCCGGATTTTCTGCAGGGCCCGGCCGTCTACCATGCTGAGCGCCTGGCGCTTGGCATTCCGGAGAGTGCGGATTTCGGCAGCGAGAAAATTTTCGCACTGGATGCGGGCCTTGAGGAATTGCACGGCGTCGCATTCGACAAAGGTTGTTATGTCGGCCAGGAATTGACGGCGCGGATGAAGCATCGCGGCACCGCCCGCAAACGCATCCTGACGGTCGGCGCCGATGCCGCATTGCCGCCTGCCGGAACACCCATTCTCGGCACCGATCTGGAAATTGGTGAAATCGTTTCAAGCTATGGTGCACAAGGCTTTGCCCTGGTGCGGTTGGACCGGCTGGAAGAAACCAGCGCGCCCTTAACGGCAAGTGGCCAGCAGATTAGACTCTCAAAACCCGAATGGTTGGCCGCATGAAGGAAAAGCAGCGCTGCGCCTGGCCGGGAACCGATCCGCTCTATGTCGCCTATCATGATACAGAATGGGGCGTGCCGGAGTATGACGGGCGCGCCCTTTACGAAAAGCTGGTGCTGGACGGATTTCAGGCCGGACTGAGCTGGATAACGATCCTGCGCAAGCGGGAGAATTTCCGCAAAGCCTTTCACGATTTCGATCCGCATCGCATCGCCAAATATGGCGCCCGCGACATCGACCGGCTTTTGAAAAATGAAGGCATCATCCGCAGCCGCGCCAAGATCGAGGCTGCGATCAAGGGTGCCAAGCTCTGGATCGAGATCGAGCAAGAGCCGGGCGGGTTTCGCGACTTCATCTGGAAGCATGTCGAGGGCAAACCCCAGGACAACCGCTTCAAGGACCGCAACCTTATCCCCACGCAAAGCGAGATGAGCGAGGGTCTGTCGCGCGATTTGAAAAAGCGCGGCTTCAATTTTTGCGGGCCGGTAATTTCTTATGCCTTCGCCCAGGCCGTGGGCATGGTCAACGACCATGTCACGGATTGCTTCCGGCATGGCGAATGTGCCCGCCTGGGAAAGCGATGATCCGAATCCGGGCTTCACGCGTATTTCTTGCATGAAGCCCATTATCGTCTGGTTCCGGCAGGACCTGCGCCTATCCGACAATCCGGCGCTCCGTTTCGCCGCGCAGTCCGGGCGCCCTATCCTGTGTCTTTATATTCTCGATGACGAGACATCCGGCAATTGGCGGGCGGGTGGCGCAGCGCGCTGGTGGCTACACCATTCGCTGACGTCGCTGGACAAATCGCTCGAAGAGAAAGGCGGCGCGCTGACACTGCGCAAAGGGCGCGCGGATATGGTCTTGGAAAAAATCGTGAAAGACAGCCGTGCGGAAGCAATCGTCTGGAACCGTTGTTACGAGCCCTTTGCCGTAGAACGCGACCGAAAGCTCAAAGACACATTTTCGCGTAACGGGATAGAAGCCGAAAGCTGCAATGGCGCGCTGCTGTTCGAGCCTTGGGAAATCGCGAACAAAAGCGGCAAGCCGTTTCGAGTTTTCACGCCTTTCTGGAATGCGCTTCGCGAAAAAACCGAGCCGGGAAAGCCCCACCCGATGCCCCGTGGCCTCGTTTTCGCCAAATCTCCTTCGGGCGATAAAATCGAAGACTGGAAGTTGCTTCCGCACCAACCCGATTGGGCCGAAGGATTCGATTGGACCCCAGGCGAAGCCGCGGCGCATCGCACGCTTACCGCGTTTCTGGATGATATCGGCGATTATGCCGACGCGCGCGACCGCCCGGCGATAGACGGCACATCGAGATTATCACCCCATTTGAATTGGGGCGAGATCGGGCCGCGGCAGATTTGGCACACGATCAAAACACATGCCCATGCACACGGCACAGGCGCGCAGACTTTTCTGAAAGAATTGGGTTGGCGCGAATTCTGCGCACAACTCCTGTTTCACAATCCGCATCTTCCCGAAGAGCCGCTGGACGTCCGCTTCGCGAAATTTCCCTGGCGGCAAAATAAAGAGGACTTCGAAGCTTGGACCAGGGGACTGACCGGTGTCCCCATCGTGGACGCCGGCATGCGCCAGCTTTGGCAGACCGGCTGGATGCACAACCGGGTGCGTATGGTCGCGGCGTCTTTTCTAATCAAGCATTTGGGTATCCACTGGAAACTCGGTGAGGAATGGTTCTGGGACACGCTGCTGGATGCGGGCTTGGCCAACAATGCCGCCAACTGGCAATGGGTGGCCGGATGCGGGGCCGATGCGGCGCCCTTTTTCCGTATTTTCAATCCGGTCCTGCAGGGCGAGAAATTCGATCCCAAGGGTGATTATGTCCGCCGCTTCGTGCCGGAACTGGAAGGCGTGCCGGATCGATTTGTCCACCGGCCATGGGACGCGCCGCACCCGCCTGCCGGCTATCCCATGCCGATCATCGATTTGGGTGTGGGCCGCGACCGCGCGCTGAAATCGTTCAAATCCTTAGGCAAGGGTTGAAGCTGCGGGACCTGCCCTCTAAGTTCCAGGGATGGTCTTTTCAGATGTCATCGCGGCGATCGGCAACACGCCGTTGATCCGCCTCAAGCGTGCGTCGGAAGAAACCGGCTGCGAGATTCTCGGCAAGGCGGAATTTCTCAATCCCGGCCAATCGGTCAAGGACCGCGCCGCGCTCTACATCATCCGCGATGCCATGGCCAAGGGCTCACTCCGTCCCGGTGGCACGATTGTCGAAGGCACAGCGGGCAATACCGGCATCGGCCTTGCGATGGTGGCCAATGCGCTGGGCTTCAAGACCGTGATCGTGATCCCCGAAACCCAGAGCCAGGAAAAGAAGGATGCGCTGCGCCTGATGGGCGCGCGCCTGATCGAGGTACCGGCTGTCCCCTATAAAGACCCCAACAATTATGTCCGCCTTTCGGGCCGCCTGGCGGAGGAATTGGCGCGGACGGAAAAGAACGGCGCGATCTGGGCGAACCAGTTCGACAATGTCGCCAACCGCCAAGCCCATATCGAAACCACCGGACCCGAAATCTGGCATCAGACCGGGGGGCGGATCGACGGTTTCACCTGCGCCGTGGGAAGCGGCGGGACCTTGGCTGGCACCGCGATTGCCTTGAAAGAACGTAGGTCCGATGTGAAAATCGCCGCCGCCGATCCCATGGGGGCCGCGATTTATTCCTGGATCAAAAGCGGCAAGTTGGAATCGCATGGCTCCTCCATCACCGAGGGGATCGGCCAGGGCCGCGTCACCGCCAATCTCGACGGCGCGCCCATCGACGACGCCTATCAGATCTCTGATGACGAAGCCCTGCCCTTGATCTTCGATCTTCTGGAACATGAAGGTCTTTGCCTGGGCGGATCATCGGGGATCAATATTGCGGGCGCGATCCGCATGGCGCGCGATATGGGCCCAGGGCACACCGTCGTCACCATCCTGTGCGACTATGGCAACCGCTATCAGAGCAAATTGTTCAATCCCGATTTCCTGAAAGGAAAGGGCCTGCCGACGCCGCGCTGGTTGACGGAAGATCACGGCGTCCTGACGGTCCCATATCAATGATGCGCGAAATCGTTTCCGCCGAATGGCTGATGCAGAATTTGGGCACGACCCGCATCGTGGACGCGTCCTGGTACATGCCCGCCGACAAACGCGACGCCAAAGCCGAATTCGAGGCCGGTCATATTCCGGGCGCCGTGTTCTATGATCTGGATGCGCTCTCCGATCACGACACCAATCTTCCCCACATGTTGCCGCTGCCGGAACGCTTCGCGCGCGATGCCGGCGCGCTCGGTATCGGTGATGGTGATATGGTCGTCGTCTATGACGGCACGGGAATTTTTTCCGCGCCGCGCATCTGGTTCGCCCTGAAGGCGATGGGCCATGACAAGGTCGCGGTGCTGGATGGCGGGTTTCCGGCCTGGAAAGCCGCAGGCGGTAAAATCGAAAGCGGCGCGGCGCGGCCGGTCCCCGCCACATTCACCGCCCATCTCAACAAGGCCCTGGTGCGCGATTTCGACGGTGTGAAAGCTGCTCTCGGCAATACGCAAGTTCTGGATGCGCGCAGCGCGCCTCGTTTCGAAGGCAGCGAAGCCGAACCGCGTCCGGGTCTCAGATCCGGACACATGCCCGGCGCCGCCAACATTCCCTACCGCGCCGTTCTGACCGGCGATGGCCGGCTCAAAGACGACGCCGCGCTTCAAAAGCTGTTTGCAGAAAAAGGTATCGATCTTCGCGCCCCGGTGATCACGAGTTGCGGTTCCGGCGTCACTGCCGCGATCCTGATGCTGGCGCTGGAGAAGCTCGGCAGCCGCCAGGTCGCGGTCTATGACGGCTCCTGGTCCGAATGGGGCGGGCGTGACGATGCACCGGTGGCAACTGGACCTGTCTGATGTCGGAAAACGACAATCCCCGCCGCATTCCCATGACCGTCACCTTCCTGGAAATGGTGGCCAAACCCACCGCCATTCCCCCGCCCTTGCCGCGCGGCAAGATCGCGTTTCTGCGCAGCGAGAAGCCGCCAATCCATTTCTACCGCTATCTCTACGATACGGTCGGCGGCAAATATTTCTGGGTCGACCGCAAGAAAATCGATGATGAGCGGCTGGCGGAGATCATTCACGCGCCGGGCAACCAGCTTTATGTTCTGTACACGGACGGAACGCCCGCAGGCATGGCGGAATTGGATTTTCGCGGCGACGGCACCGCCAATATCGCCTATTTCGGCCTAACCCCCGAAGCGACCGGGAAGAGGCTGGGCTATTTCTTCCTGTATCAGGCCTGCATGAGCGCCTGGGCGCAGCCCATCACCAAGCTTTTGGTCAACACCTGCACCCTGGATCATCCCCGCGCCCTGCCCTTGTATCAGCGCCTGGGCTTTCGTCCCTATTCGCGCGAAGAGCGTTTCGTGGAATTGCCCTGAGGGTGGATTGAAGGCACAGTCGTGCGGGCAATTCCGGGGTGGGCCATGGATTCCGCAGACGGCAAGGAACTGACCTGGCGCGGCATCGCGCTGGGCATGTCACTCACTTTCCTGTTCACCGCCGCCAATATGTATCTGGGACTGAAGGTCGGGCTTACCATCGCCACCTCAATCCCCGCCGCCGTGATCTCGATGGCCTTTCTGGGCCTGTTTTCCGGCTCCAACATTCGCGAAAACAATATCGTCCAGACCGTCTGCTCGGCAGCAGGCGCGCTGGCCTCGGTGATCTTCATTCTGCCCAGCCTTGTGATCATCGGCTGGTGGGTGGATTTTCCGTTCTGGACCTCCTTTCTGGTCTGCGCCGCGGGCGGCGTGCTGGGGGTGCTTTTCACCATCCCTCTGCGCCGCGCCTTGGTGACGCAATCGGATCTTCCCTACCCGGAAGGCGTGGCGGCAGCGGAAGTGCTCAAAGTGGGCGCCGACATGCGCGCCGAAAATCCGGCCGCACGAGAAGGCTTGCTGGCCGTGGTCTATGGCGCAGTGGCGTCGGCCGGACTTGCAATCGCCACCGCGATGCGGCTGGCGGTCGATGGCGCGCGTGGCTTCTTTCAGATCGGGGCAACGGCAGCGACCGGTTACAGCTTCTCTTTTTCTTTGGCCTTGGTCGGCGCCGGTCATCTGGTCGGCATCTCTGTGGGCATCGCCATGCTGGCGGGCATTCTGATTGCCTGGGCTGGTGCGGTGCCGCTGCTCGCGGCAACCACGCCCATGCAAGGCGATCTGGCGACGTTCGTAAGCGGCATCTGGCGCAACGATGTGCGCTTCATGGGGGCAGGCGCGATGGCGGTAGCGGCGATCTGGTCTCTGCTTCGAACCATGGGCCCCATCGTCAATGGTCTAAAGACCATGACCCGGGCGCGCGGCAATGGGCTCACGCTCATCGAGCGGACCGATCGCGACATGCCGTTCTCGGCCATCCTCGCCATCGGTGTAATTTCGACCGCCGTCACGACGTGGCTGGTCTGGCGCTTCAGCATCGAGACCGGGCTTGCGAGTTCCGCGTTTTGGATCGCGATCTTCTCGATCCCGGTAATCCTGGCGGGCGGTTTCTTTGTCTCCGCCATCTGCGGTTACATGGCGGGCCTGATCGGCTCTTCCAACAGTCCGATCTCCGGCGTGGGCATTCTCGCGGTCGTAGGCTCGGCGCTGGGCCTGGCGGTTTTGTTCCATGGCGAGGCGGCCAAAGCTCTAGTCGCGATAGCCCTGTTCATCACTGCGATCCTGTTCGCGGTGGCCTGCAGCTCCAACAACAATCTCCAGGATTTGAAGACCGGCCAATTGGTGGGCGCCACACCTTGGCGCCAGCAGGTGGCGTTGCTGGCGGGTGTGACCGCCGCGACGGTCACGGTGCCGGTCGTGCTCAACCTGTTGGCACAGGCATATGGCTTTGCCGGAGCTCCCAATCTTCACACCGTCACGGCGCAACCATTGGCGGCGCCGCAAGCCAATCTGATGGCCGCGCTGGCGCAAGGCGTGATCGGCGACAAGCTCAATTGGGAGATGATCGAAATCGGTGCGCTGGTGGGCATCGGCATCGTATTGCTGGACGAAATCCTGCGCATGGCCAAATTGTTGCGCATCCCCCCGCTGGCGGTGGGCCTGGGCATCTATCTTCCCATGGAGGCCACGCTTCCCGTGGTGGTGGGAGCTGTGATCGGCTGGCTCTACAATCGCAGCGTACGCGGCGAACGCGCCGAACGCCTGGGCGTGTTGGTGGCATCCGGTCTGATCGTGGGTGAAAGCTTGTTCGGGGTGCTCAATGCTGGTCTGATCGTGAGCTTCAACAAGGATGCGCCGCTGGCAGTGGTCGGGCCGGCCTTCCCGTCTGGCGTCATGGGTGTGTTGGGCTTTGTCGGCCTGATCGTGCTTCTCTATGGCTGGCTCGCACGCCGGGCGCGCACCGCGTGACATTCGCGCGCGCTTTTTCCAGCCAGTCTCGCGGCCTTTATTTTCTGTTCGGCACCGAAATGTGGGAGCGCTTTTCCTATTATGGAATGCGCGCCCTTCTGGTCGGCTATCTGGTCAAATATCTGCTGCTGCCAGGCCATGTCGAAAGCGTATGGCTTTATCCGCAGATCAAAGCTTTTTACGAAATGCTGGCGGGGCCGTTGGATGTTCAGCCGCTGTCGGCCTTCATCTACGGCACCTATACCGGCCTCATTTATGCGACACCGATCCTGGGCGGCTGGCTCGCGGATCGCTATTTCGGCCAGCGTTACATTGCACTCAGCGGCATCGTGATGATGGCATTCGGCCATTTCATGATGGCTTTCGAGAATCTGCTTTTTCCGGCGCTCGCACTTTTGATTGTGGGCGGCGGCTTCTTCAAGACCAACACCTCCACCCAGGTCGGAATGCTCTATGGCACAGGCGATCCGCGCCGCGACACCGGCTATTCGATCTTCTATGTCGGCATCAATGTCGGTGCTTTCCTGGCGCCCTTCATCTGCGGCACGTTGGGGGAGACCGTCGGCTGGTCGTACGGCTTCGGCGCCGCCGGCGTCGGCATGATCCTGGCATTGATGGTGTATCTCTGGGGCTGGCGCGATCTGCCGCCGGAACCGCCACGCGGAAAGCAGCTCACAGCCCCGCGCAAACCACTGACCCGCGCGGAATGGAAATCGGTTGCTGCGCTACTGCTGCTGGTCATTCCGCTCACGCTCTACTGGGCCTGCAACGAGCAGCAGGGCAACACCATGGCGCTGTGGTCGATCGACAATACCGACCGCGCGATCTTCGGCTGGAATATTCCCTGGACCTGGTTCCAGTCTTTCAATCCCGCCGTGATTTTTTTCGGCACGCCCTTCATTCTTGCCTATTGGGACCGCAAAGGTGCGGCCGCACCCGGCAGCGGGCAGAAGATGGCCTATGGTTGTTATCTGATGATGGCGGCCAATCTGATCATGGCGTTCGCGGCCTGGCATGCGGGCGGGACCAAATCGAGCTGGCTGTGGCTTGGGGTCTATTTCACCGTGATGACCGTGGGCGAAATTTATCTTTACCCCATCAGCATGTCGCTGTTTTCCAAAGTCGCGCCACTGCGCATCGCTTCGCTGATGATGGCGGTGAATTTCCTGCCCAATTTTCTAGGCGGCGGTTTTCTGCAAGGCTGGCTTGCAAGCTATTGGAGCCGGATGGACAAGGCACTGTTCTTCGTGATGATAGCCGCGATTGCGGCTGTGGCAGGATTGATCATCCACGCCATCGACCGCCCGCTCCGCCCCCTGCTTGAGGAAAAAAGCCGTGACCAAGAAACATGACAGGCCCGAAACCGTCGTAATCGGCGCGGGCCGCATGAGCGTCAAACATTTCGGCGCGGTCAACACACCAGTTTATCGCACCTCCACGATTCTGTTTCCCGATCTCGCCAGCATGAAGCCGGGCGGGCAACCCTACACCTATGGCCGCCGCGGCACGCCCTCCTCTAAAAGCCTGGAAGATGCCATCGCCGAATTGGAAGGCGGCGCCGATGTCGTGCTGGTGCCGTCAGGCTTGAACGCCTGCACCACCGCCATCCTCTCTGTGGTCGCAAGTGGCGACCACATGCTGGTGACGGACAGTGTCTATGGCCCCACGCGGCAATTCTGCGACACGACGTTGAAACGGCTCGGGATTGAGACGACCTATTACGCACCCGATGCCGATATCGCGCCGCTGCTGCGCCCCAACACGCGCGCGGTATTCTGCGAAAGCCCCGGATCGCTCACATTCGAGATTCAAGATATTTCCGCCATCGCGAAGATTGCGCATGCGCACGGTGCTTCGGTTTTGATGGACAATACCTGGGCAACACCGCTTCTGTTCGATGCCCATGGCCATGGCGTCGATCTGTCGATCCAGGCGGGCACCAAATATCTGGGTGGCCATGCCGATGTGAATATCGGTTATGTCAGCGCCAATGAAAGCCATGCCGCCCGGCTGAGAGAAACGCATGGCAATATGGGCTTGGCTGCGAGTGGCGACGATTGCTTCCTGGCACTTCGGGGCCTGCGCACCCTGGCGGTGCGGCTGAGGCGGCACCAGGAAACGGCCCTGACGCTCACCCAATGGCTGCAAACCCGGCCGGAAGTGGCGCGGATTCTTTATCCAGCTCTGCCGGGCGATCCCGGGCATGCCCTTTGGAAGCGCGACTTCAAGGGCGCCTGCGGCCTGTTCGGATTCGAGCTGGCCCCGATCCCGGACGCCGCTGTGGCGGCTTTTGTCGAGGGAATGCATCATTTCGGGATCGGCTATTCCTGGGGCGGGTTTGAAAGTCTGATCCTGCCCAGCCATATCCAGCGCACGGCGGCCCCGTTCCAGGCCAAGGGCCCGCTCATCCGCATCCATGCCGGACTGGAAGATGCGCAAGACCTGATCGCCGATCTGGACCGCGGCTTTGGCCGTCTGAAGGACGCAAAATGACCGATACATTGACCGAAACTGCCTTTCTGGATGCCGTCCATTTCGACGAGCGCGGGCTGGTGCCTGCCATCGCCCAATCCGCCGCCACCGGGCAGGTCCTGATGATGGCCTGGATGAACCGCCAGACCCTGCACACCACCTTGAGCACCAAGGAGGTCACCTATTGGTCGCGCTCGCGTCAGAAGGTCTGGCGCAAGGGTGAAAGCAGCGGCCACACCCAGCGGCTGGTGGAAGCATTGCTGGATTGCGACGGCGATGTGGTGCTTTTGAAGGTCGATCAGCTGGGTCCTGCCTGCCACACCGGCGCACCAAGCTGCTTCTTCCGCAGCCAGGCCTGAACCAAGCCCGGTTTCATGCGCTATAAAGGAGTCGTGCCGCGCCCGTGCGGCGATGGAGCACCGCCCGTACCATCATGCCAGCCCGGATCCCTGCGACCGACACGCTGACGCCGAAATTCATGACTGCCGTGATCACGGCGGTGGTGGTGTGCGGGCTTTATTTCGGCCGCCCGGTGCTGATGCCCCTGGCGTTGGCGGTCCTGATGTCTTTCGCCATCGCGCCGCTGGTCGGCCTGCTGCGCCATTTGCGGCTGGGCCATGTTCCCGCCGTTCTCCTCAGCCTCGCCATGGCACTGATCATCTTGTCGGCAATCGGCACGTTCGTGGGGGCCCAATTCGCCGGCCTGGCGTCCGATCTGCCCCGTTACCAGACCAATATCGGCCATAAGATCCAGTCCATCCGGGGATCGACGGACGGCACCATCGCGCGGTTCAATCAAACCATTGAAGCCCTCGCCGACCAGATTACCGGCGTTCGCGAACCACAGAGCCGCCCTGCGACCGGCGTGACCATGGAAGAGAAGCCGGTCCCGGTGGAAATCCGCCGTCAGAGCGTCGCGCCCTGGGCCGTGGCACAGAGCATTCTGGGCCCGCTCCTAGAACCGCTCGCCACCCTCGCTTTGGTGCTGGTCTTCGTCGCTTTCATCATGCTGCAGAAGGACGATCTGCGTGATCGCTTCGTCCGGCTGGCGGGGTCGAACGACATGCAGCGCACGGCAATCGCACTGGACGAAGCAGCGTCGCGCCTTTCGCATTACCTGGCGCTCCAGACCATCATCAACGCTTGTTTCGGCCTCGTTATCGGGGTGGGTCTATGGCTGATCGGCATTCCCAATTCCGGGTTGTGGGCGCTGATCGGCATGCTGCTGCGCTTTGTCCCCTATGTCGGCGTTCCCATCGCCTTTCTCTTTCCCGCCACTTTGGCGGTCGCCGTCGATCCCGGCTGGTCGATGTTGTTCTGGGTCATGGCTTTGTTCGGCGGCGTCGAGGCCGTGGTCGGCCAGATGATCGAGCCATTCGTCTATGGCCGCAGCATGGGGCTTTCGGCCGTGGCCGTGGTGGTGGCGGCTGTGTTCTGGACCTGGCTCTGGGGGCCGGTCGGCCTTCTGCTGTCGACCCCACTCACCATGTGTTTCGTGGTGCTGGGGCGGCACATCGATAGCCTGAAATTCCTGGACGTCATGCTGGGCGACACGCCCGCGCTCAAGACCGAGGAAAGTCTTTATCTGCGCATGCTGGCGGAAAATCCGGATGACGCGACAGAAGATGCGGAAGAGTTTCTGCGCGACAGCACCCTGGCTGCTTATTACGACGAGGTGGTGGCGAAGTCCTTGATGCTCGCCCAGGCCGACGTCAACCGCGATGCCCTCGACGTCACAAGGCAGACGCGCATCCGCGACGCCATCAAAAGCGTGATCCTCAATCTGTCCGAGCGCAAAGAAGAGACCGGCATCAAACCGGTGGAGCTTGCACCGTCCTGGCTGGGAAAACCGGTTCTCTGTATCGCCGGTCGCGGGCCCCTGGATGAAGCGGCAGCGTTTTTGCTGGTGGATATGCTGGGCAAGTACGGCATCGGCGCTGCCGTAGTTTCGTCGGATCAGGCCTCGGCGGCACAGATCGATTCCCTGGATATGGCCGGGGTTCAGATCGTCTGCGTGTCCTATCTGGAACCGGGGACTTACAAGAACGCCCGTTATCAGGTCCGGCGCCTGCGCAAGCGCGCGCCCGGCATTCCTGTGATGACGGTGTTCTGGGGCCTGGGCGACGATCATTCGCGCTATCTGGACAGTATCGAAGCGACGGAAAGCGATGTCGTCACCACGGGCCTGAAGGAAACGATCCATTCCGTTCTGGCTTTCGCGCGGCGGGCAAAATTGCCCGTGGCCGAAAAGGCCGCGGAATAGGCCCAGGCTTTGCGCCCGAGCTTTCGCGCGCAATCAGCGCATGATTAGATGAACGCCCATTCCGCCCGGAGACGCCATGCACACCGTGATGTGGACCTTTGCCCTGCCCGCCGGTACGGCCAAAACCGACGTGATCGAAACGATCCGCGCGACGGCGCACACTTATCAGGGCGTGCCGGGTCTGATCCGCAAATATTACGGCCTGACCCCGGATGGGGCTTCGCTGGTCGGAATTTATCTCTGGGAAAATCGCAAAGCGGCGGACGCGTTCTACACGCCGGACTGGCAACAAGCCGTCGCCAAACGTTGGGCCTGTACGCCCGAGCGACGCAACTGGGAAACCCCGATGGTGGTCGAGAGTGCGGAAAGCCGGTTGATCACAGCGACGTAAAGTATTGATTATTATAGGAATTCCCCCTATGAAAGCAGCGCTGAGCTTTCGTCTGTGTAAATCCCCCATTTTTCGCTCAATCCGTAACCGGGCGCGGTGTATGACGAGCGCGTGCGAACCCGTAGCTCAGCTGGATAGAGCATCGGATTTCTAATCCGGCGGTCGCAGGTTCAAGTCCTGCCGGGTTCGCCAGTCCCCTTCATCAGCGGAAAAAGACGGGGGCAGTGGCCGAGCCACCACCCCCTCAGTAAACGCCACCAATGCGGGGACATTGGAGCGATGCACCGGCTTTTGAACCAGGAAGGCCGGCGGCAAACCTCTTTGATGGCTTAATGGGGTGCGTTCTTGGCGTTGCCATTCAGCAGGTCTTCAATCGTGAACATGCGCCCGTTCGTGATCACCCGCTTAACCCGGCGCGTGTTGGCGATATCGTCAAGCGGATTGCCTTCGACCAGAACGATGTCGGCGAGCTTGCCGGGCTGAATGCTGCCCGCATCCAGTTGCAGCAATTCGGCCGGTGTAACCGTCGCCGCCCGAAGCGCTTCATACGGCGTCATGCCAAACTGAATATAGGAATAGAGTTCGGCCTGATAATACATGCCGTCCATCTCGTCCGTACCGGCGACAATGCGCACGCCCGCTTTCTGTGCGTCCATAACCATCTTGGCGATGCCGCTCTCATCGCTCAGCGGGCGTTTTGCCAATGCCGCCATCTGCTCTTTCAGCCAGGGCGGATCCAGTGCCAGGCGCGGGTCCGACATCATCTGCGGGTTGGCGGTCAGGAATGCCGTCATTCCAGGAAAGACCGTCGGCGTCAGGCTGATCTTGGCATGCGACATGAGTTGCATCACATCGTCATAAGACCTGTTGAAAGTATTCTTCAACGAGTAGCCACGGCGGCTGGTCGCGCCTTGGTGTTCGACGCTGTCTTGCCCGTCAAACACAGCCGGGAACAATTCATGGGATGTCGAGGGTATCCCAAAACGATGCCCGAATTTGATCATCCGTGAGAGCAAAGGATCGGGCAAACGGACATACCCCTTCAACAGATCGAAGCCGAGGATGCGCGAGCGCTCCAATTCGCGATCCATCTGGGCCTCGGAAGAAATCGCCACCGAGGTTTTGTAGTAAGGGCGCGATCCATCCAGCAGATAACCGGTGTTGAACATGCGCGGCTGAACCCGGATCCCGGCGTCACCGGCTTCGCGGTCCTCAACGGCTTCATAGGGCAATTCGCCCGGATTGCGGATGGTCGTAATGCCCCAGGAGAGAAAAGCCCGCCCCTGACGTTCGCCCATATTGCTTTCGCGATGGGTGTGGGCCTCGATCATCCCCGGCATGGCGGTCAGATCGGGCAGATCAATCGCCTTGCGCCCGGCAACGTGCGGCTGGACGCTTTTGATCCGGTTGCCGGAGATCACGATATCCATATCGTTCTTGGCGGTCTGCGAGGTTCCGTCCACCAGCTTGCCGACATGCAGGACGTAACTGCCTTTGGGCACGAACTGCCGATAGGTCAAATCGAGCGGCACCGTCTGAACCGCGCCGCTGTCCACGTCTAGAATTTTGAACTTGTCATTGGAGAGATAAAGAATGTGACGACTGTCTTGCGCCCAGCTTGGCGAAGACGCGGTTTCTTCGGTGACATGCTTTACAGGGCCCGTCGGCGCGCCATCCTTCGAGACAGGGAAAATCGCGAGCTGCGTGCTGTAGATCGCCGCCATGCGCTTGCCGTCCGGCGACCAGACCGGACCGCCACTGCCGCGGCTATCAAGAGACACGCCCGGGACCGGGCTGTACCATTTGTCGGCGCTGCCATCGGTCGGGCCAGCCGCCGACATCACCAGCAACTGATTGCT
>DASYDX010000183.1:0-5250 GCA_036499345.1 Rhizomicrobium sp.
CTGGCTTCGCTGGTCGTGCAGATGCAGGTGTTCTTCACCATCGCGCTTTCGATGCAGCGGCAGAAGGAAAAGGTGGCGGCCTATCAGCTGGTTGCCTTCGGTCTGGCGCTGGCGGGGATGGGCGTGATCGCCGCCCATAACGGCCATGGCACCACCTTGACCGGACTGGCGCTGACCCTGCTGGCGGCGCTGGGCTGGGCGGTGAGCAACCAGGCGGCGAAGGAAGCGGCCCGCGCCGCGCCCGGTCTCAACATGCTGGCCTATGTGGTGTGGGCCAGCCTGTTTTCGGTGCCGCCATTGCTGCTGTTGGCGCTGTTGCTGGAAGGCTGGCCGGCACTGGTCCATGCGCTGGGGCGCGCCGGGCCCGGCACCTGGTCTGCCGTGCTGTGGCAAAGCGTGGGCAACACCATGTTCGGCTATGGCTGCTGGGCCTGGCTTTTGGCGCGCTATCCGGCCGCGACGGTTTCGCCGCTCACGCTTCTGGTGCCGGTATTCGGCATGGGCGCATCCACGCTGGTTCTGGGCGAACCCTTGGAAGACTGGAAAATTCTGGCTGGTCTGCTGGTGATGGCGGGACTGGTCGTCAATCTGTTCTGGGCGCGGCGCAAACCGAAATTGGCTCCCATATCCGACGCCGGCCTTACCTGACGCGCCCAAGCAAAAGGGCGCGCCTCTCATCGAAGCGCGCCCTTTGGCATGTCAGATACGCTTAGCGGCGCGCCTTGCGCTTCGCCTTGCGAACGACCTTCTTGGCGGCCTTCTTACCGGCTTTCTTCGCCTTCTTGACGGTCTTCTTCGCCTTCTTGGCGACCTTCTTCGTGGCCTTTTTCGCCTTCTTCACGGCGCCCTTGGCGGCAGCCTTGGCGGTCTTGCGCTTGGCCTTGCGGCGCTTCTTCGCCTTCGGCGCCGGCGCTTCGCCGGTGAACAGACGCGTCACCGCAGCTTCCAATTCATTGGCCCGCTGGGCCAAAGCACTCTTCTTCTTCGCAGCCATAAAATGCTCCTCGGTTAGAAATACACACAAGCATGATTCTGCACTCAAACAAACGAACGGTTAATTCGTTCCGTACGTTAGAGCATGTTGTGCGGGTAAAGAAAAAGGGCGCGCGAAGATCGCGCGCCCCATTTTAGAGACTGCCGCGCCAAGCAAGTGCTTGGCTTGGCGTTCGGCGGGCGAAAGGTCCGCAGGACCTTTCGCTCATCCGCCTCACTCGTCCTTCTTCGTCTTCTTCTTGAGCGCAGCGCCCAAGATATCGCCCAGCGACGCGCCCGAATCCGAGGATCCGAACTGTGCCACGGCTTCCTTCTCTTCCGAGATTTCCCGCGCCTTGATGGACAGCGAGACCTTGCGGCTGGCCTTGTCGATGCTGGTGACCAGGGCATCAACCTTGTCGCCCTTGCCGAAGCGTTCCGGACGCTGATCGTTGCGATCGCGCGCCAGATCCGCACGGCGGATGAAGGACTTCACGCCGTCCGCCAGGGATACTTCGATACCGCCGTCATTGACTTCGGTGACCGTGGCCGTGACGACCTGGTTCTTGCGGATTGCACCGCCGCCGGCACCGGCCTTCTCGATCGGGTCATTGCCCAGCTGCTTGATGCCGAGGGAAACGCGTTCCTTCTCGACGTCGATATCCAGCACCTTGGCTTTGACGATCTGACCCTTTTCATAGGCCTTGATCGCCTCTTCGCCCGGCTCGGTCCAGGACAGATCGGAGAGATGCACCATGCCGTCGATATCCTGATCCAGGCCGATGAACAGGCCGAACTCGGTGATCGACTTAACCTCGCCTTCGATCTCGCTGTCGATCGGATGGCGGCTGGTGAAGCCATTCCAGGGATTTTCCTGGGTCTGCTTCAAGCCCAGCGAAATACGGCGCTTGTTGGAATCCACTTCCAGCACCTGAACGTCCACTTCCGTGCCGGGGGTGACCAGCTTGGAGGGGGCGAGGTTCTTCTTCACCCAGGACATTTCGCTGACATGGACCAAGCCTTCGACGCCCGGCTCCAGCTCCACAAAGGCGCCGTAATCGGTGACATTGGTGACCTTGCCGGTGAACTTGGCGCCGACCGGATATTTGACGCTGACGCCTTCCCAGGGATCGGTCTGGAGCTGCTTCATGCCCAGCGAAATGCGCTGGGTGTCGTGATTGATCTTGATGATCTGCACGGTGACGGTCTGGCCAACCGAGAGAACTTCGGTCGGGTGCGAGACGCGGCGCCAAGCGATATCGGTGACGTGCAACAGGCCGTCCACGCCGCCCAGATCCACAAAAGCACCGTAATCGGTGATGTTCTTGACCACACCTTCGACCACCTGCTTTTCCTGCAGGCTTGCGACCAGCGAGGTGCGCTCTTCGGCGCGGCGTTCTTCCAGAACGGCGCGGCGCGACACCACGATGTTGCCGCGGCGGCGATCCATTTTCAGGATCTGGAAAGGCTGCGGTTGGTTCATCAGCGGGCCGACATCGCGGGTCGGACGCACATCGACCTGGCTGCCCGGCAAGAAGGCCACGGCGCCGTCGAGATCGACAGTGAAGCCGCCCTTGACGCGGCCGAAGATCACGCCCGAAACGCGCGATTGATCGTTGAACGCCTTTTCCAGCTTGATCCAGCTTTCTTCGCGGCGCGCCTTGTCGCGGCTCAGAACGGCTTCGCCGAGCGCGTTTTCGACACGCTCCAGATAAACTTCGACTTCATCGCCCACCTGGATGTTAGCGGGAATGCCCGGCATCGCGAATTCCTTCAGCGGAACCCGGCCCTCGGTCTTCAGACCGACATCGACCATCGCGAAATCATTTTCGATGGCGACGATCTTGCCTTTGATGACGGCGCCTTCCTGAGGCGATTGGGTCTCGAAGCTCTGCTCGAGCATCGCCGCGAAATCGTCGCGGCTGGGGGAAGCAATGGAGTTTTCGCTATTGATCTTGGTCTGAGTTGCAACGCGGGCCATGAAATCCTTCAAGTTACGGTCATGCCGAACGGCCGGTTCTTCCCTGGAAGACGGGCCACTGGACTTCCCATGCGGGACGCATGGGCGGGAGTTTTGGAAAAGTAAGCGGATGGCCCGAAAGCCGCCGGGCCTCCTTAGCCCCTGTGGCGGTCCTTGAGCGCGCCTTCGATCCTGGGAGAAACCAGGGCAAGGGCTGCCGCGAACGCCGCGTCTATACCCAAATCGGAGGTATCGAGCAAGACCGCGTCGGCAGCCTGGATAAGGGGCGAAATCGGCCGGGACTTGTCGGCGGCGTCCCGGGCGTTGAGCTCCTTCAACAGGCCCGGCTCATCCCGCTCGATCCCCATGCCCTTCAATTCCAGCCAGCGGCGATGGGCGCGCAATTCGGGCCGGGCATCGACATAGAGTTTGGCGGTCGCTGTGGGACAGATGACGGTGCCGATATCGCGCCCATCCATCACCGCGCCGAAGCTGCCGCCTGGAGGCGACATCAGGAAGCTGCGCTGAAAATCCAGCAAGGCTTGACGCACAGCACCGATCCCCGCGACCTGCGACGCCGCCTGCCCCACCTTGTCGGTGCGGATGGCGAGATCGCCCGCCAGCGATAGATCGATGGCCTGCGCGCCGCGCACCGCGTCTGCTGCATTGGCCGGATCGCCGCCCGCTTGCAGCACCGCCAGCGCGGTCAACCGGTAGAGCGCACCCGAATCCAGATGCGCAAAACCGAAATGCCCGGCGAGCCGTTTGGCGAGCGTGCCCTTGCCCGACGCGGCGGTGCCATCCACGGCGATGACGACAGCGTTTTTCATGGCGCCAGATCCGCACCCAGATCGCGCATCAGCGTTTGATAGCTGGGAAAGCTGGTGGCGATCATGGCGACATCGTCCACCGTCACGGGCTGCGCGGACGCCAATCCCATGGTGAGGAAGGCCATGGCGATGCGATGATCCATATGGGTCGCGACCGTGCCGCCACCGGCGACAGTCCTGCCGCCCGTAACAGTCAATCCGTCTGGGGTTTCGCGGAACGTAACGCCATTGGCTTCGAGCCCGCGGGCGATGGCCGACAGCCGGTCGCTTTCCTTGACCCGCAGCTCTTCAAGTCCCTGCATCACGGTCTCGCCTTGCGCGAAGGCGGCGGCGATGGCGAGAATGGGATATTCGTCGATCATTGAAGGCGCGCGCTCGGCAGGAACGGACACGCCTTTGAGCGCGGAATGCCGCACGATCAGATCGCCGATTTCCTCGCCGCCACTCTCGCGGCGATTTTCGATGCGAATATCCGCGCCCATCTCCAGCAAGGTCTCAATCAAGCCGATGCGGCGCGGATTGAGCAGAATGGCAGGGATCGAAATTTCCGATCCCGGGACGATCAGCGCCGCCACCAGCGGGAAAGCCGCCGAAGACGGATCGCGCGGCACTTCGATGGTGCAGCCTGTGAGACGCGCGGGGCCCGCAATGCGAACCGTTTCGCCGCCATCCGTGCCGGCTTCGACATGGATCGGCGCACCGAACGCCGCCAGCATCTTCTCGGTATGGTCGCGGGTCAGCGCCTTTTGCGAAATCCGGCTTTCGCCTTTCGCATGGACCGCCGCCAAAAGCAGCGCGGATTTCACTTGGGCCGAGGCGACGGCGACGTCGTAATTCACCGCAAGGGCATCGCCTGCCCCCGTCACGGTCAGCGGCATCAAAGCCTTCTGGCCCTGCGCATCATATTTTGTGCCGAAGCGGGTCAAAGGATCGAGCACCCGCGCCATGGGCCGCGACCGCAAGGACGCGTCGCCCGTGAATGTGACCTGGATCGGCGTGGTTGCGACTGCGCCCATCATCAAACGCGAGCCGGTGCCGGAATTTCCGAAATCCAAGACATGGTCGGGCTGGCGCCAATGGCCGACGCCAACTCCCGTCACCCGCCAGGCGCCTGCGCCGTTGCGTGTTACCGTCGCGCCCAGAGCGCGAACGGCCTCTGCCGTATTCAGGACATCCTCGGATTCCAGAAGGCCGGAAATCCGCGTTTCGCCCTCGGCCATGCCACCCAGGATCAGGGCCCTTTGGGAGATGGATTTGTCGCCCGGAACCGGCGCGATCCCCTTCAAAGCGCCCGACTTTCGGGCGGCAAGCGGCTGAACTTTGTCGGGGGCGGGGTGAGAAGACATCGGCAGGCTTCAAGGACCTTTACAGGCGGAGCGAGAAGTGGCAAACGCGCCCCTCCTACCACCTCTCTTTATGGGAACGAGAACCTTGGTCAAGGCGGATCTTGGAACGAAACGCGGATGCCCCAGTTGCGGCGCCCGTTTC
>DASYDX010000184.1:0-7744 GCA_036499345.1 Rhizomicrobium sp.
GGAGCTGGTGCCGGAAAGCCTGACGAAGATCGCGATGCCGGTGGCGATCCTGCTCGGCGATGCCGATGCCGTGGTGCCGCCGGTCAGCAACGGGTTGGCGGTGGCGAAGGCGGTACCCGGCGCGCAACTGAAAGTGCTGCCGGGTGTGGGGCATTATGATTTTCTGGGCACCTGCACCGAGGCCGGCAAGGCGGGCTCGCCGCTCTGTGTTGCCACCGTGCCGCAGGATCAAACGCACAAGACCGCCACCGACATGGCGCTGGCGTTTTTCGGAAAGACGTTGGGCAAGCCTTAATCCGCCGGCGGTTTTTCGCCGGCCGCCAGCAGCAATTCGGTGGCGGCTTCAAAGATATCGCGCTGCTGGAACGGTTGCAGCGCATGCGCCATTTCGGCCAGTGCAGCCCGGCGTGCGCCCTCTGCCATCGCGTCCAACAAATCGCGCACCGGGGCGGCGGCGCTTTGCACGAATTGCAGATAGGCGTCGATGGACGGGGTGCGGATCGGCGCGGCGATGCGCATCACGCGCACATCGCGAAAACCTGCGTCGCGGAAAAGCTTGTCCACCAATCCGGGCTTGCCCAGGCTCATCAGGCTTCCGGGTTGGAAGGGATCGCGCGGCGGTTTGCCTGCATGGCGCAGCGCGATGGATAGGATGATGCCCATGCTCGGATTGCCTGGCGGTGCGGAGAAGACCAGTGCGGCGAAGCGGCCGCCGGGCTTCAGCGCCGCGCGCACCGCTTGCAGCGCCTGTTCGGGACGGGTGGTGAACATCAGGCCCATCCGGCAGATCGCGGCGTCGAAGCTTGCGGCTTCCAAACCGTGGTCTTCCATGTCCAGGCATTGGAATTGCACATTGCGCAAACCGGCGGCGGCGAGATTGCGCTCCGCCAGTTTCAGCATCACCGGAGAGATGTCGGTGACCAGAATCGATCCCGCGCCGATCCGGCGTGCAACGGCACAGGATTGTTCGCCCGCGCCCGCCGCCAGATCCAGCACCCGCATGCCGGGCCCGATGGCGGCCTGATCGAGCATTGTGATGGTGGGTGCGGCCAGCCATGGCGTGATCAGCGCCGTTTGGCCGTTCCATCCCGGAGCGGCGCTGTCCCACAATTCGCGAGGTTGCGGCATGGATTGTCCTTTCGGTCAGAAGCTGTAACGAACGCCCAGATCGATGGCGGGCCCGGCAATGCTGGTCTGGAAGGGTTGGCCGCGCGTATCCTTGCCGTGCAAGGTGCCCGCGTCGAGATAACGGAACTGTGCCGTCAGCGCGAAAGTCTCCGACACCGGCACCGCCACGCCCGCAATCGCCTGCCAGGTGAAGCCGTTCACCTGATCGTCGATCAATTGCACTGGCGCGGTGGGCGGACCGAAGGGGCGCGAGGCATTGGTGGTGACATCGACCATGGCTTCGCCGATGCCGAAGCCCAGATAGGGTTCGATCCCGCCGAACGGAATGTCGTAATAGGCATTGGCCATGATGCGGGTGATGGTGTCGCCGCCGGTTTGCGGCAGGCGGTTCGAGATCGGCGAGGTGACGGTATAAAAATCCGCATCGTTGCGGGTGCGCCCGACTTCCGCTTCCACCCGCAGCCGGTCGAAGCGATGGCCCAGCGCGAGGTGGCCGCCCCAGCCGGTGCTGCTGAGTTCGTCGATGATCTTCAAGGTCGCGCCCGGCGTCGGCGCATTCTCGATCTGGGACTTGGGATCGTTCAGCAGGGACAAGGTCGCGCCGCCCGCGACATACCAATCTTGAGCAGAGGCGGGCAGGGATACGCAAAGCGGCAACAGGCAAAATATTGCAAGGGTGGTCTGTTTGATGGCGATCACGTGAAAGTCTCCCGGCTGCGTCCGGAATGGACGCCAAATCCGCGAGGAATCTAGGTTGCCGCCATGTCAGCCGACATGGCTTTGGCCTGATGAAGCGCCGAGGTTGCGCTCATGAAAAGCTGATGACGGCCGTCCAAACCCGTCGCATGTGCGGGCGGGCGGGGATAAGGTGCTGTGCGCGGCGCATTTTGCCGCTCCGCCGGGAGAGATTCGCGAGATGCCCAGGTCATGACGGATGTGCGCGCCACGCCCGCGATCCTGCTTGCGAACATGCCGGATTTCATCATCGGCAATCTTTCCGTGCGCCCGTCGCGCGGCGAGATCGTGCAAGGCGGCCAGGCCGAACGGGTCGAGCCGCGTTTGATGCAGGTGCTGGCGGTGTTGGCGCAGGCGAATGGCGCCACCGTCTCGCGCCAGGAATTGATCGCGCGCTGCTGGGGCGGATTGGCGATGAGCCCCGATGCCGTCAACCGGGTCATCAGTCTGTTGCGTCAGTTGCTGGCGCGGCTTGAGGCGGGCGCGCGCATCGAGACTTTGCCGCGCATCGGCTATCGGCTGGATGTTGCTTCGCGCGCGCCTGCGATGGCGCCGCGCGTGGGAAACGCCGCGCCTTTGGTCGAAGATCTTTATGCGCGGGCGCGGGTTGGGTTGGAGCAGCCGTCGCGCGAACCGATCGAACAGGCGCTGGCGTATCTGACCCAGGCCGTGGTTCTGGCGCCGGATTTCGCGCGCGGCTGGGCGGCGCTGGCCGAAGCGCAGCGTTTGCTGATGCTGTATCTGCCCGCGCCGATGCAGGAACCGATGCGCGCCGATGCCCGCTATTCGGCGGATCGCGCGCTGGAACTCGATCCTCTGTTGGGCGACGCATGCGGGACCAAGGCCAATCTCATTCCCCGCTTCGCGCGGTGGCGCGAGGTCGAAGATCTGTTCTTTCAGGGCTTGGCCGCCGCGCCGGAAAGCCCTGGGCTGCTGCATCTGCATGCGCAATTCCTGCTGGCGGTGGGCTATACCGCCAAGGGCACCGAGGCGTTGCAACATTTGCGTGCGCGCGATCCCCTCAGTGCGCGGGTCGCAGTCGAACTGGCGGCGGCCCTGTTCGATCTGGGCCGCACCGGTGAAGCGCTGGAGCTGATCTCGCAGGCGTATGCGCTGTGGCCGGGCATCATGCTGGTCTGGTCGGAATGTGTGCGATTGCATGTGGTGGCGGATGATTTTCGCCGTGCGCAGGCCTTGCTGGATTCGCCGCCCGCCGTGGTGGCGCCGGACGATCCCAATCTGGCGCGGCGGCGGCTGCATCTGATCGCGCGGCGCGACCGGCGGCCTGCCGATATGGCGGCGGCGTGCAAGAACTTCCTGGATTTCGCACGTATCGGCATCGCCCCCGCCACGGTCGCCATTCATGCGCTCACCACTTTGGATCAGCCGGACGCGGCGCTGACGGTGGCCGAGGAGATTTTCCAGAAGGAGCCGCCCCAGGCGCGCGCGCCCGGCATCAATATGATGGCGACGTTCACCCTGGGCGGACAGCCGGACAGTGTGGTGCTGTTCCGCCGCGATACCGCCAGCCTGCGCGATCATCCGCGCTTTGCACAGATCCTGGAACGGATCGGGTTGGAAGCCTATTGGCGGCAGGCGGGGGCGCCGCCCGATTTCCGCAACGGGTCAATGCGGCGGCAATCGGCTTAATGATATGAAAACGGCCCCGGCGGGGATGACCGGAGCCGTCTTCACAGACTTACTTTAGAAATTACCAGCCGCGGCCGCCGTGCGAATAGGCGTCGTAGCGATTGCCGTAAGAATAGCCGCGGTCATAGCGCCCACCTTCATATCGATAGTCACGATAGTCGCGATGGTCCCAGCCACGGTCGCGATAGTAATAATCGCGTTCGTGATTGTTCTGCGAGGCCAGGATGGCGGCCAGCGCCAGGAAACCGATGCCGGCCGCGACAGCCGCGCCATTGCCATTGTCATGGTTGCGATAGTCGCGCACCGGGATCGGGCGATTGACCGGCGCCGCGCTGGCGGCGGTGGCGACCGTGGTGCCCAACAGTGACAAAGCCAAAACCGAAGCGATCAGACGTTTCATGGCTAGCTCCTCTTTCTTGGATGCCAATGCATCCTTCGCAAGGAGAATGACCCAAAGCGGCTGTACGCAGTCTGGGGGCGGCGTTCATCGGGCGTTCAGCCCGAAGGCGCTTTCAAGGCACAAAAAAAGGGCCACCCGTTCATCGCACGGGTGGCCCAACCTTCGAACGTCGCCCTCTGGGGGGGAGGTTAGCGGGCGTTTTTGACGTCCTCGGGCTTAAGCTTGTCCTTGTAAGTGTTGCCGAAATGGCTGCGGACGTAATTGACCACATCTGCGATCTGCTGATCGGAAAGCGCGCCGCCGAAAGCGGGCATGGATTTCAGGCCGTTGGTCACCACGGTGAGCGGATAGCCCGCTTCGGCCAGCTTGGGATTTTTCGCCAGCGCCGGGTAATGGCCCGCGCCTTCCGCGCCGCGCCCGTCGGGCATGTGGCAGTCCTGGCAGATGCCTTTGTACAGCGCTTCGCCGCCCTGTTGCGGCAGAAGGTTGCGGTTGGCCTGGGCCATCGCACCTTGTGGAAGAAGAAAAAGCGGGGTGGTCAGCGCGAACGCGGCAGCGAGAAGAAGACTGTTGGTTTTCATCGGGTTTCTCCTCAGGCCGCCATGACGCGCTTGTGCAGGCGGGTGATGGCATCGAGTGACGAGAGCACCGAACCTTCCTGCCACGCCATCAGATGCGAGCAATGTTCGCCCGCCAGCACGATGCGATTGTCCACCGCACACATGTCGGCATAATGCTTTTCGCGCAGGGCGTCGTTCCACAGGCCCGAGCAGCCAAGCGTCCAGGGCACGCGGTGCCAGGCGACGGCAACGCCGTTCATATATTCGGCGCGATATTGCGGATGGATCTTGCTGCCCTGTTCCAGCGCGGCTTCGATCTGTTCCTGGGCCGACAGCGCTTCGAAATTATAGACTTTCATGCCGCTGCGGTAGATGTAGGCGCCGAGCAGAACCGCCGGACCTTTTTCGAAGAATCCGTGTGACGGATAGGAGATGTTGAAGATCGGTTGGTCGGTATAGGTGTTGCCGCCATAGATATTGTCGTCTTCTTCCCAGAAGCGGCGCTTGAATTGCAGGCCGACCTTCACCGCCGGGAGATAGGGCAGGCTGTCGATGGCGGCGCGCATCTTGGGGCCGACATTCATGGGGATCTGGCTGAGGATCGAAACCGGAATGGTGTTGACGCACCAATCGGCCTTTTCGGTCTTGGGCGCGCCGCCGGTCTTGCTGTTGATATAAGTGACGGTGACGCCGGTTTCGTCCTGATGGACGTTGGTGACCTTGCAGTCATATTGAATGACGCCGTCCAGCAATTTGCCGAAGGCTTTGCCGATTTCGCCCATGCCGCCCTTGGGCTGGAAGAGCTGGCCTTGGAAGTCCCATTGCTTGGGGAAATAGAGCGCGTTCCAGAGCGAGGAATTGAATAACTCCTTGCGCGGCATGATGTCGGACGGCACCGGCCCGGCCTGCAAGCCGCCGCCGGGCGGAATGTCGTAGCCGCGGAAGTCGCTGGAGATTTCGCCCTTCTTATATTCGTAATTCTTATCCAGCCCGCCCCAGCTTTTCAGCATCTGAAGCACGCCGTCCTTCTCGTCCTTGTCGAGCTGGTCGTCGAGCTTGTTCTGGCTGGTGGCCTTGGCGAGAAGTTCGGAGATATGGCCTTCGTAATCGGCGGCGACTTCGCGGAAACGCTTGGGTTTGCCGCCGAACGCGCTCGCGGAATGTACCAGCGCCGCGTTGTTGTACATCACGAAGCTTTCCAGCGGCACATTCAGCATCTTGCAGTAATGCAGGATGCCTTGATGGTGATAGGGCAGGCGCCACGGGCCGGGATTGAAATATTGGCCGGGCGCGAAATCCGCCTTCTGCGTGGTGCCGCCGATGTCCGTGTAGCTGTCGCCGCTATGCAGCGACCAGTTCCGCCCGCCGGGACGGTTGTTGTATTCCAGGATCTTCACTTTGTAGCCGGCCTTGCGCATCTCATACGCGGCGACCATGCCCGCGATGCCCGCGCCCAGGATCACCACCGATGCGCCCTTGGCATTGCCTTGCAAGGTGATGGGGCCGGTGAAATCCGAATTGGCGGCGTAACCCATATTCAGCATCGCGTCGTACATGGCGGCGGCGCCGCCTGCGAGGCCGATGGCAGTGAGCAATGAGCGGCGTGTCAGCGGCTGTTCCACGAAATCCTTCATGGGCTTCTCCTTGAGCTTGATAAGCGCATATGCTCTTAAATTGGGGGTATATACTCTCATTGGCAGGCCAACAAGCGCGCCGCGCCGGTTTTACGCAAACTTTACAGGCGCGCCGGTTGCCCCGACGGCAGGGTGCGTTTTGAAAACGGACAAGCCAAAGGAGCAGCGCATGCGGTATTTTAGGCGCAATCCCAGGGCCGAAGGGGTACGGAATCCGGACCGCCGGGCTTTGTCATGGGTCCGGATTCCGGACCGATTTGCGGGCTTGCCCCGTGCTAGGTTCGCTCCATGAGCAGCTATGGCCAGTTCTGCGCGGTGGCGCGGTCGCATGAAATATTGGGCGGGCGCTGGACGATCCTGATCGTGCGCGAGATTTTCTGCGGCGCGCATCGGTTCAACGATCTGCGCCGGGGACTGCCCCGGATCTCCCGCACCATGCTATCGGAACGCTTGCAGGAACTGGTGCTGGCGGGCGTGGTGCTGCGCGTCGAAGGCGGCGGCGGTCCGGAATATGTGCTGACCGAAGCGGGGCGCGAATTGTCGGCGGTGATCGGGTCTTTGGCGACCTGGGGTCAGCGTTGGTTGCCGCGCATCGCCCGGGACGAAGATCTGGATGCCGATCCGGTGCTGATCGATCTGGAGCGGCGGGTGCGGTTCGAACGGCTTCCGCCCGATCCTTTGGTGGTGCGTTTCGAGTTGAACAAGCTCAAACCGCGCTTTCTGCTGTTGAAGAAAACCGAAGCGTCGCTCTGCGCCCGCAACCGGGGATTTCCCGAACCGCTGCGCGTGCGTGGGCCCTTGCCTGCGCTGGTGGGATGGTGGCGGGGCGATGTCAGTTTCATCGCGGCGCAGCGTCAGGGTTTGGTTGTGGAAGGGCCGCGCGAATTGCGCCGCGCCTTTCCCGACTGGTTCGACCGCTATGCTTTCGCCAACGTGCAGCCCGCGCCCGGCGCGCGCCAGGCGCAGCGGGCTTAAGCGCGCCGGATCAGGCGTTGGCGGAGGCGACGCGGTTCTTGGAGAGGCGGCGGATGACGCTGGCCTCCTCGATCACCGAACCCAGGGATTTGGCGACGCTGCGCTGGAACAGATGCCCCACCGCTTCGCCCAACCGGCCCTTGGAGGCGGCGGTCATGGCATCGGCCACGGCGACGCCGGCATGCATGAGGGTCGAGGTGTCGCGATAGCAATTCTGCATGCAGGCGGTGCAGCGGTCGCGCTTGTCGGCGATGGTGTCGAGATCGAACACCGAGCCCAGCGGTTCGTGCCAGGCTTCGCAGCGCCAGATCTGCAAATTCCAATCCATATAGAAATATTTGTGGCCGCCGACGCAGGGGATCAATTGTTCCTCGCCCCGCACGAAGCGCTTCATGTCTTCCAGCGCGGCGCTGGGGTTCATCACGGTATATTCCGACTTCATTGCTTTGATCGCGTCCAGCGCGTCGATCAATTGATCGGGGGTGTAATCGACCAGATCGGAATCCGAACCATAAACCAGCGACGAAGAGCCGAACGGCTCTTTGCGCGGATAGGAGAAGCTCACCGCGTCGAAGCCCATATCCTTCAGCATCGCCGGGAGTTGGGGGAAATCGACCAGATGATTGACGGTGACGACCGAGACGGTGGTGAGGCCATGCTGA
>DASYDX010000185.1:0-5024 GCA_036499345.1 Rhizomicrobium sp.
GGGCTTTATCTCGAAGATCTGTTTGTGCGCCCCGCCTTTCGCCGCAACGGTATTGCCCGTGGGATATTCCAGGCGCTCGCGCGCAAGGCTGTGGCTGAGGATTGCGGGCGCTTCGAATGGTCGGTGCTGGACTGGAACGAGAATGCCATCCGCTTTTATCGCGGACTGGGTGCCGAAGCGATGGACGGTTGGACGACGCAGCGCCTGACAGGCGACGCGCTGCGCCGCCTGTCGGAAGCATGAAGCATCAGCCCTGATAGACCGTCTTGCCGCCAGTGACGGTGCGCACGATCTTGATGTCTTTGATCTTCTCCGGATCGATGGTGTGCAGGTCTTCCGCCAGCACGACGTAATCAGCCAGCTTGCCCGCGGTGATCGAGCCTTTGATATTTTCTTCGTGGCTATTATAGGCGCCATTGATGGTGTTGACGCGCAGCGCTTCGTCCAGCGTGATCTTTTGGTTGGCACCCCACGTTTCGCCATTCCAGCCATGGCGCGTCACCATGCCTTGAATACCCATCAAGGGATCGAACGGGCCCGGGCTGAAATCCGATCCTGCCGCCGCGCGCACGCCCGCATCCAACAGGCTGCGATACGCCATCATGTTCTTCATCATGTCTTCGCCGTAAAAATGGAATTTGTCGGCGTTGTAATAAGCGTAGGTGGTGAACAGCGCGGGCACAGCATTCATAGCCTTGATGCGCGCCAACAGGCTGGGATTGATCAAGCTGCAATGCGTGATCTTGGGCCGGGCATCGGCACGCGGAAATGCCTTTAAGGCCTTCTCATAAGCTGTCAGCACATGGTCGATGGCGACATCGCCATTGGCGTGGCAGTTCAGCTGGATTCCGGCGCGGTTGACCCGATCCGCCCAGGCGTCGAGGTCTTCCTGCTTTTCCGTCAGATTGCCTTGATAGGCTGGCGTGATCCCGACATAGGGCCGGCTGATCGCCATGGTGCGTTCGGAGAAAGAGCCGTCCACGGTGTGTTCCGAGGTGGCGCCGAAGCGAATCCATTCATCGCCGAAACCGGTCTGAATGCCGGTCTTGATCATCGCGTCCAGCATTTGATCCTGGCACTCATAGCTCACGCGGTGCAGCAGGTCCCCGCGCGCGCGCACTTGCTGCAGCGCCATCAGGTCGCCGCCCTCGTGATGCACGGTGGTGAGGCCGTATTTGACGAATTGCTTGGAGATAAAGGCGAGGCCTTCGCGGTCGCGCTGCAATTCCTCTGCTGGGCTATAGGTCACACGCTTGCCCACCTTGGCGAAGACGCCGCGGGCGCGATCGGTCACGCGTCCCGTCAACTCGCCCTTGTCGTCTTTGTCAAAGGTGCCGCCAAAAGCTGCCGGTGTGTTCTTGGTGACGCCCGCCATCTGCAGGGCTTTGCTGTTGTAATAGGAGGTGTGGCCGCCGCGATGATGCACGCACACCGGATGGTCCATGGAAACCTTGTCGAGATCGTGAACATTGATCTCGCGCTTGTCCTTTACCTTGGTGTCGTCAAAGAAGTAGCCATCCACCCAAGTGTCCGCCGGCGTCTTGGCGGCACGCGCCTTCAGCTTGTCGATGATGCTTTGGATGGTGACGAATTCCACCACATAGGGATTTCCGACCACCGCTTCGAACATCAGAACATTGCCGGGCGCATGATTGTGGCAATCGATGAAGCCCGGCACGATGGTCATGCCCTTGGCGTCGAAACGCTGCGTGCCCTTCCCGGCCAGCCCGCTGATTTCGTCACTCTTGCCGACGGCGACGAATTTGCCGTCGCGGATTGCGAAAGCTTCCGCGCGGGGCATGGCATTGTCGACCGTGTAAACCTTGGCGTTGGTGACGATCAGGTCCGGCGTTTCCGCCGCCCAGGCACGCGTCCAGGCAGACGCGCCCAGAAGACCTGCGGCGCTGGCGCCCGTCAGATTGAGAAAACCCCTTCGGCTTTGCAGATTCGACATGATGGCCCCGTGTTGTTGCGCGGTTCGCCGCGCCGGCGCATTTGGACTTGGGACGGGGCACAGCGTCAAGACACACCGCCGCCCGACATTTGGTCAGGCGGCGGTGATTGTTTGGGCAGACGCTATTGGCCGGGACGATAAGACCGTTCCGTATGCGCTTTTAGATCGTCCGGATAGAAGAAGACCGGCAGCAGATCGCCGGTGATGTAGGCATGGACCTGATCCTTGAAGTGTGGCGACTTGGGATCGCCGCTTTCGCCGCCCACCGTGGCCGCCCAGGCATGCACCTTGGGACCGAACTCCACCGATGCAATGATGCTGTTGCCGCTGACGCCGTACCATTTCTTGGTCTTGTCATGCACAGTGGCGTAGGAGGCAATCGAACCCCATTGCGCGGTGTCGAACGGCACCGGTTCACTGGGCGCATTGTCGTCAAATCCGGCATCGATCGCGCCGGAGATACGCTGGTAGCGGTTGATGTTGCCCCAGGCGGTCTTCCAGGTCCCGAAATCCGCAGTGAGCTTGTCGACAGCCTCCGAAAGCGCCTGCAAGCGATCATCGGACGATGCCTTGTGGGCGAGATAGTCGACATAGTCTTCGCGGATGCCGGCAGCCCGCATCGGGCGGATCTTGCGATTGTAAAGTGCGTCGCCCCAGAAGATCGCAATCGAATTGGCGACAGACTCCGCACCCCATTTGAAATCCCAGCTCTTCAGAACCCAGATCGGCTCCGCCAGCTTGGCTTTCAGCGGGCTTGATGCAGGAAGTGCGTCATAGTCTTTCACCAGCACCGGCACCATTTCGGCGAAGGCCGGTTGATACGGGTCGAACGCCGTCTTGATCAGGGTTTGCGGCGTCATGTCCTTGGTCCCGGTCAGAACCCTGACCATATGAACACCGCGCGGGTTCTCACCCGACGCGTCCATATATTTCGGGAATTTAGACATATCGACGGTGTTGGGACCGGCGGCATTCTGCGGCGTGTTGTTGCTGTTGAACACCCAGCCGGAACCGGGATTGACGACATGGGGAATGTCGTTGATCGGCGTCATTCCCTTCCAGTCCGTGGCGGGATCGGAGCCGTCAACCGGCTTGGTATAATCAAAACGGTTGTCGCGCAGCGGCACGAATTGCGGCAGCAACAACCCGAAATTGCCTTTGTCATCGGCATAGAGCGTGTCGTTGGACGAATTGGCCTTGTGGTCCGCGACCTTCATATATTCGGCGAGTGTCTTAGCCTTGGTGCGCCCGAAAGATTGCTCCAGCGCGTCGATCGGCTTGTTCATGATCGCCATCGAAATCCATTTGCCATCGGCTTCGCGGATGATCGGGCCATGATGGGTGAAGTAACCGGTGAAGGTTTTCTTCGCCATGCTGCCATTGGCGGCCTTATATTCGATGGTGATGTTCTTCACCGCCACGGGACGTTCTTCGCTGCCGTATTTGTAGACATATCTGCCGTCCTTCTGGGTGACGGTTTCGGCGAATTCGTCGGTCGTGTCGGCCGAGCTGGTGGTGTGCATCCAACCCAGATGTTCGTTGAAGCCTTGATACAGGAAGGGCTGGCCCCAGGTTGCGGCGCCATAGGCATTCAATCCTTCGTCGCTGGTCATCTGCACGACGGAGCGGAAATAGAAAGAAGTGTGCGGGTTGATCCAGAGCAGCGCATGGCCGTCTTTGGTGACCTTCGGACCCACGGCGATGCCATTGGAGCCGACCGGCTCGACATACACCAAGCCTCTTTCGAGATCGGTCAACGCTACGGTGCGCTTTTCATAGAAGGCCTGAAGCTGGCTCAGGCGCGCTTTTTCGACGTCGCCGCCGATGCTGCCTTCGGTGAAGGACAGCGCCATCCAGGGCTCGTAATGGGTGATATACTTCGCCTTCACATTGGGATGGCTGGCCAGAAAGAAGTTGAGACCATCGGCCCAGCCGATCATGATCTTCTTCAGATATTCGGGGCTCTTGGCGTAATCGGCTTTGAGAACTTCCGGATCGATGAACAGCCGCTGGCGCAAATCACTCCAGATCGCCTTTTCGCCATCCGCGCGCGCGGTCAGACCCAGATTGGTCGCGTAATTGGTTTCGACGCGATTGAAATCATCCTCGGCCTGGGCATAGACCATGCCGAAGACGGCATCGGCATCAGTGTGACCTTTGACATGCGCGATGCCATAGGTGTCGCGCGTGATCTGAATTTTGTCGGCAATGGCTTTGAGCCGCGCATCGTCTGCGCCGGCAGCGTGAGCCGGCAGGACCGCCAGCGTGGCAAACAACGCGGCCGTTCCCAGCAGGCGCACGGACAAATGACTCATTGAAACCCTCCCCTTTTTGTGGCCGAACGATGCCTCTTTGGCCATGGCCTTTCAATAGCCAGCGGGACTGGCATCCCGCAGAGCTTGGGATAAAGTGGCTGGATGCCTGCCATATTGCTCGCCTTCCAACGCCGCGCCCGGGCCGAACGGAACGGCTGCCGGCTTGGCCTGCCATTCCCCGGTGGCCACGATCCGGCTCCGGCGATGGGGCGCGCATGATCACGGCTCTGATTTCCGCGCTTGTGACGTTGTTCGTGGTGATCGACCCTATTGGGCTCGGGCCGATTTTCATCGGACTGACTTCGGGACTCCCGCAAAATGTGAAGAAGAAGATCGGGCTGGAGGCCTGTGTCATCGCATTTTTCGTTCTGGCCGGTTCGGCGCTTTTCGGCGATTGGCTGTTGACCAAGCTGGGCATTTCGCTGGCAGCTTTTCGCATTGCGGGGGGGCTGCTGTTGTTCGCCATTGCGTTCGAGATGGTGTTCGAGCGCCGCAGTGAGCGCAAAGCCGATCAATCGGCCGGGGCTGGCGCGCACATCGCGGCCTTTCCCCTCGCCATCCCCTTGATGGCGGGACCGGGCGCGATCACCGCCATGGTGCTTCTGGCGGGACGGATGGAAGGCGGCGCCATCGGTCTCACGCTCTTGATCGCCGCCATGGCGATGATGCTGCTGGCCGCTTATGTCGTGTTTTTGACTTCATCTTATCTGGAGCGCTTTTTGGGCCGGCAAGGTCAGGCGGTCTTTGGTCGATTG
>DASYDX010000186.1:0-27087 GCA_036499345.1 Rhizomicrobium sp.
GTGGACTCAATGGCGATGGTGTCTCTGATTTTCTCTTTAGACGAGACGTTCCATGTCGGGACCGATCAGTTAGGGGACCTTATCGCCAATTGCCGTACGGTCGGTGAACTGGTCGAAGCCACCGAGCGTCTGCGGCTTGAGGAGGTGTGAGAGCGGGCGGTTAAAAAGGGGGGCGTCATGCAATTCGATCAGCTGATAGCGGGAATTGCCGCACGAAAGGGCGCGATCGTTACCTTCGCGCAGGGGAAGGCGACGCGCTACGATTATTCCGCGCTAGCCCAAGATGTCGCGCGGACACGCCAGGCGTTGGAAAATTGGGGTGTCGTGCCGGGCATGCGGGTCGGAATTTTCGCGCCCAGCTCCTATATCTATATCGTTCACGATCTGGCGCTGATCGCTTTGGGCGCGATTTCGGTCGCTTTCACGGATGATTTCGCGGGCGGGATCAATCGCGAACTCATCGACCGGTACGATATCGCGCTTCTGCTGGTGGGGAAAAATGTCTCCCATGCCTTCAAAGAGGCCGACCGGTTCGTCGCGGTGATGGGCGCGGACAATGGCGATGTTCGCGCATTGTCGCGCACGCCTTATGCGAATGGCGATCTGCCCGGCGATCTCAGCCTGGCTTTTTCGTCTGGCTCAGCGGGCGGATTGAAAGGGCTGGTCATAAGCCGCAAGGGCGCCGAACTCACCTTGCCGCCCATCGCCGAGGCTCTGGGCTTGTCGCCCGGTGACCGCTTGTTGTTGTTTCTGCCCATGTCCAATTTCCAGCAGCGGATGATGTATTACGCGTCGATCTGGTATGATTTCGACCTTATCGTCACCGATTACACGCAACTTTATCCGGCGATGAAGGCGCTTCAGCCCACGGTGTTGATCGCGCCGCCGATCCTTTACCAGTTGATACACACGCGCTTCTCTGCGCCCGAAGCTCGAACCTGGCGGCATGGCTTGGCTGATGCATTGTTGGCGTTGCCGTTTGCGGCCGCGCTTCGCCGCAAGGTGGCGGGTTTTGCGTATCGCGACGTTCATGCGCTTTTCGGAGGGCGTATGCGCCTTTTGGCCACGGGCATGGCGCCGATCAGCCCGCATGTCAGCCGGTTCTTCGACCGTGCCATGCTGCCCTTGTGTGAATCTTACGGGTTGGCGGAAGCTGGATCGTTGACCTTCCGCCCTGCGCACACCGGCGCTTATGGGTCGGTGGGAAAATTGCTGGCCGGGGTCTCCGTCAGCTTCGAGTCGGATGGGGAGATCATCGTCCATCGCGAGGCCTTCCTCACCCGCCGCTATTTCCAATGCGCGCCAGGGGAGAATGAGACGACATTTCCGCAAAGTGGCGGTGTGGCCACCGGCGATATCGGCCGCGTCGATGCCGACGGCAATCTCTATCTGCTCGGGCGGAAGAAAGAGCTGATCGTGACCCCGTCTGGATACAAGATCCATCCGGAAGTGCTGGAGAGCACGGTGAATGCCTGTGAAGATGTGGTCCAGTCGGTGATCTTCCAGAAGCCGGGGACGTCACATCTAAGCTGTGTGGTGGTACGCGGTCCCGACCGCTCCGAAGATGCCGCCCGCCGCATCCGCAAGCATGTGGAAGGGGCGACGGCCGGGAAGAAGGTCAAGATCGGCGAGATCGCTTTTGCGGAAGAGCCCTTCTCGCGCGAAAACGGCATGCTGAGGCCCAACATGAAGCTGAACCGCAAAGGCATCGCGGCGAAATACGCCAAGGCGTCTTGATGGAAAGGCCCATCCGGGATTCTCCGGATGGGCCTTCTCGCATCTAAGCCTGGTTCATTTTCTCCAGCCGGCCGCGCACGGCTTTCGCCGCCGCCACCATGGATACCAGTGCGGGCTTCACTTCCGCCCAACCGCGGGTTTTCAGACCGCAATCGGGGTTGACCCAAAGCTGCTCGGGTCTGAGCACCTTCAGCGCTTTTTCCAGAAGCGCTTCCATTTCCGGCTGGCCGGGCACACGCGGCGAATGGATGTCATAGATGCCCGGTCCGATATCGTTGGGATAAGCGAACCCGGCAAACGCATCCAGCAAGGTCATGGCCGACCGCGACGTCTCGATCGAGATGACGTCGGCGTCCATCGCGGCAACGGCGGCGATGATGTCGCTGAATTCCGAATAGCACATATGGGTGTGGATTTGCGTCTGCGGCCGCACCCCGGATGCGGTCAGCCGGAATGCTTCCACGGCCCAATTCAGATAGGCCTGCCATTCGGATTTGCGGATCGGCAAACCTTCGCGCAGCGCCGCTTCGTCGATCTGAATGATTTTCACGCCCGCCCGTTCCAGGTCCGTAACCTCGTCGCGGATGGCCAACGCGATCTGGCGGCAGGTTTCCCGGCGTGGCTGGTCGTCGCGCACAAAGCTCCATTGCAGGATGGTCACCGGTCCTGTGAGCATGCCTTTGACCGGCTTTTGCGTATAACGCTGGGCGGTCAACGCCCAATGCAGCGTCATCGGCGCCGGACGGCTCACATCGCCGAAAATGATCGGCGGTTTGACGCAACGCGAGCCATAGCTCTGAACCCAGGCGCGTTC
The DNA here is from genome assembly GCA_036499345.1 of Rhizomicrobium sp. Classification (GTDB taxonomy): domain Bacteria; phylum Pseudomonadota; class Alphaproteobacteria; order Micropepsales; family Micropepsaceae; genus Rhizomicrobium. The sequence goes on from DASYDX010000186.1 coordinate 2,552, forward strand.
GGTGAAGGCGAAGCCCGTCAGGCGTTCGCCGAAATATTCCACCATATCGTTGCGCTCGAATTCGCCATGCACGGGAACGTCGATGCCGATCTCGTCCTGCCACCGCATCGCCTCTTCGGTCCAGCCTTCCAGCAATTTGTCATAAGCGGCTTCGCCGATCTGGCCTTTGCGCAATTGGGCGCGGGCTTCGCGCAAAGCCTTGGTCTGGGGCAGAGAGCCGATGCTGGTGGTGGGAAGCAGCGGCAGGTTGAGCACGGCTTGCTGCTGAGTGATGCGGTCGCGAAAACCCGGTTGACGCTCCGCCATGTCCGGCGTGACCGCCGCGAGGCGCTGCTTGACGGCGGTGTTGTGAATGCGCGTTGAGGTGACGCGGCTTCCTGCGGCTTGGGCATTCTTGCGGAAATAACCGCTGTCGCGCCGGTTGTTGGCCGCGGCAGTCAGTGCCGCGACCTCATCGAGCTTCTGCGTGGCGAAGGAAAGCCAACTCTTCAATTCGGCATCGAGTTTGGTCTCGGTGTCGAGATCGACCGGCACATGCAGCAGCGAGCAGCTGGGCGCGACCATCAGCGGTCCGGTACGCAGCGCATGCGCCTGTTCGATCATGCGTTCCGCATCGGTTAAGGCGGCTTTCCAGATGTTGCGCCCATCGACCAAACCGAGAGACAAAGAGCGGTCTGCGGGCAGAGCGCGGCAGACTTCTTCCAGTTGATCCGGGGCCCGAACCAGATCGATATGCACACCCGCCACCGGTAGTCCTGCGAGACAGACGAGATTGTCGCCCACTGCGCCGAAATAGGTCGTGAGCATCAGCTTTGCCGGCAATCCGGAAAAGGCGGCATAGGCCTTTGCGAAAGCGCTCCGGGTCTCATCGTCCAAATCCGCGACCAGGATGGGTTCGTCGATCTGAATCCAGGCCGCACCCGCTTCGGCGAGAGAGGCAATGACTTTCGCATAGAGCGGCAGGATTTGCGGCAACAGCGCCCAGCGGTCGGATGCATCGGTCATCCGGGCAAGCTTGAGGAATGTCACCGGCCCGATCAGAACCGGCCGGGTCGCCACGCCCAGGAATTTGGCTTCCTTATATTCGCTCAACGCCTTGTCGCTGCCGGACGAAAAACGCGTCAGGGCGGAAAGTTCGGGCACGATATAATGGTAATTGGTGTCGAACCATTTGGTCATCTCCATCGCGTGCGCGTCTTGGCGTCCGCGCGCCATGGCGAAATAGAGCTCGGTCTCGACCGTGCCGCCCGAATGGCCGAAGCGTTCCGGCACCGCGCCCAACATGGCGATGGTGTCCAGCATCTGGTCGTACAGCGAGAAATCGTTAGACGGGATATGATCGATCCCGGCCTTTTGCTGCACGAACCAATGACGGGCGCGAAGCGCAGCTGTGGTTTTTTGCAAATCGTCGAGCCCGCTTGCGCCGGACCAGAAAGCTTCAAGGGCCTGTTTGAGTTCGCGATGGTGGCCAATGCGGGGAAAGCCAAGATTGGCAGACAAGATCCCGGATGAGGGGGTCATCAGATACACTCCGTTGAGACATGGGTTGGCAAGGCGCATCGCCCGTCCCTGTCAAAGACGGCCGTACGCGTGTCACCGCATGACGAAGCAATCGTTGCCTTGGGAGACCCACCGTCCCCAGGCCACAGCGTGACACCCGATAGCAGGTCTCCTGGCTCGCGGGTCGTCGCTTTGGGCTGTCTTCCCGAACGCGGATGCGTTCAGTGACGGTGTATCGGCCCTTAGCTCGCCGCTGACAGTTGCGGGGGCAGCTCCGGTTTCACACCGGATTCCCTATTAATCCCTTTCGGGAACTATCGCGGCGAACCTAGGAGGCGCGTGGCCGCCCGTCAATCGGCCAAAGCAGATGGGTCAGGGCGGATCAACCGCCCAGCGCCTTCACCAGACCCACGATATGACGGCGCAGAAGCGGGTCATGAATTGCCATGAAGCCGTGAATAAGGCTGCGGCCTTCGGGCGATTTCGTAAAGCGGGCAAGATCCTTGCTCGATCCCGCTGACGCCTGCGATGGCGTCTCGACGATCATCAGCTCGCCGACCGGGACGTTGAGGAATTTGGAGATCTTGATCAGGGTCGCGGCGGACACCCGATTGGTCCCATTTTCGTATTTCTGAACTTGTTGAAAGGACACCCCAAGAGATTTGCCCAATGCCGTCTGCGATATATTTGCGCGCTGACGATAGAGTTTGAGGCGGCCACCAATCACTTTATCTATAGAATAGGTATTGGCCTTCGGCACGATACGCCCTCGATAATTACGACACCCAATACACGGTGTCATCTGTACGATATGGCCTGTCACATATCCTTGTCCATACGGACAGGCGCTTTGGCCATCCCCAATTCGGTTTTCGGGTGTCAGGCGCGCTTCAGACGGCAGCTCGTGCAACAGCGAAGGATTTCGCTATCGCACTTGCGAGCTCCTTTTCGGTGAAGGGCTTATCCAGTTTTTGCAGATACCCGGCCGTGCCCGCGGGCAATTCGGCATATCCGGTGGCCAAAATGACCGGCAGGTCGGGCCACCGCTCCCGGATGGCGGCGATCAATTGCAAACCCGGCATTTGCGGCATGGCCTGATCGGTGATGACCAGATCAACAGCATGTTTTTCCAGGATTTCGAGGGCTTCTTTGCCGGAACGGGCTTCGAGCGGGACATGGCCCAAATCCTCCAGCATGGCGGTGGTGTTGAACAACACCAGCCCATCATCATCGACCGCAAGCACATTGAGACGGGATGATTCCGGTATTTCCGTAGCGGCAGTATTTTCTTCGACTTGCACGCTGGTGGTGGCGGCTGGCAGCCAGATTTCCGCCACCGTGCCTTCTCCGGCCCGGCTTTTCAGGACGAAGCGCCCGCCGATCTGTTCGGTCATTCCATGCACCATGGGAAGACCCAGGCCGGTGCCCTTGCCCACACCCTTGGTCGTAAAAAAGGGTTCGGTGGCGCGGGCCAAGGTCGCGGCGTCCATCCCTTCGCCATGATCCGCCACGGCAAGGCAGATATAACGGCCGGGCGGAAGGCCCGTGAAATGGCCGGCTCCCACCGCTTCTTCGCGCGCCGAAATCTCGATGGTGCCGCCTTCGTGCGATGCGTCGCGCGCGTTGACGGTCAAATTTAGCAGTGCGAGCTCTAATTGATTTTGATCGGCTTGGGCGGGCGGCAATGTTGTGGGGATCGCCGTCGTGATGGTGACGCTGGGGCCGATGGAGCGTTGCAGCAACTCGATCATGTTGCCCGCCAGCGCCGATATGCTGACGGGTTTGGGATTGAGCGACTGGCGCCGGGCGAAGGACAGCATGCGTTGCGTCAATGCCGAGCCGCGTTGCGCGCCCTGGATGGCGTTGTCCAAAAGCTTGCGGATCTGAGGATCGTCGGGAAGGCGCTTCTTCGCCAATTCCAGGCTCGCCGTGACCGCCATCAGAAGATTGTTGAAGTCATGCGCCACGCCGCCGGTGAGCTGGCCGATGGCATCCATTTTCTGCGACTGAAACAATTCTTCCCGGGCCTGCTCGAGTGCGCGTTCGGCTTTTACGCGCTCGGTGACATCGCGCGTGACCTTCGCGAAGCCGATGATCTGGCCGTCTGGATCGCGGATCGGATCGATCACGACATGCGCGTTGAAGGTCGTTCCGTCCTTGCGGACCCGGAAGCCTTCCTTTTCGTAGCGCCCTTCGCGGGCGGCGGTTTCCAGTGCCCGCCGGGGTTCGTCCCGCGCCTGATCTTCCGGTGTATAGAAACGGGAGAAATGCTGGCCGATGATTTCCTGGGGCGTATAGCCCTTGATGCGTTGCGCCCCCATGTTCCAGCTGGAGATGCGCCCCCCCGCATCGAGCATGTAGATCGCATAGTCGGTGACGCCCTGGACCAGCCGGCGGAATTGCTCCTCGCTGCTTTTCAAGGCGTCTTCGGCTTCGCGCCGCTCCGTCAGGTCCCGCGTGATCTTGGCAAAGCCGATCAGCCTGCCGTCAGGCTCGCGTATCGGGTCGATGACCACATGCGCCCAGAAGCGGGTGCCGTCTTTGCGGACCCGCCAGCCTTCATTTTCGAATTTTCCTTCCCGGGCCGCGGTGTCCAGCGCGGTTTGCGGCAGGCCGATCCCGATGTCCTCCGGCGTATAGAAGCGCGAGAAATGCTTGCCGATGATCTCCGTCGCCTCATAGCCCTTGAAGCGGCGGGCGCCGGGATTCCAGCTCGTCACCACGCCTTCGGCATTCAGCATATAGATGGCGTAATCGGTGACGCTCTCGACGAGCAGCCGGTAACGGCCTTCGTCGGTTTGGGACGCTTCGAATCGATCTGTCTGCAACGCAATCCCCAGGCTAACGGGTAAGAACGCCCGCCGGCAGAATGAGTTCCCTTAAATACTGCCCTGATTGTCCGGCGCTTTTGAACGCGCGGCAGACACCGGCAATTCCAGCCGGGCAAGCGTGCCGTCCTTGCTCTCGATCGTCAGGATGCCGCCCGCCTGCCGGGCGAATTCCTCGATCAGGCTGGTGCCCAGGCCGGGCTTTGCGGAGGTCTGAGAAAGGCCGATGCCGTTATCGCCGACACTCAGCGCCCAGCCCGTTGCGGTGCTCTGGAAACGGACATCGATATTGCCTTCGCGATCATTGGGAAAGGCGTGCTTGATGGCATTGGTGATGAGTTCGTTCGCCACCAATCCGATGGCAATCGCCCGGCTGCGCGGCATAAAGGCTTCGTCGCAATGGCAGCGAAGATGCAGGCCGGTGGGCGGAAGGGCCGCTTGCGCCAACGCACCGCACAGATCGGCGATATACTGGCGAAAATCGATCGCACCGATATCGGGCAAGGTATAGAGGTGGTGATGAACGCGCGCCACGGAGCGGATGCGCCCCATCGCCTGTTCCAGCGCCAGGCGAGTCTCCGGATCGCTGCTGCGCCGCCGCTGCAAGTCGAGCAGACTGTTGACGATGGTGAAATCATTGTTCACCCGGTGCTGCAACTCCCGGAAAAGCAACTCACGTTCGGCAAGCTTGGCGTTGCGTTCCACCACCATATTGCGTGCCGCGACGCGGAACACTTCGCCCACCGCGACGACGGCCGCCACAGTCAGCGCAACCAGAATGGCGGCCGCCACTTGCAATTCCGTGTGTTCGCCTTGGGGGCCGATTTTTGGGACGACGAATGTCCAGGCCAGCATCTCTGTGCCCAGAAGGGTGCCCAGGCCCGCTTGCCAGCCACCCAGCAACGTCGCCAGCAGGGCCGCGGGATAGACGAAGGCGTAGGGCGCGGCGCCCGGTATGATGTGATCGGCGATCAGCCGGAGGACGACAGCCAGGCCGATGCCCAGAATGGCACAGGCGGTTTTGCTCGCCCAGCTTGGTGCGATGCCGGATAGAAGGCGCGGAATGTCCAATTCCGTCATCCGTGGAACCAAGCCGCCCCCAACACTTGTCCCTGACGGGCGAAAACCTAAGTCGATATCGCACGCGGGGCAACAAGCCCTCACGCGGACATTCAGGCGACCTTGGCGATGGCGTCCGACAATTTGCCCGCGATGGTCTCGATCTGGCTTTGATCCAGGATTAGAGGCGGCGACAAGGCGACGATGTCGCCGGTGACGCGGACCAAAAGTCCGTCGCCGAAACATTTGACGAAGACGTCGTAGCCGCGCGCTCCTGGCGCGCCGGGCCGGGATGCAAGCTCGATGCCCGCGATCAGGCCGATGGTGCGAATGTCGATGACATTGGGCAGTCCTTTGAGGGCGTGCATCGCCGTGCGCCAGGCCGCGGCGAGCGAGGCGCCGCGCGTGAGCAGCCCTTCCTTCTTGTAGATATCCAGCGTGGCAAGACCGGCTGCGCAAGCAGCGGGATGACCCGAATAGGTATAGCCGTGGAACAATTCGATCTGTTCGGCGGGTCCTTGCATCAAGGCATCATGCACCGTGCGGCTGGCAAAGACTGCGCCCATCGGGATCGCACCATTGGTGAGACCCTTGGCGGTGGTGACCAGATCGGGCACCACGCCGAAATAATCCACCGCATAGGGCGTGCCCATACGGCCGAAGCCGGTGATGACTTCGTCGAAGATCAGCAGGATGCCGTATTTTTTGGTGATGGCGCGCAGCCGCTCCAGATAGCCTTTCGGCGGCAGCAGCACGCCGGTCGAGCCCGCTACCGGCTCCACGATCACCGCAGCGATGGTTTCGGCGCCATGCAGCGCCACCATGCGCTCCAGATCGTCGGCCAGTTCTGCGCCATGCTCCGGCAAATCCTGCGAGAAAGCATTGCGTGCCAGATCATGGGTATGGCGCAGATGTTCGGCGCCCGGCAGCAGCGGAAAGACCCGGCGGTTGTTGACCAGCCCGCCGACCGAAATGCCGCCAAAGCCCACGCCGTGATAGCCGCGCTCGCGTCCGATCAGCCGGGTGCGTGTGCCCTGGCCGATGGCGCGCTGATAGGCGATGGCGATTTTGAGAGCGGTGTCGACCGCTTCCGACCCGCCTCCGGCGAAGAAGACGCGGTCGAGCCCTGCTGCCGGGCCGCCGGGCGCGGTCTCGGCCAGCTTCTCCGCAAATTCAAAAGCGATGGGGTGGCCCATCTGGAAAGCGGGCGCGTAATCGAGCTTTTCCAGCTGCCGCGCCACCGCTTGGGTGATTTCCGGGCGTCCATGACCGGCATTGACGCACCACAGACCCGCCGTGCCGTCCAGGATCTGGTTGCCGTCGACGTCACGATAGTACATGCCCTGCGCGCTCTCGAGCAGCCGGGGCGTCTGCTTAAACTGGCGGTTGGCCGTGAAGGGCATCCAGAAATTTTCGAGATTTCGCGTATTGGCGCTGGCCTTCATTGCCCTCTCCCCTTTGAAGGACGGGCGCTGGGAAGACCCGTCACTGCAGGTCATACCGCATCTTCAAAAGCTCGTCGCGGGGCAAACCAGCGCGCGCGGGGGCCTTGCCGGTTGTGCATGGCGGCTTGCGCCGGCGGGCTGCGGGATTTGGGACGCTGCGGCGGACGCCAGCAAAGAAGCCCGGACCGTGAGGGCCGGGCTTCTCAGCAAGGGGTGTTATCGGGCCGGAGGCTACTGCCAGTCGCGGCTGACCTTGTAATAATCGTAAGTCTTTTCGCGGACCGAACCCAGGCCGCCGTCATGCTTGGTGAGATCCTTGAGGTCATAGGCCGGCGCATTTTCGATGCGCGCCTTGTCGAGGGGCACGACATAGCCGCCCTTGTCTTCGCTGTAATCCAGCATCGACCAGGGCACGGGGTAATATTTCTCGCCGATGCCCATCAGTCCGCCAAAGCCAAGCGCCGCGAACAGGATCTGGTTTGACGTTTTGTCGAGAACGATATCTTCCACCGTGCCGATCTTCTCGCCGGCATTGTTGTAAACGGATGTTCCCTTCACTTTGGATGCAAGAATGGCGGTGGTGTGGCCGCTGCTGGTTGTCATGTCGTCCTCCTTGGGTGCGCTTGCGGGCTGGCCGTGCGCCGGATGGGATGGGCCTTGAGAGATGCGAGAGCGGCGGGAAACGGCTTTCGCCTTTCTCCGCCGCTTTTGTGATCGCTGATCCTTTGGAGATCATCGCATCACCCTTAGGGAATGCTGGAACCCGGACCCCGTTCCGGCCTCGTTCTGAAAATGGCCCAAGGTCCTAATTGGCTGAGGCCGGAGCAGGGTTTTTGCCGGGCCCAGGATTGGTCTAGCATCCGTTTTTCCCGCCGGAGCCTTTGCCCCATGAACGCCCCCCATACCGACACGCCGCGCCGCTTGAATCTGAAGGACCCGTCGCTCTTCATCGACAAGGCCTATGTGGCGGGAGAATGGATTGGGGCGCCGGACGGCAAGACCATGACCATCACCGATCCTTTCGATGGTGCGGTGCTGGCGCGGGTGCCGGATCTGGGTGTGGAGGCTTTGCGCCGCGCCATCGATGCCGCCCACATTGCGCAGAAAGAATGGGCGAAAAAGACGGTGAAAGAGCGGGCGCAGGTGCTGCGCCGCTGGTTCGATCTGGTGATCGCCAATGCCGACGATCTGGCACTGATCCTCACCAGCGAGCAGGGCAAGCCGCTGGCGGAAGCCAAGGGTGAGATCATCACCAATGCTGCCTATCTGGAATGGTTTGCCGAAGAGGCCAAGCGTATCGATGGCGATGTCATTCCCAGCCCGCGCGGCGATCAGCGCATGCTGGTGCTTAAGCAGCCTCTCGGCGTTTGTGCCGCCATCACGCCATGGAATTTTCCCAATGGCATGATCACCCGCAAAGTGGCGCCCGCGCTGGCTGCCGGTTGCACCATGGTGTTGAAGCCTGCGCCCCAGACGCCGCTGTCGGCGCTGGCGCTGGCCGTGTTGGGCGAGCGCGCGGGCGTTCCCAAAGGTTGTTTCTCGGTGGTGACGGGCGAGGCAAAGCCCATTGGTGAGGAATTTTGCCACAACCCCAAGATTGCCAAGATCACCTTCACTGGATCGACGGCGGTGGGTGCCTGGCTGATGCGCGAAGCCTCCGGCCAGATCAAGCGCTTGTCCTTAGAGCTGGGCGGCAATGCGCCCTTCATCGTGTTCGACGATGCTGATCTGGATGCAGCGGTGGAAGGCGCGGTGGCGTCCAAATATCGCAACGCCGGCCAGACCTGCATCAGCGCCAACCGCATTTATTTGCAGGACAGCATTCATGACGCGTTTGTCGAGAAGCTGAAAACGCGGATTGCGACCTTGAAATTGGGTCACGGCACCGAAGAGGGGGTCCAGATGGGCCCGCTGATCGACGCCAAGGCGCTGACCAAGATGCAGGACCATCTCAAGGATGCGTTGGCTCAGGGCGGCACTTTGGTAGCTGGCGGACGCCAGCCGGAATTGGGCGGTACCTTCTTCGAGCCCACCATCGTCACTGGTGTGACCCAGGCGATGAAAGTGGCGCGCGAGGAAACCTTTGCACCGTTGGCGCCGATTATCCGCTTCAAGAGCGAAGAGGAGGTGATCGCGATGGCGAATGCGACCCAGTTCGGTCTTGCCGCCTATTTCTACGCCCGCGACCTGTCACGGGTCTGGCGCGTTGCGGAGCAGTTGGAAACCGGCATGGTGGGCGTGAACACGCCCATGATTGTGAGCGAGATGGCGCCGTTCGGTGGCGCCAAGCAATCGGGCCTGGGCCGCGAAGGCTCCAAATATGGGATCGAAAGCTACCTCGAACTCAAGCTGGTCTGCATGAGCGGGATTTAGGCTTGGAGCAGTTCGACCTTGTCGTCATCGGGGGCGGCGTCAATGGTTGCGGCATCGCGCGCGATGCGGCCGGGCGTGGCTATTCCGTGCTGCTGGCGGAAAAGGGCGATCTGGCGGGCGGCACATCGTCCGCTTCTACCAAGCTGATCCATGGCGGACTGCGCTATCTGGAATTTTACGAATTCGCGCTGGTGCGCGAAGCGTTGAAAGAGCGCGAAGTGTTGTGGGCGATGGCGCCGCACATCATCTGGCCGTTGCGCTTCGTGTTGCCGGAAAGCGCGGATTCGCGGCCCGCCTGGCTGCTGCGGCTGGGATTGTTTCTGTACGACCATATTGGCGGACGCAAACGGCTGCCGCCGACACGCGCGCTGGATTTAAGACGTGATCCGGCGGGTGCGCCGCTGAAGTCTTCCATGACCAAGGGTTTCGAATATTCCGATTGCTGGGTGATGGATTCCCGGCTGGTGGTGCTGAATGCGCGCGACGCGGCTGCAAGGGGCGCACAAATCCACACCCATACCGAAGTGGAGCATCTTGCGCGCCAGGATGGTGGTTTTGTCGTCACATTGAAAAATGCGGCCGGTGAGCGGCAGGTTCGTGCCCGCATGGTCGTCAATGCGGCGGGTCCTTGGGTGGATCATGTGTTGAATCGTGTTGCCGGCGAGCTGCCGCGCCATCATGTCCGCCTGGTGCAGGGCAGTCATATCGTGGTGCGCAAACTCTATGATCATGATCGCTGCTATATTTTCCAGAATCGCGACGGGCGCGTGATCTTCGCTATTCCGTACGAAAATGATTTCACGCTCATCGGTACCACCGACCGCGATTATACCGGCGATCCCGCAAATGTGGCGATCAGTGCGGAAGAGCGGACCTATCTCTGCGCTGTGGCGAGTGAATATTTCCGCAAAGCCGTGACGGATGACCAAATCGTCTGGTGTTATTCCGGGGTGCGGCCCTTGTTCGACGACGGCGCTTCCAAGGCTCAGGAAACCACGCGCGAATATGTGCTGCGCCTGGAAGGCGATGCCGAAACGGGCGCGTTGCTCAATGTGTTTGGGGGCAAGATCACCACTTATCGCCATTTGTCGGAAAGGGCGCTGGAGAAGATCGAAAGCGTGCTGGGCGCCCGCGGTCCAGCTTGGACCAGGGGTTCGACGCTTCCGGGCGGTGATTTTGCGGTCGATGGTTTTGAAGCGTTGGTCGCATCGCTGCAATCCGGCGCACCCGGAATTGCGGCCGCTACGGTCCGACGCCTGGCCCGCGCTTATGGCACCGAGGCGCAGTCCATCCTGGGCAATCCGGGACGCGTGCTGGGCGCCGATCTGGGCACAGGCGAAGTGGATTATCTGGTCGAGAAGGAATGGGCGCAGAGTGCTGACGATGTTCTTTGGCGGCGCAGCAAGCTGGGTTTGCGATTCTCGCAACAGGAAAAGCTGACCCTGCAACACTATCTGGAGACGCGGTGATGGCGGGCTTCGTTCTGGCGATTGATCAGGGCACGACATCGTCACGCGCCATGATCTTCGATGCCGAGTATCGCGTGCGCGGCACGGCGCAGCAGGAATTCCCCCAGCATTTTCCCCGCTCGGGTTGGGTCGAGCATGATCCGGAAGACATATGGCACACCGTGCTGGACACGATGCAACGCGCGCTGGCGAACGCGAAGCTGAAAGCCTCCGCTCTCGCCGCCATCGGTATCACCAATCAACGCGAAACCACTTTGATCTGGGACCGCAAGACGGGGCGCGCCATCCACAACGCAATCGTCTGGCAGGACCGGCGCACTGCCGAGACCTGCGCAATGTTGCGCAAGGAGGGTGCAGAGGCGGCTGTCACCGAGAAGACCGGCTTGCTGCTCGATCCCTATTTTTCCGCCACCAAGGCCGCCTGGATTCTGGACAATATCGAGGGCGCCCGCGCCCGCGCAGAGTGTGGTGAGCTCGCTTTCGGTACCATCGATACTTTTGTTCTATGGCGGCTGACCGGCGGGCGCGTCCATGCCACCGATATCACCAACGCCTCACGCACACTTCTGTGCAACATCGATACCGGGCAATGGGATGACGATCTGCTGCGTCTGTTCCATGTGCCACGCGCCCTTCTGCCGGAAATCAAATCCTGCCGGGACGATTTCGGAACCACCGATCCGACGTTGTTTGGTGTCGCTATCCCGCTGCGCGGCGTCGCGGGGGATCAGCAGGCCGCCACCATCGGCCAGGCTTGCTTCTCGCCCGGCATGGTCAAATCCACCTATGGCACGGGCTGCTTTGCCGTCTTGAACACGGGGCCGGTGCGGATTGCATCCAAGAACAAGCTGCTCACCACCATTGCCTATCGGATCGGCGGCGAGACTGCTTATGCCCTGGAAGGTTCGATCTTCGTGGCGGGTGCGGCGGTGCAATGGCTCCGAGACAGTCTGCACATGATTACGCGGGCGGAAGAAAGCGGCGCACTGGCGGCGGCGGCCGATCCCGAACAGGCGGTTTATCTGGTGCCCGCTTTTACCGGTCTGGGCGCGCCCTGGTGGGACCCCGATGCGCGCGGCGCGATGTTCGGCCTGACCCGCAACACGGGGCCAAAAGAATTCGCACGCGCGGCGCTGGATGCGGTCTGCTTCCAGACCTTGGATTTGCTGGACGCCATGCGCGCGGATTGGAGCGGCGCCTCGGATACGGTCCTGCGCGTCGATGGCGGGATGGTTGCCAGCGACTGGATGTTGCAGCGGCTGGCCGACATTCTGAACGCGCCGGTGGATCGCCCGGCGGTGCTGGAAACCACGGCGCTGGGCGCTGCCTGGCTGGCCGGATCGGGCGCGGGCGTCTGGCCGGATCGCGATGCCTTCGCCAAAAGCTGGCAACATGACCGCCGTTTCGATCCGGCCATGGATGGGCCGATGCGCTCACGCTTGATCGCGGGCTGGCGAGACGCCGTAAGCCGTACGCGCACGGCAGGATCAGAACGATCTCAGTGAATTAATCTGTTGGATTTCTCGATCCGCCTGGAGTGGAATGGCGGCGTTTTCCGAAAGGGTGAGGGATGAGCGCACCGCATTTGCTGGTTCACGACCGCCGCGACAATGTCGGCGTGGTGGTGGTGGAGGATCTGGCCGCCGGCACCGACATGCTGGCCGTGATCACCGAAGACAATAGCGATTTTCACATCAAGGCGGGGCAGGCCGTTCCCATCGGCCACAAGGTCGCGCTGAAGGATCTCGCGGTGGGCGATACCGTGATCAAATATGGCGAGGACATCGGCAAGATCGTCGCGCCAGTCGCCAAGGGCGCACATGTCCATACCCACAATCTCAAGACCAAGCGCTGGTAGGAGCATCCGATGAATCTGGAAGACCGGAAAGTCTGGGGCTACCGCCGCGAAAATGGCCGCGTTGGCGTGCGCAATTATGTGGCGATCCTGCCGCTCGACGATATCTCCAACGCCGCCTGCGAAGCGGTCGCTGCGCATATTCAAGGCACGATTGCGTTGCCCCATGCGTATGGCCGCCTGCAATTCGGTGAGGATCTGGAGCTGCATTTCCGCACCATGATCGGGACCGGCGCAAACCCGAACGTCGCGGCCTGCATCGTCATCGGCATCGAAGGTGGATGGACGGAAAAAGTGGTGGCGGGCATCGCCAAGACCGGCAAGCCGGTGGCGGGATTTTCCATCGAAGGCAATGGCGATATCGCCACCGTCGCCGCCGCGTCGCGCAAGGCCAAGGAGTTCGTGCATTGGGCGTCGGAAAAGGTGCGCGAGCAATGCCCGATCACCGATATCTGGGTCGCGGCGAAGTGCGGTGAAAGCGACACCACCACGGGCCTAGCTTCATGCCCGACCGTGGGAAACATGTACGACAAGCTGGTGCCGCTGGGTCTTTACGGCTGTTTCGGGGAAACCTCGGAACTGACGGGCGCCGAACATCTGGCGGCGGCGCGCGCGGTCTCGCCCGAGATCCAAGAGAAATTCATGAAGACCTGGCAGGCTTACCAGGACGATGTGATCGAAGCGCACAAGACCTCCGATCTGTCCGACAGCCAGCCCACCAAAGGCAATATTGCCGGTGGCCTCACCACCATCGAGGAAAAGGCGCTGGGCAATCTCGAAAAGATCGGCAAGAAAATCAAATTCATCGATGTGCTGGAGCCCGCGGAAGCACCGGCACGCGGCAACGGTCTTTATTTCATGGACACGTCTTCGGCAGCGGCGGAATGCTGCACCTTGCAGGCGGCGGCGGGCTATGTGGTTCACATCTTCCCGACGGGACAAGGCAATGTGATCGGCAATCCGATCATGCCGGTGGTCAAGGTGACGGGAAATCCGCGCACCGTACGGCTGATGGGCGAACATATCGATGTCGATGTCTCCGGCGTGGTGCGGCGCGAAATGACCATCGACCAGGCAGGCGATGTCCTGATCGACATGATCGAGAAGACTGCCAATGGCCGGTTGACCGCCGCCGAAGCGTTGGGCCATCGCGAATTTGTGATGACCAAGCTGTATCGCAGCGCCTGATCTTATGAGCGTCACGCTTTCCCTCGCCGAGGCCGAGGCGCTGGTCGTGCGCGCATTGATGGCGTGCCGGACATCCGAGGCCAATGCCCGCGCGACGGCAAAAGCATTGGTCGCCGCGCAGGCGGACGGGCAAATGGGGCACGGCCTGGTGCGTGTGCCGTCCTATGCCGAGCAGGCCAAGGTGGGAAAGGTAGATGGTTTCGCGCAGCCTGCCATCAGTGGCGAGGGCGCGGTGCGGCGGGTGGATGCCAGGACGGGTTTCGCCTATCCCGCCATCGATTTGGCGCTGGAGGCGTTGGTGCCGCTGGCGCGCGAAATGGGTGTCGCGTCTGCCGGCATTTATGCATCGCATCATTGCGGCCAGGCGGGCCGGCATGTCGAACGTCTGGCGGAAGCAGGCCTTGTCGCCTTCGCCTTCGCCAACACGCCCAGCGCCATGGCGTTTCATGGCGGCGTGCGGCCGCGGCTGGGCACTGACCCGCTTGCTTTCGCCGCTCTCATCCCGGAACGCGCGCCTTTGGTGATCGATATGGCGCTGTCGGTGGTGGCGCGCAGCCGGATCGTCGGTGCGAAAGCCAAAGGGGAAGCCATTCCGGAAGGATGGGCGGTGGATGCGGGAGGTGCCGCTACGACCGATCCGGGGGCGGCGCTGGCCGGAACCTTGTTGCCGATCGGCGGCGCCAAGGGGGCGGCGTTGGCGTTGATCGTGGAAATCCTGTGCGGCGCGTTGGCGGGTGCCCATTTTGGCTGGGAAGCCAGCGGCTTCATGGACGCCAAGGATGGGCCGCCCCGCTCAGGCCAGTTTCTGATCGCGCTCGATCCACACCATTTCGCGGGTGCAGGCTTTGCGGCGCGCATGACCGAACTTGTCGAAGCCATCGCTGCGGATGGCGCGCGATTGCCGGGCGACCGGCGCCTGGATGCGCGCGCGCGAGCCGCGCGTGATGGATTGCAGGTCGCCGACGATCTCTATGCGCAGATCGCGGCGCTTGGCGGTTGATCCGCTACTGCCAGCGATAAGCCAGCGCCAGGCCCAGCACATCCACGCTGGACTCGGTGTTGCCGATCAAGGTTCCGCGCAGCGCGTTGCCCGCGGCGGCAGCGCTCTGGCTGGCGGTGCGTGTGTCGTTGAAGAGATGGCCGTAGGACAATTTCAAATCCATGTCCGGTGCGGCCTGCCAGGTCGCGCCCACGGAGACCCAGGTGCGGTTGGCGTCGGGAATACGCGGCGCCAACGTCTCGCCGGGAACCGGCGTCTGGTCCAGCGCAACGCCGCCGCGAAGCGTAATGTCCTTGCTGGCGGCATATTCCGCGCCAGCCGAAATCAGCCAACTGCTTTTCCAATTGGTGACGGTGACATCGTTGGGCTGTGCCGGATTGCCCGCAACCGCGGTCAAATTCTTGAAGCTCGACCAGTCGGTCCAATCGGCCGTGGCAAGCAAGGTCCAGCGATCCGTAAATTGGTTGCGCAGGCCGAATTGCAGATCGGCGGGCGTGGCCAGCTTTGCGCGCGCGCTGGTATCCGACAGTAAGGTCGTGGCGTTGCGGATACCCGCTCCCAATCCAAAACTATCGAGCGAGAAATTCCAAACGCCGCGCAAGGTATGATGCACGACCGAGCGATAGGCGACGCCTAAGGTCCAGCCGCCATCCAGGACCGCACGAGCGCCCAAGGTGTAGCCATAGCCCCAGCCGGCGGCACTGATGCTGGATGATCCATCCATCGCGCCGGGGACCGATCCAGGGATGGCGTTGAGTGCGCCCAAGGTGCCGATATCGACGGCGCTGGACAGCGTGCCTTTGGCGTATTGCGCCTGGAAGCCGCCCGCGACGGTGAAGCCCGGCGCCAGATCATAAGCGATGACCGGCGTGATATTGACGGTCGACAGCTTGGAGCCCAACGCATAATAGCGTCCCGCCCATCCGTCCGGATATTTGGTGGCGAGGCCCCACGGCACGGAAACCGAGAGGCCCACCGACCAGCGGTCATCAAGGCGCTGACGAATAGCGATGTCGGGGATGATGGCGTTGCGGATGAAATCTTTGGGCCGCGCATTGCCGCCGGCTGGCGTTCCCGCCGCGGTCAGCGCCGTCGTGTAATTGGCGGACGAGCCCGGCATAATGGAAACGGCGCTGATGGCGAAATCGCCACCTTCGGTACCGCCGGCCGCTGCTGGGTTGTATGCCAAAAATCCGGCATCGCTCGCGGTTGCCGCGGCGCCCGCATAGGCCTCGCCCATCGCTTCGGTGCTGTGTTCGCGCAGGCCGAAACCGGCAGCGAGAGCAGGCGTTGTGGGCAGCAGGCAAAGTACTACCAGAACTGGACGACGCATGACATTCCTCCGGCTTGCCGATACGCGGAAACACACTCCGCCGAGGCTGAGGAGCCCATGCTTCAACTGACAGTATAAAGATTTTGTTAACGCTGTCGGCTTGCCACTTTGTTTACCCACCACGGCCTAGAGTTTTCGTAGGAGGCCCGGGGCTTTTCCCGTCCGAGTAACCCATGAGTGATGGTGGCATGGCGGCTGATGCGCTCGCCTATTCGCGGATATGGCTGCGTTTCTTCGATCCGGAGACCGAGCGCCGCTTTGCGCGCCGGGCTTTGCTCGATGCGATGCTGTTCATCCGCATCTACCTGCTCGCGGGAACCGTACTTTATATTCTGTACGGCTTTCTCGACGCACAGGTGAGCGGCGAGGCGCTCACCACCGTCTATATCATCCGCTACGCGATCTGCTGTCCGATCCTGCTGATGAATTTTGCGCTCTCCTTCACGCGGCATTTCGAGCGTATCGGCCAATATGTCCTGGCGCTGCAAATGGCGGCGTCCGGCCTGGGCGTGGTGGCGATGACGGCACTGATGCCGGCGCCCTTCAACAGCAATTATTACGCCGGCGTGATCATGGTCGTGATCTATTGCGGCAGCTTCATCCGGGTGAATTTCGTCACCACGGTTCTGATTTCGCTGATGCTGGTTGCCGCCTATGAGGTTTCGGCGGTGTTCCTGAACCCGCTGCCGACCATCGATCTCATCTCCAACAATTTCTTCCTGTTGATGGCGACCGGCGTCGGCCTGTTGTCGAGCTATATTCAAGAGACACAGACCCGCAAAGGTTATATCGCCCACCGGATCATCGAAGAGAAGAACGAGATCGCCAACATCCTGTTGGTCGAGGCCAACAAGGCCAATCATTCCAAGAGCGAATTCCTGGCCAATATGAGCCACGAATTGCGCACGCCGTTGAACGCCATCATCGGCTTCTCGGATATCATGGATAAGGAGACCTTCGGTGCGGTGGGGAATCCGCGCTACGCCTCCTATGTCAAAGACATCTCCAACAGCGGCCATCATCTGCTTTCGATCATCAACGACATATTGGATCTCGCCAAAGCCGAGGCGAACAAGCTCACGCTTGACGAACGGGAGATCGATCTCAATCAGGTCGTGGCGGAAAGCATCCGCATGTGCGAGCCCCGCGCGCAGCAGGGTGGCATAACCATCGTGCAGAAGAGCTGCGGCGATCAGGTGATCGTGCGCGCGGACGCCAAGCTGATGCTTCAGATTCTGCTCAATCTGGTGTCGAACGCCGTCAAATTCAGCCATGAAGGCGGTGTTGTGGACGTCGTGCTGGAGCCAGGCGCCGACCGCTCCTTGACCATCGCCGTGCGCGATCAAGGCATCGGCATTCCGGCGAGCGATATCGAGCGCGTATTGCGTCCTTTCGAGCAGGTCGAGGATTCGCGCACCCGCGCCCATGGGGGCACGGGCTTGGGCTTACCCTATGCGGTCAAGCTCGCCGAATTGCATGGCGGCGCCCTCTGGATCGAAAGCCAGGTCAATGTCGGCACCTCGGTCATGGTGGTGCTGCCACGCGAGCGCTTCGTCGGCGTGCGCAAGGGACTGCCCGGCGGCAGTCTCCAGCTGGCTGGCTGACCTGCGCGCCTTTGCCTAGGGCTTGCGGATATAGAGAAGTCTGACCCGGCCGGTCTTTTCGGTCTCCGTCCAGCATTCCGATGCGCCCAGGCCTTCCGACCAGCCGCGCATTTCCGCATCGCCCCGATATTGCAGGGTCCAGTCGGAGATGAATTCCATCGGCCAAAGGTTGGAAAGCGCCGTCTCATTCATATTGCCGATGATGAGCAGGCCACCGGGGAGGAGGGCGTCGTAAAGCCGGCGCACCAGAAGGCGGGCGCGCCGGTCGCTGAGATAATCGAGCAGGCCGACGGAATAGATCATGTCCTGCGGCGCGACGGCCTGAAGCCCGCCATTGGTGCGCAAAATATCGGTGAAGGAGATGTTGAGGCATTGCACTTGCGCGCTGCCGCTCAGTTTGAGCAGGGACGGATAGCAGCGGTCATAGGCATAACCCAGCGCCTGGGTCTCCTGATCGACCAATGTGAAGGCCACCTTGCCGGCGCGCGCATGCGGGCCTTCCAGGAAGGTTTGAATTTCGCGCGCCGGGCCGCTGCCCAGGCTGAGAATGCGCGCCGGGCGATCCTGGCCATGATCGCGCACAATCTCGGCGATCTTGGTGCGCACCACCTGCATGCGGGTGTCGATGCACTCGGCAACTTCAAGGCCCAAGCGATGGACGAGCTGGTGATAGACGCTCGACCCGATCTTTTCCCAATCATAGACCTGATTCATGATCCGGAAATCGCCCGGATAGCCCAGCGGCTTGGCATAGGAGCGATCCCAGATCGCACCCGCGCGCATTTCCGGCGTCAGCACCAGTTCGGTGAATTCCTTGGTGGCTTCGCGTTCCTCGCGGCTGTTCATGATGTCGCGAACGATGTCGTTGCCGGTGAGCCAGAAACCCCGCCATTGCTCGATCAGACGGCCTTCGCAAGCTTCAAAGGCGCCGACTTCGTCAAAGGAATGCGAGAAGCTGTCGGCAAGATTGATGTTCTTGTCGAGCAGGGCGCGATAGGAGCGCAGCACGCCGAGCACATCGGCGCAGAAGGCGCGATATTCGCGCGGCACCAAAGCGCTGCGTTCGGATGACAAGAAGCTGCCATTGGCGGCAATCTGGGCCTGGACGTTGCGGCTCAGCAGACGGTCGAAATCGACATACGAGTCGACCAGGCTGAAGGCGAGCTTGGAGCCGAAGACCGTGCTTTCGGTGCGGCAGACTTTGGCGCGGCCTTCAAAGATCGAAAGCCCGGCCTGTTGAAAGACCAGCGGCACGGTCTCGCCCAGCGATAATTCTTCTTCCATCGCCTGTTTGGCGACGACAGCGACACCGGTAAGGCTGATGTCGTGGAGCTGATAGCTTGCCGATTTGATCCGCACTTTGGGCGGATGATTGGGAAACAATTTCCGGGCGTCATAACGTGTCGGGCGGAACCAGACTTCGCGTCCGCTCGAACCTTTCAATTCTTCATAGGCAAGCATTATCTGCATCCAATATCTGATTGCGCGATGCTTCCCCGAACGCCACCCCGCTTCCGCCGGAAAACCCGGCCCACTACCCAACACCCGGTGATACTTGAGTCGTTTCCGACTGATCACTCTCGGTTAATAAATGGTTAATACCGTACAGAATTAGTTAACGTCAAGTTTTTTCCGGAAAATTTCCGCCTATCACGCTGAAAAAACATGCTTTACGGCGTTATATCGTCCGTAGACGGTCGATTGTGTCGAGATTGCGGCGTGTTGTTGCTGTCAACGCTCGCGATTTGTTTTCAATGCTGCCGATTGATGCGGGAAGCGGCGTTCAGAATGCCCAGATATTCCATGATGGCGCCGGACATCCCTTGTGCTTGCTGCGCGATTTCCGGAATGGCAGTGATCTCCCACCAATGACCGCGCGTCAGCGCGGCCATCGCCAGCAGCGATGGTTGCGCGGTGCCGGTTTTGTCCAGCACGCGATTGCGGCTATCCACGTCCAGCCCGATGCCCGCTTCGCCCGCGCGCGCCAGACGCGAGGCGATGAGATTTTCGATCAAGCGGTCATGCGTCCGGTCTGGGTTGGCGTTCGGTCCGGTGCAATTGATGACATGGCCGACCTCTAGATGCTGTTCATGGCCGCTATGGGAGATGGTTGCGATCACGCCGTCCTTCGCGCTCTTCAGATGTTTCAGCCGCCCTTTCACGAGGCGAAGATTTTGCGTGAGGCCCTGGCGTAAAAACTCACCGACCGCCGGTGCGAGACGGTGGCGATGCACACTCCACAATGTCACGGCATGGCGTAGAAAGCGCTTCTTCTCCGCCATCGGAAGCGATTGCCAGATCTGCGACCAATGCGGCCGCATCGCATCCATCAGGCCTTGCCATTCGGGGGCCGTGGGACGAGGGCCAAGCTGCGTCCGCATCGCGCGCATCAGGCCGCGCGCCGAGGCCGGAAAGGGCTGGGCGAGGGGCTTGGCGGGGATCGGCATTGTGTGGGTTCGCGGCAACAACCCGTGCCGCGACAGCATATAGAGATTGCCGGTATGGCCGCGATCTTGGAGATCGATTGCGACATCGATAGCGGTCAACCCCGTTCCCAGGATAAGGATATCGCGATCCGGCGGCACCTGTGGCTCCGACCAGGGATTTTCGCAGATATAGGGCGCAACGGCGCGCGGATGATGCGGCGCCAATGGCGGCGGCAAATCATTTCCGGTCGCAAGCGCTACCAGATCGGCGTCTATTGTTCCTCCGTCATGGGCCACCACCCAACCCAGATTTTTCCGCATCAGGCTCTTTGCCTTGCCGCGAACGAACCGGACCGCGAGATCGGGATTGGACTTCAGCGTTGTGTCCAGCAGCTCTGACAGATACGCACCGTAAAGCGCGCGCGGGACAAAACTTTCCCCGAAAGCGGCCGTCTTGATATCGCGCCCGTCGAGCCAGCGGGCGAATTGATCAGGCCGGTTGATGTCCGCAGACATGCGTGCGGCCGGCACATTCAACAAATGTCCTGGGTTGCGTGTGGAATAGGCGATGCCCCGCCCCGGCTCTGTCTGCTCACCGATGATCACGATGGACAGTCCCTGACCCGCTTGACGTGCGAGCGCGCAAACGAGCAGCACCGCGCTCGCTCCGTCTCCGCACACGACCAATGTTCTACGGCTCATGACAGTCCAAAGGTTCGACCATTCGTATCGTGCGGTGCCGGAGCAATATCCCTAGCAGAATTTTCGGGCATGAAAATAACGCAAGCGGAAACAGCTTGCGGCCGTGACGAACAAATTTCGCGCCGGTTTTGATGCTCTGACCGGGCGAATGAATCGGAAATATTATTTTCTGAAAATTCCGGTTGGGCAGGATTTGAAAGTGCAGGCGAAAGCCGGAATTCGAAGCAGAATGCCAGCTTACAAGAAATTTACGGCGGAACTTTCGCAAAAACGCCAGAGTTTTCAAGGCCGTTTCGCACAGCCTCCAATTCCACATGCATTTTTTATTTTATCGCCGTGCGATTATCGCTATAGAAATCGTCATGCCTGCGCCGTTTTGGGCGGTGCGATAGAGAGTGGTGCAACTTTCGAGAATGCGCCGCCAGCCGAAGCGATCCCGAAGGGGATCCCAAATGGCTTTTTCAGCAGAAGGAAGTTGTTTTGTCCGGCAAAATTCCGCTTGTCAGTTCGGCAGTTTCACTTGGTACGCCTGTAACGACCGCGCCCGCGCTGCTGCCGACGCGAAATTTCGTGCGCCTGCTCCTGTTGGGTAGCGTGACGCTGGCTCTGATCGTTGCGATGCATCAAATCCGGGTCGCGCCCGCACGCCCCTCTGTGCCTGTGGTGGCGCATCTGTTCGGCGACGCAATCAATAAGCCGGCAAAGCCTTCGGCGTTTGCGCTGGAGCAAAACCTGTCTTCTGGGCAATTGATGGCGCGCTGGGAGCCGCTGATCGTGGAAGCGTCGAAGAAATTCAACGTGCCTGCGCAATGGATTCGCGCGGTGATGCGTCAGGAAAGTGGTGGGCGCACCATGCTGGCTGAAGGTCTGCCCATCGTATCGGATGCGGGCGCCATGGGGCTTATGCAGTTGATGACGGGCACCTATCGCGAGATGGCGGAGCAATACCGGCTCGGCGCCGATCCCTTCGATGCGCGGGATAATATTTTTGCGGGTGCCGCCTATCTCAAATGGCTGAAATTCAAGTACGGATATCCGGCCATGTTCGCCGCGTATAATGATGGGCCCGGCAATATCGAAGATCATCTGCATCGCGGGCGGCCGCTGCCGGAAGAGACGCGCGGCTATATCGCCAGCATCGCGAAATCGCTGAACGACAAATCGGTTTCGGCGGGCCTGACCAAGGTGGCGCTGACCCAGCCGGATGGCAGCAAGATCGCCATCGATGCTGGTCAGGTGAAAGCGGTCCGGGCCGCGATCCCGGGCCTCTATGCCGAGTCTGTGAAATCGGTGGTCACCATCGGCAAGCTCAATCGCGGCATTCGCGAGGATGTTGCGGAAGCGACCAAGCTGCTGCGCAGCCGCGGCGCCAAGATTTAAGCCACGCGGCTGGTGCCGCTTTCCGCGGCGTGGCGGATACGGCTTTCGTCCAAATCCAATTCCCGCTCGATCCGGCGCCGGGCCTCGTCTTCAATCGAGCCATCGGCATAGAGATCGGCGATGGCCGACCGCTCCACCGCCAGGAATTCCAATTGCAGCGCGGTCGAATGCGCGACCGCTTCGCCGCTTTCCAGATCGCGGCACGCCGCCACAAAATATGCGCGCCGGTCGGCATGCCGGCGGCGGAGAATTTCCACCGTCTCCGGCGCCAGCCCTGCGCTTTCCAACCGATCCAGCCGCGACAGCGCGGCGTCGATACCAGCGACGCGGGCCTGTACTTCCCGCTGCTTGTCGCGATCGGCTTCGCGCTTGCCCAGCGCCGTGAGGCCCAGTTTCCGGTTGATCCAGGCGAAGGTGAAGCCCTGGCCGACCAAGGTCACCAAGATCACGGCAAAGGTCACCAGCAGAAGCAAGCCGCGTTCCGGAAAGGGTGCGGCGCCCGACATCAGCGGGATGGAAAGGACGGCGGCCAGCGACACCACACCCCGGATGCCGGTGAAGGCGATGGCGAATGTCTCTTGCCAGGGCGGTGCTGGGTTTTGCTTGCGCCAGCTCGGCCAGATCCAGCAGGGCAGGTAGGTGCCCGCATACACCCAGACAAAGCGCACCAGGATGATCGCGACGGTGACCGAACCGGCGGCCAGGCCCAGCCGCATCCAATCCGCCTCGCCCAGCGTGTCGGCAATCACCCGCGCCTGAAGGCCGGTGAGGAGAAAAATCACACCTTCGATCAGATAGACGACAAGATCCCAGACAAAAAAGCCTTGCAGACGGGTCGCGGATGAAATGAAGCGCGGACCGTTATAGCTGACGAAAAGCCCCGCGGTGACGGCAGCCAGCACGCCGGAGCCGCCCAGGCTTTCGGGTACCCAGAAGGCCGCGTAAGGCGTCAACATCGCCAGCACGATTTCCACGCGCGGTTCCTGGGCCATCCGGCGCAGGGTCAAC
The DNA here is from genome assembly GCA_036499345.1 of Rhizomicrobium sp. Classification (GTDB taxonomy): domain Bacteria; phylum Pseudomonadota; class Alphaproteobacteria; order Micropepsales; family Micropepsaceae; genus Rhizomicrobium. Next base: position 25,722 of record DASYDX010000186.1, read on the forward strand.
GCGACCCAGCCCACGCCTACACCCCAGGCGAGCTCGCCCGCGACAATGACGGCAAAATTTCCCACTGCAGCGGTCGGCGAGAATTGGCCGCCTTCGATCACGGCGGCGACGGCGAAGCTGAACAGGATCAGCGCGGTGGCGTCATTCACCAGCCCTTCGCCTTCCAGAATGGTGAGGACACGGCGGGGGATGGGAAAGCGCTTGGCGATTGCCATCGGGGCCACGGCGTCGGGCGGCGCCACGATTGCGCCCAGCACGAAACCTACGGCCCAGCTGAGATCGAGCAGATAGCGCGCAACTGCTGCCACCGAAGCCGCGGTGAAGATCACGCAGCCCACGGCCAGAAGCAGAATGGGTCTGAGGTTGGCGCGAAAGCCCTTCCAGCTCATGCCCACGCCTGCCGAATAGAGCAGCGGCGGCAGGAGCAGGGTCAGAACCAGGTCCGGTCTCAACTCGATCCGGGGCATGCCGGGAATGAAACCCAGCCCCAGGCCGACCAGGACCAGAAAAATCGAGGGAGGAAAGAAGGTTTTGCGCGCCAGACCCGCGGCAAGCGCGGTGACGGCGACCAGGCCGAAGCCGATGGGAAGCGCAGGCAGAAGCACGAAAAAACCCCCTCCGGCCGATGGGGCCGGAGGAGGACTTTAGACTATTGCTGGGCGACCTGCTTGCGCAAAGAACCGATGTCCTTCGCGTTCAGTTTTGCACCCTCCGCCCCGAACCGGGCGGTGACATAGTTGGCGACCGCCGCAATTTCATCGTCGGAATAGGCTTCGCCAAAGGCGGGCATGAAGATGTGGCCCTGTGCCGTGGTGCGGTCCACACCGTTGATGATCGCCTGTGCCACATTGGTGGCGGAAGGATCATTGACGGCGCGTGCGCCGGTCAGGGTCGCATATTTGCTGAGCGGGCTGATGCCGGTCCAGTCATGGCAGCTGGCGCAGGCCCCAGCGAAGAGCTTTTCGCCCCGCGCGCGGTCGTTGACATCCGTGGGTGCGCCTTCGCGATGCGAAGCCGGTGCCGCCGTGGTCACGGTCCGCGGCAGATCGCTGTCCTTGGCAGGAACGCTGCGCAGATAGACGACCAGGGCGCGGATATCGCCCGCGGTGAGGAAGGTCAGGCTGTTGTCGGACGCTTCGCCCATCGGGCCGGAAGCGCCGCCATGGCCTTCGGCATGGCCGGTGGACAGATAGGTCGCCAGATCATTGTCGCTCCAATCGCCCAGCCCCGCCTTCTTGTCGGCGGTGATGTTGTAGGCGCGCCAACCGGCGGTCAGGGCGCCCGCGAATTTCCGGCGATTGTTCATCGCAAAGGCCGGATTGCGCGGGGTGTGGCATTCGCCGCAATGGCCCATCGCTTCGGCGAG
>DASYDX010000187.1:0-11148 GCA_036499345.1 Rhizomicrobium sp.
CGCTTGGTCATGTCGCGGCCGCAGCGCGCGGCATCGGCCTGGAACGAAGCCGCGTTCATCTTGGCGACTTCCGCCACGATCCGGTTTTCCAGATCCAGACTTCGGCTATGGCCGTCCAACTTGCCCATATAATAGAAAGACCCGATCAGCCCGCCGGTGCGCGCGCCCTGTTCCGGGGCGTTGCTCATCTGCATGAAGATGACCAGGCAATGGATGTCGTCGGTGGTTTCGTCCGCCCGCGCCGCGCCGCCCATCATCGCCAACGCCATCGCGGCGCCCAGGATCAATCGTTTCATTCTGCAATCTCCGTCATGAAGGGCGGGTCAACTCGTAAGTAATGTGCGGGCAGCAAGGATGATCCGGCGCATAATTGGGATGGTCGAAATCGAGCGCCCGGTTGCGCCGCATCCCCAGCCGCTCCATCAAACCCCAGCTGGCGCGGTTGGCATCCAGTGTGATCGCAACAATGCGGTCATCAGACACGTTGCGCCAGCCCCAATCCAGACAGGCCGACGCCGCCTCGCGGGCATAGCCCTGACCCCAGGCATCCTGGCGAAAGCGCCAGCCGATCTCCAGCGCGCCGACAATGGGATCGACCGTGCCACGCTTGAAGCCGCACAGGCCCAGAAGCGCCGCGTCCTCGCGCCGCTCCACCAGCCAGAAGCAGAAGCCATTCTCGCGCTGGCTGGTCTGGATGCGCTCGAACAACGCGCGGCAATCCTCCGGCGACGCCACACCGCCCAGATGCGTCATCACCGCGTCGGTGTTGGTGACGCGGACGAATTCGGGCAGATCGCCCTCTTCCCAGGTCCGCAAATGCAGACGCGGCGTTTCGATCACAATCACGCCGTCATTCCGGCCGTATGAGCTTGGCGATCACCAGCTCGTCCACTTCCAGCTTGCCGATGCGCGCATGCTTGATTGCGACGCGCCGGATGGCCAGCGCGCCAATCGCCATCGCGCCCACGGCCAGCGCGCCCAGGCCCAGCGAACCCAGCGCCAAAGCGCCTACCGCCAGTGCGGGCACACGTTTGGCTTTCATCCCGTCGCGCATCGTCAAAGCCTCCGTCTTGCTCCGGCCCATCACCCTCACCCTGCAATTCCAGAACATCGACGGCAACACGCTCCATGGTCCGATGGCCCGCGGATAAGCGTGGCGAGTGTGCTCGGGCCCTCAAACGCGAATGCCCCATAGCGTACGAAAATAAATAGGCAGGGGCTTCCCCAAAGCAGGGCGTGCCTTTTCCCTTGGCGTATCATGGGTTTGACCGCACCGGGCCAAGTTCCCAGACCGGCGTTAACCTCAGTTAGACAAGTTCCGCGCTATTCCTTCGAAAGTGAACGGTCTAAACATTTAACAACACTATCAAAGGGGGACATCATCATGCGCGCGACCTTCCTGGCAGCCATAGCCTTCGCGGCCCTGGCAAGCTTCTCGTCCGCACAAGCGGTGACCAATGTCCCAGACGGAAATTTCGACACGCCGCCGGGCGGCAATCCGTTCACCACTTACAACAACACCACCTTCGGCCCTTGGCACGTCAATGGCAGCGTCGATCTGATCGGTAATTACTGGCAGGCCCCGCCAACGGGCGGCGGCAGCGTCGATCTGGCCGGCAATTATCCGGGTAACATCTTCCAGATTTTTCCCGTCGCCGCCGGCAGCTTCAAGCTCAGCTTTTATTTGGCCGGCAATCCCGATGGCGGCGATCCGATCAAAACTCTGCGCGCCTTCGTGACCAATTCCGCGTTCGATCTGACCAGCTATGATTTCACCTTCGACACGACCGGCTTCTCCAAATCCAACATGGGCTGGACGCTGGAGCAGTTCAGCTTCACCAACCCAACCGCCGGCAATATCCAGCTGCAATTCGTCGGCACCAACGACAACACGGCGTATGGCGCGGTGATCGGCGGCATCAACATCTCCGCGGTGCCCGAGCCCGACACTTGGGCGATGCTCCTCTTGGGTTTTGGCGGCATCGGCCTGTTGATGCGCCGTCGCGGCGCCCTGGCGCGCACGGCTTAAGACCTTCCATCGAACCCAATGCCACGCGGGATCGCTGTCCCGCGTGGCTTTTCTTTTGGGGCAGAGAAGGATGCCCGCCCGCCGTGCCGCTACGGAAGGGCGGGAAGGTTGAGCACACAGTCCCACGCCGGCACGCAAAACCGGGCGCTGAAGAAATGCTGTGTTGCTAACCCAAGGAAGCAACAAGCGGATTCGAAAGGTCATCGGCGCGCAACAAAAAATGCACAAACATCGGAAAGTGCGAACTGCGTCCGCCGTACAAACTAGTCGCTCATCCTGACGTATAGCCGCTGCGAATCCGCATTGACGTTGACCGGGCGCCGCGCGCTTAATGGCGCATGGGCAGGGCGATCAAACGGCAACAATTTCTCAGTCCCCTGGGATGGGGCGCGCTGGTACTGGCGTCGATCACCGCCGTCGCGCTGGCATGGCTTGCCGCCTATGTCTGCGTTCAGTTCATGAGCAGCTAAGCGGCACTCAGCGCGATTTCAGCGCGTTATTCTCCGGACGCTTTTCCTTCAGCATCATAGCCAGCAGCACGGCAAAGCCGAACGGCGCTAGCCAGACGATGCGGCCCTGATACCGGTCGAACACGCCCGCCACCGCGCCCGATATGATCGCATTGGCGACGATCCCGGCCAGCAGCAGCAATGTCAGACGCACTTCGGCCGAGGCCAGTACAGGTCCACCGCGCCGCCGCCATAGCAATGTGCCGATGCCGATCAGAGCGGCGAAATAGACCGCGCGCATCAGGATGCTGATTTCATCCAGGGGAAACCAGCCCTGGGCGATGCCGCTGGCGGCGTAACGATCCAACGCCCAGCGCAACATGGGAATGGTCGCGATGGTGTCGGTGGGCAGAAGGCGATATTCGCGCACCCCCACATCGCCCAACTGCGTCATCACATTGCGCGTCGTGGCGGCCACTTGTTCCAGCGGATAGGCGGTGAGCGTGCCCAGCACGATGGCGTTGGCTTCCCCGGCGATGGCGGCGCGGGTTTCGGCCGGGGCCACACCCATCACGCCCACATCCGGATCGTGCGACCAGAGGAAATCATTCTCGGTCATCGGCATGCGCGAAACATAGGCGCAGGTGGCGAAATGCCGGGTCGGGCAGACATCGCGCAGATATTGCTCCGCCGTGCCGTCACCCACCATCCGCGCCAGCGCGAAGGGCGTGGAGACCGGCCATTTGCCTGTGGCCTGACGCACCGCCAGATCCACCGCATAATGCCCGCCCAGCGCGACCAGCCCCGCCCCCGCCAGCAACAGAAACGCACGCAAACCTTCGCGCCGCACAAAGGGCAGCAGCAGAGACGCCGCCAAGGTCAGCGCCAGGATCGCCAGATGCGCCTTGTGAAAGAGACAGGCGAGCAGCACCACCGCCAGCCAGAAGGCATTTTCCCAGCGCGGCAATTCGCGGCCATGGACCAGCAGCATCACCATGGACAGCAGCATCAGTCCGGCAAAGACGTCCGGCATCGCGGTCACGGCGAAAATATTCAGCCCGGTCAGCAGCGCGATCGCGCACAGCGCGCCCATCAGCGGCAGCGGCGCCAGCGCGATGGCGCGCCGCCCCGCCAGCACCAGACAGGCGAGCGTGAGAAGAACTTGACCCAGCGCCAATGCCCAAACGCCACCCAGCACATAGCCCGCGACAAAGATCGCGCCATAATAAACCGAACGGGCGGTGGCGACGCCTTCGCTTTGCTGGCGCGTCAGAACGGGCGCGGTGGCGGCCGGTCGATGACGCACATGAATATCGGCTTCGTGCTTGACCTGTTTGGCGGCGGCATAACCGGCATGAAAATAGCCGACACTGTCGGGATAGAGGACCGGCTGGCGGTTGATCCAGGCGGGCAAGAACAGGACGATCATCAGCAGGACGCAGCCCGCAGCCCAGATCGCCCCGCGCCGTTCGCCCAATAGCGCGTTCATCGCGGCACCGCGCGCGTATTTCCGAATCTGGGGGTGGCCGCGATCAAAATCATAGCCTGATCAAGACCATGGAACGCCGGGACGGCACAAGTCCGCGCCAGGCTTATTTCACCACCTTCAGCAACGCGAAGTGTGACGTCTTCTCCATGACTGTGACATTGTCGGGGAACCGGTGTCGCAAAAGATGCGCATTGCAGACCAGCAGATAATCGAAGCCGGACGCGGCGGCGGCGCGGATATAGGGATTGTAATCCCTGGCACGCTCGCCGGGGACCGGGGCGCGGCTTTCCAGCGTCTCCACTGCGGTCTTCAGCGGATCTTTCAGAAGCAGCGGATGCTGCCCCTGAAAGGCGAACAAAGGCCCGACCTGACCATGCTGGGCGATCATCAGCGGGCCATACATCTCGCAGCGCGGAACGCCGGTCTCGTGATGCCCCGAACCCACCATGACTTCCATGGCCAGCGAACCCGGCGGAATCTGCGCGGCAATGGTCTGAAATTCGCGGTGCTGCGCATCATAGCTCCGCCAGTCCCATGCCACCACCGCCAATCGTGCGAACACAATGACGGCCAGCATGGCGACAATCGCGCGGGTTGGAATCCGCCGCGTGCGATTGTCGGCACGCGGATGAAAGGAAAGCGCGCCCAGCAGACAAAGCGCGACGAACAGCGGCATGCGGTCGACGATATAATAAACCCCGAACATCGCTGTGGGCGTGATCACGATAAAAGCCGAGCCGACGGCGAGAAGAAGCCAGGCCGGGCGCGCGACGTTGAGATCCTTCCGCCAGACCAGCACAGCACCCAGCCCCAATTGCAGCAGGAAGGTGAGAATATCGAACCAGAGGAACGGCCCCTCTTCCACACGGAAGATGGTGCTGAAACGGTGATAGCCATGAAAGGGCGGCGCACCATCACCAGGATGCGGCATCATGGTCGAAAACGTGATGGGCGGGCCGGGATCGTGCTGAACATACCAGAGCAGAAACAGGCTGAGCGGAATCACCGCCTGCAGCAGCAAAAGACCCAGCGCACGCAAAAGCGCCAATGGCCTGCGAACCGGCGCGTTCAGGAAAAAGCCAACCTCCAGCGACGCGACGATCATGCCGTAAAGCGCAAAGGCAAGACCGTGGCTGAGAAACACGATCACCGAGGCCATGCACGCGACCGGCATCGCCAGCCATGGCCGATGGCGCTGCGAAACCCACCAGCCCGCCGCCCAAAAGGCAAAACCCAGGCTGAGCAAAAAATTGGCGAAGCCCCAGTTGAACACATAGCTGTAGAGCAGCGGCAAAAGCAGCAGCGCCACCAGCAGCGAGGCGCGCCCCGTCAACGCATGATTGAAATAGAGAACTCCGCCATACAGGATGGCGAGTATCCCCACCGCCACCAGATGCGCCGCCATCAAGGCCGGCAGCACACGCAACAGCGGCGTGCCGATCAAATCGGTGCCGATGTCGGGCTGCAGGACCCAATGCGCCTGATAATAGAGCCGCAGAATGGAATCGGACGAAAGATGCGCCAACACGAAAAAGCGCGCGATATGGTCATAGAAATCGATCAACGGCAAAACCGGCGTCGCCATCAACGGAACCATCGCGACGAGGAACAGGCCCGCCATGATCAGGCGCGGATGATCTGTCAACCATGACGGTTTCGTCACGCCCGGTGGCGGTTGCGTCATCTTTATGCCCTGTTTGCGGTTCCACCTGAGGCGTCACCAATTCCGATGTGTCCGCGCTTTCTTATTTCGCGCGGGCATGTGTTGTATTTCGCCGCTCAGACCTAATAATGACACCCCATCCGGTGCCGGCCGTTTCAATGCAGAGCGGCTCTAAAAATGGAAATGCTTGCCATGCTGCGAACGGAAATTGCGATGAAGACCTTGCGCACCGGCCTGATCCTTCTCGCCTTCGGCTACCCTACGCAATCCTGGGCCAAATCGGCTAGTGACTTTTTCCCGATTTGTTCGGCACCGGGTACCGGATCGGGCCGGACGTTAACGGTCGATCCCGGCGCGCGCCGCGATGGCGGCTATTCCGATATCGCCTCGGCGCTCAAAGCCGCCAAACCCGGCGACACGATCAGCCTGATGGCCGGAGACTATGGCGATCTGAACCTGTCCGGCATGAACCAGGGCGGCTTCATCACCATCGCCGCTGCCGCTGGCCAAACTCCACGATTTTCGAAGTTGAATATCGGCGGCTATCGCCCGGCGTCCCATTGGCGCATCACCGGTGTCACCATCTCCGGCTTCAGCAATTATGGCGTCTATCCCAACGGCTCTACGATTCATAAATCACTCGTGACGATTGGCAACAGCGATAACATCATATTTGAGCATAATGCCGTTCACTCAAAAGCTGGTGATCTTGCCTGGCAGCCGGAAATTTCTGGAAAGAGTTCTGCAACGGCCGTTTCCCAAGGCGTCTCCACAACGCAAGCATCGTGCTTATCCATAGTCGAAAACAAGATTTCAAATGTTTGGAGCGGCGTGGAAACAGGCGGAGATCAGATCGGCAACAATGGAAAATACATCCTCGTCAGCGGCAACCTTATCGATAATTACGCCGCAGATGGAATCGATCACTTCGGTAGCCACGTCCGAATCGAAAACAATCGGATAACGAATGGGCACGACATTTGTGACAACAAATGCGTTCACAATGACGGCATTCAAGGTTGGAATTTCAACAACCGCCCCGGACTTTTGAATACTGATTTGATCATTACCGGAAACGAAATAATTGGGCAGACGATGCCGGGATTACCGCTACCTGCCGACGCACTTCAAGGTATCACGATCTTTAACGGCAACTGGGATGGCGTTCAAATTTCCAATAATGTCATCATGGTCAGCGCTTGGCACGGCATTACCGTTTACGGCGCACGAAACGTTTCCATTCTGAATAACTCACTCGTCTCGTCAAATCCCAAACGCAACACTTGGATAACTTACAGTCCGGGCAAGGATGCGCCACCTGCCGCTCCGCGCAGCGTGATTATCCGCAACAATATCGCGCGAGACATCAATACGGGTAAGAACGACCCGGACCAGGTAGGCGCGGTCATGGACCACAATCTCAAGGTCCGTGCCTTTGACGATTTTGAAGATATTTTCGTAAAATTCGATCCTGACAACTTCGCCTTCGATTTCCATCCTTCCCGCCGCTCCGACGCTCGGGGCGAAGGATCTTCCGATGGCGCGCCAAGTGCTGATATTGAAGGCACTCCGCGTGGCCTCAAAATCGATATCGGAGCTTATGCTTATAAAGAAAGCTCGCGCTAAAACTCACCTGCGAGGCTTCAGACGCAATGCGGGCCGTTCGACCATAAACCATGATATTCCCGCGCAAATTAAAGCCAGTCCCAGCGAAATAACCGCCTCCAGAAACACTGGCTTCGTGTCTCGAAAAATACGGACAACGATTTGCTGGCAAGGCCACGCGTAAAGATACAGGCCATAAGAAAAATCGCCCCACCTTCCGATGCCACGAACGAACGGCCATGAGGCCTGGCCAACCGCGACGGTTGCTACCGGAAGTGCAATAAGGAGCCCGACTATGGGCTGCCCAAATGCAATGAATAGGAGGCCAATCAAAACTCCTGCGGCCACGGCGGTTAATCTAGGTTTGGCATCGAGAAAAACAGCAATCGCAGCTCCCACCGCGAAGAACAGCCACAAACTCAAGAATCTCCCAACAAAGAGATGTGAAGCGATGAAATGCAACAGGTCGCGCCCCGATACGACTGCGAAATAATAGAGTGCCATTGCCGCCATCGCCGCAACCAATCTCCAGCGCCCTTTTTGCAAGTTCCTGCCGATGATAAAAACCGTAACGACATAACAAAGAAATTCGATAGGGATCGTCCAGAGAGAGCCATTGACATCGCTGATGGCGTGGCCAGCAAAGCCAGCGAGCCCCTTGTAGGGCGGAATGAAAGTCAAGTTGCTCAGAAACAGCCAGAACTGGCGAGTCGAAAAAAGGCTGATTAGCGACTTGTCTCCGAAATTGGGCGCGATGACGAATGCGCTTAGCACAACCACAACGGCCAAGGCAGGCCAAATGCGCAGAAACCGCCGTGCAAAAAATCGCTTCGGATCGGGATCATTCAACCAACTCACGGTGACTAGGCATCCACTGATAGAGAAAAAGATCAGGAGGCCGATACCGCCAAAAGTATAGTCACCCACAACAATTGGCTCCTGCTGGCCAACGAGTGCGTACATATGACTGAAGAGAACAAAACAGGCGGCCAGCAGCCTGATAAAATCGTAATTATTACGTCGATGTTCCGCTGCAATCCCCTCAGATGAAAATTCCCTGCCACGCGGATCGATATGATTCATTGGAATAACAGCCGTCTCAAAACAGGGCGCAAGGTTTCCACGAGCGCTAAAGCCCGCCTGTGGCTGCAAGGACCGTTTGATTAGCCCGCCAGCCAAGGGCGAAGCAACGCCCCAACCCCACGTGACGCGGAGGGGGGTGACCGGCTAAACTTGGGCGGTCGAAAGGGAAATCCTGCCATGCGTCTTGCCACCGGCTTGTTGGCCGCCTTGCTTCTGCCTGCTTTGTCGCCCGCCACCCCGGCCTTCGCCGCGGGCCTGCCTGGCACGCCGCTGATGGCCCGCCCCGCCCAGATGCCCAGCGCGGTTCTGGTCGATCCGCGCCCCGATAAAGCGCACCCGCCCGGCATGGCCGATGTGCGCATCGACAGCCATGGCTCGGCGATGAATGCGGTGCTGTACACGGCGGGGGGCGCGTCGCCGCATCCGGCGGTTGTGCTGTTTCATGGCTTCCCCGGAAACGAGCAGAACCTCGATCTGGCCCAGGCGATCCGCCGCGCCGGTTTCACAGTGCTCACTCTGCATTACCGGGGCAGCTGGGGCAGCCCGGGCAAATTCTCCTTCTCCAATGCGATGGAGGATTCCGACGCCGCCGTCACCTTTATGCGCGATCCCGCCACCGTGGCGAAATTCAATCTCGATCCGCGCCGCATCTTCGTCATCGGTCACAGCATGGGCGGCATGATGACGGCCAGCGCCACGGCGCACGATCCGCGCGTGGCGGGCTTTGTGCTGATCTCGGCCTGGGACATGGGCTCGGGCACATCGCATTACGCCGATCCGGAATTCCGCAAGAAACAGCTGGATGGCGGTTTCCGCGACGAAGTCATTCCGCTGGCCACCACGCCCGACGCCCTGATGGACGAATTGGTCGCCAACGGCCCCAAATGGGATTTCGTGGATTTCACCGAGGCGCTGAAATCGCGCCCCGCCTTGATCCTCACCGCCGATGACGGATTGACGCCCGACAATCAGCGTCTGGCCCAGGCCCTGCGCACCGCGGGCGACAGCGATGTCACCGAAGAGCATATGGCCACCGACCATTCCTATTCCGACAAGCGCATCGCGCTTCAGTCGGTGGTGGTGCGCTGGCTGGAGCGGCATCAAGCGGTCGCAGGCGCGACACCGGCGCAATAGGAAACGCAGATATGCGCGGCCTTTGGATCGCGACTTTTCTGGCGCTAGTTCAGCCAAGCTGGGCGACGAATACCACAGCCTCGTCTGACGACACCATTTGCGATCAACTGTTCAACAATCTGATCCCGCTGCAATTCAGTAACGTCAGATACATCAGCGCCGGCCGAAATCTGCGGAACGGCAAACAATATCTTGGCCACAAAATCATTTTCACGACTTTCACACTCGCGCCCAGGGCACGCTGGGGCGGCGTGGAATTCGCGTTTATGTCCGGCACCGCCAGAACGCACGAGGAAACAACACAATATAGCGGCCTTCTTTCTTCTGCCGGGCATGTTCAAGGAGCCGCTTTTGCTATGGAGCGCGCATCCGACTGGCCCACATATGGCGCGCGTTGGGACGGCAAAATAGCTTTGGCGGCGTCAAACGGGATGCCTGAACGGCAAGACCGAGCCACGATCCGCGTCGCGTCAGTCAATGGACGCCGATACATCATAACCACCAAACCGGAAACTGTGGTCGCGGAGATCGATCCATCACTCGCGGATACCGACAATGCATCTCCCCGATTTTTTCACTGCCCGGCCAAGGTTGGCCGTAGGATCACTGCGGATACGGATCATGTAAAACACATGCTGGCCGCATCAAGCTGGCATTGGTACGCTCCGGGATCAGATCCGGTCGAAGGGTCGCCGCAGATGCTATCGCGTTTGCGCGCGATGGCGGACCACCCACGATAATCTTCTAATCCGGCAGCCTTCTTCAATCGGGAAGTCTGGGATGCGCTTCGCCGCTTTTGACGGTCAGCGCCGTGCCCATCGATGCCGCCACCACCAGCGCGATGGCGAACCATTCCAGCACCGTCAGATGCTCGCCCAGCAGCAGCAATCCCATCAACGCGCCCGCTGCGGGCTCCAGACTCATCAAAGTGCCGAAAGCCTGGGCGGGAAGCCGCCGCAGCCCGATCATCTCCAAGCTGTACGGCACCGCGCTGGATAATATCGCGACGCCGATGCCCAAGGGCAGCACATCGGGCCGGAACATCGCCGTGCCCGCATGCGCCAATCCGATGGGAAAGATCACCGCGCCCGCCACCATCACGCCCAGCGATGTCGCATATTGCCCATGCGCCGCGCCCGACTTCTGACCGAACACGATATAGAGCGCCCAGCACACGCCCGCACCGAACGCCAACGCCACACCGCCCCAATCCAGATGTGCCGCGCCTTGGTGAATCGGCAACAGCAGCAACAAGCCGATCACCGCCAGCGCCACCCAAAAGAAATCCAGCTTGCGGCGCGAATGAATCAGCGCCACCGACAGCGGCCCGGAAAATTCCAGCGCCACCGCAATGCCGAGCGGAATGGTCTTCAGCGCCATATAGAACAGGAAATTCATCATCCCCATGGCGACGCCATAGACCACCAGCGGCTGCCAATTGTCTTTTGTCAGCTTGGCGCGCCAGGGCCGCGCAAAGGGGATCATGATCAGCGCCGACAGCCCGACACGCAGCGCCACCGCACCCTGCGCCCCCACCACGGGGAAAAGCTGCTTGGCAACCGACGCGCCGATCTGAAAGCAGAACATCGCCACCAACAGCGACGCGACCGCGACCCACACGCCGCCCTTGCCCGATATCTGTGTCATGCCGCCGATGCCCCCATCGCCCGCGAACCTAATCGGCCAGACGGCAAAT